>NZ_LMEG01000026.1:0-31960 GCF_001426275.1 Ensifer sp. Root423 | reverse complement strand
GCCGTCGATATGAAGCAGGATGTCTGGGTAGTGAGCCATGGGAAACCCTTTACTGAATGAAGTTCGCCGCTTTGAGCGCGATGCCGTAGGATCAGGTCAATGGGGAACAGGTCGCCTGGCCAGGCGGCCTTGAGATCTGGAGATGGGGACGTGGCCGCCCCGTTGCAAGGCGGCAAGCCTATTCGGGGCAAACTGAAGACGCTCCGCTCGCAGACGTCAACCCCCTGGCTGCCTTCTCGAACTCGTCTGCGTATTGCTGGCCCGATCAGGGGAGCGCCGATGTGGCCTGCGGCTGACCGCCGAAGTGGGCAATCATGAGCCTGCACAGGCTTTCCATTGCGGGTCCGCGGACCCGATCGATCCGGCGGATCGTGTAGAGGGGGAGAAGCGGGCCGGGGAGACCGTTGCGGGCCGCGAGTGGCACTTCGCAGAGCCGCCCTTCGCCAAGATCTGCCGCGACCAGCCATAGCGGCAGATGACCCCACCCGGCCCCGGCAAGAATGAGGGCGTGTTTGGTCGCAAGGTCGCTGACCCTCAGCGTTTGCTGCGAGAAGACTGCGTAGCTCACCGCCTGCGCATCGGCTGCAGGATCCGCAACGACGATCTGCAGATGGTCGGCAAGGTCGACCGTCGTCAGGCCAACGGTTCCGTCGCGGGGTGCGGCGAGGGGATGACCGCCGGCGCATACCGGAACCATGCCCGGAAAGGCTGCGACCGCCTCGCTGGCGATATGTGCGTCCGTTTCCTGTGCCGCCGTCAGGCCGAGGTCGCAGTCGCCGTCGAGCACCAGGCTCAACGCCATCCCGCGATGTCAGTGCCGTTCTCGCGCTCGTCGCCCGGGTCGAAGAGACCCAATGGCTCCGGGACGTCGACGGTTTCGTCTCGTTGCTGGCGCCACAGGCCGTATGGACAACCGCATTCGGGCGCCAAATCGTCGGTGCGCCGGCAATCCATGCCTTCACCGCCGCCGTACTCCCGAACCTGTTTCGCGATTTTCAGGCGCTCTACGACGTCGAGCGCATCACCTTCCTGCATGCGGATGTCGTCGCGGTGAACGTGCGGCAAATTCCTGTCGATGCCGAAGGCAACCGCCGGCCGGGCGAGGACGAGGGGCGGCCGCTCTATATTCTTCGACGCCACGATGGCGCCTGGAGGATCGTTGTCGCCCAGAACACCACGCACCAGAACGAAAAGATCGCCGCCCAGCAGCGGGCGGTGGATGAAGCAACCAGCGGCGAGACCCATGCGCATGAATGAAAGATCTGCCGGCCACGCCACCTTCGTCATTCGCCGCAGCTATGCCGCAACACCGGCGACCGTTTTCCATGCCTTTGCGGATCCCGCCACCAAACGACGCTGGTTCTTCGAAGGGGAGGGGTGGACGGTCGACGAATTCACCTCGTCTTTCGAGGTCGGCGGCCGCGAGCACAGCCGCTTCCGCTTCGGAAACGGCCCGGTCATGTGCAACGACACGATCTATCTTGAGATCGTTGCGAATAAGCGCATCGTCTTCTCCTACACGATGACCGTGGCGGGAAGGCCGATTTCGGCTTCGCTCGGAACCCTCGAATTTTCCGCCGACGGCGAGGGAACGCGCCTCAACTACACCGAGCAGGCCGCTTTCCTCGATCGTCTCAACGAGCCGGGCGAACGTGAGGTTGGGTTTCGCGAATTGTTTCAGGCGCTTGCCGACGAAATCGAGCGCGCGCCGGCCGATGCCTGACGGACGGAGGAACCGTCACCACTGAAGCGATGGCCGTCAAAACCTGATGAGCGACACCCGAAGATGAACAATTTTTAATTGTTTTTCAGGGTGTTGCGCCATTGAAGCGGCCACATTTAGGCCCAGCTTCCGATAGTCGGCACCACCTATCGCCGCGTGCCGACAGCAAGGTCTGCGGAGGCGCCGATGCTCAGCCGATCAAGTGTCACGTGTCGTATCGCCGTCGTTCTTCTCGCAATCGCCGCCGTCGGGTTCGTGGTGGCGCGCAAGCCCGTGCCGAGCGAAGCGAAATTGCCAGCCAACGCGGCCGTCAGCACCAAGCGTGGCGCCGTGTCCGTGCAGACGGCGACAGTGACGCTTAAAGATGTTCCCGTTGTCGTCCATGCCCTGGGCAACGTGCAGGCCCCCGATACCGTGGAAGTGGGCGCGCGCATTGCGAGCCAGATCACGGCCATCCACATCAAGGACGGGCAGATGGTCAAGGCGGGCGACCTGCTGTTCACGCTCGACGACCGCACGATAAAGGCCGGGCTTGCCCGTGACCAGGCGATCGTCGCCAAGGATACCGCGCAGCTTGCCGACGCCAACACGGAACTCGAGCGTGCCAAAACCTTGCGCGACGACAAGACCGGCACCCAGCAAAGCTATGACACCGCTCTCTCGCTTCAGCAGGCGGCGCAGGGGACCCTGGATGCCGATCGCGCCACCGTGGATGCCGATCAGGTCGCGCTGAGCCTGACCGAGATCACCGCGCCGATCGGTGGACGCCTGGGCGCCGTGCAGGTCGCGCTCGGAGATCTTGTCGGCCAATCGGGCGCGACATCGAACAATCTGGTGACGATCACGGCGATCGACCCGATCGACGTTACGTTCCGCCTGCCGGAAGAGCGCTTGCAGACGTTCAAGGATCTGATTGATCGCGGGACGCCTCCACCGGTTCGTGCCAGGTCGAGCGGCACGCAAACAGTGATCGGCGAAGGCGTACTCGATTTCATCGATTCTGCCGTCGATACCGCATCCGGCACCATCGCCATGCGCGCGACCTTCCCCAATACCGCTCAGAAGCTCTGGCCGGGCCAGTTCGTGGATGTCGATATCGATCAGGCGCAACTGCATCAGGCGCCTGTTATCCCGAGCGTTGCGGTCCAGCCCGGGCAGGACGGCCCGTTCGTCTTTGATGTGAAGGATGACAACACGGTCGAGACCCGCGCCGTGTCCGTGCTGGCCGACGACGGCAAGGAGGCCGCCATCGGCACGGGCCTTGCCGCCGGTGACCGGGTCATCATCGAAGGACAGGCGCGGCTGAAGTCGGGTGATGTCGTTGTCGCTGCAGGCGCGGCCGATCTGGCCGCGGATTAGGATTTGCCATCATTCGGGAGTGCGTGAAATGCCGCTGTCCGAGTTCAGTATCCGCCGCCCGATCGCGACCGTATTGTTATCGGTCGCGCTCATCCTGGCCGGCGTTTTCAGCTATCTCGTCCTGCCGATTGCTGCGCTTCCGCGAACGGATTTCCCGGTCATCAACGTTTCTGCCTCGTTGCCCGGCGCCTCGCCCGAGACCATGTCGACGTCGGTCGCCATTCCGCTGATCAAGCAGTTCGCCACCATCGCCGGGATCGACACGATCTCGACGACGAATGCACTCGGCTCGACATCGATTTCAATCGAGTTCGTGCTCGGGCGCAACATCGATGCCGCCGCCGCCGACGTGCAGGCAGCTATCACCAGGACGCTCAGGCTGCTGCCACAGGACATGCCGGCGCCGCCAAGTTACCGGAAGATCAACCCGGCGGATGCACCGGTCTTGCTCCTGGCGCTGAAGAGCAGCACCGTGCCGCTCACCGCCCTCGACGCCATCGCGCAGCAGGTGATTTCGCCCACGCTTTCGGTGCTCGACGGGGTGGCGGAAGTGTCCATCTTCGGCAGCCAGCAATATGCCGTGCGCATTCAGATGCATCCTGACGCGCTTGCCGCGCGCGGCATTTCCGTCGACCAGTTGAGGACGGCGGTCGCGGCGGCGAACGACAATTCGCCTCTCGGCACCGCGCAGACCAGCGATCGTCAGGCGGCGATCGTTGCGGACACGCAGCGCATGAATGCCGCCAGTTTCGCGGATATCATCGTCAAAAGCGTCGACGGCAGGACCGTGCGGCTCGGTGACGTCGCGACGGTGATCGATTCCGTTGCCAACAACCAGACGGCAAGCTGGCACGACGGTTCGCGGGCGATCATCCTGGCCATCCAGCGGCAGCCGGATGCAAATACTGTTGAAGTCGTCGACCGGGTGCAGGCGCTTCTGCCGTCGCTTCGCCAGTCGCTTCCGGCCGCAGCCTCGATCGAAACGCTCAGCGACCGGTCCATGTCGATCCGCGGGGCGGTGCACGACGTCCAGTTCACCCTGATCCTCACCGTCGGCCTCGTGATCCTCGTCATCTTCGCCTTCGTTCGCCGCCTCTGGGCGACGCTTATTCCAGCGCTTGCCGTTCCGATCTCGATCATCGCCACCTTCGCGGCGATGTATCCGCTTGGCTTTTCGATCGACAATATCTCGCTGATGGCGCTCACGCTTTCCGTCGGGCTGGTGGTGGATGACGCCATCGTCATGCTGGAAAATATCGTGCGGCACATGGAAGAGGACGGCATCGATGCCTTCTCGGCGGCGCTCATCGGTTCGCGTGAGATCGGCTTTACGATCATCGCGATTTCGCTGTCGCTCGTCGCGGTCTTCATTCCCGTCTTGCTGATGGGCGGCGTGATCGGCCGCATTCTCAACGAATTTGCGATCGTCGTCACCGTTGCCATCCTCGCTTCCGCCTTCGTTTCCCTTACCCTGACGCCGATGCTTGCAGCGCGGCTTCCGGTGAGGGCGGATGGAGCAGAGAAAGCGCGCTGGCTGCGGCAGCTGGATCTTGTATTCGAACGAGGTTTCGACGGGCTTCTGCGCGCCTATGAGCGGCTGCTATCGCTCTGCATAAAGGCGCGCGCGCTGGTGTTTCTGCTTTTCCTGTTTACCGTCGTGATCACGGGCTACCAGATCGCCACGATCCCGAAGGGGTTCTTCCCGCAGGAGGACATCGGCCAGTTGCAGGTTACGACCCAGGCGCGCCAGGACATTTCCTTCGCCGCCATGTCGAAGCTCCAGTCCAATGTGGAGGCGGTGTTTGCCAGTTCACCCTACGTCGCCCATGTCGCAAGCACGATCGGCTCGGGCGGCGCGTCGAGCGCGCTCAACTCCGGTCGGCTTTTCGTCGAGCTAAAGCCCAAGACCGAGCGTCCGCCGCTTGAAACCGTCCTTGCGGATTTGCGCCGGAAGCTGGCGGCGATCCCCGGTATCCAGGCCTTCATGTCGCCGGTCCAGAACCTCTCGGTCGGATCGCGCGCGTCGGCCAGCCAGTACCAGCTGGTGCTCCAGAGCCTCGATCAGCCGTTGATGAACGAATGGGCGCAGAAGCTCCATGATGCGATGAGCGCGGATCGGACCTTCTTTACCGACGTCAACAGCGACCTTCAGATCAACGCTCCACAAACACGCCTCGTGGTCGACCTCGACAAGGCGGCAACGCTCGGGGTCAACGCGAGCGAACTGCGCACCACGCTCTATGGCAGTTTCGGTACCGAGCAGATCTCGACGATCTACACGGCGGGCGACAGCTACGAAGTGATCCTGGAACTCGATCCCTCGATGCAATGGTCAGCCGACAAGTTCGACGAACTGCGTGTCGGCAGTGCCAATGGCGGCCTTGTTCCGCTCGGGGCCTTCGCCCGGGTCGAGACCGTATCCGGACCGCTCACCATCAACCAGCTCGGCCAGCTGCCAGCGGTCACGCTTTCCTTCAACCTGCCGGCCAAGGTCGCCCTCGGTGACGCCCTTGCGGAGATCGACCGCCTCAAGGCAGAAATCGGCATGCCGTCTGAGGTGACGACCCGCAATTACGGCACCACGCAGTTATTCGAAGACGCCGCCGCCAACCAGGGTCTGCTGGTGCTGGCGGCTATCCTCACGATCTACCTCGTGCTCGGTATTCTCTATGAAAGCCTGATCCATCCATTGACCGTGCTTTCCGGTCTGCCGTCAGCCATATCCGGGGCGTTGCTTGCCATCTATTTCGGCGGTTTCGACCTCTCGATCATCGCTATTGTCGGCGTGCTAATGCTGATCGGTATCGTCAAGAAGAACGCCATCATGATGATCGACGTTGCGCTGACGCTGCAGCGCGCCGGTTCGCCGGCCGCCGAGGCCATCCATAAGGCTTGTGTCATGCGCTTCCGCCCGATCATGATGACCTCGGTTGCTGCGATCATGAGCACGCTGCCGATTGCGATCGGCAGCGGCGCCAGCGCAGAACTGCGCCAGCCGCTTGGGGTCGCCGTCGTCGGCGGCCTGCTGGTGTCGCAGCTTGTGACCCTCTTCGTGACCCCGGTCATCTATCTGTACATGGAAGATTTCATGCGGGTCGCTTCCCGCCTGGTTCGCCAGGGGCTGCAGATCACCAGGGGCGAACGACCGACTGCGGTCGACGATCAGCCGGGACACGGATAGCCCGGCGTTCCGGGATCACGCTACCCTCAGGCGGATGAGGCGGATGTGAAGACCGCAAGCTGCGCATCGAAGGCGCGCTTGTAGGCCGGCCGCGCCTTGCCGCGCGCGACGTAGGCGGAGAGGTTGGGATACGCGTCGAGCAAGCCTGAGTTTTCCAGCCTGCGCAGCACCGTCACCATCAGCAGGTCGCCGGCACTGAAGGCGCCATCGAGCCAGTCGGCCTCCGCGAGCCGCCTGGACAATTGGGCGAGCCGAACTCGGATACGATCTTCGAGCATCAGCAGGCGCTCCTGATACCAGTCCTTGTCCCGCTCCACGTAGGTGGTCGCTTCACGCTCGAGGATCGGCGGCTCCACGGTGTTAAGCGAGGCAAACATCCAAGTGATCGCCCGTGCGCGGGCATCGGCGTCACTTGGAAGCAGGCCGGCATGACGCTCCGCGACATGAAACACGATGGCACCGGTTTCGAACAGGGCAAGGTCGCCGTCCTGATAGGTAGGGATCTGCCCGAACGGCTGAAGCGCGATGTGCGCAGGTTCCTTCATCGTCTTGAAGGTAACGAGGCGAACCTCGTAGGGCTGCCCCACTTCTTCGAGCGCCCAGCGAACGCGCATGTCGCGTGCGAGACCTCGGCCGCGATCGGGCGATTTTTCAAAGGCGGTAATCGTGATCGTCATCTTATCCTCCACGGCTTGCCTGTCCTGAAGACGATTGGCCAAGCGGGATGCTGACATTCATTTTCGCCGCTCGGCGCCGGAAGCGGAAACCGCGATGATGCTGGCAGGTAAAGTGATCTCTTCCTCGGTCGGAGAACAGCCGGCTCGCTTCAAAAAGACGTACTGCTCGTCGAGACTAGCCCGAATGGACAGCTTGCTCCAACAGCCGTGGCGAAGTATAAAAGTGTCATAAACGTTATTGTCGAGCGCAATGGAAGTTGATGCCGGCAATTGCGTATCGCTTTCGCCTTTTGACCATGGATGTACTGGCAGAAGCCTTGAGAGCGAAAAAGAAAAGAAGGCCGGAGCCAGCGCGCTCCGGCCTTTTTTGCTGTCTGCTTATCGCTGCGATGCGCAATCCTATTGGCGCGGGCTTGCACCTTTAGCGGTCACGCATTGTTCCTGCTCCACGAGGGCTAATCCAGGGGTAGGTTTCCCCGTTTCGTCCTGTGGATGTTCGCGCCCCGTTCGCGACGGAGGGTCTAGGTGCTGCGATGCCGTGCCATCAGCTTTGCCTGAAGCACGACCACGACGAGCAGGAAGGCGCCGCGGATAACGGACTGCCAGTAGGCGGAAAGCGAGATCCAGCCGAGGCCGTTTTCGAAGTTCAGGATGTTGAAGACCATGGCAAGCAGCAGCGCGCCGGCAAGCGTCGCACCAACTGAGCCGGAACCGCCGGTCAACAGCGTACCGCCGACGACGACGGAAGCGATCGCGAAGAGTTCCCAGCCCACGCCTTCCGTCGGTTGCCCCGCGCCGAACTGGGAAGCGAGGATGACGCCGGCAAGACCGGCGAGCGTGCCCGAGGCGAGATAGACGCCGGCAAGCGCGCGCTCCACCTTCAGGCCCATCAGGCCAGCCGTCGCCTCGCCGTCACCGATCGCCAGGATATGCCGTCCGATCGGGAGCTTTTGCAGCACGAGCCAGCCGAACACATAGGCCGCAAGCGCGATCCAGGCGGGAATGGGGAAGCCCAAAAAATCGTCCTGCCCGATCACCGTGAAACCGGTGTCATAGGAGACTGAGACAGACTGGTTGTCCGCTAACAAAAGGCCGGTGCCATAGGCGGCGAGCATCGTCGCGAGTGTGGCGATGAAGGGCTGGATCCGCATCTTCGTAATGATGAAGCCGTTGAGCGCGCCGACGGCAAGGCCTGCCGCCATGCCGCCCGCAAGCCCCGCCGCCCAATGATAGGGGGATAACAGGGCTGCCACCACGCTTGCCATCGCCGCCGTGCCGCCGACCGACAGGTCGATGCCGCCGGTGATGATGACAAAGGCCATGCCGAGCGCGATCAGCGCGAACATCGAGTTGTAGCGCAGGAAGCTCAGGATGTTATAGGGCGACAGGAAGTTTTCATAGCGCAGCGCCCCGAAGAGGATGAGACCGGCAAGCGCCAGGATGACGCCGAACCGGGCAAGGTCGCCGGAGTTCTTGACCAGGAAGAGGCGGAGGATCGGTTGCATCGTGGTTGCCTCTAATGTTTGCTGGCGCGCTGCTGGATGAAGACGGCGGTGACAATCAGCCCGGCCTTGACGATGAGCGCTGCCGCATCCGGAACGCCATTGGCAAGCAGCGTGTAACGCACCAGCTGGATCACGAGCGCGCCGAGTACCGTGCCGACGATGTTGGCCCGTCCGCCCGTCAGTAGCGTCCCGCCGACAGCAACCGCGGCGATAGCATCGAGCTCCATGCCGAGGCCGACAAGGTTGGCATCGCTTGCAGAGTTGCGGGCAACGACGATGAGACCGGCCACACCGGCAAGCGCGCCGCTTATCATGTAGACGAAGAGCTTGACCCGTTTCACCGGTATGCCGGTCAGGCGGGCGGCCTTCTCGTTGCCACCGACGGCGATGATCTGTCGGCCGATGACGGTGTAGCGGATCATCGCGAAAGCCGCTGCGACGATGACGATCATCAGCAGGACCTGGGCCGGAACGCCGGCGATGCGACCGAGTGCGATGAACTGGAAGCCTTCATTCTTGAAGACCTGCAGGTTGCCGTTGGTCATCACCTGGGCGATGCCACGGCCGGCGATGAACAGCACAAGCGTGGCGATGATCGGCTGGATCGAAAAGCGGGTGACGAGGAAACCGTTGAAGAGGCCGAAGAGGGCAGCGGCGGCGATCGGCAAGAGGAAGGCAAGAGCCACCGCGAGCGCCATGTTTTCCACCGGCCAGAACTGGCCCATGAAGATCATCGGCGCCAGTGCGCCGGCAATTGCCATCAACGAACCGACGGAGAGGTCGATGCCGCCGGTGGCAATAACGAGCGTCATTCCGGTCGCGACGATGACGATTGTCGCAACCTGGGTGAGGTTCACGTTCAGCGTCTGCAAGGACAGGAAGTTCGGCGTGACGGCGACGTTGAAGAGGATCAGCGCCAGGAAGGCGACGAAGGTGCCGTAGCGGCTGGCGAGCGTCAAAAGCCTGTTTCCGGACGAAAGGGTTCCCGACGGCTGCGGGGCAGGGGTCTCGATCGTCGTCATGTCATTCTTCCTGGTGGGCTTCCTGGTGGGCTTCCTGGTGGACTTCCTGGTGGGCCATGGCGGCAAGCAGCGCCGTCTCGCTCAAGTCCTTGCGCGACAGCGTCGCGACGGAAGTACCGTCGCTCAGGACCGTCACGCGGTCGGCGGCGGCAAGCAGTTCTTCGAGTTCAGACGAAATCATCAGCACGCTCAAACCCTCGTCGGCGAGACTGCGCAGGAGTTTGAGGATTTCCGATTTGGCGCCGATGTCGATGCCGCGCGTCGGCTCATCTACGATGAGGACCCGCGGGTCTGTGGCAAGCCAGCGGGCGAGCAGCACCTTCTGTTGGTTGCCGCCGGAAAGCTCCTTGATCGGCTGATCGGGGGAGGCACATTTGACGCCAAGCGCCCGGATGTAGCGGCTGACGATCTCATCCTGGCGCGCGCGGTCGACGATACCGGCTTTCTTCAGCTTTGGCAGCAAGGCGAGCGTCATGTTTTCGCGGATGCTCATGTCGGGCACGATGCCATCGATCTTCCGGTCCTCGGACACGAGGCCGATCCCATCATCGATCGCATCCGCCGGTTCGCGATAGCTGCGTCCCTGTCCCTCCATGCGGATCGTGCCGCGCTCCATCCTATCGGCGCCGAAGATCAAGCGCGCCGTTTCGGTGCGGCCGGAGCCGAGCAGTCCGGCAAGGCCGGAGATCTCGCCCTCTCGCACAGCAAGGCTGACGTCGCGCACGCGCACGCCGGCGCCCGCCTTGTCGAGTTCGAGGCGGACGGGCCGCACCGGCGCGTCCTTCTCCGGTGCCATGGCCTGAAAGGCGGCAAGCTCCTTGCCGAGCATGTGGCGCACCAGCGCCATTTTCGGCATGTCCGCCATCGGGCTTTTGGCGACCGTCTGACCATCGCGCATGATCGTCACGCGGTCGCAGATCTCATAGAGTTCGTCGAGCCGGTGGCCGATGAAGATGACGGCGACGCCGGAGCGTTTCAGCGTGCGGATCGTATCGAAGAGGATGGCGACCTCGCGCTCGTCGAGCGAGGAGGTCGGTTCGTCCATGATGACGAGCCGGGCGCTCTGCGTCACCGCGCGGGCGATCGCCACCATCTGCCGTGTCGCCGCATCGAAATGCGCGACGGGACGGTCGACGTCGATCGTCAGGTTGAAGGTTTTGAGCACCGCTTCGGCCCCGCGCCGCATGGCGGAATAATCGATCATGCCGAACCGCTTCGGCTCGCGGGAGAGGTAGATGTTCTCCGCCACGGAGCGCTGCGGGGCGAGATTGATTTCCTGGTAGATCGTCGCGATCCCGGCGGCCTGCGCCTCAGCCGGCATCGAGAAATCGACATCCCGACCGTCGTAGGCGATGCTGCCTTCGTCCCGGCGATAGACGCCGGTCAGGATCTTGATGAGCGTCGACTTGCCGGCGCCGTTCTGGCCGACAAGCGCCATGACCTCCGCCGGTTCGACCTCGAGCGAGGCGGATTTCAGTGCCGGCACGCCGGCGAACGCTTTGGAAATGCCCTGCATGGACAGAAGCATGGGTCTCCTCCCTATCTTCGCCATCCGCCGCCCCATTTGGGGGTGGGCGTCATCAGCCTACACTTGAACGGGCTGAAGGTCATGCTGCCGTCAAAAAGACGGCCGAGACGGTTGCGCCGTCCCGGCCGTGGAGGCTCGGGAGATTGGATCAATAGGCGTTGGCGAGTTCGGCGGCCGCGTTGGAGGCGTCGTAGAACTTGTCGTCGTTGATGATCATCGGGTCGATCTTTTCGCCCTTGGCGTAGCGCATCATCGTCTCAAACGCCTTCGGCCCGAAGCGCGGGTTGCACTCGACGACGGCTGCGATCTTGCCGTCGACAACCGCCTGCACGGCTTCCTTGCCGCCGTCGATCGACAGCACCAGGACGTCCTTGCCCGGCACCTTGCCGGCCGCTTCGAGTGCCGCGATCGCGCCGATCGCCATTTCGTCGTTGTGGGCGTAGATCACGTCCGCATCCGGATGGGCCTGGAGCAGGGCTTCTGCCACCTGGCGCCCTTTGTCACGGGCGAAATCGCCGGTCTGTGAGGCGACGATCTCGAAACCGCCGGCCGCCTTGATCGCCTCGTCAAAGCCCTTCTTGCGGTCGTTGGCGGGCGACGACCCGGTCGTGCCTTCGAGCTCGATGATCTTCGACTTGCCGTTGGCGTTCTTTACCAGCCATTCGGCAACGCGCTTGCCTTCTTCGACGAAGTTCGAGCCGATGAAGGTCAGATAGTCCTCGCCGGCCTTGGCCAACGACGGATCGACCGAGCGATCGAGCAGGATCACTGGAATACCCGCCTTTTTCGCGGCCATGACGGCGGGGATCAGCGGCTTTTCTTCGCGCGGCGCGAGAAAGATCACATCGACGCCTTGAGCGATCATCGAGTTGACGTCGGCGACCTGCTTGGCGGCGGAACCGGCGGCATCCGTATAGACGAGCTGGAAGCCGAGCTTTTCCGCTTCGGCCTTCATGCTGTTCGTCTGGGCGATGCGCCAGGGATTGTTGGATTCGGTCTGCGCGAAGCCGACCTTGTATTTGTCCTTCTGCTCGAGCTTCGGCACTTCGGCGATCGCGACACCCGCAAGGGCGAGCGCGCCGACGGCCGTTGCCGCCAGCATGAAGGTACGACGGGAAATCGTGGTCATAATCGGGTTCTCCTCCCAGATTGGCCGGTGCTCCTCTACCGGACGTGAGCGTTTTTGCGCTTCACATCTCCAAATCTTGCGCTAATAATATTAGCAGTCAAGGCCAAAATTTATGAGCACTTGCAAAAGCCCGCGTGCGGTGCAATGCACGCTCAACTGCATGTTTCCGTCAATCGTCTCCGATTGAAGGGGAAAAACATGCAGAAATTCAAAGTGCTACAGCGACCTTTGCACGTCTCCTAGACGCGCGGTGCTGTAGGGTAGGGGAGCACACATGGCCAAGGGAAACGGGCGAAATCTGGAGAAAAAGGGGGAAGGACGCCCAACCATGACGGATGTCGCCAGGATAGCCGGCGTTTCCCAGTCAAGCGTTTCCCTGGTGCTGAACGAGATGTCGGGCTCGCGCATCTCGCCCGAAACGCAGCAGAAGGTGCGCGAGGCTGCTCATAAAATCGGTTATAAACTGCCAGCGACCCGAGGTCCGGTTGCAGCGGCGCCGGCGGTGGAAAAGGACACAATCGCCTTCATCGTCGATGAAATCTCCACTAGCCCGCACCCGGTCGTCAGCCTCGATGGCATTCGCGATTATGCTTTCGAGCAAGGCATGCTGGTCTCGGCGCATGTCACCCGATCGAACCCGGAACTCGAGGAAGCGGTTGTGCGGTCGGTCCTGCGGGACCCCTCCATCGCCGGCGTCATTTACGCGACGATCTTCACCCGCAAGGTTGCCGTTCCCAAGGCGTTGGCGCCGCTGCCGACCGTGCTTCTCAATTGTTACTGCGAGCCGCGCCAGCATGTGGCGATCGTGCCGGGGGAGGTCGCCGGCGGTTTCGCCGCCACAGCGCATCTGACGGCGCTCGGCCACAAGCGCATCGGCTTCATCAACGGCGAGTGCTGGATGGACGCCGCCATGGATAGGCTAAAAGGCTACAAGCAGGCGCTTGCCTCAGCCGACATCGCCTTCGACGAAACGCTTGTGCGCGATGGCGACTGGCTGCCGCTCCGCGGCTACGAGGCCGGGTTGGACCTGCTCTCCATGCCCAACGCGCCGACAGCCATTTTCTGCGGCAACGACCTGATGGCGATCGGCGTCATGGAGGCGGCCCAGGAAAAGGGCTTGCGGGTGCCGACCGATCTCTCGGTGATGGGCTATGACGACCAGGAACTGGCGCGCTACACCCATCCGCCGCTCTCGACACTCGTGCTGCCGAACTACGAAATGGGCCAGAAGGCGGCTGAACTCCTGATCGACATGGCGATCCACGGAAAACACATGCGGCCGATGACGATAAAAGTCGACGGACCGCTGGTGGTCCGCGATACCACCGCTCTCCTGTCCGCAGCCAGAGCTTCAAAGAGCGCTCGATAAACGCCGCCAGCAGCGCTCCCTCCCTTGCCCCGCCGCGGCGCGCGCGAGGCCGTGACGCCGACGCCGGTATCTAGATACTTCGGATCCCTTGCTCAACGTGTGTCATCAGCACGACCGCCATAAAAACGCTCGTTTGTACACAACGGTTACGTGTGTTATCCGGCCGCCGTGATTTTCGGCGGTCCGAGAGTCTGCGTCTAGCAGACTGCACTCGCGGTAATGGGATTGGTTGTCGATGTTTGAGAAGGAAGCCTACTGGGTTTCGTGGTTGCGCTGGCATCTCTATCGAAAGCGCAGGGGCAAGCAGGGAGATGCCTTCAAGGGTGCCCTGCTGAAAATGCGGACGGCCGTGCGCAGACTGCCAAAGGGTGCACTGGTGCTTGATTGCGGCGCCAACGTGGGTGATGTCAGCGGCTATTTTCTGGCCAAGGGAATGAAGGTAATCGCGTTTGAGCCGGACCCGACTGCACTTGCGGTCCTCAAAGCGCGCTTCCCGAACGAGCCGCGACTGGTCATCGAGCAGAAGGCTGTCGGGGCGGCCGCCGGCTTTGCGCCTTTCTATCAGACCGAGGCGCTTGCAGATGGCAACATCAAGGAGACGATTGCCTCCTCCTTGATGCGTCGCGACGTTCACACGACGGCACCCGTTGCTCAGGTGGAGATCGCCAACCTGGCTGAATACATTCGTGGTTTGCCGGAGCGCGTGCGCATCCTCAAACTCGACATTGAAGGTTACGAGGCTGAAGTCCTCGAAGCCCTGCTCGCGGAACGCCTAGAGCGTCAGATCGACTTGATCCTGGTGGAAACCCATGAATTCTTCTCGGAAGAGCTAGCCGCTCGGATCGGTGCGCTGCGCTTGCGGATCGAACGGGAGAAGATCACGAACGTCTGCCTGGATTGGCACTAGAGCAGGCGGATCGTCGCTCTCACCTGGTTACGCTTGGGTACTTGGTGGCGATCTTGCAACATCCATGGCAACCAGGAGGCAGGTGCTTCCGGTCGAAGTCTCGCGCGAACGTCGAGTCTTGGTTTGAGGGGCGAAGGGCAGTAGAGGCTTGCTTCTCGTCGTCAGTCACTCGCCAACTAAGGCGCGCTGGATTGCTCAGCATAGGTTCATCGTCGCGCTAGACCAGCCGTGACGCCCCACCAAGAAACCGTGTCATCTGCTTCTAGCAGAAATCGAGATATACTGAGCATCGTCATGTGGCCGCCACCGTGGCAATACATATGAAGGGACGCGCGGTGACCCCGGCGACGGCGTGTCACTCGTTCGAGAGCAGTCAACCGCGCAACTAACCGTTCGGAGCGAGAAGGGCAATCGCGCCGGAGCGAAGCGCTTCGATCAAGTACTGAGCGATGGCATGGGTCTATCGATTTATTTGAGACGGGCAGCGGCCTGATCTGTCCGCGCGCAAGCTCCTAGCGCACGTGCTTGTACACGGTCGTTCGCGACAATCTCAGAATGCGCGCCGTCTTTGCGATGTTCTGCCCGGTGATATGATAGGTCGACCGTATTTCGCTGCATTTGCTTCGGTCCAGGGGGCGCGAGTGACACCTGTCGCAAGTGTCGTCGGCGTGCCTCCCACCCACTCCGCTGTCGTCGAAGGAGTCTTCGTCAAGGTAGTCCATGCGCCGCCGCACGAGGGCGCGTTGGAGTGTGGTCTTCAGTTCACGTATGTTGCCTGGCCAGGAATGGGTGGCGAGACGGGCGATCGCCGCATCCGTGATCGGCGTGTCTGGAGCGAATCCTTGCATCAGGTGCCGGACTACGCCGGCGAAGTCGCTGCGGTCCTTGAGCGCCGGAAGACTGACGCTGAAGGCGTTGAGACGGTAGTAGAGATCGGCGCGGAACTCCCTGGCCGCCACCATTTCCTGCAGATTTCGATTTGTGGCAGACACGATCTGGACGTCGACCTTTCCGGTCTTATGTCCCCCTACGGATCGCACTTCCATGCTGTCCAGGAAGCGCAGAAGCGACGTCTGCGCTGCCAACGGGATGTCGGCAACCTCGTCAAAGAACAGCGTTCCCTTGTCGGCGGCGCGGGCAAGGCCCGGCGAGCCCTCGGTGCGTGCGTTTGTAAACGCGCCACGCTCGTGGCCGAAGATCTCGGCTATGAACAGGTTTTCCGGTAGGGCACCGCAGTTCACAGCGACAAACTCGCCCTTGCGCCCACTCAAGGTATGGACGTGGCGGGCCATCAGGTCCTTTCCGGTGCCCGTCTCGCCCGTGATGTGGACGGGCATGCGCAGCTTTGCCGCGTCGGCGACGTCGGCAATCGACCGATTTACCTTCGGATCGTCGCACACAAAGTCAGGCGCTCCCGCTCGCGGCAGAAGGGCAGGTGAGGCAAGTAGCGGGCTGGAAGGCATGACCGCTTTGCGCAGTCCGATCTGGCGGCAGACCATGAACACGCCGCTTCCGGCTTTGTCGCGGATCCGAATGGCGCCACCGCCGAGGAGCTCGTCCATCGCCGCTCCGAATCCGGCTTCGAACAGATCGTCGAAGCGACTGCCGATCATTGCAGGCAACCCGGTCAGCAGTGCGCGCCCCGGCCGATTTAGCGAGATCACAAGTCCGTCCCGGCTGATAGACAGCAGGCCGGCGGACAACGTATCGAGATATTCGACACGCGGGTGGAAGGCGAAAATGAAGCTTTCCGAACATTCCTGGTAGATCAGTCCATTTTCGATCTGGGCGGCCGCCATCCGTACGAGCGCGTGGGTGTGCTCCTGACGGGCCTCATGGGCACAGGAAGCGTCGAGCAGGCCGAGAATCTCACCGCGGGAATTGAGAATCGGCGCTGCCATGCAGCTCAAGTGGCCGTGACAGGCGAAGTAGTGCTCGCGGCCATAAATCGCGACGGGCTTGTGGTTCGCCGCAGCAAGGCCCAACGCGTTCGTCCCGCGCAGCCCTTCGTCCCAGAGGCTTCCGGGAATGATCGATCTTCCGGCGGAACTGTCGGCGAAGTGAGCGTCGCTGATGGTATCGAGCACCACGCCGCCAGCATCAGCGAGGGCGATCATGAAATTGGATCCCGCAATCTGGGAATGGAGGAGCTGCATCTCGGCCAGCGCCAGTCTGCGCAGCGCTGCATTGTGCTCGCGCCGTTCGTTAACCCGCGCGAACGGAACGACGCAGCTTTGCGGCTCCGCATTCGGGTCCAATCCCAGATCACGGCATCGCTGCCAACTGTCGGCCACGAGAGAAGGCAGGCCGCCAAGCGGCAGGCGGCCACCAACCTCCAGTGCGCTGCGGGCGCGCTCGATCCCTGAAAGATGCATGGCTCCTCCTCATGCGCTCATCCCGGCCCAAAATGCGTCGCGCGCGCTGCCATTGCAATAGACAGAAACTGAACACTTTCGAATGTACAGGCGTTCAACCAGTTCACACTCCGGACATGCGTAGTTTCGGTTAAATACCTGAAAGACATGGATAAATAAATTTGGCACAGCCCTTGCTACCGTCACCGCCGAACGCGGACTTGTTGTCCCGCGGAACGAGGAGTGACAGGCATGAAGGCACAGGTGCTGACCCAATACGACGACTATCTGAAAGCAGACCAGTGGGTCTCGCTGCAGGATGTACCCGATCCCAAGATCACCAAGTCCAGCGACGTCATCGTCCGGATCGGAGGCGCAGGGGTCTGCAGGACGGACCTTCACATCATCGAAGGCGTTTGGCGCCCACACATGGATCCCTCCGGCAACAGCCTGCTACCGCTCATCATGGGGCACGAGAATGCGGGCTGGGTCGAGGCGGTCGGCAAGGAAGTGGAGGGCATCAAGGTCGGGGATCCGGTCATCGTCCACCCGAAGATCTCCGGCGGCACCTGCCTCGCCTGCCGACGCGGCTTCGACATGCACGGGCCTGGAAAGTTTCCCGGGCTCGACTGCAATGGCGGCTATTCCGAGTACCTCTGCACCTCTGAGCGAAACATCGTGCCGCTGCCGAAGACGTTGGCACCGAAGGAAGTCGCTCCCTATGCCGACGCGGGTTTGACTGCCTACCGGGCGGTGAAGAAGGCGACCCGCCACCTGCTGCCGGGTGAGCGTTGCGTCGTCATTGGCGCGGGCGGCCTTGGCCACATCGGCATCCAGTGCCTGAAGGCGATGTGCGCGGCAGACGTGATCGTGGTGGACATTTCCGACGCGTCACTCGCGCTTGCGGGGAAGATCGGGGCCGACAAGCTCGTCAAGGCCGACGGCAACGAGGTCGAGGCCGTGCTTGAGCTGACGGACGGGCAGGGCGCCGAGGCGGTCATCGACTTCGTCGGCGAAAAGGGCACCACCCTGAAGGGGCTCGCCATGACCCGTCCGATGGGCAGCTACTACGTTGTCGGGTACGGCGAGGACATTCGCGTGCCGACCGTCGACCTGGTCATCACCGAGAAGAACATCGTCGGCAACCTCGTGGGCACGTGGGCCGAACTCACCGAGCTGATGGCGCTTGCAGACCGCGGTCTCGTGGATCTCACGACCGTGGAGTACCGCCTGGCCGACGCCAACCAAGCCCTTCGGGATCTCCGTGATGGAAAGATCCACGGCCGCGCCGTCCTGATCCCATGAAGAACGATCGGGAGGCGTCAGCAGGGCCCTCCCGAGCGAACCAACCCAACCAAAACCAACTCGGGCAACCTGTGGGAGGAGACCACACATGAAACTGAAGAACTTCCTCTATGCGTCGGCTTGCGCTCTCGCGACGACAGTCGCATCTGGCGCTCAAGCGGCGGAGATCGACTACAGCCAGTTCGGCGATTACGCAAAGTACGGCAAAGCCGAGGATGTCCCCGGCGCGTGCTCATACGAGGCGATCGACAAGAAGGACTATTCCGGGCGCACCCTGAAGGTCATCAGTCACGCGGTTCCGGTGATCGGAGAGCCGACCGACCTGCACGCCAGGCAGTTCGAGGCGCTGACCGGGGCCAAGGTGGATGTCGTCCATATCCCCTTCGGTGATCTCTATCAGCGCATCATGATTCCGTTCCAAACGGGGCAGGCGGCGTACGACGTTCTGTTCTACCCTTCGCTGTGGATCGGGGACCTTCATAGCTTCCTCGCCCCCGTTCCCGACACTTACAAGGAACTCAGCGGCCTCGATGACGTAACCACCAACTACAAGGACGTCGCGACCTGGGGCGCCGAAATGGTGCAGTATCCGGTCGACGGCGACCGTCACTACATGAAGTACCGCTCGGATATCTTCGACAATCCGGAGATGCAGGTCAAATACAAGGCCGAGACCGGGCAGGACCTCAAAGTCCCGGAAACCTGGGAGGAATACAACGCGATTGCGAAGTTCTTCTCGGGCTGGGATTGGGCCGGCGACGGCCAGCCGCATTTCGGAAGCGCAGAAGTGACGAAGCGCGACGACCTGATGTTCTCGGCCTTCATCAGCCGTGCGGCCGCGTATGCGAAAAACCCGAACGTGAAAGGCGGCTTCTTCTTTGATCTCGAGACGATGGAACCGCAGGTCAACAATCTGGGCTGGGTGAAGGCCCTGGAAATGTTCATCGACGCGCAGAAGGCCTTCCCGCCGGGGGGCGCGAACTTCGGGCTGGGCGATGAGATCTTCTCGTTCGGCGGCGGCCAGACTCTGATGAGTTACTCCTGGGATGATGCCTTCGTGCAGGCTCAGGAAAGGGACAGCCCGATCCGCAACAAGGTCGCGGCAGCCCCGCTTCCCGGTGCCAACGAAGTCTGGAACCGCACGACGAAGACATGGGACAAGTTCGAAGTGCCGAACGCGCCGCCATACGTCACCTGGGGCTGGACCTCCGCGGTCGCAAAGGCGTCGAAGAACCAGGACATGGCGTTCGACTATCTCTGCTTCTTCTCGAATGAAGCCAACACCACCCTCGACCTGCAGATCGGCCGCTTCGGGGTTAACCCGTACCGCAGGACGCACTTCGACCCGCAATTCTGGCAGGACAAGCTCGGCTGGGACCGGAAGGTGGCGGAAACCTACGTGCTCACCCTCAGCGGCATGGATGAAAGCACCAACCGAGTCTTTGACCTGCGCGTCCCCGGCGTGAACCAGTTCATGTCGACACTCGCCAACGGAGTGGCCGAAGCCATGGCCGGGCAGAAGAGCCCGCAGGAAGCGCTCGACGGCGTGGCTGCCCAGTGGACCGAGATCGTCGCCAAGGTCGGAGCGGACAAGGTTCGTGCGGCCTATGCGAACGTTGTTGAGCTCGAGGACCGGGGACGCTGAGGCAATCGCTTAAGCGACGCAACAGACGGGGCGGCTCGCCGTCCCGTCTGTCCTTCAAACGTTCGATATCACATGGGGACAAGGCGCATCATGGGTCACACCGGGTTTCGCTTCTACAAACTATCTTTCCTGTTGCCAGGCCAGCTCGTGCTCCTCGCGATCATTCTCTTTCCGCTGCTGTTCACCCTCCGCGTCTCGCTGTCGGGCTGGGACGCGATCTCGCCCGGACTTGGTTGGACTGGGCTGGCGAACTACGCAGCCCTTCTTGGCGACACGCGGTTCTGGGAGGCGATGCTGCGCTTGTCGGGTATGGCCCTCGGCTCCGTTCTGATCCAGTACACGCTCGGATTCGCGCTTGCACTGCTGGTCTGGCGCGAGATCGCCCTGCGCCGCTTCTTCCGGGTCCTGTTCCTCATCCCAATGATGACGACTCCCGTGATCATGTCGGTGATCTGGCGCACCATCTTTCATGAATCGCTTGGCCCGGCCAACGACCTGCTCGGCGCGATCGGACTTGGTCCTTATCCATGGCTCACCTCCGCGAACTTCGCGATGGCGGCGGTCATGATCGTCGAGATCTGGCAATGGACGCCGTTCATGTTCCTGCTGCTGCTTGCGGGCCTCCTGAGCCTGCCGCGGGAGCAGTTTCTGGCTGCGGCCATCGACGGAGCGGGTCCGATCCGGACGTTCTTCAACGTGACCTTTCCTCTGCTGGTTCCGGTGTCCATCGGAGCGATCGTGATCCGGCTGATCGAGGCGTCGAAGATCATGGAGACCGTCTACGTGCTGACCTCCGGTGGACCGGGAACCGCGACGGAAACCGCTGGCTACTACATCTACATCAAAGGACTGCGCGATTTCGAGATCGGGTACGCGGCATCCCTTTCCATCACCTACCTGGTGATCATGATCGTGCTGCTGACGATCGTCGCCAAGCTCCTGGTTCGCACATTCATCGGAAGGAGCGCCTGATGCTCAAGATCCTCAAATACCTCGCCGTGGCGTTCTGGAGCGCCTTCGTTGTCGCGCCTCTGCTGTGGGCGATGACCACGAGCTTCAAGTCGGCAAACGGAGTGACAAGCGGTCCGACCTATCTTCCCTTTGTCGGATATGAGCCTTCGCTCGGCGGCTGGCGCAGTCTCTTCGGCGGTGCTGGGGGCATCGACATCGCGAAGCCCTACCTCGACAGCCTGATCGTGACTGGAAGCGCCAGCTTCATTTCGATCGCGCTCGGGACACTTGCGGCCTACGGGCTGTCCCGGTTCGACTACCGGGCTGGCATCGTGAAGAACACGGACATCATCTTCTTCTTCGTCTCCCAGCGCATCATGCCGCCGATCGTGCTGGCGATTCCATTCTTCCTTATGCTCCAGTTTCTCGGGCTACTCGACACCAAGGCAGGGCTGATCCTCGTCTACGTTGCGCTGCTTCTGCCCATAGCGGTTTGGATCATGGTCGATTTCTTTGACGGGGTCCCTCGCCAGATAGACGAGATGGCCATGCTCGACGGCTGCACGCCATTCCAGGCCTTCTGGCGCGTCGTATTGCCGAACTCCGGAGCCGGAATCCTGGTCGCGGGAATGTTCTGCCTCATCTTCGGCTGGAACGACTTCTTCTTCGCCTTCACGCTGACTTTCACCGACACGCAGCTCCTGCCGGTCGCCGTCGTTTCGTTGAATTCATCGGTGACGCCATGGTGGAGCCTTTCGGCTTCCGCCCTCGTGTCCGTCGCCCCGCTCATCCTTATCGCCGTTTTCGCCGAGCGCCTCCTGTCGCGCGGCACGCTTTCCGGCGCGATCCGGTAGGAGACAATATGACCCTTGTTCTCGATAAACTTGGCCTTGCCCGCAATGGCGAGGTCCACCTCGATGGCGTGTCAGCCTCGTTTGAGCGTGGCAGCCTGACCACAGTGCTTGGACGCACCCTGGCGGGCAAGACGACGTTGCTGAGGGCGATCGCCGGACTTCAGCCGATCGACAGCGGCAGAATGGAGCGTCAGGGCTGCGAGTTCGGCTTGTTGCCGCCGTGGCGGCGCGATGTGGCCATGGTCTACCAGCAGTTCATCAACTATCCGCATCTCTCGGTCTTCGACAATGTTGCTTTTCCACTGCGGCAGCGCGGTGTCCCGGATGCCGAAGCGCGCAGTCGCTCGGAGACCGCTCTCGGCATGGTTGGGCTTTCGGATTTCAGAGCGCGAGCGCCGACTGCGCTGTCGGGTGGGCAGCAGCAACGTGTCGCTCTCGCTCGAGCGCTCGTACGTCGCGCCGACATCCTCCTTCTGGACGAGCCACTGGTCAATCTTGACTACAAGCTACGCGAGCAGTTGCGAGAGGAGTTTCGCGGTCTGCTCACGAGCCAGAGCGACGGCATCGTGATCTACAACACGACCGAACCCGCAGAGGCGATGATGCTGGGCGACCGCATCGTCGTGATGCACCACGGCCGGATCTTGCAGGCGGGAACGCCAAAGGAAGTGTTCGAACGCCCGGCAAATGTGGCCGTGGCCGGGATCGTCAACGATCCGCCAATGACGATCCTGCACGGAAGACTTGAAGATGGCCGTGTAACCTTCGGGAATGATGTCGGTTTTCCGGCGCCGAAACATATGGATGAGCTGTCCCGCGGCTCCTACCGGTTTGGCATCCGCGCAACGGAGATCTTGCCCAGTGAAACAGGAGGTGTGATCGGACGAGTGGAGTTCTCGGAGGTCTCAGGATCGGAGACATTCGTTCACGTGGTGACACCGCTGGGCGAGGCCGTGATGCAGCTTGAAGGAGTTCACCACGTGCTCACCGGTTCGGAGATGCGCCTGTCTTTCAGGCCTGAACGGCTTTTCGCCTTTAATGCCGACGGAGAGGGCGAACTGCTCCGGGCTCCCACGACAGGAGAATACTGATGGTTGCTATCCATCTTGATCGGATCGGGCATACATACGGGACGTCCGCCGCATACGCGCTGGAAAAGACTGATATTCACTTCGAGAATGGCAAGACGTATGCGCTCCTGGGTCCGTCCGGTTGCGGCAAGACGACGATGCTGAACATCATATCCGGGCTGCTCACACCCTCCGACGGTCGGGTGTTGCTGGGAGGTCGGGACGTGACCCGCGTCAGGACAGCAGACCGCGACATCGCGCAGGTCTTCCAGTTTCCCGTTGTCTACCAGTCGAAGACCGTTTTTGAGAACCTCGCGTTTCCGCTTCAGTGTCGGGGCTGGGAACGAGGCCGGATCGCTCGCAAGGTGAACGAAATCGCCGAACTTCTTGATCTCACTGCGCGTCTCGATCAGTCGGCTCGGAGGCTCACCGCTGGCGAGAAACAGTTGATTTCACTGGGGCGCGGACTTGTGCGCGACGACGTCGCGGCGCTTCTCATGGACGAGCCACTCACCGTCATCGACCCCCACATGAAGTTCGACCTTCGGCGCAGGATCAAACAGGCCAACGATCAGACCCGCCACACCGTCGTCTACGTCACGCATGATCAGAACGAAGCGATGACCTTCGCGGACGAAATTCTCGTCATGAGCGCCGGCCGCGTCGTCCAGCGCGGCACCCCGCGCGAATTGTTCGAGGAGCCACGCAACGTTTATGTTGGGACTTTCATTGGCTCTCCTGGAATGAACTTTGTTCGGGCGGAGCGCGGCGAAGGAGACCTTCGGCTCGGCGGCGTTCCTCTCTTGAGCGGAGAGCGCTGTCACGGGATCCCTCACTCAAGCGAGGTAATGTTTGGAATAAGGCCGGAGCATCTTCAATTTGCTACCGTCGAAGAGGCTGGGATCCCAGCCTCAATCCTCGCCGTGCAGAACCTCGGCAGCTCCCGTGTGGTGGATGTCGCCATCGGGACACACCGTTTGCGGATAAAGGTCCGGAGTGACGTTTCCCTGCCGACAGGACAAGTGCAAATCCGGGCAAATGCCGATCAAATCCGTTTATATACCGGGCAGGATCTCCTTAGCTGATCCGAGAAAAATGGGCGACGGTTTTAGATGACCCCAATAACGAGCCGACGTTCACGAATCCCTGATGGAGGACGTGCAGTTCAGTCCTCTCGCCGGCTACCTTCGGCAAACACTTGGCGGGTGCCCTTGTAGCAGTTGTAGCGGAAGCCAACCAGGACGCGCGGCGAAACGCCGCGCGTCCTTTCGAGGTCAGATAGGCTGATATCGGAAGTGCTCTCGGGCCCACGGCAGGAGTTTCGTCGGCTGCTTTTCCGAGACCACGTTTGCAAGCTCGACGTCAGCCGCGGTGAGCGTGCCCATGTAAGTGTGCGCCTCAAAGTAATCGAAAGTCGCCTCAACTTCCGCCGGAAAGACGCCCGGCGGAGCGCGATTAAACGTGAATTTGTGTCCGAGCTGCCGAAGTGTTTCAATGATCTCGGCGAAGCTCATGAAGTCACCAACCAACGGCAAGTATTGGCCATTGCCTGCCACTTCAGGGCGGGCGAACGCCCCTGCGACGATGCCACCGAACTCGTTGATGTCGCCCATGTGAATGCTGCGCGAGTCTGGGTTCAGCGGGAGCGTCCAGCCATAGGTGCCGTCTGATTGCTGCTGCGGCGCCAACACCGTCAACAGGTTCTGATAATAGAACGGCGGGACTACAAACGTGTGATGCGCGAATCCGGCGGAGCTTACAATGCGATCCACCTTGGCCTTACCGGTGTAATGCGGAACGTTAAAACGACCGGCGCTAATCGTTTCGACATCCGGCAGTGTAGACCAGATCAGGTGCTCGACACCGGCCTCTCTAGCAGCATCGATTGCAGTTGTTGCCTGCTTGATCTCGTCGGCCCCCTCTTGCCAGAAGTTCGTCACGAGGAAGAGCCCATGTGCACCCGAGAGGGCCGGCTTGAGGGTCTCCGGTCGGTCAAGATCAGCCTCAACGACTTCGTCGGCAAGATCGCTATGTACGCTTGGATAACGGGTGAGGGCACGGGTCTTGAATTGATTATTGACCTTGAGGGCGCGCAAGACAGCGCCTCCCTGCTGGCCGGTTGCGCCGATGACGGCGATGGTCTTCTCAGTTCTGGATGACATGTTCATTTCCAATGTCGGTCTCGAGTTTCGGTGCCGAGAGCGTTTCTGCGCTTCCCCGGTTTTCGCGTCAGATACTGGGCGCTTCGCAAGAGCGTTCTTTCCGCCTAAGCCTGTCCGTCTCCTGCAATATCGATGACGATCTTTCCGAAGGGGGCGCCGCGAACCTGGTGTTCGAATGCCTCCCGGGAGCTTTCGAATGCGAAACGCTTTCCGATAACAGGGTGGATGTCATGCTTTTCGATGAAAGCGTTCATTTCCTCGAAGAGCTTGCGCGAGCCGACCCGAACCCCGCGCACGTTGACCGTGCCGCCGAGGATCAGCATGGGGTTCAGCGCTCCCTTAGGGTTCATCAGGCCGACAAAATGCACGGTGCCTTCGCGGGCAGTTGCAGCTATCGAGCGTTCCAACGTGTCGGACCCGACGGCATCAACGACGTGCTCGACGCCCTGTCCTCCAGTGAACTCACGGGCGCGTAGGTGCCAGTCGGGATCCGTCGTGTAGTTGATGACGTGGTTGGCGCCTGCTTCTTTCGCGAGGGCGAGTTTTTCATCACCAGACGAGATGACGATCGTCTTTGCTCCCAGCGCTCTGGCGAATTGCAGTGCAAACAACGCAACGCCGCCTGTTCCGGTGATGAGCACTGTTTCCCAGGCGCGGACGTTTCGAACCGCATTCCATGCGGTGACCGCGGCACATGGAAGTGTAGCGGCTTCCTCGTAGGTGAGGTTCTGGGCCAGGTGGACCAGTCCCTCCTCATGGAAAGTCCTGAACTCTGCGAGCACGCCATCAATCCCGTGTCCCAGTGTCGTGCTGGAATCAACCGCATGCGACGGGATGGGGCCGTAGATCCAATCCTGCACGAAATTTCCCACAACCCGGTCGCCGACCGCGAAACGACGCACCAGCGGGCCGACGGCGACGACCTCGCCTGCGCCGTCCGAAAGTGGAATGGTGGCGCGCGGGAGTTGAATTCCGTCCTCTCCGTTAAGGTAGAAGCTGTCTTTGTAATTGAGGGACGCTGCCCGCATTTTCACCAGCACTTCGTTTTGTGCCAATTCAGGCATAGGCTCGTCGAATAGATCGAGCCCGTCCAGGTGCGGAGCTGTCAGTCTAAAAGTGCGCATCTGCGATGTTTTCCTTTGGCTTGTCATCGATACCGGGCTCGCCCCGCGGTCTGGCGTGGCAGAACATCAATCATGCGGCGGGGGAGCGATCGGAAATCCCTCGTCCGTCGACGCTAAGTGCGCCCGAACCAAAGGCGACGATCTGCAGCAACCCGCCCGCGATCGCCATGTTTTTGAGGAAATTCGTCGCCTGGATCTGGTCCGCCAGATCGGCGTGAAACGCGAACGCGGTCACGATACAAAAAGCCGCAAGCAGACCCGCTACAATCCGTGACCTGAAGCCGACAAAAAGGAGGAGGCCACCGCCGATTTCAACAACGACGGCGATCAGATATGCGAGATCGGGGAGGGGGAGGCCGGCGGAGGCGATGTAGCCCTTGATCATGGCAGCGTTGGTGATCTTGGAGAAGCCGCTCACCAGAAAAATCATGCTGATGAGCAAGCGGCCAACCGGTGGAAGGTAGCGGATGTTGTTAGACATTGCGGAGATCTCTCGTCTTGAGCTTGGTCACTGGAACGGTGCTGACGATTAGCTAGACGGTAATCAACCGAACAAAAAGCTGGATAATATTGCGCAATTTGTTCTAATAAGTGGGATGAACAATCCGCATCCACCCACACTCGAGCAGCTCCGCGTGTTCCTCGCCATTGCGGACGCCGGAAGCTTTGCGGGTGCTGCAAGGCAGCTCAACCGCGCGACATCCGTTGTGAGCTACCAGCTCGCGAACTTGGAAGCGCAGTTAAACCTCTCGCTGTTTGACCGTCGGACGGCGAAACGGGTGAGCCTCACCGAGGCGGGCCGGGCACTGTTGCCCGGCGCTCGGGCAGTCACAAGGGAGGTGGGCGGTTTGCTCACCCGCACCAGAAGCCTCCTGCAAGGCGAAGAGGCCGAAGTCTCCCTCGCCGTCGACG
Source organism: Ensifer sp. Root423 (assembly GCF_001426275.1). Taxonomy (NCBI): domain Bacteria; kingdom Pseudomonadati; phylum Pseudomonadota; class Alphaproteobacteria; order Hyphomicrobiales; family Rhizobiaceae; genus Ensifer; species Ensifer sp. Root423. The sequence continues at coordinate 5,183 of NZ_LMEG01000026.1, read as the reverse complement.
TGATGATGCCGATCCCCACGCTCACCGAAATCCTCAACGCATTCAGTGCTGCCTATCCGACCGTTACCCTGCGATTGCATGTCGAGGCTGTTGGGGCTGTGACGCAGCTCGTGCGCGACGGCGTCGCCGACCTCGGCATCAGCGGGCCTGTGCCGACGGCTGCAGAGGGTTTGGAGTTCGTTCCACTCTACTCAATTGCCATGGTTCCGGTTGCGGCCCCGAATCATCCGCTTTCCGTGGAAACAGACAGCGCAGTCGCCGCGCTTAAGGCGCGGGATTATGTGCAGCTTGTCCTATCGGATCGCTCGAAACTATCTGAGGGTCGGGACTTTGGCGTTCTCTCCGAACAGACATGGCGCCTGGCTGATCTTGGTGCGAAGCACGCATTGCTACTTGCGGGGGTCGGATGGGGATCCATGCCAGAGCCGATGATAAAACCTGACCTGGAAGCCGGTCGATTAGTGCGGCTCCCCTTGAACCTATGGAAGGACGCTCGTTATCATCTTAGGGCAGTTTACAGGTCCGACAAAGCTCTGGGACCGGCGGGTCGTTGGCTGTTGGATCGGGTTCAGCGCCGTGAAATTGGCGACTGACCGAAGCACCATACAGATGGAGCCTGACATCCTCGTCGCCATGATCAGTCGCCAGTAAATCAGCGAACACGGCTCCGAGCGTAGTCTCGACTGGTCGGACCGGCGCACAAAGGCGTGCGACTGAAAACCACGCTCATACCAGCAGTAAATGACCTCCGGCCCCGTGGGCGGTCGCGAGATTGCCGATCATTCAAGTGACCTTCCGTTGCGCTGCCGTGGACGGCAGCGGGCCTGTGCTCCGTAGCTGCGCCGCTTTGGGCAACTACCAGCTTTTCTGGTTCTTCCGTCGAGGGTTGGAAAGATTCGAGTTCAATGAAATGGAACAAAGCGAGGCTAGGTCGCCAACGGTGAGCGAAGCAGGGCCGGGCCGAAGTTCCGAAGCAGTCTTCGCTGCCGCCGTAGCCTGGATAGCAAATCAACCCCTGACGATAGAGACAATCGAGGTCAGAAAGCCGCATCCGGCGAGGTGCTTGTCGAGATCATGGCGACGGGTGTCTGCCACACTGACGCATAACCGCGGCGCAAAGCTGCGGGTCGCGCAAAAGCTTCCGGTAGCGCCGACGCCGGTCCTCAGCCATCTGTTGAGCCGTCACGTGCCAATAGCCCTCGGCAATGGGGACTTCACGATCGTGCCAGAAATTCCGTCGTAGCTCGCGGCAGATGGTCGAACGGTCGCGACGAAGCGTCCTCGCGATCTCCGCCTGGCTGATCTTCTTCTCAAGCATCCGCGCAATAACGCGGCGTTCATCCATACTCAACTGCGCAAAAGAGCGGGCCACATCCATCCTCCTGAAACGATGGCCAAAGGGTGTGAGTTCACGCCGAACTGCGACTTGCGCGTGCAACGCTAACCGACACGCCGCATTTGCGCGAGCAGTTTCTTGCGGAAGACTTCCGCGGGCGTTCGATAGCCGAGGCACTTTCGGGGCGTCGAGTTAAGCCGATCGCAAATGTCCTTCAGGTCACCGTCGGTGATCGATAGAGGATCCACCTCTCTCGAAAGCCATTTGCGAGCACGGCGATTGGTGTTCTCAACGGTGCCTTTTTGCCACGGCGCCTGCGGGTCGCAGAACCATGTCTGCGTTCCGATGCCAGCCTGGAGATACGGCCATTCGCTGAATTCGGTGCCACGGTCAAAGGTAATCGACCGGCGGGCGAGATGGGGCAGGGACTGCAGCGCCTGGATCAGCCCGTCCATGATCGGCTTCGATTGCCGGTCGTTGTTGCGCAGGAAGACGGCAAAGCGACTGACTCGCTCGACCAGCGACGTCACATTGGCCTTGCCGAACTTCTTGCGAAATTGAATGAGATCGCACTCCCAATGACCGAACTGCTTGCGCTCGTCGACCGCGTCAGGACGATGGAGAATGTTGAGTTCCGGGCTGAAACGGCGGCCGTAGCGCCGCCTGGCATGCCGCGGTCGACGTCTCGCGCGACGTTCCGGCAGATGCGCCACAGCTTGATGGCAAGGCCGTCTGCGGAATAGGCGAATTTGTAGATCGTCTCGTAGCTGACGGAAATCGGATGACGCTCAAGCCGCATGCGGCCGGCGATCTGCTGCGGCGACCAGCCATGCATGATCCGCTCGATCACCGATCGGCGCACATGCGCAAACCGAGCAAGCTTGCGCAGCTTGGCTCTGCGCTCACGCGCCATCTCGTTGGCCGTGACACAGTAGTAGCCGCTGAGCTCCGGCATTTGCACATCGTCGAAAGCATTGCGGCTGAGTTCCCGGAAAATCGTCGAGCGATGCCGCCCAAGCTTCTCGGCGATCACAGTGACACTCAGGCCAGCCGCTCGCCACCGGCGATCCTACGACGTTCATCCATATCGATTTGGGAGTAGGTGCGTCTCATGAGCCATTCCTTGCGAGTGACAACCCATTGGTATCTATCGCAAGTCGCACTTCATCCTTGAACCCACCCGGCTACAGGTTCTGTCAAAGCTGAATAGGGCTGCGACGTCGCCAGCCATTTAGAAATGCGACACTGCCCGCCGGCTTGCTCTGCCAGTCAGCCCCCGATCCGACCGGCTGGTCCGGGTTGAAAGGGCGGAGCGGGGGCGGGTGATGACACTCCCCTTCGGCTTTAGCTTTCTCAGTAGCAATTGTTTTGTCGCCGGTTGATACTCGCTTGCACCTGCATAGGGCGAGGTAGGGATCACAGCCGCACGATGCTTCCGGAAATCAAGCTGCATGGTGACGTCGATGTCGCCGCACTGTCCCCACTTCTTCGCGGTATGCTTCTTTCGGTTGCCTATGCTGACGGTGAGGGCGGCATAGGATTGACGGCGACCGGCGCCATGAACCGCAAGTTCGTGCATTGGGCCGCTGTGCACTTCCTTTGGCCAGGCTTCACAGCCGAAGACCTCTACAGCATCAACAAGGTGCTCAATGAAAGCGACATGCCGCCGCTTTGGGTGGTGCGCGACATGACCCGTCATCTGAAGCTTCTTCGTCGGAAAAAAGATGTGCTGCTGCCAACCAGACGCGGCCGGGAGTTCCTGGTGAACCCGCAAGCCTTCTTCGATCTGATCGCCACGGATTATCTCTATTCGTATGTCCATACCACCGAGCGGGAAGAGGAGGTCCGAGCGCGGTTACGCTGGTGGCGCATGTTCCTCAATCTTCTCAATATCAAAGCCAGGGAAGGGTGCACGCCAATAGACGTTGTGAAGATCCTCTATCCAGATTTGGCGCCTCTGTCGGACACCGAAATGACCATAGAAGCCTGGAAGTTGAAATCCGATCTCCAATATGGCGTCTTTCGGCGCTTGTGCTGGCTCGGTGTGCTCTATGAGGCACGAGAGGGGCTCACGCTCCTCCAGCATGGAGCCTTCCACAAGACGCCACTTTGGCCAGCTTGCCTGCAGTTGGAATCGGATACGCAGAGCGACATCGGCGTGCATTGACGCTCTTTATTCCGCCGCTGGCCGCCTCATCAACGCTTTCTCTCGTCGCGCAATCACCGCCGGATCGTTCATGAAATCCGTCCGCCGGCCAGGCTTGGGACCACGCTTCTGGTAGCCGTTGGCTGTGCTACCGTCTCGAATGCCGAACATATGATCCGTTTGGCCCGTTCGGCTCGGACCACTCTTGCTGCGCTGCTGTTGGCGTCCGGCCTGCATCTCGGCGACAATTGACAGCATGTCGTCCAGCCGCTTGTTGTCGACGACCTCGGCACGATGCACCGAGCGCAACGTATCGAAGGTCCTGTAGGGCAGGGCAAAGCTCTCGTGCATGATCTCAAGCCGACCGTCCGGATAATCGCAGACAATCACCTTCTGGCCCGCCAATGGCCTGGAAATCTCGGTCGGATCGAGAATGAACAGCACCTTGTCGTAACGCAGCGTCAGGGATTGCGACAGCGTGCGCACTTCCTTGCGGCACATGGCACCATCGAGGTTCTCATGGTCGGACAGCGGCCGGTGCATGTCCTTCGGATTGCGTGGTTGCTTGCCAAAACGAGTGTTGAAATCTGCAATGAACTCAGGCGCATAGACATTGGCAGCTTCGATCGTATCGATGCCGCGAAGTCGCATCTCCTTGACCAGCCGATCCTGCAATGTCTGGTTGGCACGCTCCACTCGACCCTTGGCCTGCGGGGTGTTGGCACAGATGATGTCGATATTGAGTTCATAGAGCGCCCGTCCGAACTGCGTCAGGCCGCTTGTCCGGTCTTTCTTCGACGCATGGAGCGAGCGGAAAACGCCGTGCTTGTCGCTGTAGAAGGCCAGCGGCTTGCCCCATTGCTGCAGATAGGCCTTCGTCGCGTGCAGATAATCGAATGTATTCTCCGATCCAGCAAAGCGAAGATGTAAAAGCTTGCCGGTGGCGTCATCAATATAGACGAGCAGGGCGCATTTGGGGCCGCGGTTCTCGAACCACCAGTGATGCGATCCATCGATCTGCACCAGTTCGCCAAAGCAGTCGCGCCGGCCACGTGGCTGGAAAACCCGTTTCTTGCGTTCCCGACGCGAGATCCAGATGCCAGCCTCGGTCATCCATTGCCGCAGCGTTTCCTTGGCAACAGAAATCCGGTGCAGCTCGATGAGCTTCTCGCGCGCCAGCGTCGGACCGAAATCCAGATAGCGTTCGCGGATCAGATCCAGCGCCGCATTGCGGAAATCCTCGCTGTGGCGCCGATTGCTCGGCCGGGATCGCTTCTTCGAAACAAGACCGGCCGGACCATCTTGATCATAAGCCTGCAGCAGTCTGTGGATCTGACTTCGACTGAGGTTGAGCAGTTCGGCAGCCTGGACAACGCTCAGGCGCTCGTCACGGATCTTCTGGATGACTTCGAGGCGATGCAACTCTTTCTGCGACATGGTGATCAAACAGGACATGACGACTCCGACCGCTCATGGTCTCGACCAGGCTGAAGGTCGTCATCCTTGCTCCCAACGTTGGCTTTGACCAGTGCGTCGAGAGGCGAGACTGTCGCATCTCTAACTGGCCCAACTGTCGCATTACTAAATAGCCACTACAGGTTCTGTGGCAGCCAAGTTGAACTGTCCGCTTTGGCGCAAAGTTAAAATGTCAATTTGGGCGGCGCGTCGTCAGCCATTTAGACATGCGACACTCGACATCTC
>NZ_LMEG01000025.1:0-36926 GCF_001426275.1 Ensifer sp. Root423 | reverse complement strand
CGTACCTGTCTCAACGTCCATTAGTCCCTCCTAAGGTCTGAAAGGGGGACCAGTTTTAGGTGTCGCTACCGGACCAGTTTTACATGTCGCCTGACAACGGTGAACCGTGTGTGAATCTTGATGGCACTGCTAGCTTGCAGCCTGCCGGAGATCCTTTGCGCTCGGATGACCAAAAGATTGAGCCGGCGCGGTGAACGGGACAGCGCAGAGAAACTGCGAAGGAACGAGAGCGTCCCAAAGCATTGACTATGGGTCTTTATGGGGGCTCCTGGACGAGGTGTCTGAAGACATGAATTCTTACCATTCTGATCCGGATGCTGCGACGGTGGTCGGCCACCCCTAGTATTCCGGATGGGCGGTTGGTCGCCGAGGCCAATTGCAACATCCGCGAGGCTCCTAGGAGATAGCCAAGCCGGTTCAGTCTGTTGGCGGCCGGGGGCTTCTTGTCTGCGTCATAAAGACGGAGGATTCGCAGGGAAAAGACTCTTTGACAATTGGCTGGTCCTCAAGCCGACGCGCTGTTCTCCCACGGGAGGCAGCACGGGGCCTTTGTGTGGCTCCCCTGCGGGATAGCTTTTCCCGCAAGTAAGTTATCCCCGCAGCAGAATGTAACCACGAGGAATGCATCCTTGACCTTTCGATTCGATTGCCCGGCAACGGTATTGCAACTGTTGGATGATCTTAGGAAACTTGACGATGGCACCCTGGACGTGGCCTCTGTCCTTGCCCATGCGCCAGAGATAAGCGACTACAAACTGGTTCTCGGCTGGTCGCACGCTCTCAGCGGAGTTGTCCAGGGCCATCCCCGTCTGCAGGACGGGAACAAGGTCATCACGAGCCAGCTCTACTATCTCGATCCGCTATTAGGACTCGCGCGGACGATGAACCGCTGGTACCGGCTCGGGGGCTCCGTCCGTGAGGGACACTAATATGAGCAGCCGGGATGCGCGGGACCGCTTCCGCAACCTGGTCAAAGAACCGTCCAGATACCTAGCATACCGGGGCTTGCGCGCGGCGCTAGTGAAAGCCGGCCGATCGCTGCGTTCTGTTTCCGACGGGTTTGTCATCTTCGTGGTTCCTGACGGCTATCGCGCACATGACTATGAACTCGCTGCGTATGCAATGATTGGAGCCGACAGTGATGAGTGGGCGCCGCGTCCCGGGGTGCGCCTGGCCAATCCGCCAAGGAAGAAGGGCAACTCCAACGAGTCCATAACAGTGTTCGGCCTTCACGGACTGGCGGTCTTGATCGCCAGGAGCATTGACGAGGTTCCAAAGGACGTTTGGTTCGCGGCTCTCGCGCAGATGTTTGTCGAGCTCCCGGCTCATAGTCACATTCATGCGGCGCGACGGCTTTCGGGGAGACCTCCGATTTCGGAAGAACACGCTCTTCTGCTCGTTGGGAAACCGCAAAAAATCGTGATTGCGGCAATCCTCAAAAAGGACCTTGGGACTCAGGAGGTCTACCTCCTCGAAGAGCTGGAACGTCCTGACATAGAGGGCCCGAACCTCTTCGAACTGCCCGGATATCAAGAAGCGAAGCTCTGGGCCAAAAGACTGCGTTCCGACGTCGCGCTATGGCGAGCCGCGACGCTGCCGTGGAAGGAGGTCGGTAGCAGTGCGCTTCTCTCCGGCTCACCGGGTACAGGCAAGACGTTCTTTGCATCCGCACTGGCGAAAGCGCTGGGCGTGAGGCTGATCCCCACGACCATTGGAGAATGGCAGTCGGCGGGACATCTTGATGACACGCTGCGGGCGATGAGGACCTGTTTCGAGGACGCGAACGACGGTCGAGGCGCAGTGCTCTTCATAGACGAAATCGACAGCATCGGCTCGCGGTCAGCCAGTTCCGCCGGCGACAGCAACAGCCACTATTGGCGAATCGTTCTGAACGAGTTTCTAAACCTTCTATCCACCCTGGGCGAGGGCGTCATAGTGATTGGCGCCACAAACTTCCCGGACTGCATCGACCCAGCAGTCAAGCGCGCCGGTCGACTGGAGCATCATTTCACGCTGCCGCTTCCGGACAAAAACACGCGAGCCGAGATCTTGAACTACCATGCAGAAGGCAGCTTCCCGCTCGAATTGCTGGCGGAGATAGCCGAACATCTGGAAGGCAAGTCCGGTTCTGCGCTGGAACAGCTCGTTCGGGATGCGCGGAAGAAGGCACGGGACGAGGATCGAGAGCTGGAACTGAAAGACCTCAGAGCTCAGCTTCCCGAAAGGATAAGCTATACGCCGGAAGAGTTGCTCCGCCTCGCGGTGCACGAGGCCGGTCATGCCTTGGTCTCACTTTCAGTCGGGTACGCGACGAGCGCCACGATCGAAATCAAGGACTCGTTCGATCCATCGGCTTCGGGGTACCTTGGTGGCATGGCTACCTACGAGCTGACAGAGGACAATCTCCCGACAGAAACGAGCCTTCGCAATCGCATTGCGGTGTCTCTTGCCGGAATGGCGGCAGAGGCCGCGGTGTTCGGGGATAGGTCTGTTGGATCGGGCGGCGTCATGGGCAGCGATATCGAGCGTGCGACGTCACTCGCTCGACGAATGGTCGGCACTTACGGGTTCGGCTCGCATCCTATCTTCTTGGGGACCGTCCAAGATCTCATCGACACGCCGTTGCCTGAACGCTTCGAGAATGAGGTCGTTGATATTGTCGGCGTTCAGTATGATCGAGTCCTGAAAATGCTCTCTGACGAGCGGGATCGAGTCCTCTCCCTTGCTACGGAGGCGGTCAACCATCGTGCCCTCAAGATAGAACGCGGGGGATAGCAAATGCGGCGCTGCAACGGGTGAAGGTTCGGTTGACGTCGTGTCTTCCAGAAGCCGTCGGGGAGGGCATCGCCACCGCGATGGCGATCCTGCCGGCCCGTGGGTGAACCCTCCGATGCCAACGCCCGAACGGAGTGGAAACTGCTTCCGGTTAGAGCGTGTCCTAGATCAAGGATTCAAATGGAGGGCTCGATGCGCGTTCTGAAGACGGATCTTCGTAATGTGACCGTCGTCGTCATCGACCTTGCGGAAACTGCGGCGAGCCTTGAGGCGGCTTTTGCAGCGGCGGGTGCGGCCCCTTTTGTCGTGAGCGATCTCCAGTCAAGCCGAAGGCTTGGCCCGAGTTTTCTTCCGGACGTCGTGGTGATGGATGCTGGGACCATTGCCGATCGAGGTGGTCGAGGCAGCCGTTCGGGGAATCAAGGGGCGTGCTCTAGGAGGCATTACGAAATCGTGAGCACGTCGGTGGTTCGGTCAACCGTCACACAGCCCGTGAAAGGCTTATGGCCACTTTCCCCAACCCCGATCGGAAGTGCGGAGAACATGGACGCCAGAATACTCAAACAGGTTCACCAATCCCGCAACGCCAGCAGGCAGGAGATCGCGGACGGCCTTGTAGAGACGATCGTTCAGATCGGCGGGGAGCCCTTAACGGTCAGAAGGGCACGGGACGAACTGAGCGCAGTGCTCCGGAAGGCCCGAAACGGTATCCCTCAGCTCATCGGCGGTCCCAAGACAAACGAAGACATGGCAGTGGTGATCTCCCTGAAGGATCTTGCCGAGCTTGTTACCGCTGCATGTCAGGGAGAGAGCCTTGGCGAGGCTCTCGATGCTATCGGCTTCAAACCGTATCCGGGCGATCGCATCATCGTTGGACAAGGGCGCAAGAGTGAGCTGGGCCAACTTGTCCGCGGAAATCCTGCTCGAAGCGTGAGAAAGAAGGGATTCGAGCCATGAGCCTGATCACCGGTCTACGCGATCTATACCCGCACCTGGGGTTCGACGACCGTCCATTGGCGGCCTCATGCGACGATGGGTGGCTGGGCATCTTGCACGCATTCTTGGGCGACGCTGACAAAGCCATGGCTGCAGGAGGGACGTTCATGCTCCAGCAGGTGAAGGAGAAGATGGGGGGGCTGCACATGCACTATGCCACGGCAGACGTCGCACCTGATGCTCGCCGTGCGATCGACGATGCCCACCGGCTGGCATCGACGCGCTCCTTTCACATCTGCGAAATCTGCGGGCGCCGTGGGCGCCTGAACAACTTCAGTGGCCTGTGGAAGGTAGTCTGTACTGAGCATGCTGATGGGGAGTTCGGCAAGGGCGTTCCTTTCGAAAGCCCTTTCGATGCCCACGATACTTACTGCCCCGAGGCAGACCCGTTCGTAGCCGCTCGGCCGACGGCTGCCGAGTACGATGCCGCTCCTATCATTGAGGGGTGGCTGATCGAGGAGCAGGCCGAGGGCGGTCTGCGCCCGTGGCTATACGGATGGTTCTTCGGGCACTCCGATATCGGCGACGGTGAACACGGGCACACGTCTCCCATGGTACAGATGGACGAAATCCCGCCCCCGCGATGGGTTCGGACGGACAACCGGCTCTATCGACTTGGCACCTATTACCCTCCGGCCGAGCGCGAGATCCGCTACTGGACGCAGAAGTTGGCCCGACGCCCTGTTGTCCCCAGCGAGCCTCCCGGTGGCAGCGACGACGTCGAGGCGATGTTGCTCTTCCTCCGCTCCACCGGGCGCTTGCGATCGATGAAGATCGACCGCATGGAACACGCTTACCGAGCGGAGAAGGAAGCCGCGCGAATAGCCCGCGAGAATGTGCCGACTTAGATTGGATCGCGCCGCTTCCGCGCGTCGGCCAAACTACAGAGCGGTATCGAGTCGATCATTTGTGAAAACGCAGGGAAGTGGGCTCCGAAGAACTCGGAAAACAGAGCCTTGGAGAAGGAATTTGCGGGTCGCGGTCTGTGTCCCCGACTGCCGATGGCGACGCGCGCAACGGTCCTTAGTCCTTGGCCACCAGGTGCGGGCGACTGGCAAATGAAGGCGGCACGGTCGATCGAACGTTGCCGCCCTCGCTGATATCCATGCTATGCGAGGTGCTGACCGAAGAACGAGCGCAGCTTATCAAATGGGATCAGGTCTACGCGATCGTAGAGGTCGACATGGCCGGCTCCCTGGACCCACAGCAATTCCTTTGGTTCGGCGCCGCGATTGTAGGCGTCCTGGCTGAACTGCTTCGAATGTGCCTGATCGCCAGAGATGAAGAGCATCGGACGCGGAGAGATGGTCTCGATGTCGTTGAACGGATAGAAGTTCATGAACTTGGTGTTGCTGGTGACCGTCGGCTTCGTCGTCCTCTGACCAGACGCGCCAGCCGGGGTATATTCACCGCGCGGCGTGCGATAGAAGTCGTAGAATTCGCGTTGAATGGGGTGGGTCGTCGCAGTCAGTTCAAGATCCGTGCCGCCGGCAACCTCGATCGCGCCGCCTTCGAATTCGGCGTAGCGCTTCTGCGCCGCCGCAGAAATGATCTCCTTGCGCTGCTCAACTGATAACGACTTGTTCAGAGCGTCGCGGTTGGCGGCACCCATGTCGTACATGCTGACCGTCGCGATAGCCTTCAGACGGGGATCGATTTTCGCCGCGCTGATGATGAAGCTGCCGCTGCCGCAAACGCCGATGCCGCCGATGCGCTCGCGATCGACAAAGGGTCGAGTGCCGAGGAAGTCGACCGCTGCGCTGAAGGCCTCCGCGTAGAGGTCAGGCGACACGGCATTGCGAGGTTCGCCCTCGCTCTCACCCCAGAAGGGGAGGTCGATCGCCATCGCCACGAAGCCCTTTTCGGCCATCTTCATTGCGTAAAGGGTGGCGCTCTGCTCTTTCACGGCACCCATCGGGTGTCCGACAACGATTGCCGGATGACGCATGGCACGGTCGAGGTTGTTCGGCAGGAACAGGTTGCCTGCGACGTTGAGTTGGTACTGCGTTTTGAACGTCACCTTTTCGCCCGTCACGCGGTCGCTCTTGTAGAAATTATCGGCACCTTTGGACATATCTTGCGCTCCTGCGAAGGGGATATTGAGGATCGACATCGCACTGAGGGCCGCCACGCCGACCCCGGCCGCCTTGAGCAAGTTCCGGCGGTCGACGTCGAGGTCGGATTCGGGGGGTTGCATTTCAAGGCTGTGGTCGTCAGTCATAGCTTGTCTCCATTTTGTCATTGCCGGTTCGGCGCCGGTGTTGGGTGAAACGCAGGCGACTCCATGCCGCCGCCAGTCGTCGGAACGGGACGCGCACTAAGAAGCGGATGTCGCACTTGCCGAGTGCGTTGCGATCAGGGTGATCTGCAGCACAAGCCGATGTGAACGCGCTGTGGGCTGCTTCGAGTTCCCGGTTACTGAAGGATCTCGACGGTTACCGGCTGCCCAGTCAGCTTGTTGAGCGTACCGAGCGAGGCCTTGTAGGTCCCGATGTGAAGCGTCTGGTCCGAGTAATCGATCCCGGCTGTATTGTAGTAGAAGCCGAGGTTCCCCCATGGGACAAAGTAGATGAGATCGCCGTCTTCGGGGTCGGATCCGGGCGAGCCGCTATGCTTGAGCTTGCGGGGAAGGTAGCTGATCTTTTCACGGCCGGCGAATTCCTCAAGCTCGAGTGTGAGCGGGAGCATCGAAAGGAAGTCGCGCACTGCTGGACTGTCCTCGCCTACCGTTACGTCCAACGTCGTCGCACCACCGGTGAACCGCACGACCGTGCCGATCACTGAAGGCGAGCTGAGATCCTTTGTTTGAGCAAAGGACATGGTGGGCAATGCGACAAAAAAGACCGCTAGCAAGAGCGCAACGATTTGACGATTGATCGTCGACATTCTTTCGGTCTCTCGACTGTTGGCACCGGCTCGCTGTTTCCGGAGCGGCATGCTCGGGCTTGAGGGGCACTTCTGCTCAAGCCGTTCGATGCCGACCAATATAACCGGTCGAAACGCATCCGATTACCTCTGTTGGTTCGCTTGCCGTCATGGGCGCAGTTCATGAGTGCCGTTCGGCGAAGGGGCGCTCATCAGGCGACTGATCGATCCACTCCATAAGCGCATGCGCATTTCCGGCGCTAATCGCGTAGCCAGATCGGAGATACTGTCTCTCCCAGGCTGATCGTTGACCGCCAGCAATCTCTGCGAAGCCACACAACCCAGCGAGACGAACGATGAGAGTACCATTTGAGCCAGTGTCGAAGCTTTGGAGGACAACGTTGCGATGCGTTGCCCAATTCCTCGGGCGCGCCCGACGTCGCCTCGAAGGTAAGGCAGTCGGCCCCTTGGTCTCCGCGGAGGCGCTCGGCGATGCTATCGATCGCGAAGTAAAAGAAGGCCTGGCCTACATGTTCTGGGGTCGGCTGGTCGCGCTCGGAACGCTCGCCCTGGGGGCGGTCCTTGCCGTGCCGCTCGACCGTTCGGGTCTTTATGTGGCTGCCATCGTCGCTTTCGGGCTGCTCAATGCCCTTTCCTTTGGCTTTGCCCGCAGCAGTCGCTTTGCGACAGTGGCGACATGGTCGTTCGTCGTCATCGACGCTGCGATATTGACCTACATCTTTGTCACGCCTTCGCCGTTCGCTGTCGAAGGCTGGACGTCCCAGCTCAATCTTCGCCTGCCGAATTTCCTATATCTGGGTGTGTTCCTGGTGAGCATGGCGCTCAGCTACTCGCCAGCTCTCGTCGTCTGGAGCGGCGCGGTTACCATCGTCGTCTGGAACATCGCCTACTGCTGGGTCGCAACGCGGCCCGATTCCATCGCATATGGGAGAGATTTGCTCGATGGCGGGTTGAGTGATGCTGAGATTATCGCGCTGGTGCTCGATCCGCGCTCCGTGAGCCTGATCAATCTCTCATATCAGACGATGTTCCTGGTGCTCGTGACGATTATCCTCGCGATCGCCGTTTGGCGCTCGCGCCGGCTTGTTCGCAAGCAGGTCGCGGCGGAGGCCCAGCGCAGCGCCTTGTCGCGATACTTCTCCCCGAACATCGTCCGCGAGTTGTCCAGCGGGACGAGCGGATTTGGAGAGCCTTCGCTCCAGACGGCCGCAATCCTCTTTGCCGACATGGTGGGCTTCACCAGGATTTCAGAGGGGCTTGCACCAGAGGATCTCGTCAAGCTGCTGAAGGAGTATCACGCACGTCTGGCGACGGTTGCCTTTGCCCACGGGGGGACCGTGGACAAATACATCGGAGACGAAATCATGGTGCATTTTGGCACCCCTCGTCCCCGGAAGGACGATGCTGCGCGAGCGCTCGCTTGCGCGCGGGACATGCTGGAGCAGATCCGGCAGTGGAACGAACAGCGTCTCGCTTCTGGCGAATACCCAATCGAGGTCGGCATCGGCGTCCATTACGGCGAAGTCATCGTCGGAAACATCGGAGACGAGCGTCGCCTCGAATACACGGTGCTGGGCGACACGGTGAATGTTGCGAGCAGGCTCGAACGGCTGACGCGCACCATCGGGACTTCCCTTGCGGTCAGCGAGGATCTGCTGATCGCGGCACAGGCGCAAAGCGCGGCGAATTTAGCGCCTACAATGGAGGAGCTGCAGCCCGATCAGATGCACTTCGTGCGCGGGCGTCGGCGACCGGTCGCCGTCTGGTACCTTCCGCGGGCGCACAGAGCAGGAAGGCGAGGCGGCCGTCAGCACTCGGTCCCGTCACAGTCGAAGCAAGTGGATCGAATCCTTCCTGTCACCGGAACTACGACCTTTGATATCTCAAGGCGTCTACCACCACCTTGAATGCCGGCGAGTTCTGATGCCGGCTTGGATAGTAGATATAGTAGCCGGGGAATGGCGGCGACCAGTCGGAAAGCAGCGCGACCAAACGGCCTGCTTCGATATGTTCAGTCGCCAGATCCTCCGGCAAGAAGGCTATCCCATGACCTGCAAGCGCGGCGTCTACCATGGGATAGGACGTGTTGAACGTGAGTTGCCCGTCGATTCTGACGCGAAGCTCCTGGCCGTCCTTCTCAAACTCCCAGATATAGAGACCTCCGCCGGTTGCCTGGCGCATGTTGATGCAGTCGTGTTGCATCAAATCCTGCGGGTGCTCTGGGATCGACCGATCTGCAAGATACTCCGGAGAGGCCACGGCAAGCATCCGCCAGTCGGGCCCGATCCTGACCGCAATCATGTCTTTTTCGATGCTCTCGCCGAGCCGAACGCCCGCATCGAAGCCGTCGTCGACAATGTTGCGCAGGCCATTGTCACGACTGAGCTCAATCTTGATATCAGGATATTTCGACAGGATCGGCTTCAGCTTGGGCCAGACGATGGTTTCGAGCGCATGATCCGACAGGGTGATTCTGATCGTACCCGACGGCGTGTCGCGCAACGCCGTAAGTGCCGCCAGATCGCTCCTGATTGCGGATATTCTCGGCGACAACGAATGAAACAAGCGATCCCCGGCTTCAGTCAAGGCAACGCTTCGCGTCGTCCTAGTCAGCAGTCTCAGCCCCATCCGGGTTTCGAGCCGCTTGATCGTATGACTGAGCGTCGACTGGGTTATGCCAAGCTTGGCGGCCGCCTTGGTGAAGTTGCGCTCCTCGGCAACGGCGAGGAACCATAGCAGGTCATTGAAGTCTTCCTTGGCCATCGATGTTCGCTTGTTCCGCTTCGGTCGATTTATGGTGCGTGTCGATAAATGTAAGCGAAGCATGGCGTCTAATCCATAGCCGTCTCCTTTGTTAGCGTCTGTGCTGAGACAGGTTTCGTTCGAGATCGTCGCGTGCACGCTAAGGAGACCGCCATGGAACTCACCATCAATGGGACCAAACACCAGGTCGACATCGAACCCGACACACCGCTGCTTTGGGTCCTTCGCGACGAACTCGCGATGACGGGCACGAAGTATGGTTGCGGACTCGCCCAATGTGGCGCCTGCACGGTGCTCGTAGACGGACAGGCGACACGGTCGTGCGTCACGCCCATCGAGAGCGTTGTCGGCGCCGACATCATGACGATCGAGGCAGTTGCTGATGACCCGGTAGGACAGAAGGTCGTTGAGGCGTGGGTCGCCAACCAGGTCGCCCAATGCGGCTACTGCCAGTCCGGCCAGGTCATGGCGGCCACGGCGCTTTTGAAGCAAACGCCAAAGCCGACGGACGAGGACATTGCCGGCGCGATGGTCAACCTCTGTCGCTGTGGCACCTACAACGCGATCGCGGCGGCTGTCCGCGATGCCGCGCAAGCTTGATCGGAGGTGCACCATGAACGACATGACACCCATCAATCCCGAGGTTCAAGCCAGCGAGAACGGCAAGCCCTTCAAGGTATCACGACGCGGCTTTCTTGGCGCATCGCTCGGCGCGCTTGTTCTCGGAGTCACACTCCCGGCGGGCCGGACCCGCGCGCTTGCGGCCGCTCCCACGCCCGTCACGCCTGGCTCCCGGGTCGCGGCATTCCTGGAAATCCGGCCCGACAGCACGGTTCTTTTCCGCAGTGCCTTCATCGAAGGAGGACAGGGGATCTTTACCGCCATGGCGCAGATCGTCGGCGAGGAGCTGGACGTCGACCCGGCGAACTTCGTCGTGGAAGGCGCTCCCCCCGGCCCGGATTATCTCCTGACAGGCGGTGGGCGGTTCACGGGTGGCAGCATGTCGGTCCGCATGAGCTATGACACGATGCGCAAGCTCGGTGCATCTGCTCGGCATATGCTGCTGCAGGCGGCCGCGGCAAAGCTTGGCGTGCCGGCGTCCGAGCTTTCGACGGAACCGGGAAGAGTGGTCCACGCCGCTTCCGGTCGCTCAGTTCCCTATGGCGAGATAGCCGACGACGCAGCAAATTTGCCGTTGCCGGCTGATGTCACCCTTCGCGATCGAGCAAATTTCCGCTGGATTGGCAAACCTTTCGCGCGGCTTGACGCGCGCGACAAATCGACGGGCAAGGCGAAGTACTCGATCGACCAGACGATCGACGGCATGCTCCATGCGGCCGTCCAGCACAGCCCGCGCCTGGGCGGCGAGCCCGAGGTAATGCAGAACGAAGCGGACGTGCGAGGCATGCCTGGCGTTCACTCCATCCATAAGCTACCCGGCGCTGTTGCAGTGGTCGCCGACAGTTGGTGGCGTGCGCGCCGCGCTGTCGAGGCTTTGCAGGTGAGTTGGACAGAGGCTGCTTCCGGGGTGTCGCACCCGATGCCGGCGGACTTCTCGTCCGAAGCGCATATGGCGAAGTTGAAAGTCACATCCGGCGACGGCGTGGCCTTCGAAACGGAGGGCGATGCGGCTGGCGCGCTTGCGGGAGCGGCGCGTGTGGTCGAAGCGGTCTATGACGCACCCTATCTCGTGCATGGACAGCTTGAACCGCCATCGGCGCTCGCGCGCTGGAACGAGGATGGCACTCTCGAGCTATGGCTCCCCAACCAGGCACCGGAGATGTTCCAGGTCGATGCCGCGAAGGTCGCAGGCATTGCACCGGAGAAGGTCATCATCCACTCACCGATGCTGGGCGGTTTCTTCGGACGGCACTTTCTCTATCAGACGGCGAACCCTTATCCCCAGGCGATCCTGCTTGCCAAGGCGGTTGGACGTCCGGTCAAGCTGCTCTGGAGCCGTGAGGAAGAATTCCTGCGCGATGCGCTCCGGCCGATGGCTGCGGTTCGTTTCCGCGGCGGACTTGATGCCAGCGGCACGCCAGTGGCGCTCTCAGCCGTTGCGGTCGGAGAGGGGCCCACGGGCCGGTGGTTCGGTCGCCAACCCGACAAGGTCGACAGTTCCGCCGTCGAGGGGATCGCCGGCAAGGTCTACGCGATCCCCAACCGACGTGTCGGCCAGATCCATGTTGACGACCCCGCGATCATCGGCTTCTGGCGTTCTGTCGGCCATTCGATGAACGACTTTTTCTACGAAACGTTCTTCGACGAGATGGCGGATGCAGGTCAGCAGGATCCTTATGAGCTGCGCCTGCGTCTCCTGGCCGGAAGTCCACGTCACAAGACGCTGCTGGAGGCCGTGGCTGATCTCTCCGGCGGGTGGAAGCGTGGACCGTTCGCTGCCGAAGACGGCACCCGGCGCGCGAGAGGCGTCGCCATGGCCTCGCCGTTTGGCAGCGAAGTGGCGACGATCGCCGAGGTGTCGTTGCGCGATGGTGAAATCGCCGTGCATGACGTTTGGGTGGCGATCGATCCCGGCAGCATCGTCAATCCTGCAATTATCGAAGCGCAGATGAACTCGGCCGTTGCCCTTGGACTTTCATCGGCGCTGCTTGAGGAAGTCGTCTACGTAGACGGCGTGCCGCAAGCACGAAACTACGACGGCTATCAGATCCTAACGCTAGACCGCATGCCGCGGGTTCATGTCCGGATCGTCGAGAGCGGTGCGCCCATGGGTGGTATTGGCGAGCCAGGTCTGCCCGGCGTTCCGCCGGCCGTAGCCAATGCCCTCTCAGTCCTCGCCGGCAATCGTGTCCGAAGCCTGCCTATGTCCAAACTCGATCTCAAGGAGGTTGACGGTTGAAGACGTTCGTTCTGGCCTCCTTGGCTTCTCTCATCGTGGCCGGTGGTGTTAGGCCTGCCTATTCCCAGGAGACTGATGCCGCACGAGGCGAGCGGCTGTTCCAGCAACGCTGCGGTGCATGCCATCAGCTTGCCACCACTCGCAACGGCGTTGGGCCCCATCTGCAGGGCGTTATCGGAAGGACCGCCGGAAGTGACGAGAGCTTCAAATATTCACCCGCCCTCAAGGCTTCCGGAGTGACGTGGACGGCGGAAACGCTGGATACGTTCCTGACAAACCCGGGCGCGATGGTCCGGGGCACGCGCATGACGCAACGCTTCAACAACGTGGAAGAGCGGCGTGCAATCATTGAATTGCTCGGCTCGCGCTAGGAACAGGAAGCAAGCATGCGTGGTGGCGGCGGCATAGTTCGGCGCCCCCACCACACGCTTCCCTGGTTCGCGGATTTATGGGCCTCTTCGATTAATGCAAGCGAACGATGTCGGCTAATTCGATTTCTTCCGTCGTGCTAGTCAGCTTCGCACGGGAGAAAACTCGCAGAACTGAAGGGCGAAACTAATGACCCACGTGATGTACGAAGAGACACTGACGAGACCCGCCGCGGCCTGGGGTGCCGTCGTCTCCATGGCACTTTGTGTCGCGGTACTGATCGCTTCAGAGTTCATGCCCGTCAGTCTCCTGACGCCGATTGCAAGCGATCTTGTCATGACGGAAGGCCAGGCAGGACAGGCAATTTCGATATCCGGGCTGTTCGCCGTGGTGACGAGCCTGTTCATTGCAGGGATCACCCGGAGCATCGATCGCAAGGTTGTCCTGTCATCGTTCTCGGTCTTGCTGGTCGCTTCAGGCCTCATCGTCACATTTGCCCCGAACTACACAGTCCTGATGATCGGTCGTGCACTGCTTGGGATTGCAATTGGCGGCTTCTGGTCGATGTCCACCGCAATTGTCATGCGCCTCCTGCCCGCCACCGCTGTGCCGAAGGGGCTTGCGATATTGAACGCTGGGAACGCGATTGCGGCGACGATATCCGCACCGCTGGGCAGCTTTCTGGGCGACTACATTGGATGGCGCGGAGCATTTTTCTTCGTGGTGCCTTTGGCCCTGATCGCGCTTGTCTGGCAGTGGCTGAGCATGCCCTCGCTGCCGCCTCGCCGACGTAGCGCCGCCGGCAATGTTTTCCGCCTGCTCAAGCGCAGACAAGTCGCGATCGGCATGACAGCAATCCTGCTGCTGTTCATGGGGCAATTT
The DNA here is from genome assembly GCF_001426275.1 of Ensifer sp. Root423. Taxonomy (NCBI): domain Bacteria; kingdom Pseudomonadati; phylum Pseudomonadota; class Alphaproteobacteria; order Hyphomicrobiales; family Rhizobiaceae; genus Ensifer; species Ensifer sp. Root423. Next base: position 23,395 of record NZ_LMEG01000025.1, on the reverse strand, counting down.
GCGCTCTTCACCTATCTCAGACCCTTCCTCGAGTCCGTTTCCGGCTACTCCGTTTCGGCCCTGTCTTTGGTGCTCTTGTTAATGGGACTCGCCGGCGTGGTAGGAACCTGGAGCATCAGTTCGCTGCTTTCGACGCGCCTTTACCCGATCGTGGTTGGTATTCCCCTTGTCATGGCAGCGATAGCTGCAATGCTGATTGCATTCGGCTCGGCGAAGATTGCCGTTGCCGCTCTCCTGATTGCCTGGGGCTTCTTTGGCACCGCCGCGCCCGTCGGCTGGGGAACCTGGTTGAGCAAGGTGCTCCACGATGATGCAGAGGCAGGCGGGGGCTTGCAGGTCGCCGTCATCCAGTTTGCCATTACCGTCGGCGCGGCTGCTGGCGGATTCCTGTTCGACTGGAGCGGATGGTGGAGTTCGTTCGCATTGGCAGCCATTCTCCTGCTTGGATCGTCGGCGGCAGGTCTTGCGGCGTGGATGGATTGGGAGCGTTCGAAATGAAACGGCAAGCCACCTCGATGACGCGCCGCACTCTGCTCGGCGCGGGTATCGTCGGCGCGGCCTTGCCGCATCTCGCATGGGCTAAGGAGCAGACACACATGAAGGCACGTTTCATCTTCGCCGATCACGACTTTACGGTGACACTAAATGATAATCCGTCTGCCCGTGACTTCGCCTCGATGCTTCCGCTGGATCTGACGTTCTCGGATTTCTCCAACGAGAAAATCGCCTATCTGCCGCGCAAGCTCCATCTTGAAGCAAGAGGATCTTTCCCCAACGCGGCTGCAGGCGACCTCTGCTACTACATCCCGTGGGGCAATCTTGCCTTCTTCCACGGCGATTACATCTCAACGAGAGATCTCATCCGGCTCGGTCGCATTGATGGCGCCATCGAGCCGCTGCTGACGCGCGGCGAGTTTCCGCTTCGCATCGAACGCCTGTCCTGACGCCATCGAAAGGGAGTGAAGCATGCTGGCTACGGTTCTGCACGGCAAAGGCGATATCCGTTGCGAGGAGGTCGCCGAACCAAAAATTCTCAAGCCCACCGACGCTATCATCAAGTTGGCTGCGTCCTGTGTTTGCGGCTCCGACTTATGGCCCTACCGTGGGCTCCAGCCGGTGGGCGGGCCGACACACATGGGCCATGAATATTGCGGCGTGGTCGTCGAAGTCGGCGACGACGTCAAGACGGTGAAACCAGGCCAGTTCGTCGTGGGATCATTCTGCATTTCCGACAACACGTGCCCCCACTGCCGCTTCGGTTTTCCGTCCTCCTGCGAACAGCGGGAGTTCATGTCTGGTGCGCAGGCGCCCTATGCCCGAATTCCGCTCGCTGATGGCACGTTGGTAGCGACCCCCGAAATGCCGTCCGACGACCTTATCGCGAGCTTGCTGGCCGTTTCGGATGTCCTTGGTACCGGCTGGTATGCCGCCGATGCGGCGCGGGTCCAGCCCGGGTCGACGGCCGTCGTCGTCGGCGACGGCGCGGTCGGCCTGATGGGCGTGCTCTCGGCCAAGCAAATGGGGGCTGAGAAGATTATCGCCATGAGCCGGCACAAGACTCGTCAGGATCTCGCGCTCGATTTCGGTGCCACGCACATCGTCTCGGAACGAGGCGACGAAGGTGTCGCACGGGTTAAGGAATTGACAGGCGGCGTGGGGGCTGAATCCGTTCTTGAATGCGTCGGAACGCAGGAGGCGATGACGCAGGCGATGAACTGCGCCCGTCCCGGGGGCCACATCGGCTTTGTCGGCGTACCGCATGGTGTCCAGATCGATGGTCAGACCCTGTTCTTCGCCCAGAAGAGCCTGATGGGCGGCCCGGCGCCCGTCCGCCGCTATCTCCCCTATCTCATGGAACTTGTGCTGAACCGTGAGATCAATCCGGGGAAGGTCTTTGATCTCGAGGTTCCCCTCGCTGACGTCGCCGAAGGTTACCGCGCGATGGATGAGCGTCGCGCAATCAAGGCCCTCCTACGCGTCTGAGAGCGAGGCAAGCTGTCGGGCGGGCTACTCCGCCTGGACTCTAACCTGGCGCCGAGGGGGCGGTGGCCGTCCAATCATGGAACTGATGTGAACGACAACCCGCTTCTAGTCTTGCCGACTCCTGCCAGAGCGCTTCTGACGGATGACCCCATTGAACTCCTCAAGTTTGCCGCTGAAGCATTCAAGGACTCGCAGGTAGCGATCGCAACACTCGTCGAAATCCGGGGCGGTGCCGCGCGATCACTCGGTTCACAGGTGATTGTTCTCGGCGATGGTCGCTTTGCCGGGTACGTTTCTGGAGGGTGCGTCGAAGCTGCCGTCGCCGCTGAAGCATTGCTTGCCATGGCAGAGGGTCGCGATCGAATTGTGCGCTTCGGCGATGGGTCCCCGTTCCTCGATGTTGTGCTTCCGTGCGGAGGAGGGATCACGGTTGCTATCCACGTCGTGCGGAGGATGGAAGAAGTCGAAAGGGCGCTCGAATCCTTGAGGCTACGACAGGCGACCGCTCTCAGATATTCGCCCGCCAGACAATCGCTGGTCCTGGCCGAACCGATGCAGCGTGCGGGATGGGTCGGTGACGACTTCCTGACCATCTATCGCCCCTCCACGAAAGTCGTCATCTCGGGACAGACGATCGAAGTGCGAAGCGTTGCGCGCCTCGCAGAATGTTCGGGGTTCGAGGTAACCGTTCTGGCACCGGAGAGGGGATCGCGTTTTATCGGAGACGTGGTCGATCCGTTTTCTGCCGTCCTGCTTCTTCACCATGACCTCGAACAAGAGATGCCGGTCCTTGACGCCGCGTTGCAAACCTCTTGCTTCTACCTCGGCGCTCTGGGGAGCAGGCGAACGCACCAGCGGCGCCTCAATCGGTTGCTCAGGCTAGGACACGGTGAACCCGAACTGGCACGCATCAAAGCGCCGATTGGTTTGTTCGGCCCGACCCGCGACTCTGCTTCGCTGGCACTTTCGATCCTCGCTGATGTTGCAGCGTCCCGCTCTGCGGCGTTCGGTTGATACTGCGCGGCTCACATGGGCAGCGGTAGAAAACGATAGCCTTCCCCGGCGCGTTCCACAATGCCCCAGCCTGGGAAAGGGAAATGGAAGAAGAAGGCGGGCATGGTCCTTGATGCCAAAAACTCCAGCACTTTGAGGCGTGTTTCGACACCGGCATCCGGGTCTGTGTCAAAGAGCATCCTGATGCGTGGGTAGGCGAGTTGACACGGGTGATGAATGATGTCGCCGACCACAAAAAGAAGCTCACTGCCGGAGCCGATCACAAAACTTGTATGTCCGACGGTATGGCCGGGTGTGTGCATCGCCGTGACGCCCGGGAAGGTTTCCTGGTCGTCGACGTGAAGTACCAATCGATCGAGATTGGGGTTCAGGTTGCGACGCGCAACCAGTGCCGAACGTTCTCCGCGTGTACCCAGGCGTTCGTCTGCCAGCCAGAATTCGACGTCACAAGGATGGAGATGAATTCTGGCATTCGGAAAATTCCGCTGCCCATCCGGGCGCATTATACCTCCGACGTGATCGAGATGTGCATGTGTGGGAATGATTGCGTCTACGCTCTCAGGCGCGATGCCTGCAGAGGTGAGCTCTGAACAAAGCGGGCTGGCGTTAGAATCTTTCGTCGGCGCCCCGGTTTCAAATATGGCGACGCGGCCCTGGCTTCTGATCGCAAGAACGTTCTGTTCAACGACAATGCTGCTCTCGGTCCAGAGGTCGCGAACCTTCACGTCGTCGGAAGATGCCGCGTCAAAGGCCTTTCGTGGTTCGCCGATGTCGAGCGGGCCTGCCGAAACCACACATAGTTCTAAATCCCCAACCTTGACGGCTCCTGCCGACACGATGGAGGCACGATGCACGTCTGTTGTGGCTTGCCTATGCCGCATGTGATCTCCTCTGCAGGCGGCCGACGAGCTGCGCTGTCGCCCCCGTCAGAAGTGCACGAAAAACCCGGTGACTCAATCCGGGCATATAAGCCCACGTTATCTCCGCAGTGCGCCGGTTGCGAGCAACGAAAAGTGGCGCGACGAATACTCGGCCCGCAAGGGGTATAACACAATGCAATACCATTTGGGCGACCAAAAAATTATGTAAGGCATTGATCCGTAAGAATATTTTCTGCCGCCTTCGTTTCCCGCTTCGGTTTCCCCGAAGTGGACGCTCGTCACCTGCGTTGACAAACGTTGGCTTCAAACGATTACCGTTGGTCTTGCCGGGCGCTGCGGGAGAAGGCTCCGCACGGAGGGCGATCGGTCAATGTCGCATAGCCTACTGGCGCCGATCCAAGCGGTGTTCTGTGCGTGGAATGGAGGAAATAGAATGAATCGATTTGAGGGCCGTACGGTCATTGTTACAGGTGCAGGAAGCGGTATCGGAGCTGCTTGCGTCCGGCGTCTGCATGCTGAGGGAGCAGACGTCGTTGCGGTCGACGTCACCAATGAGGCCGTCGATAAAATCATGTCGGAATTTGGCGGCAGCGCTCGCATCTCAGGGGCCGTGCTCGATGTCCGCGATCAGCATGCAGCCGAAACTTTGGCAATCCAGACGCGTGCGCGGCTCGGTCGGCTGAATGGACTGATCAACTGTGCTGGGATCACCGGCGTTGCGAGCGTTTTGGATGTCGAGCCCGAAAAGCTTGAGCGCGTCATGGCGGTTAATCTGGGGGGCACTGTCAACATGTGCCAGGCGTTCGTGCGTGCGGTGCGCGACGACACAGGGCCGCGCGCGATTGTAAACATCTCGTCAGGTGCCGGTGTCATGGGAGTACCCAATCGACTCCCATATGTGGCCTCGAAATTCGCGGTTTCGGGCATAACAAAGTCCATGTCGCCGGAACTGGGGCCGCTCGGCATCCGGGTCAACGCAGTGGCGCCGGGTATGACAAAAACGCCCCTGGTCGAATACATGCTGCAGGATCCGGCGGCCGTAGAGCGTATCAAGGCAGCGCATCCGATCGGCCGTATGGGTGAGCCGGAAGAGATTGCCGCAGTGATCGTGTTCCTTCTCACCGAGGATGCCAGCTTCATGACTGGCGCTGTCGTTTCGGTCGATGGCGGCCAGACTGCTTGCCTGTAGCGCTGCGGGTGGGCGAGCCGGTGCTGCCGTTTGTTGAGATGCGCTGATCTGAGGGCGTCGCAGATGCATCTGGTGCACAAGATCGATCCAAAGAAGTTGCTCTACCTTGCGACGATCATTGAGCACGGAAGCCTCAAGAGCGCGGCCCGCGCGTTGAACGTTTCTCAACCGGCGCTCTCCGGCTCGATGAACCGACTGGAAAGCGAGCTTGGGATACGAGCCTTTGAAAGAACCTCCAAAGGTGTCTTCCCAACGCCGCTTGGTGAAATCCTATACTGCCACGCTCGCCTTATTCGAGACGAGATCGGATTGGCGGAGCGCGCCTTGCTCAATGCTTGGGGCGGTGCGCCCGCCGCCGTAAGGCTTGGAAGTCTACCGAGCCTCGCGACCAGCGTGATGCCGCTTGCCCTACAAAGATGGGGGCAGGCTCATCCAGATCGCGAGTTGCAGATCGTAGAAAGTCCGCAGATCGATCTGCTTGTCGGCCTTCTGCGGAGGGAATTCGACTTCGTGATCGGCTTCACGGAGTGCTACGACCTCGAGGAGGGGTTGCGTCAGCGTGTGCTGTTTCGCGACAAGCTTCTTGTCATCGCGCGAAAAGGGCACCCGCTTGCCGGGCAGCTCGACGTCGATTGGCGCACGCTGGTTAGCTATCCTTGGGTCTTTCCTTCAGCGCGCCGGCCGCATGCCGTCCTCGGTGCGGCGCTCAGGTCCACGAACATTTCTCCACCTGAAAACGTGACCGTGTGCGGCTCCGTCACGTTGCTGAAGGCCGTAGTCGCGAACAGCGATCACTTGGCCGTACTACCATTGCACGCGGTGAACGAGGAGTTGGACGAGGGGCGGCTATGCAACATTCCGATTGATGCCACGGCGCTGGACCGCAACATCGCCCTCTATTTCAGGGAAGGGTATCAGATGGATGAAGCGAGCCGAGACCTGATAGCGATCGTCGAGCGGGTTGGACAAGAGATCTGTCAGCGAGGCTTGGCGACGCGAACCTCTGCCGTTGGTGCTGGAGGGAGCGGTCCCGCTATACGCCTGCATGATCCGGGAGAGCAGGACGGGCAATGATGCTTCGCCCTGACTACAGGTTCGCAAACCATCCTCCTGCGTATCCATGGTCAACGCACATAAGTGCGATCGATCGAACCGCGGTAATCCGACGCATCGCGCAGTGATACCTTTCATCCAGCCCGACGGTTGCGGTCGGTACTGGCTACGAAAGGGTTTATCAAATGGAGAGCATTTTCTCGCACACCCCCATGGGCATCCGGGGACTAAGGCGGCTAGCCAATTCAGGCATTGCTGCCATGATCGCACTGGCAACGGTTCTGGTGTCTCCTGCTGTCGCGCATCATGGATGGCCCGGGTTCGACACAGATCGCCTCGTCTATATCGCGGGAACGGTCTCTTCAGATGGTACCTGGGGTAACCCGCACTCGCTCTTCCATGTGACCTTGAACAGCAGCCTGCCTGCCGACACTCCCGAGCTGGCGATTCCGGAGCAGTTGCAAGATCCCGAGGACAGCATCCGGGTCAATGCCGCTCTCTCGTACAAAGGCCCCCACAAGGAGCTGGAAATCGTCATCGCGCCGCCGGCTTGGTCGGGCAGGTGGGGCCTGGGCCGTGCGCTGAAGGTCGGGGAACGCTTCCAGGCCGTCGGCTACATCAATCGGACAGATGACGGTCTGTTTCGACCAGTTGTGTTTTGGTACGGGGATGGCAACGTGCCCGTAAACCAGGTGCTCGGCAACACGCTCCCGGTACGAGCGCCGCTGCCGAACTAGGTTTTCTCGACGAATGCGGTACCACCCCGATTACAAGACAGAAGCCGCCGCGCAAGACGTAGCGGATTGGGTGGTGTTCGGGATCATCGTTGTAGCAGGTGCGGATAATATCCGCCGCCTGTGCCACTGCACGGGCCGGAATTGAACAGACTATGCTTGATTTTCTCAACTCGTTGCTGATGTTGTTGCAGGGCTCTGCGCTCGGCGGCTGGGTGCGGAATGCGCAGTATCTCTATCCCGTGCTTGACGCCACCCACATCATTGGGATTGCTGTCCTTGTCGGCCCGGCTTTCACCTTCGACCTCCGACTGCTGGGCGTCGGACACCGCGTCGTGTCCGTAACCACAGCCGCGCGCTATCTGCTGCCCGTCTCCCACGTCGGCCTGGCCATCGCCTTCGCCACAGGAATCGCACTGCTCAGCGCGCAGGCGACCTTGGTCGCTGGCGCGGGAGCTGCACCATGGAAATTCGGCCTGCTTATCCTCGCTGGCCTCAACGTGCCAGTGTTCCACTACGGCATCTACCGAAGCGTCGAGGAGTGGACGGATGCCGCCGTAACACCGGTCGCCGCCCGCGTCGCGGCAGGAGTGTCGATGATCGCATGGACGGGCGTGGTCTTCGCTGGTCGGCTCCTCGCCTACACCTGATCATCGGGACTCAGGAGCTTCTCGGCTCTGGTTTCGGCGGCCTTCTTGAGGATATAGAACGGAGTCGGCCGACCCCGGCGCGTGTGGTCGAGTTGCTTGCGGCCGTCCGCCGTGTTTGCGGACTATCGGTGCCGTCCGGGTCGACCTGGTACGTGGGCATGAGGTTGATCAGTCCCTCGACCATCGACAGCCCGTTTCGAACCCAGTCCTTGTCGTCCATGCAGGTGAGATTGCACATCCGAGCGGCTTCCTGGCCAGCGTGCCGACACGGTAGACGATGCTCTAACAGCGGTGCCGAAATAGATGTGCTTCGTTGCGAGCTCCGTCCTCAAGATGGGCTGCCCGGCCAGGCAGCCCATTCTATGCTTGCTCTACTCTCCGAGGGTGACCCCCAGGTCGCGGATCAACGGCTGCCAAACTGCCTTGTCTTCCTGCCAGCGCTTCTGGAAGGATTGAGGGTCGCTCGGCGGCATGCCCAGTCCCAACTGCCCGTAGCGCGATTTGACGGCCGGATCCTCTAGCGCCTTCGCGAGAGCATCGCTCAGTCGGTTGACGGCTTCGTCAGGGGTATCGTTCGGCACGACCATCGCCTGCCAGGCGACGGCTGAAAACCCCGGAAGCGCCTTTTCGCCGAAGGTTGGGACATCGGGAAGCGCGGGAAGGCGGGTCGAAGAGAAGATAGCAAGAGGTCGCAGATCTCCTGAACGGATCATCTCACGGGCGGTGGTGTAGTCGATGACAATGCTTGGAACGACACCGGCGAGCGCATCGTTCAGGGCAGGCGCCATCCCGCGGTATGCGACATGCTCGAGTTTCACGCCCGCTTCGCGCGCCATCCTCTCCACTGCGAGATGCAGCGGTGATCCAATGCCGGGGCTCGCGTAGGCTATCGGGACGGACGCCGTCTTGGCCTGGCTCAGGAATTCCTCGACCGTCTTGTAGGGTTGGTCCTTGCCGACCGCGAGCAGGAAGTTCACTTCAGCGTAAACGCCGACCGGCCGGAAGTCCTTGTCCGGATCATATTGCAGCGTGCGGTAAGCTACCGGATTGATCACCAGCGTGCCATTGTCGACCGACATGACAGTCAGGCCGTCCGGCTTTGACTTGGCCAAGGCGGCCGCTGCGATCGAACTGCCGGCTCCCGGGCGGTTGTCAACAATGATCGTCTGATCGAGCGTCTTCGAGATCGGCGCTGCAAGAAGCCGAGCTATTGCATCCGTAGACCCTCCAGGCGGATAACCGACAAGCCAACGGATTTGGCCGTCGGCGGCCGAGGCGTGCGTTGTGGTCAGCGCAACCCCCAGCGCCATCGCCGTTGCGATCAATCTTCGTCTTGCTATCTGAGACCAGTTCATTTGTTCCTCCCTGAGAACAGTCGTGAAATGAAAATCCCTCCGAAACGCACTGAACTCCTCATTTCGGCCGGCCGTGAAAGACAACTGCCGGCATTAGTCCGCGCCATCGCACGAACGGGCCAGTTGGTCCGCTCGTCGAGCCAGCCGCGTTTCGGAAAATGCGAAGCGGCGTTATGCGAAGGTGTTGCTCAGTGACCCGATGCCCGAGATCGTGATTTCAACGCGATCTCCGGCCTTGAGGAACCTGGGCGGCGTAAATCCGATCCCGACGCCCGCGGGCGTGCCGGTAGCGATGACATCGCCAGGCTGCAGTGTCAGACCCGCGGAAATAGCCGCGATCAACTGCGGGATCTTGAAGATCAGATCGCTGGTGTTTGCTTTCTGCCGGACTTCACCGTTTACCTTGCATTCGATATCAAGGTTGGCCCCGTCAATCTCATCGGCGGTGACGATCCAGGGGCCCATCGGACAAAACGTATCGAGCCCTTTTCCGGCAAGCCATTGCTTGTGATTGCGCTGGCGATCGCGCGCGGTGACGTCGTTGACGATGGTGTATCCCCAGACGTGCTGCATCGCATCGGCTTCCGCGATGTTGCGACCGGGCTGACCGACAACGATGGCCAATTCAGCCTCATAGTCGACAGCCTGAGTTGCCTGCGGGTGCATTTCGACGACAGCATCCGGACCGATGACGGTGCTCGGCGGCTTTGAGAAGATTGCAGGATAGGCATCGATTTCCTGCCCCTTGACGGCGCCCGCCTCGAAGCCACTGCCCGCGAACTCCTTGGCGTGCTCGTAGTAGTTCTTGCCGACGCAGAAGATGTTCCGCTCAGGTATGATCGGTGCCACGAGCGTAACCTCGGAAAGAGGCAGTCCTGGCCCGGATGCTGCAGTGAAGCTGAAACCCGACGCGCTGAAGCGGATGAGATCCGCCATGCTCGTCAAATTGGAATCGAACGGGTGAACGGTGCCCGCAGCGTCGTTCACGACGCCAAGCAAGACCTTACCGTTATTCGAGAATCTGGCGACTTTCATCGTACGTCCTTTAGAAAATGAGGCTCGATGCCGGCCTGATCGTTCAGGGCGGCATTCGGAGCAGGCTCGGTTCTCAGAACCGGGGGAGGCGAATGGCCAGAAGCAGAGCGTCTTCCGTCGCCGTGATCTCGGCGGGTGCGTCCGTCGGAAGAAGTTCGATCCCGGTCTGCGGGCCGTAGGCCTTGCCATCGACGGTGATCTGACCCTCGCTCAGAAACAGGATCTCGATCGCGGTCCGGGTCTCCGTATTGAACGTCGCGCCTGCTTCAATCTTGACAAAGCCGAGCCGCATTTCGCGTTCCGTGAAAACGCCAAGCGTTTTGGTCGAAACGCCTGGGGTACCCGACTGCAGCCAAGGACTCGACTCCGGATACATCATGACGACGTCGTCATAGCGAGGTTCCGCAAACTCGAGCTTCTTGCCCGTTGCCTCCTCGACGCACGCGGCCGAACCGTCCTTGTTGTGCTTGTTTCCCTGGTCGTCGTACCAGGTGAAAACGCCGTTCTTGAATTCGCCCTTCTTTTTGAGCGCTTCATTCGCGGCTTCGCGTCTCGCCACGCTGAGGAAGCCCTCACCGCTGGCGCCCCCGAATTGAATGACCATCATTTCAAGCCCTTCCGGGCGGTCCTGCGGACCATAGTGGACGCTCTCGGGGAAGTAGGCCACGGTGCCTTCCTTCATGACCTTGTGAGGCGACACCGGGTAGCTGCCCTTAAGAACGTAGCGGACCTGATCGAAGTTGTGACGGTGGCGTGGCGTGCCCCATCCCCCGGAACCAGTGCGTCCAACATTCAACAGGTAGTTGTTCGGAGAGTCGTCGTCTCCGGTCAGCAGAAACTTCTGGTCCAGCTTGCCGTCCCGCATGCTGCCGACGCTTCCGCCCTCGGCTTTGGCTGCTTCTGAGATGCGCATATCATCCTCCTCGGTTCGCGAAATCAGGTGTGTCTAGTTTTAGGAGACGCAGCCGATCGCGGGAATAGGCCGATTTCCGAGGGTATAACTTATGTTATCGCCTTAAGATGTAGGGCGTTTATCCTGATTGATTCCGGGCGCCTGCCGCTTCAAATTTAAATCGCAGCGAAAAGCTCATGGCGCTCGCGTCATGGTGCGCGAGCACATCTTAAAATTGTAGTGGACGGCGGATGGGAGGCATTCGGCGTAAGAATGGAGATCTGTCAATGTCAGAGCCGAGTGTCAGCTCCGCAAATCCGTTGCTTGCCAAGATGGCTGCAGGGAAACTTACGGTCGGTATGATCGTACGTCTCATCAGAGGCGTGGAGATAGTAGCGATCGCCAAGACCGCAGGCTTCGATTGTCTCTTTCTGGACCTCGAACACAATAGCTTCTCGCTTGAGACGATCGGCCAGATCTGCATAGCCAGCAACCTGGCAGGGATCACGCCGCTTGTGCGTGTCGTCGATAGCGGCCATGCGTCGATCACCCGGGCCCTCGAATGCGGCGCCATGGGGGTGATCGCTCCTCAAGTTGAAACCGCCAAGGACGCTGTTGCCGTGGTCCAGGCCGCAAAGTTTCCCCCGCTCGGCCATCGCTCTATCGCTCCGTGTCTGCCGCTTCTCGAATTCCGCCCGACACCAGCAGTCGAAGCAATGCAACGCATCAATGCGGCGACGATGGTCGTGATCATGGTGGAGTCGCTGGCGGCGCTCGACGCGATTGACGAAATCGCGGGGGTCGATGGCGTCGATATGCTTCTCGTGGGCGCAAACGACCTGTGCAACGCGCTCGGGCTCCCGGGGCAGATCGAGCATCCGACTGTTCGGGCGGCCTTCGCGCGTGTGGCGGATGCCTGCAAAGCCAATGGGATCTACCTCGGCGTTGGCGGGCTCGGATCGAATCCCGAACTTGCAAAGGAAATGATTTCGCTTGGCGCCCGCTACGCGACTGCGGGAGCCGATGTAACATTCTTCACCAATGCGGCCATGGCGCACGCAAGGAAATTCCAATGACCAAGATCACCAGCGAGCTCGAAACACGAGCCGTTTCAGCATCTTCCGAACCCGACGATACGGTCGTCCATACGCCACAGGATTCGGGTGTACCAGGATGGGCCCGTGATTTCAGCGTCGTCGACCGGGTTGTGCTCATAACAGGCGCGGGGCAAGGGATCGGACGAGAGCTTGCCCGGCAGTTCGCAGCTTCCGGCGCCACGCCCGTCGTTGCAGATCTCAATCTGACAAATGCTCAGAACGTACGAGACGAGATCGTTGCAAGCGGCGGGAAGGCAAGCGCCCTGCAAGTTGACATTGCCGATGCCGGATCGGTCGACATCCTCGTAAAGTCGGTGATCGCCGAACACGGTCGCATCGACGTCCTGATCAACAATGCGGCGATGTTTGCGACGCTCGACAAACGTCACTTCGAAATGATTCCTCTGGACGAATGGGACCGCGTCATTCGTGTCAACGTGACGGGACCATTTCTATGTGCTCGCGCCGTGGCGCCGCTCATGCGCTCGGCAGGCTGGGGAAGGATCATCAATGTTTCGTCCGACGCTGTTCCAAAGGGCGTCCGAAATTATCTGCACTACGTGACGTCGAAGTCCGCGATCATCGGGATGACCAACGCTCTGGCGCGTGAGTTGGGGTCTGATGGCATCAACGTCAATTGCATTCGCCCGGGGCCGGTCGCCACTGAAGTTGAAAGGGCGGTCAACCCGACGCTCGACCTCAGGCGCCTCCAGTTGTCGCAGCAATGCATCCAGCGCGGGATGGTGCACACAGATCTCGTCGGCTTGATGATCTTCCTGGCAACCCCCGCTGCGGGTTTCATCACCGGTCAGACGATTGCCTGCGACGGCGGCTACACCCACAGCAGTTAAGGGACCGAAACATGCGCGAATACACCAAGTTATTTATCGACGGGCAGTGGGTTCAACCCTCCGTTCTAAAGACCGTGGAGCTGTCGGATCCAACAACCGGTACGCCATTTGCAAAGGTCGCGATGGGTGGAGTGGAGGACGTCGACCGGGCAGTTGCGGCTGCGCGACGCGCCTTCACAGCCTATTCCCAAACATCGGTTGCCGACCGCATCGCCCTGTTTGACCGGATCATTGCTGCATACGAAGCGAGAATGGACGAGCTGTCGGCCGTAATCGCGGAAGAAATGGGCTGCCCAGTCAGCGCGCGCGTGCAGGTCTCGGGCCCGCTCACGCACTTTCGTCAGGCCCGGATGGTTCTTGCGAGCTACCCCTTTGAATCCCGCATTGGCGACACAATTGTCCGCCGGGAGCCCATTGGCGTGTGCGGCCTCGTGTCGCCGTGGAACTGGCCGATCCAGACGCTGACGGTGAAAATCGCCTACGCCCTGGCTGCTGGCTGCACGGTGGTCTGCAAACCGAGCCAGGTCACACCGATCAGCGCAATCCTGCTGACGGAGGTTCTGGAGGCGGCCGAAGTACCGAGGGGCGTCGTCAACCTCGTCCTGGGGGAAGGAGCGACAGTCGGCGAAGCTCTTGCCGGCCACCCGGACGTGGATCTGATTTCGTTCACCGGCTCGACTGGCGCCGGCGCACGTGTCGGCGCTGTCGCCGCACAATCGATCAAACGCGTATCGCTGGAGCTCGGCGGGAAATCCGCGAACATCGTTCTTCCCGATGCGGACATAGCAGCCGCCGCACGGTGGAACGTCCAACGATGCTTCTTCAACACCGGTCAATCCTGCCATGCTCCGAGCCGACTCTTGATCCCGCGCCATAAGATGCCGGAAGCCCTGAGGGCAATGCGGGAGGAAGTCAGCGAGATCCGCATCGGGGATCCTCGTGATCCGGCGACGAGCATGGGTCCCATGGTGAACCGGGCTCAGTTCGACCGCGTCCAGCGCTACATTGAGATTGGACTTGAAGAAGGTGCGACGCTTGTTTGCGGGGGACCTGGCCTGCCCGACGGCCTTAGCAGAGGTGCGTTCGTACGGCCCACGATCTTTGCAGATGTAACGCCTGAAATGACGATCGCTCGCGAGGAGATCTTCGGCCCCGTCCTTGCCGTGCTCGCCTATGACGACGAAGAGGAGGCAATTTCAATCGCAAACGAAGGTCCGTTCGGGTTGGCCGGCTATGTCTTCTCCGGGGACGCCGAGAAGGCTTACCAGGTCGGAAACCGACTACGCGCCGGGCGGGTTTTCTATAACGGTGCAGCAGCCGATCCCGCTTCTCCGATGGGAGGCTACAAGCAGTCCGGCAATGGCCGAGAAATGGGAATCTTTGGCTTGGAGGAATATCTCGAGGTCAAGGCTGTCTTCGGTTTCAAGGAGCGGGCACAGGGGCTTCTGCCTCTAGCTTCGTGACAACGTCTTCTGGCGGCGCGCTGGCCTCGAGCGCCGCCCTTTCTTTCTCCCGGGCGGACAGCTCTTGTCCGACGGAACCGACGAGTGAGACGAGGTCACGGCTTGGTTCATCAAGCTGGTAGCCTTCGCGGAAGAACACCGCGATGTTGCGATCAAGGACCGGATCGGTGACGTCCAGTCGGCACAGTCGCCCCTCATCCAAGTCGACGCGCACCGCGTGGGCTGGGAGGACGGCCAGATGATCGCCATTGACCACAAGGGACTTCAGCAGCGTGACCGAGCCGCAAACCGTCATTTGCTCGGGCGGAGCGACATTGGCTTTTTTCAATGCCGCATCAAGGATCACATGCGATCGCCGGGCCGTCGGACAGACCCACGGATAGGAGACGAGCACCTCCCATTGGAGATTGCGTTCAGAGGCCAATGGGTGCCCCGCGCGAGCGATAACGCAGAGCTTGTCACGGAAAAGAACGCGCTGGCGAAGTCCGTTTTCAAGGTCGTAGCACTCCGTAAAGCCGAAAACGAAGTCGAACTCCCTGCGAAGCAGCCCGGTGAGCAAGTCGATCTGTGGAACCTCGACGACTTCCAGCTCTCGCTCCCGGTGGATGTCCCGCCAACGGCTAAGAGCGATGGGCATGATGGAGCTGGCGAGGCTCGGAAGGCTGCCCACTCGGATGATGCCCGGGTTCCCACCTTGCGCGCTAAGCAAGGCGCGCGCGGCCAGGCTGATCTCGTCTCGGATCAATCGCGCATGGCAATATAGGATCTCGCCTGTGGCGGTCGGCACGACACCGGACGGGCCTCGCTCAAGAACCCGCATTCCAAGCTCTTCTTCAAGCCGGTTCATCGAGGTGGTGAGAGCCGGCTGCGACATGTCCAGAGCCTTGGCAGCGCTTTTGAGGCTGCCATGTTCGATGATCGTTGCCAGATAAAGAATTTTCTTGGGATCAATCCTCAAGCCGCTCACCAACCGCACCTCCTCAATTTCAGTTGGAACAAACTCATCCAGCACGGCCTCGCGTGACTTGTCACACTACTCTGAATGCTGTCTCCCGGGAAGGGAGGGATAAGTCTATGTTATACCCTATGGCCGTTGGCAGCGGTCTTGTATGGCGCCACGGCGGACTGTCGAATACAGTTTTTCTCAAGAGATGCCGTGTGGAGGCGGCGCCTAGTTTAGGAGGAAATCATGATCATCAACCGTAGAAACTTTCTCGTCGCTACATCAGCGGCAGCGGCTCTGACCTTACCGCTTGCACGATCCGTCTTCGCTCAGGAGAACTATCCGAGCCATCCTGTCAGTTTCATTATCGGCAATCCGCCAGGCGGAGACGATGATACGCTCAGCCGCTTCCTGGCGGAGCAGATTCGCGCGGATCTCGGCCAGACGATCATCGTCGACAATCGCGGCGGCGGTGCAACGACCGTCGCGGGCAACCTTGTCGCCTCGTCCGATCCCGATGGGTACCGCATTCTCTGCCTGACAACGTCGGGTATCGTGCAGACCGTACTGCGCGACAATCTCCCCTACAACCTTGACAATTTTGCACCGATCGTCGGCATTGGCGGATATCCCATGGCCTTGGTCGTTTCCGGGCAATCCGACATCAAGACGATGGACGACTTGATCAAGGTCGCCAAATCTCCTGAAGGGATAACGTTTGGTAGCGCCGGTGCAGGGACCCTTGCGCATCTCACGGCGGTGCGCTTCATCAAGGAGATTGGCGGCAATGGCGTACACGTCGCCTTCAAGAACAACCCCGAAGGACTGCAATCGCTCGGCGGCGGCTTCATCCAGATGATGTTCCCGTCAGCGCGTGAGGCGGCAACACTTTCCGCGAACGGCCTTCTCCGAGTCCTTGCGGTCACGTCGCCGGAACGAACTTCGAACCTGCCGGACGTCGCCACCATGCGCGAGCTCGGTCATCCGGATATCGACAGCATGCTGTGGTACGGATACATGGCGCCCAAAGGCACTCCGGATGCGGTCGTACAGCGTCTGTCTGATGCAATTTCCAAGGGCGTCCAGAGCGAAGCGTTTCATCAAAAGTTTCAGCCTCTCGCATTCCAGGAGCAACTGCTGACGGGTGGAGCTTTGCGAGAGTTTATGACGGTGCAGGCGCAGCGTTGGCAGACGGTGATCAAGGAAAACAACGTCAAGTTCACCGACTGAACGATGATCGCCGAGCCCCCGGACCAGCAGTCGCCGGGGGCGCGGCACCCAATGGCTTGAGGCGAAGAAGCCTCAGAAGGATGTTCAATGAAACGCTACCAGATGTTTGTCGCCGGCGACTTTGTCGATCCGGTGGACGGCGAATTTTTGGCAACCGCAGATCCCTATCGCGGAGAAGATTGGGCGCAAATCCCGCGCGCGAAACCTCATGACGTCGATCGCGCGGTGCGCAGCGCTCGGAGCGCGATGACTACGGGACCTTGGTCGAAATTCACGGCGACCCAACGCGGGAAGCTCCTGAACGCGATTGCCGATCTGGTTGAGAAAAACCGGGATCATCTGGCGGAGATCGAAACCCGCGACAACGGAAAGCTCTTGCGCGAAACGCGAGGTCAACTTGGTGCAATTGCAGAGTGCTGGCGCTACTATGGAGGCTTGGCCGACAAGATCGAAGGGCACTCCATCCCCATTGAGAAGGCTGACGCACTCGCTTTCACGACCCGGGAGCCAGTTGGTGTGGTAGCGGCTCTGACGGCCTGGAATTCTCCGTTGTGGTTTGCTGCCATCAAGTGTGCACCTGCGATGGCCGCAGGCTGCGCCGTTGTGGTCAAGCCCTCGGAATTCGCTTCGGCAAGCACGCTGGAGTTTGCCGCCCTGGTCAAGGAGGCCGGTCTGCCCCCGGGAGTCTTCAATGTTGTCACGGGCCTTGGCCAGGAAGCGGGGTCGGCCCTGGTTGAACACCCCGACGTGGCGAAGATCACCTTCACGGGCTCCGACGTTACCGGCGCGAAAGTGTATGAAACAGCAGCGCGAGCGATGAAGCGCGTATCGCTTGAGCTTGGCGGAAAGTCGCCGAACATCGTTTTCGCGGATGCGAATCTGGAGCTTGCTGCGGCTGGCGCGGTTTCAGGAATCTTTGGCGCATCCGGCCAGATGTGCACGGCAGGCTCACGACTGCTGGTGCAAAGGTCCATTCTCGATGACTTTACCGATCGGTTGCTCAAGCTTGCTCGCAACATCCGATTGGGCGATCCCATGGATCCGGAAACAGATGTGGGGCCGATTGCCACTCCTCCCCAGTTTCAAAAGGTCATGGACTACTTGGCTGTCGCGCGGGCCGACGGAGCGCGGTGCGTTCTGGGCGGGAAGCCGGCGCTTGGGCCTGGCCTGACCGGCGGCCAGTTCGTGGAGCCCACGGTGTTTGCTGATGTCACGAACCAGATGCGCATCGCGCAGGAGGAAGTCTTCGGACCAATCCTCTCCATCATCGCGTTCGACACGGAGCAAGAGGCGATCCAGATCGCGAACGAGATCGACTATGGCTTGGTGGCCGGCGTTTGGACGACCAATATGGGCCGGGCTATCCGGATGTCGAGAGCGCTCGATGTTGGAACTGTGTGGGTCAACACCTACCGCGCCTACAGCTACATGGTGCCCTTCGGTGGCATGAAACGGTCCGGTCTTGGTCGCGAGAGCGGCATTGAGGCTGTCAACGAGTATCTCGAAACCAAGAGCGTGATTATTTCGGTCGCTGAGGAGGCACCCGACAATCCGTTCATCATGCGGTAGCGGGGGCGTCTCCGACTATCGCATCCGTTTACCTGCGGCAGGGAGGCCGTATCATGAACGAACAAAACAACACCGGCGGCAGTCGGCGGCTTGCAGGCCGCCGGATCCTCATCACAGGGGCCGCCTCGGGGATTGGCAAGGCAACCGCAGAGCTTTTCGCCGTGGAGGGCGCGCTTGTAGCCTGCCTGGATCGCAACGCCGCTGCGGTGACTGAAGTTGCAAGCACAATCGGCGGGTACGCCATTGCAGCCGACATCACTGACGAAGGTGACATCGCAAGGGCGGCGAACCGGGTTCACGACAATCTCGGCGGGATAGACGGTCTCGTGAATGCAGCCGGGATCATGGCGACGGGCTCCATCCAGGACATGCCCGTCGCACTCTGGCGCCAGATCATCGACGTGAACCTCATCGGGACGTACCTCGTTACGAAGAGCTGCGTGCCGTTCCTGCAGGGCAGCGAGACAGGTACGATTGTCAACATCGCCTCGGCCCAGGGATTGCTGCCGAACGTCGCCAACCACACCGCCTACGCAGCGTCGAAAGGCGCAGTGGTCAACCTCAGTCGCGCGCTCGCCGCCGAGCTGTCTCCCCAGATCAGAGTCAACGCTGTCTGTCCCGGCATGGTCGATACGCCCATGGCGCTGGGCAACGGAGGCAAGGCGGACAACTACGCGATGAAACGCGTCGCTCGGCCAGATGAAATCGCCAGCGCCATTCTATTCCTTACGAGTCAGGAATCTTCGTACGTCACCGGCGCCGCGCTCGCGGTCGATGGCGGACGATCGTTCCACTGACTGGAGGCACCAGACGATGAGCAAACAAGTCAACGCCAAAGACATCGCGAGCGGAGTTATCCTGCTGCTGCTGGCGGCGATCGGCATCTACATCAATCTTGATTACCAGCTAGGGACGGCCAGCCGAATGGGGCCAGGCTACATGCCACTTGTCGTGCTTGTCGCCCTCGGCGTGCTGGGCATGGGCGTTCTTCTGGCTGGGTTCTATGGCTCCCCGGAGCGCCTCGAAAAATGGGCCTGGCGCGAAGTCGGCTTGATCCTGGCAGCGCTGTCGATCTTTGGCGCGATGCTTGAAGATATCGGCATGGCCGCGGCAACGGTGGCGCTGGTTGTCATCAGCGGATTGGCTGACCGTACCCAGACGCTGAAGGGTATTGCGGCACTGGCGGTCGTCCTTGTGGCGATCTGCTGGCTGGTTTTTACCTGGGGACTGCAGATCAGCGTGCCGTTCCTTCCTTCGTTTCTCACCAATCCCTGAGGTCTGCACAGATGCTTGACAATCTCGCGCTCGGGCTCTCGGTAGCCTTCACCTTCCAGAACCTGGCATTCTCCTTTGTCGGATGCGTCATCGGTACCGCGATTGGCGTTCTACCGGGGGTAGGCCCGGTGGCGACAATCTCGTTGCTCCTGCCACTGACGTTCGGACTGGATCCGATCACTTCCATGATAATGCTCGCCGGCATCTACTACGGGGCGCAGTATGGCGGATCGACCTCAGCGATCCTGCTGAACCTCCCGGGGGAAGTGACCGCGGTCGTCACGACACTCGAGGGGCACAAGATGGCCCGTGCGGGCCGAGCCGGAGCGGCGCTTACAGTTGCCGCGATCGGATCCTTCTTTGCCGGGACCGTGGCCACGCTGGTCGTGGCCGGCGCAGGTCCGCTTCTGACTACGGTCGCGATGGCGTTTGGCCCGGCCGAATACTTTTCGCTCATCTTGCTCGGCCTGATCGCCGCGACCGTCCTCGCCCATGGCAACATTCTCAAATCCTTGGCGATGATCGTTCTCGGCGTCCTTTTCGGGCTGGTGGGGACCGACCTGCAAAGCGGCCAGATCCGTTTCACTCTTGGATTCCCTCAACTGTTTGAAGGCGTCGGCTTTGTGCCGTTGGCGATGGGTCTCTTTGGCATTGCTGAAATCATCCGCAACCTCGAGTGTCCGGAAAACCGATCCGGAACCGTGTCGCGCGTCGGCAAACTGTGGCTGACGAAGGACGAGTTCTCACGGTCGGTGCCTTCGGTCCTGCGCGGTACTGCATTGGGTTCGTTGCTGGGCGTGCTGCCCGGGGGTGGCCTCGCGCTCTCAACGTTCGCGTCGTACATGCTGGAGCGCAAAGTCTCTAAGCACCGGGACGAGTTCGGCAGCGGGGCTATCGAAGGCGTGGCAGGTCCAGAAAGCGCGAACAACGCCGCCTCTCAAACGTCATTCATTCCAATGCTCACACTCGGGATACCGGCCAATGCGGTCATGGCGTTGATGATTGGCGCTTTGATGATTCAAGGGATCCAGCCAGGGCCGCGGATGATCGACGAGCAACCGACCCTTTTCTGGGGACTGATTGCGAGCATGTGGATTGGCAATCTGATGCTGTTGGTCATCAACCTCCCGCTGGTCGGCGTGTGGGTTTCGCTTCTCAAGGTACCTTACAAATACCTCTATCCTGCAATCCTCGTGTTCTGCGGCATCGGGGCCTATTCGGTAAACAACTCCGCCTTCGACGTTTATCAGACGGTGGTATTCGGTCTGATCGGTTATGCCCTCATCAAGCTGGAATTCGAGCCGGCTCCGTTGTTGATCGGCTTTGTGCTTGGACCGATGCTGGAAGAGTATCTGAAGCGGGCGATGGTCCTGTCGCGGGGTGACGTCAGCGTGTTCATCGATCGCCCCGTGAGTGCCGTGTTCCTTGCGCTTGGGGCACTTGCACTCGCCGCGATGATTTTGCCGAGCATTCGTCGGCGAAAGGAAGAGGCTATCGCGGAGTAGCCGCAATACCGCCGGGCATCACACCAGAAACGCCGGAGCCGAACATGCTCGTGCATGTTCGGCTCCGGTTTTTGTTCGTCGTTCGCCCGTCACTGGCAAGAGCGCCTCTGTTGGTCGACGCTGGCGCGGGCGATCGTGGACACTCTCGGATTCGTTGGCACCAAGCGCGGCTGCATCGTATGGATACGCCTATGGGTGGAGCGGAAGGTGTGAGCAGCGTGCCGGCATGCGTTGCCGAACTCAGTCATGGAGATCGCCTGGTGGGCGAACTCACCTAGAACGGAACTTCATCAGCTCCGCCGAGCGGCTGTATCGCGACAGCGCCAGACGGCAGCGGAATATTTGATACAACGAACAGGTTCAGAATGTCCTCACGGTCCATGAACATGATCTGCGATCGCCTGCTTGCATCGAGTTTGTTCCCAAGCCAGTTTCTTGCCTGTTTCGTTATCTCGCCTCCTGCGACGATGAACGCGTGATCGACGAGAACCCGGCGGTTCACCTCCGGATCGAAGATTTCATGGCCAAGCATCATCGTGACCTGATTGTGAATCTCGGCGACATTGGCGTTTCCCGCCTTGGTGACCCCGGAGGAGTCGATCTTGCCCTTCTTTGCCTGAAGTCCGAAATAGATCACGTGCATCGTTGGCAGCGTGTAGCGCATCCAGATGTCCTTGCCATATTCCAGTGCCTTGTCAGCGTGGCCGGCGGATGTGATCCGGTGATACCCCAACTGCCTAAACATCGGGAGCAGGATGTCCTCGATGAGCTCGTCCTCGGAACAGCGGTCGAGGAACGCAGCCAATTCCGCGCGCTTCTTGACCTCTTCCGGGTGGAACGGACGATGTGGGTTCGATAATTCCGAGATCCGCTTCGTCGCTATATGACGAAACTGAAGCGTTGAGGTGTCGTCGAAGAATGCCTCGTAGCCCTCTCGTCGCAACGGAGCGTTGAGCGTCGCAAGTGCAACGCTTCTGTCCGCGTCACCTTCAACGGCATCCGATCTGTCCATCAGGACGCGGAACAGATGGGCGAACCTGCTTGGCAACGAATGCTGTTGGGGGGAGCCTTCTGCCAGAAGCTCGGCCAGACGTTCCGCTGTCCATGCCCATCTCGTCGAGCCGTTGTGTACAAACGATAGATTGCAGTCTTCGAAGAATTCGGTGATGTACTTGCTGGAACGATACGGGAAGCCTGGCAGATCGCCTATTACGCACTCGGCCAAGGCACGCAGATTTCTTGACTTGAACTGCATTCGACGTCCCAGATCGTCTCTTTGGAGCGAATATAGTGCAAGTAGAGCGCCACACAAAGCCTCCCGTAGGCGATGTATCGTCTGGGGCTGACCAGGATAGGTGATCACCGGATCCTAATGAGAGATCCGATCGCACTCGCCGTACCGTATGCGGGAGTACGGCGAGAACTTCGACCGCCTAAGCTTCCAAATTCTGGACTCAGGTAGAAATCGGCTTGTGATCAAAAATGAACTTGCGCCATCGATCGATTGTGTAACTCGTGAATATCCCGTTCAGGAAAAATGGGTCATTTTCGATGTAGTCGACCGCATCCTGCCGCACTTCGGAATCGAGAATAATCAGGCCACCATTTGGAAAGTCGTCGTCATCCGGAAAGAGCCCTCCGCTCGCGATAATGCGGGGTGCATTGCTCTTCACGTACTCAAGATGCGCCGCGCGTAGTTCTCTTTTTCGCTCGAGGACACCCGAATCGTCGTGGAACATAATAACGTAAGGCATGTGTGTTCTTCTGACCTCGCTGCAACACCCAATGATATTGACCAGTTCTGTCGTTACCTTCGTAACGGTTGTGGGGCAACAATTCAGACAATCTGGGTATAACGTCACGTTATCTCCCAAGATAAGGCGACTGCGGTTCTGCACCTCAGAGCTGACGCTGCGACTGGCCACAGCCGAGGGACGTGCGGCTTTCGGGCGGGAGATCGAGGCCGAAACCCGAGCGACTGCGACGAGAGGGAAAATCTAATGTACGGACTGACTCCCTACTTGGTGGGAACATAATAAGAACATCGGCGATGCGGCCGCCACCTGAAAAATACCAAGATGAAACACTCCAGCGCGTGCGGGAGGGAGAAATTATGTCCGCAGCCTACCGACAAACCGAGCTCGAGGAGCAAGCTGAAGTGATCGACGAGGTTGCCGCGGCCATGGCCTGGCATGATGGCGACGCGCAAGCGACCATTCGGACCTTGCTGGCCGACTGCCAGCATCTTCGCCAGCAATTGGCGTTGGCCGAGATCTCAATGAGCCTCGGCTTTGCCCGGGGCTGGCGCCCGTGTGCTGACCGGACGGAGGATGCGCAATGAGCGACGAACCCGATACGGCAAAGACAAGGACGAACACAGGTCCTTACGTCCATTACTGCCTGGAACCGGGTTGCAGCAAATGGGGCGGTTTCGGATTCACAGTCGGGAAGGGGGAGCCCCAGTGGTACTGCTTCGAGCACCGACTCCAGGTATGGCCGCCAGCAAAGCAGGCAGCCTAGATACGAGTTTCATGACCCCGTAACCCCGACAATTGACGGCGACGTTGTACCTTTGGATTGAATAGCACCGAGATTTGTAGACGCCTTCTTTCCTAATTTTGAGGCAAGAAGAGCATCATGAGCAAATCGAATTTCAGCGAAGAGTTTAAGCGTGAC
>NZ_LMEG01000024.1:0-39260 GCF_001426275.1 Ensifer sp. Root423 | reverse complement strand
GCCCTCGTCCGTCACGAAGCCGGCACCAAGCTCGGCATTCATGTAGGCGATGATTTTGCGGACTTCCGCCATGGCTTCCGGGCCGATGCCGTCGCCGGGGAGGATGAAAAGTTTGCGGGCCATTGTCGGCACTCCTGTGGTTTTCAGTCGGTGTAAAGCGGCACGGCCGCGTTGATAATGATGCGGGCTAGACCGCTGCCTTCGCGCCTTCGATCTGTCCGATGCGCTCGCGCAGCGTGTTGGCGACAGCCTGCGAGGCCGGAGCGAGGGCGATTTCAAGATTGGCGTTGCCGCCGTCTACCTCGATCGCGAGTTTCGAGACGCTGACGCCGAGCCGGCGAACGATGTCGAGCAGGCGGGAAACGATGTTTTCGAGATCGCCGCTTTCGATGGTGTAACGCATGGTGTCGCTCATCATGCGACCTTTGGCCATGGGCGCTGCTGAGGGCGCATGGTCTCGAAGGCACGCGCGAGGCGCAGCACGCCGATGTCGTCGAACTGTTGGCCGATGATCTGCAGGCCGATCGGCAGTCCGCCTGAGGTGTAGCCGCAGTTGAGCGAGATTGCCGGCTGGCCGCCCATGTTGACGGCGACTGTGAAGGCGATGTGTTCGAACGGCTTCTGCGGGTCGTTGACCGGCGAGGCCCATTCAGCCGGATAGGAGGCCGTCGGTGCTGTCGGCGACAGGATGAAATCATAGCCGGAAAGTGCCGCATGCAGCGCGTTGCGCATGGCGTCGATCTGGGCGAAGCCGGTATAGACCTCGCGGCCGGAGAAATTCTCGGCCGTTTTGATCCAGTCGAAGATATAGGGCAGGATCTGCGCCTGCTTTTCCGGCGAAAGGCGCGACACGTCTTCCCAGCCGCGCGCCCGCCAGAAGCGGTCGAGACCGTCGATCATTTCGCGCGTCAGGAAGGGGCCGATCGGCTCGATGATCGCGCCGGCATCGGCAAAGAGCTGTGCCGCCTTCTTGACCGCCTGTTCCGTTTCTTGCGTGACCGACTGGCCGAAGCCGGCGTCGAGCCAGAGGCCGATCTTCAGACCCTTCAGATCACGATCAAGATCGAGCCAGGGGAGATCGGCATAGGGCAGGGACATCGTGTCCCGGGCGTCTGGCTGCGACAGCACCGACATGTAGAGTGCCGTGTCGGCGACCGTCCGGGTCATCGGGCCGGCAACGCGGCCGATAAAGGGCGGGTTGATCGGCACGCGCCCCGCAGAGGGCTTCAGACCGACGACGCCGCACCAGCCGGCCGGCAGCCGGACCGAGCCGCCGATATCCGTGCCGATGTGCAGAGGGCCATAACCGGCCGCGGCTGCCGCACCCGCGCCGGCGCTCGATCCGCCCGGATTGGCTGAGAGGTCCCAGGGGTTGCGGGCCAGCTTGTGGAAGCTGGAAAGGCCGGAAGACAGCATGCCGTAGTCCGGCATGGTGGTCTTGGCGAGAAGGATGCCGCCCGCCTCGCGGGTGCGGGCTGCCGGCGGCGCGTCGGCGGCTGCAGGCGTCAGCGACACGGCAGCACAGCCGAGCGGCACTGCGGTGCCCTTGGTTGCGATGTTTTCCTTGATCGTCACCGGCACGCCGTCGATTGCGCCCAGAGTTTCACCCTTTGCCCAGCGCTCTTCCGATGCCTTGGCCGCCTTGCGCGCCTCGGCCGGGTCATAGGCCCAAAGCGCGTTCAGCTTTGGCTCGGAAGCGTCGATGCGGGCAATCACCGCTTCCGTGACCTCGACGGGGGAAAGCTTCTTCGAGCGGTAGGCGTCGACGAGATCGACGGCGGAGAGATCGGCGAGTTCGGACATGGGGCACTTCCTAGGCAAAATGGCAGCGGGCGGACCAGGCCGGCGTCACCGGCTTGGCCTCAGGCGTTCGGGTCAGACAGATCTCCTGCCTGCGGGGACAGACGGCAGCATAGGCGCAGCCGGCTGCGGTCGTTGCGGTATGGACGGGCGTTTGCGGCGGCCCAGCGGAGCGCACCCGCTTGCGCCGTCCGGAAAACGGTTTCGGCATGGCAGCGACCAGCGCCTGAGTATAGGGATGGCGCGGGTTGTCGAAGACCTCGGCCGTCGGTCCTTCCTCGACGATGCGGCCGAGATGCATGACGGCAACCCGGTCGGTGATGGCGCGCACGACGCCGAGATCGTGGCTGATGAACAGATAGGAAAGGCCGAGCCTTTCCTGCAGGTCCATCATCAGGTTCAAAACCTGCGCCTGGATCGAGACGTCGAGTGCAGACACTGGCTCGTCAGCGACGATCAGGGCCGGCCGGGTGATCAGCGCGCGGGCGATGGCGATGCGCTGGCGCTGGCCGCCGGAGAATTCGTGCGGATACTTGTCGGCCGACGCCAAGGGTAGGCCGACGGCCTCCAGCACCTCGGCGATGCGCCGGTTGCGCTCCGTGGTGCCCGTTCCACGCTCCAGCGAAACGATCGGCTCGGAGATGATCGTCCGAACCGTGTGGCGCGGATCGAGCGAGCCGTAGGGATCCTGGAAGATCGCCTGAAACCCCTTGCGCGCCTCTCGCAGTCCGGCGCGATCGAGCGCGTAGATATCCTTGCCGGCGATCGACACCTGGCCCGATTGCGGTCGCTCCAGCCCCATCACGGCGCGGGCCAGGGTCGACTTGCCGGAGCCGCTTTCGCCGACGATGCCGAGGCTCTGGCCAGCGGCGAGTGCGACGCTGACACCATGGAGCACGCGCAGGCGGCTCTGCTTCGAGAAGATCGACGGGCGTGGCAGGTCGTATTCGCGCACCAGATCGGTGGTTTTGAGGATCACCTCGCTCACGGTGCCACCATCCTTTCGCGCGGATGAAAGCAGGCGGCGCGATGCTGCACATTTCCATCGGAATTGATCAGGTCGAGTGCCGGGATCGCCTGACGGCAGTCGGCCTCAGCGAAGGAACAGCGGTCCGCAAAGGAGCAGTGGGATGGACGGCCAAAAGGATCCGGAACGATACCGGGGATGGCATTCAGCCGCGGGCGCCCATCGCCTTGATGGCGGGAGCCAAGGGCTGCGCCATGCGGCGACGCGGCGAAAAGGCCGCGGGCATAGGGATGCGCCATGCGCGCAAAGACATCGTCCGTGCGCCCGGTTTCGATGATGCGGCCGGCATACATGACCGCGATGCGGTCGGTCATCTCGGAGACGACGCCGAGATCGTGGGTTATCAGCATCAGCGCTGTGCCGGTGTCTTCGATCAGCTCGTCGAGCAGATCGAGGATCTGCGCCTGCACCGTAACGTCGAGCGCCGTCGTGGGCTCGTCCGCAATCAGTAGATCCGGTTCGCAGGCGATCGCCATCGCGATCATCACGCGCTGCCGCTGGCCGCCGGAGAGCTGGTGCGGGTAGAGATCGAGGTCGAAGCGCGGTGCCGGCAGGCCGACGCGGTCGAGCAGCGCACGCGCTTTCTTCTCCGCATCGGCTTTCGTTTCGCCGAGATGCAGCCGCCGTCCCTCGGCGATCTGCGCGCCGATCGATTTGACGGGATTGAGCGCCGTCATCGGCTCCTGGAAGATCATCGCCGTGCGCCGGCCGCGATAGCCGCAATAGGCGGCTTCGCCCAAGCCCGCGAGATTGCGGCCGTCGAAGGAAAGTTCGCCGCGCACCCGCATGCGCTGCGGAAGCAGGCCCATGACGGCAAGGGCTGTCATCGACTTGCCGCTGCCGGACTCACCGACGATCCCAAGCCGTTCGCCGCGGTTGAGTTCGAGATCGATGTCGCAGACGATATCGACCGTGCTTTTGCCCGCGGTGAGTTCGACCGACATGCCGGCCATGTGAAGCAAGGGTTTGGTCATCGTTGCCGCCTCACGCGCGGGTCGAGAATGTCGCGCAGGCCATCGCCGAGCAGGTTGAGGCCGAGCACGGCGAAGGTGATCGCCAGTCCCGGGAAGATCGCGAGCCAGGGCGCCTGATAGATGAAGGTCTGGGCGTCGTTCAGCATCTTGCCCCAGCTCGGCATCGGCGGCTGCGTGCCGAGGCCGACATAGGAAAGGCCGGCTTCGGCGACGATCGCCAAAGCGAACTGGATCGTCACCTGAACGAGCAGCACGTGGTTGATGTTGGGCAGGATGTGCAGAAACGTGATCGCGACGTCGCCGCGGCCAGCGCAGCGCGCGGCCTGCACATATTCGCGTTTCCAGAGGCCCATCGAGGCACCGCGGGTGACGCGGGCAAAGACGGGTATGTTGAAGATGCCGATCGCGATCATCGCGTTGGTAGCGCCCGGACCGAAGATCGCGGTGATGATGACGGCGGTCAGAAGCGCCGGGAAGGCGAAGGCGAGGTCGCTCATGCGCATGACGAGACCATCGACAAAGCCGCCGCGAGCAGCCGCCCAAGCGCCAAGCGGCACGCCGATGCCGGCACCGACGAGAACCGCGACGATCGAGACGCTGATCGAGTTGCGGGCGCCGACCATGATCATCGACAGGATGTCGCGGCCGAAGTTGTCGGTGCCGAACCAATGGGCAAGGCTCGGTCCCTGCAGCTTGTCGCGGAAATTCATCGCCGTCGGCGAATAGGGCGTCCAGACATAGGAGACGAGCGCCATCGCCACGAGGATGACGGTGACGGTGGCGCCGATCGTCAGATTTCGGCTGCCGATAAGCTTGGAGATGAGGCTGGGTTGCGCGGCGGCTGCAGGAGCGGACATCAGTGGCCTCCCCTCGACAGGCGCGGATCCAGATAGCCGTAGACCAGATCGACGAGGAAATTGATGGTGATGACGGAGGCGGCAAGCAGGGTCACCAGCGTCTGCACCGTCACGAGATCGCGCTGCGCGATCGCCTGGAAGACGAGGCGGCCGATACCCGGCAGGTTGAAGACATTTTCGATGATGATCGTGCCGGCAAGCAGGAAGGAAAATTGCAGGCCGATAATGGTGACGACCGGAATGAGCGCATTGGGCACCGCATGCTTCCAGAGAGCGCCCGAACGGCTAAGCCCCTTGGCGCGCGCGGTGCGGATGAAATCCTCGCCGAGCGTCTCGATGACGGCCGAGCGCGTGACGCGTCCGAGAATGGCCGCAAGTGGCAGCCCGAGTGCGAGCGCCGGCAGGATGAGCGAATGCAGGCCGTTCCAGATGCCGCCTTCCCAGCCGGCAAAGCCGGAGGCCGGGAACCAGGCGAGCTTCAGCGCGAAGAGCAGGATGAAGAGAAGCGCCAGCCAGAAGTTTGGGATGGCGACGCCCACCTGGGCGATGCCCATGACGACGGTGTCGCCGGCCTTGCCGCGGTTGGCGGCGGCATAGACGCCGATGGCGATGGCGACGGCGACCGAGATTGCCATGGAGAGCAGCGCCAGCGGCAGCGTCACCAGGATGCGCGGGCCAAGCAGCTCCCGGATCGGAACCGAATAGGTGAGGCTCATGCCGAAATCGCCGACGACGAAGCCGCCGATCCAGTGGAGGTAGCGGATCCAGATCGGCTGATCGAGGCCGAGCTGCCGGTGCAGCGCCGCGATCGCATCTGCGTCGGCATTCATGCCGAGCATCAGCACGGCCGGGTCGCCGGGCAGCACCTGCATCAGCAGAAAGACGATGACTGAGGCGACCAGCGTCGTCAGCAAGAGCGACACGAGGCGACCGCCAATGAAGGAAATCACATCAACCTCCCGGAAAGAGCGAGCGTTGACCGGCGCCGGGTGCGTCAATCAACGGCAGATCTGCGTCCGCCCCAACGAGGGGCAGATGCTGGAGCGGGGTGCGGATTTCCGTCCGCATCCCGCTCAATGAAAGTCGATCAGTTTTCCCAATAGGTCTGGGTCTGGTCGTCGGCCGGCACCGGCATGTTCTTCCAGAGACCCTTCACCTTCTTGTTCCAGACGCCGATCTTCGGCAGCGCGTAGAGGAAGACGTTCGGTTCGTCCGCTGCGAGCTTGCGCTGGAGCTGGCCGATCAGGTCCATCTGCTCGGCCTCGGTCGCAGCCAGCGTGTAGGACTTGTAGAGCGCCTTGTATTCCGGGTTCTGGTAGTTGAAGTAGTACTTGTCGCGCGCATAGATATCGAGGTCGCGGGCTTCCGCATGGGCGATGATCGTTGCGTCGAAGTTCGAGTTCTTGAAGACCTGATCCAGCCATTGTGCGAACTCGATCGGAACGAGGTTCACCTTGATGCCGACTTCGCTGAGCATGGCCGCGATGATCTCGCCGCCGCGGCGGGCATAGGCCGGCGGCGGCAGCATGATGGTGATTTCGAGGTTCTGAACGCCCGCTTCCTGCAGCAGTTGCTGCGCCTTGCCGGGGTCATAGGGGTAGGTCTCGTTCAGATCGACATAACCGGGTTCGACCGGCGAATAATGCGAGCCGATGGTCGTGCCGAAGCCCGAGTAAGTGCCTTCGACCAGCGCCTTGCGGTCGATCGCATGGGCAAGCGCCTGCCGCACGCGCACGTCGTCGAAGGGCTTCTTCGCATTGTTGAGCGCAAGCACCACCTTGCCCGTGGTGCTGCCGACCTCAACCTGCAGGTTCGGGTCGCTCTGGAACTGGCTGACCAGTTCTGCGGCCTGGAACATCGGGAAGGCATCGACGTTGCCGGCAAGAACGGCGGCCGCTGCAGCCGAGGGGTCACTGATGAACTTGAAGGTCACTTCGCTGAGCTTGGCCGGTTCGCCCCAATAGTCGGCGTTCTTTTCCAGCACCACCTTGTCGCCCTTCGCCCATTCCTTGAACTTGAATGGGCCGGTACCGACCGGCTTGGTCTTGTTGTCGGCGGCCGACGACGGCGCGATCATGACCGCGTCGCCCCAGGCCATGTTGAAGAGGAAGTTGGAGGCCGGGCGCTTCAACGTCACGACCGCGGTTGCCGGATCCGGGCATTCGGTCTTTTCGATCGGCTCGAACAGGCCCTTCTGCGCATTGGTGGAATCGGCCGAGACGGCGCGCTCATAGGAGAATTTCACCACCGAACAGTCGAAAGCCGCGCCGTCATGGAACTTGACGCCCTGGCGGAGCTTGAAGCTGTAGGTCTTCTGGTCGTCGGAGATCGTCCAGCTCTCGGCGAGCAGCGGCTTCACCGTGCCGTCTTCCACCACCCGGACGAGACCTTCGAAAAGGTTGCCGTAGGTGATGTAGCGGATGGGTGCGGCGGCGCCCGCGGTCGGGTCGAGGCCCGGCGGCTCGAGCACCTGGCCGACGGTGATCGTATCCTTGGCCATCGCCGGCGTCAGCGACGCGGCAATGAAGCACGAGGCAAGCGCCAGTTTCGTCAAATTCATCATGGTTCCCCCGCTTTGCGGTTTCGTTGTTTATGGTCCCGGAAATCAGGTCGAAATAATCAGATCGAGCGTCCGCCGTCGACGTCGAGCGCCACGCCGGTGATCATCGACGCCTGCGGCGAGGCGACGAAGAAGGCGGCCTCCGCAAGGTCTTCCGGCTTCAGCAGGCGTCCGAGCGGAATGGAATCGCGGAACTTCTTGCGGATTTCGTCGGAGTCCTCGCCCATGAAGGTGGTCAGCAGCGGCGTTTCGCCGGCAACCGGGTTGAGCGCGACGACGCGGATGTTGAAGGGCGCGAGCTCGATCGCGAGCGCCTTGGTGGCAGAAACGACCCAGCCCTTGGTCGCATTGTACCAGGCAAGGTTCGGACGCGGCCGGTTGGCGCCGGTCGAAGCGATGTTGACGATAACGCCCGCCTTGTTTTCCTTCATGTGCGCCAGCAGCGCCCGCGTCATCAGGTAGACGCCGCGCACATTGACGCCGAGGATACGGTCGAATTCGTCGGGCTCGACCAGTTCGGCGTTCTGCGGCTTGTGGCCGATGCCGGCATTGTTGATCAGGATATCGACGCGCCCGAACTGCTTGAGACCCGCCGCAACGGCCGCATTAACGTCGGCTTCCTTGGCGATATCGGCAACCACGGCGATGGCATTGCTGCCGAGTTGCTTGGCGACGCGCTCTGCGCCTGCGGCATCGCGATCGACGACGATGACCTTGGCGCCGCCTTCGACGAAGCGCTTGGCAATGCCTTCGCCGAAACCGGAGCCTGCGCCGGTGATGAGAGCGACTTTACCTTCCAGTGACACTTTGTTGTTCCTCCCAAGGAGACTTAGATCATGGGTTGGAGCGCGATGCGGGTGGAACGCCGCCTGCGGTTTTGCGCGCTCTAGCCGTGGTAGACAGAGATGGTTTTCATGCTGGCAAAGCCGTAGAGGGCCTCAAAACCCTTCTCGCGGCCATGGCCCGATTTCTTGACGCCGCCGAAGGGCAGCTCGACGCCGCCGCCGGCGCCGTAATTGTTGATGAAGACCTGGCCGGCGTGCACGGCGCGCGCCATGCGCAACTGCCGGCCGCCGTCATTGGTCCAGACGCCGCAGACGAGGCCATAGGCGGTGCCGTTGGCAAGTCGAACGGCTTCCTCCTCGCCGTCGAAGGGCATGATCACCTGAACCGGGCCGAAGATCTCTTCCTGCACCGTGCGGTGTTGGTGCGGCACGTCGCGCAGCAACGTCGGCGCGACATAGGCGCCCTCGGCCGGCGCGTCGGCGACGATCTCGCCCTGCGCCGCGACCTTCAGGCCATCCTTGGCGGCGTCGGCAAGGAAGCCCTCGACGATCGCCTTCTGCCGGTGCGAGACGACCGGGCCGACCGAGAGATCGCTGCCAGCAGGACCGACCTTCAGGGCGCGGTACCGTTCGCTCATCCGCGCGACCACTTCTTCATAGACGGCACGCTCGACCAGAATGCGAGACGAGGCCGAGCAGGTCTGACCGGCATTCTGGATGCCGGCATTGACGAGGAAGGGGACCGCGCGGTCGAGATCCGCATCGGCAAAGACGATCTGCGCCGACTTGCCGCCGAGTTCCAGCGTCACCGGCACGGCGTTCTTCGCCGCGGCTGCCTGCACCATTTCGCCGGTGCGGACCGAGCCGGTAAAGGAGATGTGGTTGACATCGGGGTGTTCTGAGAGGGCGACGCCCGCCTCCGAGCCGAAGCCGGTGACGATGTTGAGCGCACCCGACGGCAGGCCCCCTTCTTCGGCGATGCGGGCAAACTCGAGGATCGTCAAGCAGGCTTCTTCTGCGGGCTTGACCACGGCGGCATTGCCCATGGCAAGGGCCGCGCCGAGACTGCGGCCGAGGATCTGCATCGGGTAGTTCCAGGGGATGATATGGCCCGTGACGCCGTGTGGCTCATAGACGGTCAGCACGGTGAAGCCGTTCTGATAGGGAATGGTGTCGCCATGTACCTTATCGGCAGCACCGCCATAGAATTCGAGATAGCGGGCGAGCGCCACGACATCGGCCCGCGCCTGGGTCAGCGGCTTGCCGACATCGCGTGCTTCGAGCTCCGTCAGAAGGTCGATGTTGCGCAGCACACCGGCCGAAATCCGGGTCAGCACCCGGCCGCGCTCGGTCGGCGTCAGGCGTCCCCACTCACCTGAGAGTGCCGCGCGTGCCGAACGCACGGCGAGATCGATATCATCCCGAGTGCCCCGGGCGATGCGCGCAAATTCCAGGCCGTTGGAAGGATCCCTGACGGCGATGAACTCGCCGCCCGTTGCGTCCTGCCACTTGTTCGCGATGAAATTGCCGTAGGTCTTCACAGTCATGCCTCTTTGTCAGTCCCGCGCTCTTCAAGCAGCGCCTTCAATCTCATGGCCGTCGCGTTGATGTGGGCGCGGGCCAGTTTCTCGGATTCATCAAGGTTCCGTGCGGCGATCGCCTCGACGATCAGCCCGTGTTCGGCGACCGCAGTGCTCGCCCGCTCGCTCGAAAGCGAAAAGGCTGGGGCAAAAACCTGCGAGGTCATGCGCAGAAGCGGCCCGAGCGGCGCCAGCGACGCATTGCGCGAGGCCGCAACGATCGCCTCGTGAAAGACGACGTTGGACTGTGTGTAGGCGCCTGGATCCCAGTTTTCGACGGTCTTGCGCTGGCGCTCCACCTGCTTTGCCAGATCCTTGATCTCGGCATTTGTCGCCCGCTCGGCGGCGTTGCGGGCCGCCACGCCATCCATGGCCTCACGCACCGCGTAGGCGTCCAGCAGTTTCGGCAGGTCGGCGGTTGCGACCCGGACACCGCTGCCCGGCTTGTTGACAACCAGCCCGTCGCGCTCGAGCACGCGCAGCGCCTCGCGCAGCGGCGTGCGGCTGATGCCGAACTCGGCGGCGATCTTTTCCTGGCGCAGCGTCGCGCCCGGCGCATAGACGCCGGCATAAATACGTTCGCGAAGGGCCTGGGCCACTTCGTCGAGCAAGCGTGACTGGCTTCGCCATTCAAAGGATTGGTTCATCGATCCCTCCCAAGATCGAGGCAAATTGTATCCAGGATACAGGCCGAGTCAATCCGGTGATGACACATAAGTCCCAGGGATTGTCAGCAAGTACTGGCGACGCCGTCGGCTTCGGCAGTCCCGACTTGCGCCGCCGCGTTGACGCGCCGCTCGCCGCGGCTTCTATTAGGAACTGCTATGGTGGGAGGCTGGCCGTGCAGATGCTTGATTGGATCGCGATTATCCTGTTCCTCGTGACCTGGGTGGGACTGGAGCCGATGATGGCGCTTGGTTGGCCGCGCCGGACAGACAGCCTGATGCTGGACATGGTGCGTGTCCGGCAGGCTTGGATGCGCGAGGTGCTGACGCGGGATACCAACTTCATCGGTGACGCCGCCATTCTCGGTCACACGATCAATTCGGCCTCGTTCTTCGGCTCGGCCAATCTCATCGTCATCGTCGCCATGAGCAGTGCGCTTTTCATCCAGCCGACGATTGGCCTTCAGTCGGGCATCATCGCAATGTTCGCGCCGATCGAGCCGTTGTGGCTGTTTCAATGCAAGGTGCTGCTCGTCATGGCGACCTTGCTGCGCGGGCTGTCCGAATTCATCTGGGCGGTGCGGCAGATCAACTATTGCCTCGCAGCGATCGGAGCGAGCCCTTCGCGCGAAGAAGCCCGCGACATCGCCGCATGGGCCCACGCCCTGTCGCTGATGATCAATCCGGCCCTTCGATCCTTCAGCCAGGGTGTCCGCTCCTATTACTTCACCGTTGCCGCCGCGCTCTGGTTCCTGGGGCCGATCGCCTTTATTATCGCCATCGTCGGCTCGGTCGCGCTTCTCGTCTGGAGACACAGCTGGTCGGATACGGCCAAGGGCGTGATGGAGGTGCGCAAGCTGCTCGACGAGAGCCATCCGACGGCGGCCGCGGTAGAACCCTCAACAGCCGTCCGTTCTCCGGCGGCAAACAGCTGAGGGTTTTTGGCGTGACCGGTTGGAATTGGCCGGCGAGGTAACCACCTAGTATCCGTAACGTTCTGGAGGCGGTCGCCCATGTCAGACAAACCGATCAAGATTCCCGGCCCCGATCATCCGATCACCATCGAGCAAAACCCGGCGCGGGTCGTCGTCACGCTTGGCGGGCGCGTCGTTGCCGACACCCGCAATGCGCTCGCCTTGCGCGAGGCGTCCTATCCGCCGGTGCAGTACATCCCGCGTGAGGATGTCGACATGTCTTTGCTTGAGCGCACGGATCACGCGTCCCACTGCCCCTATAAGGGGGATGCGTCCTACTACAGCATCCCATCCGGCGGCGAGCGATCGCGAAACGCAGTCTGGAGCTATGAGAACCCGCATGAGGCGGTCGCCGACATCCGGGATCGGTTGGCATTCTATCCGGACCGGGTGGATTCGATCGAAGAGCTTCGGCCCTAGGCGCGAAAGCCCGGCCGTCCGCGCGTCGCCGCATGACGGTTGCTGGAAGCGGCGGCGGTGCGACGTTACTTGCTCCGAACCTGAAACGTCTCGCGCACCGCTTTCAGGAACTCCGCCACTTTCGGCAGGTCGCCCAGTTGCTGGTGGTAGAGGTAGTAGAGGTGCGTAGGCGGCCCGAACCATTCGGGAAGAACCGGCACAAGTCTTCCTGCTGCGACGCCGTCAGCGGCGAGCGCGTCGCTGAGCATGCCGATGCCGAGACCTTCGGAGATCAGGCGCTCACCGATCGCCGGATCGTCGACGACGATCGATGGCGGGCGCTCGAGCGTAAAGTGCCTGTTGCCGTCTGACAGCACCCAATGGGCAAGCTCCCGTCGCATGCGTGTCCGGTGTGCCACCAGGGCGACGTGCATGAGGTCCTCGGGCGAAGACAGCGCCAATCCTGCGCAATAGGCGGGCGCGGCATAGAGGCGCTGCTCGATCGTTCCGATCTTGCGGTAGATCATCTCGCTGTCGACGGGTTCGCCCATCCTTAAGGCCACGTCGACGCCTTCGCCGATCAGATCGACATTTTGGTGGGTGGTCTGCACGTCGACCTGGACTTCTGGGCAGAGTTCCGCATAGCGCTTCAGGATCGGTGGCAGGAAGGTACGGGCAAAGGCGACTGACGTCGCGACCCTTAGGCGCCCGCGCGCCGTACCGTCGGCGGGTTGGAAGCCGGCGATGCCGCGGTCGATGAGTTCGACGGCGCCCCCGACCGATTCCAACAGGTGCTTTCCGGCCTCGGTCAAGGAGACCCGGCGGGTGGAGCGCAGCAGTAGGGCGACGCCAAGTGCTGCCTCAAGCTCGCCCAGGCGCCGGCTGACCGTGCTCGGTGGCAGGTGCAGGCGAAGCGCTGCGGCAGAAAAGCTCTCGGAGCGGGCGACCTCGAGGAAAATCCTGAGGCTGTTGAGATCGGCAGATTGGGGGGATTTCATGCGTTTCCGGAACAATTACTTCCACGATCGCAGGATAATCGTCCGACGGTTGAATTGATAGCGTCTCGGCATCCAATCGAAGGAGCCGATCATGACCACCCGCAGACAAGCTTTGGGCCTTCTTGCCGCCACGGCCCTGTTGCCGCTCGCGCCGCGGTTCGCCTTTTCCGCCGCCCCGTTCTCGACCGTCGCCAATGCCGGTTACTACCGCTTCCGCTTCGGAAAGTTCGAAGTCACCGCCTTGTCGGACGGCACCTTGGCGTTGCCGATGACGAAGATCTATCAGAACGAACCGGAAAGCGAGCTGCAGCGCAGGCTGGACGAAAACTTCCTCGGCAAGGAGCCGCATCTGTCGATCAACGCCTATCTCGTCAACGACGGCGAACGGCTGGTGCTGATCGATGCCGGGTCGGGGAGCCTGCTCGGCACTGCCGCCGGCAAGCTCTTGAGGCATCTCACGGCCTCCGGCTATCGCGCCGACCAGGTCGACGCCGTGGTCCTGACGCATGTGCACGCGGACCACTCCGGCGGCCTCACCATCGACGGCAAAGCACAATTTCCGAATGCCGAGATCCATCTCGCCGAGCGCGAATACCGCTACTGGATCGAGCGGGAGGGCGTGACGGCGCTGACCGAGGCGCAGAAGACCGACTTTCAGCGAGCGCACGATGCCCTGGCCCCCTATATCGCCGCCGGAAAAGTGAAGCGTTTCGCAGACGACGCGGACGTCTTGCCGAACCTCGGATCGACGCTGCGCGCCGGGCACACGCCCGGGCATTCCGCGATCGTGCTGAAAGCGGATGACGGCCAGCGCCTCGTATTCTGGGGGGACGTCATTCACGGCGACTACATCCAGTTCGACACGCCTGACGTCTTCGTCAGCTTCGACGTCGATGGCACCGCGGCGGCAGCGACGCGTGCCGTGGCGCTGGCGGATGCGGCCGATGGGCGATATCTCATCGCCGGTGCGCATCTGCCGTTCCCCGGCGTCGGCCATGTGGCGCGCGACGAGACGCTCTACCGCTTCGTCCCCTGGAACTACGTCGAGTAGCGGGTGGCTGTTTCAGTCTTGTCTACGAGATGAGGTTGCGGACGAAGGTCACGACGTCTTCGCCGTCATTGATGTAGGCTAGGCCTGCGCCGAACTGTAGACGGTGCACCAACCTCGCCATTCTCTCGGACTGGGTAGATGCTGAGCCGTTGATCGCCTGGATCAAGCCGCAGTCGAGCACGACGGCGCTTCTGAAATACGACCTGCCGATGACTTCAGAGGCATTCTGCCTGCAACTGCTACAGCGAACCGGCGTGATGTTCACGCCGGGCAGCGCCATGGACATGGGAGGCTATCTCAGGATCGGCTACGCCAACAACGAAGGCATTCTACGCGGAGGCTTGAGGCGCGTCTCCGCGTTCCTGCGGGAGCACCAGGCGGCGGCCGCCTGAGGGGAGTTTCCGTCAGGGCGCGATATCCAGTTCCGGGTAATTGCGGAAGATGCCGTCTTCATTGAAGGCCAGCCGTCGCGATGAGGCGAGATAGGCGGCGATGTTCGGCCGGGCTTTCACCGAGGCGTGCAGTTTCATGAGATTGGGGTAGTCCTCCTCATAGTGCCGCATCGCTTTGGCAAAGGCATAGCGTAGCCCCTCGATCACCTGGAACAGCGAAAGGTCGACATAGGTGACGGCGTTCCCGACTGCATGGCCGCTGCCATCAGGGTTTTGCGCGAGAATCCGCTCGAAATAACCGAGAAACTTCGGGATGCGGTTGGTGACGAATTCGAATGCGCGGTCCTTCGCCTCCGCCTTCTGCTCCTCATAATATTTCGAAGTCGCGATCGGATGGTGCGTGTCATGCACTTCGGCGATTAAGTCGGTGACGGTGAGCTGCAGGCCATTGGCGAACCACTGCAGCGCCTCACCGTCAGGCGCAAGGCTGAGCTTGGGGCCGAGGTAGAAGAGGATGTTGGCGACATGCGAGATGATCTGGTTGCCATCTTTCAGAAAGGGCGGCGCAAATGGCACGTGCGCCTCGGTGGCGCTCTCCATCAGCTTCAGCATCTCCCCGGTGCCGCGGCCCGGCGCGCGCGTCACATCGACATAAGCGGCGCCGGCGTCCTCGAGTGCCAGTCGGACAAATTCACCGCGCCCCTGGATGCCGTCCCAGTAGTACAATTCATAGGTCATGATGCCTCGATCCCATTCTCGATACCCGGTTGATATAGGCGCCGCGGCAGCGGCGGCGAGGGGAGGCCCTGACTTCGGACGCCTGCTCTGTCGAACAGGGGCGATCACATGCTAAGGCGCTATGAACACGTGTGGTGGGGAGTAGTCCAGGTGAGCAAGCCGAACTATCGCGACATTGCTGAACTGGCAGGCGTCGGTACCGCGACGGTCGAGCGGGTCTTGAACGGCCGCGGTGGTGTTCGCCCGGACCTCGTCGAAAAAGTCGTCGTTGCGGCGCGCGCGCTGAATTATCCGCGAACCCTTCCCGAGACCCATCGCGGGCTTTTGCGCATCGATGTGCTGATGGTGCGGCCGGAGACGACCTTCTATCGCCGCCTGTCGCAGGCCTTTCAGCGGATCGCCGAGACGCTGGATCCGCTCGTCGTCGTGCATCGCAGCTTTACCGAGGAAATGAAGCCGGAGGAGATCGCCAGGCGCATCCTTTCAGCCGAGGTTAGCCGCGCCGGATTGATCCTGGCCGTGCCCAATCATCCGCTGATCAGCGCCGCTGTCGAAGCCGTGATCGTGCGCGGCGTGCCGGTGGTCCATGTCGTGACAAGGGCCTCGCACGACTTGGGCGAATTCGTCGGCATCGACAATCACGCGGCCGGACGAACGGCGGCACTCTTCATCGCGCGCATGGCGCGCAAGGCGGGGCCCGTCGTCGCGCTCTGCCACCCGATCTATCAGGTCCATCGCGACCGCCTCAGTGGCTTCTCGGACTATTTTGAGGGGCATCCGGGCGACCGCCGATTCGAGTGGCTGGGTTTTACCCGCGACGAGGAGCACTATGGCGCCGAAGCGTTGCGATGGGCGCTCGACATGTATCCGGATATGGCCGGGCTCTATAATGCCGGCGGCGCGAATGCGGCCCTGATCGACGTGCTTCGCCGACATAAGCGTGGCACCGAAATCTTCTTCGTCGGCCATGAGCTGACCGACTACACCCGCAAGGCGCTTAGCGACGGCATCATGGACGTCGTGCTCGACCAGGCGCCGGAGGCACAGGCCCGTCGCTCGCTTGACCTGATGCTGCGGCGGATCGGGCTTTCCGAGATGGAGCCGGACACCGCCCCCATTCGCTTCATTACCATCACAGCCGAAAGCCTTTGATCTGATTTGATCAAACAAGCTTTCGCCGTTCCGACCGCCTCCTGCTAGATTTTTATCAAGAAGGAGGCGCTCCGACAGACCCGGAAAGCAACCTCCTTCGAAGGATTTAGGGCGGAGCGCATGCGGTCCGCCGGGAGGAGAGCGCCATGGACGATCTGAAATATGGAACGCGCAACAAGCGCGGCGACTGGGCGCCGAACGAGCCGATCGAAACGGCGCCGCTGTTTGCCTTCCCGCCAAAACTGCTGGCGCTCGTCAAGTGGCTGCCGCATTACTTCTTTCCTTGGAATGCGATCTTCGCGGCGTCGGCCGTCGTCTATTGGGCCTGGGTGATCCCGCCGGTCGAGGCGATGCAGAGCTTGAGCGTCGGCTGGATCGCCTGGCTCTATGCGGTCAACGCGGTTTGCGTCTTCTTCTTCTACGGCGCTTTCGAGCTGCATCTCTATGTGCTGAAACGGCAGGAAAACCGGTTCAAGTACAACGGCAAGTTTCCGGCCGAGCAGAAGAGCAAAGCCTTCTGGTTCGAAAGCCAGAATCTCGACAACATCCTGCGCACGTTCCTCTCAGGCGTGACGATCTGGACCGCCGTCGAAGTCGCCATGCTCTGGGCCTACGCCAATGGCTATGCGCCGTGGCTGAGCTTCGCGGACAATCCCTGGACGCTCGCGCTCGTCGCATTGGTGGTGCCTGTTATCCACGAGTTCCATTTCTTCTGCATCCACCGGCTCATCCACACGCCGCTGCTCTACAAGTGGGTGCATTCGGTCCACCACAATTCGGTGAACCCGTCGCCCTGGTCGTCGCTGTCGATGCATCCGGTCGAGCACCTGCTCTACTTCGCCACCGCCTTCTATCACCTGATCCTGCCGTCCAACCCGATCCTGATGCTTTACCAGCTGCACTACGCGGGCTTCGGTGCCATTCCCGGCCATGTCGGCTTCGACAAGGTCGAGGTCGGTGAAGAGACGCTCGTCGATAGCCACGCCTATGCGCATTACCTGCACCACAAGTATTTCGAGGTGAATTACGGCGACGCCCTGATCCCGCTCGATCGCTGGTTCGGCACCTGGCACGACGGCTCCAAGGAGGGCGAGGCGCGGATGCAGGAGCGCTACCGCAAATGCAAGGAAAAACTCGCAGCCCGCAAGGCACGCAACACCATCGGGGAGGCAGCAGAATGAGCAACGTGATCACCTGGGTACCAGCCTGCAAGCTGGACGATATCGAACAGGAAGGGGCGATCCGCTTCGACCATGGCGGCCGAACCTACGCCGTCTACCGCGGTCCCGACGATAGCGTCTATTGCACCGCCGGGCTCTGCACCCACGAGGCCGTTCACCTCGCTGATGGCCTCGTCATGGACTACGAGGTGGAATGTCCCAAGCATTCCGGCGCCTTCGATTATCGCACCGGTGAAGCCATCAGGCTTCCGGCCTGCGAGAATCTCAAGACCTATCCCGCCGAAATCGTCGACGGCGAGGTTCGTGTGGCGCTCGGCTAAGGCCACCACGCAAGCATTGATCAGGCCCATCGGGCCTCCGGAATGCGATCGGGTGATCCGGCACCCTCGGGAGGAAATCATGAAATCCATGTACCTGGCGGCTGCGCTTGCCGCCTTGATGGGAAGTGCTGCCTCGGCGGAGACGATCGGCGTCTCGATGCAGAGCTTCGACAACAACTTCCAGACGCTGCTGCGTGAGGGCATCAATGCCCGCGCTGCCGAAGTCAACGGCGCCACCGTTCAGATCGAAGACGCACAGACCGACATCTCCAAGCAGCTCAACCAGGTGAACAATTTCATCGCGGGCGGCGTCGACGCGATCATCATGACGCTGACGGATACCTCGGCCGCCCCCGGCATCAGCGAAGCCGCTGAGAAGGCCGGTATTCCGCTCGTCTATCTCAATCTAGAGCCGGATAACCTCGGCAAGCTGCCGGAAAAGCAGGCCTATGTCGGCTCGAAAGAAACGGACTCCGGCAGATTGGGTGCGGAAGCTGCCTGTTCGCTGCTGAAGGAAAAGGGCAAGGCCAGTGATGCGCAGGTCTATATCCTGATGGGAGACCTTGCTCACCAGGCCTCGCGCGACCGCACCTCGGCGTTCAAGGAAACGCTCGCTGCCGGCGACTGCAAGGGTGCGACGATTGCCGACGAGCAGTCGGCCGCCTGGACGCGCACCAATGCGATGGATCTCACCACCAACTGGATCACCGCCGGACAGCCGATCGACGTGGTCTTTGCCAACAATGACGAAATGGCGATCGGCGCCATCCAGGCGCTGAAGGCCGCCGGTGTATCGATGGACGACGTGATCGTCGTTGGCATCGACGCGACCCAGGACGGGCTTGCCGCCATGGCCGCCGGCGACCTCGACGCAACCGTATTCCAGAACGCCAAGGGGCAATCGGCTAGCGCCGTCGACACGGCCGTCTCGCTGGTGCGCGGTGAAAGCGTCAAAAAGAACGTCTGGGTTCCCTTCGAGCTCGTTACGCCGAAAAACATGGCCGATTACGCGGCGCGCAACTGATCCTCCTCCTGCATGTTTCCTTAATCGTCGCCGATTGAAGCACAGAAACATGCAGGAATTCAGAGTTTTACAGCGACCTTTGCGCGTCTGAACGGATGCGCGGCGCTGTGGGCCGGCGCACTTCTCCTGCCTGCGCCGGCCACCTTTTTGAACGGGCTGACAAATCTTGCGTGCGGTTTTGCGACCGCCCCGCACGTCAACGCATGATCTACGGAGCAAGCCATGGATCGCATCGTCATAATCGGCGCCGGGGAATCCGGCACGCGCGCGGCCTTTGCCCTGCGTGAAACTGGCTTTGCCGGCAGCGTCACGCTCATCGGCACGGAACCGCATCTGCCCTATGAGCGGCCACCGTTGTCGAAGCCGCTCAATGGCGCCGTACAGATGAAGCCGATCTGCGGCGCTGAGGCGCTGGAGGCCGCCGGTATCGACTACCGGCAAGGTGTTTCTGCATCCCGACTGGATGCCGGTGACCGCTCCGTCACCTTGAGCGATGGCCGGACGCTCACCTATGACAAGCTGTTGCTCGCCACCGGCGCCCGTCCGAGGCGCCTCGCTTGCATAGGGGCCGAGCGCGCACTGGATTTCCGCACCTACGCCAATGCGGCGGCGATCTTCGCCCGTGCCGAAGCCGGCAGACACGTTGCGATCATCGGCGGTGGACTGATCGGCATGGAGCTTGCGGCGGTGCTGCGCGGCAAGGGCATCATGGTTAGCGTTATCGAAATGGCGCCGAAGCCGCTCGGTCGCGCGGTGCCGCCGCGTTTTGCCGCGAAGCTTCATGCCCGGCATCAGGATGAAGGCGTCACCTTCCATCTGGGGCAGGGGATCGCCGAAATC
This sequence comes from Ensifer sp. Root423, assembly GCF_001426275.1. Classification (NCBI taxonomy): domain Bacteria; kingdom Pseudomonadati; phylum Pseudomonadota; class Alphaproteobacteria; order Hyphomicrobiales; family Rhizobiaceae; genus Ensifer; species Ensifer sp. Root423. The sequence continues at coordinate 19,943 of NZ_LMEG01000024.1, read as the reverse complement.
ACCGGTGATGCGGTTGTTCTTTCCGACGGCACTCCGGTGCCGGCCGATATCGCCGTCGCCGCCATCGGCGTCCAGCCGGATACAGCACTCGCGGAGGCGGCGGGGCTTGCCGTCGGCAACGGTATCCTGACGGATGGCTATCTGCGCACCAGCGATCCGAACATCTATGCATCAGGCGATTGCGCCGCCGTGGCCCAGCCGGGTGGCGGGTATGTGCGCTTCGAAAGCTGGCGCAATGCACGCACCCAGGCCGAGGTCGCGGCCCTCAACATGGCCGGCGGCAAGGAGGCTTTTTCTGCCATCCCCTGGTTCTGGACCGATCAATACGATCTCGGCCTGCAGGTGGCGGGCCTGCCCCATCCGGACCATCAAAGCGTGACACGCCAGCTCGATGGTGGCGAACTCGAATTCTACCTCGATGGCGGGCGTCTCGTCGCCGCCGCTGGCCTCGGTTTCGGCAATGGTCTCGCCAAGGATATCAAGCTCTCGGAAATGCTGATTGCTGCCGGCGTCAGTCCCGATCCGGGAGCGCTCGCCGACGCCAGCGTGAACCTCAAGGCGCTGCTCAAAAGTGCCAGGGCCGCCTGATGCAGAAGCTGCTTGTCTTTCAATCGCTCTGGGCGATGGAGCGCCGGCATGCGGACGGCTTTGAGCGCAGTCTCGAAGAGAACATCGCAATGATCGTCGAGGCCGGGTTCGACGGCATCAGCGCGCATTATACCAATCGGCGCGATGTCGAGCACCTCAATGCCGTGATCCGCGGAACGGGCTTGAAGATCGAGGGCGTCTGTTTTCCTCGAAGCGTCGAGGATTTGCGCCTGACGCTGGAACTGGCCTCGGAGTTTCCGGTGAGCCACATCGATCTGCAGGCCGATGTTCGCCCGCGCCGGGTCGAGGATTGCCTGCCGCTGCTTGACGGCTGGGCCAGGCTTGCTGAGGAAATGGATGTTCCCGTCTATATCGAAACCCACCGTCACCGGATCACCAACGACCTCCTCTTCACGCTCGACCTGCTCGACCGGCGGCCCGATCTGCCGCTCTTGGCCGACCTCTCGCACTATCTCGTTGGCCGGGAATTCGCCTTTCCGGTGGAAGACGAAAGCCACGCCCAGATCCAACGCATTCTGCGCAACGCCGGCGCCTTCCACGGCCGTATCGGCTCCTGCCAGCAGATCCAGATCGAGCTTTCCTTTCCCCACCATCTGCCCTGGGTCGCTCTCTTCCGCGAGTGGTGGGACTACGGCTTCCGGCACTGGCGCTCCCACGCTGCCAACGATGCCGAGCTGGTCATGACGTGCGAACTCGGCCCAAGGCCCTATGCCATCACCGACAGGGACGGTAACGATACGACTGATCGCTGGGCCGAGGCGCTTTTGCTTCGCGAGATGGCCTGCGAGATCTGGGCGGAAAGTGCCAATTCCCCGACGGGTGAAGCAGGGGATCTGAGGACGCCTGAACTCGTCATTTAACGAAGGACGGCCGGAACGGCAGATTGTGCTCGAGGCCGAGCCAGGGCGGGTTTTCCGCATACATTTCCACGATCAGCGCCTTGATCAGCTCGATGTAACGGGAATTGTCGCCGACCCGATGGTTGAGGATGACGGGTGAGGTCGCCCGCTCGCCCTCGATCATGCGATAGTGCAGATCGGAGCGGACCTGACGCGCAGAGGACGGGACGATACAAAGTCCGGCATCCGAGGCGACGAGGCCAAGCGCACTCTGGATCTCACGCACCTCATGCACCTCGGCCGGGCGCACATCCTGCGCGTGGAGCAGGCTCAACACGTGATCGGCATAGCTCGGGCGCGGTTCCTTCGGGTAGACGATCAGTTTTTGCCCGGCAACCGCACTCAACGGAAGCGGAGATGTGTCATCGGCAAACGGCGTGCCCTGCGGTATCGCCAAGGCGAGGCGCTCTTCCCGCATGAGGATGCCGGCGACATTGGGATCGTTGTGATGCAGCCGCCCGAAGCCGACATCGATCCGGCCTTCCTTCAGCGCCGCGATCTGCTGCACCGACACCATCTCCAACAGCCGGATATCGAGTTCCGGCGCGTTCTGCCTGAGCTTGCGCACCAGCGTCGGCAGCCCGCCATAGAGCGTGGACGCGACGAAGCCGATCGACAGCACGCGGTTCTGGTTGAGACCGACGCGGCGGGTCGCCTCTACCATCTGTTCCACCCGGCCGAGCACTTGCAGCGATTGTTCGTAAAACAATCGCCCCGCTTCCGTCAGCCGCACCGGCCGGCTCTTGCGGATGATCAGCGGCACGCCCAGTTCTTCCTCAAGAAGCTGGATCTGCCGGCTCAAGGGCGGCTGGGCGATGTGCAGCTGCTCGGCAGCGCGGGTGAAGTTGCGCTCGCGGGCGACGGCGACGAAGTAGCGAAGCTGGCGCAGATCCAATGTTACAGCCCCCATTTTCCTACCGTTGCGGTATGTTGCAGTGCGGCAAGCGCATGAATGCGCGTAATCTTTGCCATACTATACCGTCAAGGTATCATAGGTAACCTATTTGGTGTTGGACGTCACCCGCTGCGTGGGCGCACATTCAGGTCATGAACACGACCCTTGCACCCATCGCCCCGACAGCAGCCCTCTTCCCCGTGATCGAACGGGTCGAGACCATGCTGGTCGACCTGCCGACCATCCGGCCGCACAAGCTGTCGGTCGCGACCATGACCGGCCAGACGCTGATGCTGGTGAAGGTCCATTGCAGCGACGGAACGGTCGGCATTGGCGAGGGTACGACGATCGGCGGGCTTGCCTATGGCGGCGAGAGCCCGGAAAGCATGAAGCTTGCGATCGATACCTATTTTGCGCCTGTCATGGTCGGTGAGGACGCGACCCACGTGAAGGCGCTGATGGCGCGCATCGGCAAGGCGATCAAGGAAAACCGTTTCGCCAAGAGCGCGGTGGAAACGGCGCTGCTCGACGCCCATGGAAAGCGCCTGGGTCTGCCGATCAGCGAACTGCTCGGCGGGGCACTGCGCAAGCGCCTGGCGGTCGCCTGGACGCTGGCGTCGGGTGACACGGCCAAGGATATCGCCGAGGCCGAGAAGATGCTCGAGCTACGCCGTCATCGGATCTTCAAGCTGAAGATCGGTGCCAGGCCGCTGAAGGACGATATCGCCCATGTGGCGGCGATCAAGAAGGCGCTCGGCGAGCGCGGCGCGGTGCGCGTCGACGTCAACATGGCCTGGAGCGAATTTGAGGCCGCCTACGGCATGGCAGCGCTCGCCGATGCCGGATGTGAGCTGGTCGAGCAGCCGGTGGCTTCGACCGCAGCGCTCGGTCGCCTCGTCCGCCGTTTCCCGCTGGCGCTGATGGCCGACGAGTCCCTCACCGGACCCGAGAGCGCCTTCGAGATCGCCAAGACCAAGGGGGCCGACGTCTTCGCGGTCAAGATCGAACAGAGCGGAGGTCTGTTCAATGCGCAGCGCGTGGCGGTCATCGCCGATGCCGCGGGCATTGAACTCTATGGCGGCACGATGCTGGAAGGTGGTGTCGGCACAGTGGCGTCAGCCCACGTGTTTTCCACCTTCGCCAAGCTGCAATGGGGCACGGAGCTCTTCGGTCCGCTGCTTTTGACCGAGGAAATTCTGGCGACGCCGCTCGACTACAGCGACTTCGAGCTGACGGTGCCGGATGCTCCAGGGCTCGGGATCGAACTCGATGAAGATCGGCTGAAATTCTTCGCGCGCGACGGGCTGCGCAAGACGATCAGCGTTGCGAAGTAAGGACTGAGCCATGCTGTTTCACGTCAGAATGGATGTTCGCATTCCCCACGATCTGCCTGCCGAGCAGGCGGCGGAGATCCTCGCCCGGGAAAAGGCCTATTCGCAACAGCTGCAGCAGAGCGGCAAGTGGCGGCATATCTGGCGGATCGCCGGGCAGTACGCGAACTACAGCGTCTTCGACGTGAAGGACAATGCCGAGCTGCACGAGATCCTCTCGGGGCTGCCGCTGTTCAAGTTCATGCAGATCGAGGTCACGCCGCTGCTTCGGCACCCATCCTCGATCCGCGAGGACGATAGCTGAGAATTTGTGCGTGCCGCGGCCGGGAGGTTTGGCAAGCGGCTTGAGCTTCAAGACAATCCAAGTGGAGGAATTGATATGAACGTGAAGATTTTCGACAAGCCGGAGACTCAAGCTTTCCTGAAGGTTCTCAGCGGCCTCGACAAGGACGGCGGCAACCCGCGTGTCAAAGAGATCGTGCACCGGCTGATGTCTGACCTGTTCAAGGCGATCGACGATCTCGACATCACCCCGGACGAATACTGGACCGGTATTGCCTGGCTGAACGAGATCGGCGCTGCCGGCCAGGCCGGCCTGATCTCGCCCGGCCTCGGCCTCGATCACTTCCTCGATGAACGTCTCGACGCGATCGACGAAGCGCTCGGCATCGAGAATCAGACGCCGCGCACCATCGAAGGTCCGCTCTATGTCGCCGGCGCACCGGCCTCGGAAGGCTTCGCCCGTCTCGACGATGGCCGCGACACCAATGGCCAGACGCTGATCATGCACGGCACCGTCTATGATGCCGACGGCCAGCCGCTGAAGGGCGCGACGGTCGAAGTCTGGCACTGTGACACCCGCGGTTTCTATTCGCACTTCGACCCGACCGGCCTGCAGGCGCCGTTCAACATGCGCCGCACGATCGTCACCGACGCCAAGGGCTGTTACAAGTTTCAAAGCATCGTGCCGCACGGCTACGGCGTGCCTCCGGGAAGCCCGACAGAGCAGCTGCTTTCCGCCCTTGGCCGTCACGGCCAGCGCCCGGCCCACATCCATTTCTTCATCAGCGCCGATGGGCACCGCAAGCTGACGACCCAGATCAACATCGCCGGCGACCCGCTGGTCAACGACGACTTCGCCTATGCGACGAGGGATGGCTTGGTGCCTGACGTCACCGAGCGGACCGACGAGGCGAGCATCAAGGCGAACAACCTCTCCGGCCCCTTCGCCGAGATCGAATTCGACATCCATCTCACCTCACTGGTGAACGGCGTCGACAACCAGATCAACGAGCAGCGTAAGCGCGCCGCCGCCTGATCACCTCTGCGGCGGCCGACTGAGCCGCCGCCCCCTGACATCAGACATTGTTGCAATCGCTAGAGCCGAGCACGGATCAGCCGTTTGCGGGAGAAGAACCATGTCCGCCGTTATCGACAAAGCCCAAGCCCTCGACGACCTGCTCGCCACCGCGGTCGAGGACGATCATGAGGCCGGCACGTTCCGCTGCCGCCGCGACATCTTCACCAACGAAAACCTCTTCGAGCTGGAGATGAAGCACATCTTCGAGAGCAACTGGGTCTATCTCGCCCACGAGAGCCAGATCCCCGAGAACAACGACTATTACACCACCTATATCGGCCGGCAGCCGGTTGTCGTCACCCGTGACAAGACGGGCGAACTGCACGCCGTCATCAATGCCTGTGCCCATCGCGGCGCCATGCTCTGCCGGCGCAAGCACGGCAACAAGGGCAGCTTCACCTGTCCCTTCCACGGCTGGACCTTCTCCAACACCGGCAAGCTCCTGAAGGTGAAGGACGAGAAGACGACGCAGTATCCGCCGCAGTTTGCCAAAGACGGTTCGCACGACCTGAAGCGCGTTGCCCGTTTCGAGAGCTATCGCGGCTTCCTGTTCGGCAGCCTCAATCCTGATGTCACCTCGCTCGAGGACTATCTCGGCGAAACGAAAGTCATCATCGACCAGATCGTCGACCAGGCGCCTGACGGTCTCGAGGTACTGCGCGGCAATTCCTCCTATATCTACGACGGAAACTGGAAGCTGCAGATGGAGAACGGCTGCGACGGCTATCACGTCAGCTCCGTTCACTGGAACTATGCCGCCACTATGGGCCGGCGCAACGAGGAGGGCACAAAGGCGGTCGATGCCTCGAGCTGGAGCCGCTCGATTGCCGGCGTCTACGGTTTCGACAACGGCCACATCCTGCTCTGGACCAACACCATGAACCCGGAGGTCCGGCCGATCTACAGCCACCGCGAGGAGATCAAGGCGCGCGTCGGCGAGGTGCAGGCGGATTTCATCGTCAACCAGACCCGCAATCTCTGCCTCTATCCGAACGTCTTCCTGATGGACCAGTTCAGCACGCAGATCCGCGTCACCCGTCCGATCAGCGTCGACAAGACCGAGATCAGCATCTTCTGCTTCGCGCCGAAGGGTGAAAATGCGGCCGATCGCACGCTGCGCATCCGTCAATACGAAGATTTCTTCAACGTCTCCGGCATGGGCACGGCTGACGATCTCGAGGAGTTCCGCGCCTGCCAGCAGGGTTACGCCGGCATCACCGCGCTCTGGAACGATCTCTCTCGCGGTGCGCCGCTCTGGATCGACGGTCCGGATGAGAACGCCAAGCGCATGGGCATCGCACCGTTGCTCTCGGGCGAGCGCAGCGAAGATGAAGGCCTCTTTGTCCGCCAGCACGAATATTGGGCGAAGGTGATGCGCACAGCACTTGCCTCCGAAAAGCAGGGAGCGGTCGCATGACGATCTCCTATGACACCGCCTGCGCCTTCCTCTATCGCGAAGCGCGCCTGCTCGACGACCGGCAATGGGACGAATGGCTGACCTGCTATGCGCCGGATGTCAGCTACTGGATGCCGGCCTGGGACGACGACGATCAGTTGACCGAAGATCCGCAGTCGCAGATCTCGCTGATCTATTACCCGAGCCGCGATGGCCTGGAAGATCGCGTCTTTCGCATCAAGACCGAACGCTCTGGAGCGTCCACGCCGGAGCCGCGCACCAGCCACAACGTCACCAATGTCGAGCTTGTGGCCGATCGCGGCGAGGAGGTGGACCTCCGCTACAACTTCCACACGCTCAACCATCGCTACAAGGTCACCGACCACTTCTTCGGGACCATGTCCGTCACGCTCCGCAAGAGCGGCAGTGAACTGCTGATCTCACGGAAGAAGATCGTGTTGAAGAACGACTACATCCGCCAGGTCATCGACGTCTACCACATCTGACGGTCGTCGCCTGACAGGAATGGGAGGAACAACCATGGCCAGCTACAGGATCGCTTTGAATTTCGAGGACGGCGTCACCCGCTTCGTCGAATGCAGGGACGATGAGAAGGTGCTCGACGCCGCCTTCCGCAACAAGATCAACCTGCCGATGGATTGTTCGGACGGGGTCTGCGGCACCTGCAAGTGCCGCGCCGAAAGCGGCGCCTACGACCTCGGCGACGACTTCATCGACGATGCGCTGACAGCGGACGAGGCGGCAAGCGGACTGGTGCTGACCTGCCAGATGAAGCCGTCGAGCGACTGCGTCATCGCGGTGCCGACGACAGCAGCCGCATGCAAGACCGGACAGCAGAAGTTTACGGCGAGTGTGACAAGCGTCGTCCCGCACAACGATGCGGCGATCGTGCTCGAACTGGATATCGAGGGCGCTGCAGCGCCGGCCTTTCTGCCGGGGCAGTACGTCAACATCGACGTGCCCGGCAGCGGCCAGAGCCGTTCCTATTCCTTCTCCTCGGCATCGGGCGAGACGCGCGTCGGCTTCCTGATCAAGAAGATCCCGGGCGGGCTGATGAGCACGTGGCTGGAACACGCCGAAGTCGGCACGAAACTGGAATTGACCGGGCCGCTCGGCAGTTTCTATCTGCGCGAGGTTCAGCGCCCCCTGCTCTTCCTCGCCGGTGGCACCGGTCTTGCGCCGTTCCTGTCGATGCTTGAGGTTCTGGCCCGCACCAACCCGGAGCAGAAAGTGCATCTGATCTACGGCGTCACCCGCGACCTCGATCTGGTGCTTGTCGACGAGATCGAAGCCTATACCAAGCGGCTTGCCAACTTCACCTTTGACACGGTGGTGGCGGATGTCGCCTCCAGCCATCCGCGCAAGGGCTGGGTGACGCAGCATATGCCGGTGGACATGCTGAACGACGGCGATGTCGATGTCTATCTCTGCGGCCCGCCGCCGATGGTGGATGCGGTGCGCAAGCATCTCGACGACACCGGCGTGAGGCCCAACAGTTTCCACTATGAGAAGTTCACGCCCAATGCGGTGGCGAAGGAGGCAGCATGACCTCCGCTCGTTTCGAAGGACGGTTTGCCGGCAAGGCAATCGTCGTCACCGGTGCCGCGCAAGGGATCGGCCGCGCCGTGGCGCTGCGTGCCGTGGCTGAAGGCGGCAAGGTTCTCTTTGTCGACCGTGCCGATTTCGTCGCCGAGGTGGCGGCGGAGGCCGGCAGTGAATGGGCGGCTGCTTTCGTAGCCGATCTCGAAACGCACGAGGGGGCAGCCGCAGCCATGCACTTTGCCGCCGAAAAATTCGGCGGCATCGACGTCCTGATCAACAATGTCGGCGGCGCCATCCGCATGCGTCCCTTTGCCGAATTCGAACCGGTGCAGATCGATGCAGAGATCCGCCGCTCGCTGATGCCGACTCTCTACTGTTGCCATGCGGTGCTGCCGCATCTCTTTGCCCGCGGTGGCGGCACCATCGTCAACGTGTCGTCCAATGCCACGCGCGGCATTCACCGCGTGCCCTATTCGGCGGCCAAGGGCGGCGTCAATGCCATCACCCAGTCGCTGGCGATGGAGCTTGCCGACCGCAACATCCGCGTGGTCGCGACAGCACCGGGCGGAACCGAGGCGCCGCCGCGCCGCATCCCGCGCAATGCCGAAGGTGACAATGAGGCCGAGAAGGCCTGGATGGGCGACGTCGTCGCCCAGGTGAAGCAGTCGAGCTTCATGAAACGCTACGGCAGCGTCGAAGAGCAAGCGGCGCCGATCCTGTTCCTGGCCTCCGACGAGGCCTCCTACATCACCGGCAGTGTTCTGCCGGTCGCCGGCGGCGATCTCGGCTGACGGACCTTTTTCAACGCGCTAACACCTGGGGAGGAGATGATGCGCACGATCGATGTGAATGAAGCAATTGACGGGAGCCCGCTTGGGAGCTTCCAGTGGATGGTGGTAGTGCTCTCGGCGCTGCTGTTGATCGTCGACGGTTACGACGTCTTCGTCGCCGGCACGGTGCTGCCGACGCTGATTGCCGAATGGGGCCTGAGCAAGCCGCAGGCCGGCGCGCTGCAGGCCTGGGCGCTGTTCGGCATGATGTTCGGCGCGCTGATCTTCGGCCCGCTCGCCGACCGGATCGGCCGCAAGAAGGGGATCGCCATCAGCTTCCTGCTGTTTACGCTCTCAACCCTTTTGACCGGCTTTGCCAATTCGCCGGAGCAGTTCAAGATCTTCCGGTTCGTCGCCGGTCTCGGCTGCGGCGGCTTGATGCCGAATGCGGTGGCGCTGATGAACGAATATGCGCCGAAGCGTCTGCGCGGCACGCTGGTGGCGCTGATGTTCTCCGGCTATTCCGTCGGCGGCATGGTCGCTGCCGGCCTTGGTATCGGCCTCATCCCGTCCTATGGCTGGAAGCCGATGTTCTTCATCGCCGCCGTGCCGCTGCTCCTCTTGCCAGCGATCCTCTGGAAGCTGCCGGAATCGCTCGGCTTCCTTATCCGCCAGGGCAAGCAGGAAGAGGCCAAACGCATCTATGCCAAGATCGATCCGAACGCGCGTCTCGGTACCACCGACAGGCTGGTCTTCTCCGAGACGAAGGGGGCCTCGGCATCGGTGCTGGAACTCTTCCGCCATCAGCGGACCCTGCGCACCGTCATGCTCTGGGTCGCATTCTTCTGCTGCCTACTGCTCGTCTATCTCTTGTCGTCCTGGCTGCCGAAGGTGCTGCAGGAAGCTGGCTACGCCGAGAAGGCGAGCCTGCTCAGCCTGTTCTCGCTGAATTTCGGCGGCATGGTCGGCGCCATTGCCGGCGGTTGGCTCGGTGACCGCTTCGGCTTGCCCAAGGTGGTGGTCGGTTTCTTCGTTGCCGCCGCCTTCTCGATCGCGCTGATCGGCTTCAATCCGCCGACGGGTGTCCTGTTTCTGATGGTCTTTGTTGCCGGCGCCACCACGATCGGCACGCAGATCCTGCTCTATGCCAGCGTGGCGCAGCTCTACAACCTGTCGGTTCGCTCCACCGGTTTGGGCTGGGCCTCCGGTGTCGGTCGCATCGGCGCGATCGTCGGCCCGACGCTCGGCGGCGTGCTCCTGGCACAGGAGCTTCCGCTGCAGCAGAACTTCGCGATCTTCGCCGTACCGGCGGCGATCTCGGCTGTCGCCATGCTGGTCTTCGCGGTCAGCAACGCCCGCCGCGTGGAGATCGCGCGACTGGCGGCGGCATAGATCGAGGCGAGGCGGCCGGGCCGCGAAAGGATCGGTTGCCGCCCCTTGAGCGCGCGCTGTCGATATCTACCTATTGCAGCGCGCGTACCACCCGAGGCGCGATGTTGCGCCAAGAACGACAAAGCCGCCATTGCTGGCGGCTTTCCCGATTGGAGTTCCTGTTTCATGGCCTATCTCGACTTGTCCAGCCATCGCCTTCACTACCGCATCGACGGCGACCAGAACGGCAACGCGCCCTGGCTGCTCTTCTGCAATTCGCTCGGCACCGACCTCTCCATGTGGGACGCGCAGATCGCTGATCTGTCGCCCCACTTCCGCGTGCTGCGCTACGATCGCCGCGGTCATGGCCAGTCCTCGGCGCCGCCGCCGCCCTATGCGCTGTCCGACCTCGGCCAGGATGTGCTCGCGCTCATGGATGGCCTGGGGATCGAGCGGACACATTTCTGCGGCCTGTCGATCGGGGGCCTGACCGGAGAATGGCTAGGTATCCATGCCGGCAAACGTCTCGACAAGATCGTGCTCTGTGCCACGGCGGCGCGGATCGGGACGCCCGAGAGCTGGGCCACCCGCATCGACAGCGTCCGGGCGGACGGTCTCGCAGGGCTCGCCGCGGCCACGGCAGAACGCTGGTTCAGCCCGCATTTTGCAGCCAGCCATGCAGAAGCCGTCGATCGCATTCTGGGCGCCTTCACCGCCACTTCGACGGACGGCTACATCGGTGGCTGCACCGCGCTCGCCGGCGCGGACCTGAAGGAGGAGATCGTAGCGATTGCCAACCCCGTGCTCGCCATCTCCGGCAACGGCGATCCGGTATGCCCGCCGGCGGACCTCGAATATATCGCCGCCCGGGTGCAGCGAGGCCGGCACCTGTCGCTGCCTGGTCGGCATATCGTCAATATCGAGTCGGCAAAGGCCTTCAATTCGGAGCTTCTCGACTTCCTTCGGCCATAGGTGCCGCGCAGATCCGTCACTTGATCGGAACGAGCGGCGACGCCTTCGCCGACGGTGCCAGTCGCAAGCTCAGACGTGGCTCCGAACAATCCTGAAAGCGGTCAATCATGAAGGCGGCGACCAACGTTCAGGCGGGCCGCGTCAGCCATCGAGCCAGGCGGCCAGACTGTCAAGCGTCTGCAGCCCGTACTCCACCGCGCCGAAGTCGATGACCGCTTGGCGGCGCTCGCGACTTGGGTGAAGCTGGCGCAGGGTCAGCACGGTCTTGCCGTCGGCCTGTTCATCGAAAGTAATCGTCATATAGAAGCGATCGGGGTCGTCGGGCTCAGCAGTGCCATAGTCCACCACGATCAATTCGTTGGGCACGATCTTCAGGAAGCGCATCAGACTGGGGAAGCGCTGCTGCCGACCATCAAACTCGCCCACCATGTCGAAGCGCCATACCCCGCCCTCACGGATGTCAGCCTCATGGTTCTCGATGCTGAAGCCAGCCGGGCCATACCATTGTGCCAGCGCTTGCGGGTCCATCCAGGCGGCGAAAACCTTTTGTCGCGGGTGCTTCAGCACCTTGACCAAAACGATTTCGCGGTCGGGCGACCAGGTCTCAAAAATCGGTTCCATTGCCGTTCCCTACGTCTTGTCCAGATAGGCTTCCAATCGGTCGAGCCGTTCGGCCCAACGTCGTCGCTCCGCTTCCATCCAGGTTGCCGCCTCTTCGAAGCGCCCCCGCTCCAGTCGACACCAGCGGCTGCGGCCACGTTTCTCGCTTGCGATAAGTCCGCAATCTTCAAGCACCTTGAGGTGCTGGGCGAAGGAGGGCAGTGCCATGTCGAAGGGCTCGGCAAGGACACTCACGGGCATCTCCCCGTCCGCAAGCCGTGAAACAACGGCGCGGCGCGTCGGGTCGCTGAGTGCGTGGAAGGCAAGGTCAAGCGGGGTCGAATGATAGGGCATGCGCCACACTAAAGCGGACCGCGCACGCGCGTCAATGATAATAAGGTACTTGCCTTTGTATTCGGGTGAAATTAATAAGGCATCTACCTTACTATTAGGAGAGACCAATGGCAGTTCGTGTCGATCTCAACATTTCCCTGGACGGTTTCGCGACAACCACAGATCAGACCCCGGACAATCCGTTTGGCGCTGATTGGCCGCGTCTGGTTGCCGCCTATGCTGCGACCCGAACGATGCGGGAGCGCGTGTTCAAGGACACGTCCGGAGCGGGCACCACGGGCGTCGATGAGCAATATGCGCAGTCATACTTCTCAAACATCGGTGCTGAGATTATGGGTGCCGCCATGTTTGGATTTCACGCTCACCCAAACGATCCCGACTGGCGCGGCTGGTGGGGGGAAGAACCTCCGTTTCGCGTCCCGGTCTTCGTGCTCACGCACATGCCGCGGCCTCCGATCGAGATGGCCGGAGGCACCACATTTCATTTTCTGAACACGTCCCTTGCCGATGCACTCCGGCAGGCGACGAGCGCTGCGGACGGTAAGGATGTCCGTATTGGCGGCGGACCCACGGTCGTGCGCGCCTATCTCAAGGCAGGCCTTGTCGATAGCTTGCATGTGGCGATCGCACCCATCCTGCTCGGGCGGGGTATCCGTCTTTGGGACGATCTGCGCGGGTTGGAGGCCGGCTACACCGTCAAGGCAGAAACGGCCGAGAGTGGGACTGTCCACCTCACGTTTCAGCGCTAGCAGCGGACCAGAGCGATGGCAGCTTCTCGTCTCCTCGGACGATGCCATCTCTCCGGGCAAGACCGAAATCGAACAGACCGAGCACAGGGCGACGCGTGTCATCGCCCTGCGGCCAGTATGACGATGCTATCGATTCGCCAGTGTTTTCTGCAGGGCCTCGCGGGTCAGCTTGCTGATCTCGGCATGAATATCGGCGCGCGGCCGTTCCGTCGTGCCGCAAATCGGATCGACCTCGCCGAAGGATTCAAGCAGTTCGGCAGCGCCGTCCTTGCATATCGGCAGGAAGCTGAAGTGGTCTGCTCCGGCGACCGTGGCATAGGAGCCCTTCGGCGTCAGCGCCGCCAGCGGCTCGGAAGCGACCGCAAGCGGGATCGTCTCCTTGCTGCCGAGATTGATGAAATGCATCGGGATCGCGATCGCCTTGAGGCTGTCTTCCACATAGGCCTGGGCGAGGCCGGGGTCGACGAGTACGGCGCCTTTGATCCGAGGATCCCGGTTCGACTGCTCGAAACGCGCCTTGTCGACGGTGCGAAGATCGAGCTTGTCGACGTCGACCGGCGTGTCGTCGACATAGCCCCTGCCGCCGACGAACCAGGCGCAATCCCACTTGCCGTAGCTGTCGCAGTAGCCGGCATAGGCCTCGAGGCTCGCTCTTGCCCCTGAAATCTCCATGGCGGTCGAGCCGCCGAGAGAGAATCCGAGGACGGCGATCCGCCCGGGGTCGATTGCAGCGCTCCATTGCGGATCCCGGGTGAACGTGTCGATCAATGCCGAGAGGTCGGCCGTCCTTTCCCAAAGCTTCGGCGTGTTGGCAGGCGTCGAGTCGCCGCTGGTGGTGCCGGGATGGTTGGGGCCGGCGACGATGAAGCCGGCCGCCGCGAGCTCGGCCGCAAGCCAGCTCATCGCCTCGACGCGGCCGCCCGAACCATGGGACAGAACCACCAGCGGATACCGGCCCTCGCGCAAGGGGGCGTTCTTCGATGCGGGCGATCCCTCGAAGATGCGATTGTCGCCGACAAGCACCGGCTCACCGCCGGCTTTGGCGGGATACCAGACGGTGACGGCGAGTTGGCGTTCCCGCTTCGGTGCGGCAACGTCGATCTCGCGGACGCCGACGTCATCGGCTTGCGCCGAGGCGGCCAGGCTCAGAAGGAAGGCAGCGGCGGGAATGAACTGGAGGAGGGGCATTGGGCATCTCGCTGTGTTGGAAAAGACGGCCGATCGTCACCGACGCCCCGCTTGTCCGCGTCCTCGATCGCGATTGAGGTCGTCCCGAATCGCGATCTGGGCAATGATCCGCCCATCGAAATGCCTGCTTGCCGCTCGCCTGCCTGCCGTTTGTCTGCCCGCCTTTGTCTGAAGGACATGCCTTGATCTTTCTGCCGCTCCCGTTCGTCGTCGCCTTGCTGCTTCTTATCCTGCTTGCGTTCATGCTGCATGGCGACGAGCCAGGGCGGCGCAACCGGCCGTTCCTCGCTCTGGTGGCGCTCTGTGCGCTCCAGTCGGTGATCGTCGGGCTGCGTTGGGGCTATGACGTCACTGCGTTGAAGTTTGCGCTGCCGGTGCTTGCGAGCGGTGTGCCGCCGCTGGTGCTTGCGAGTTTCCACAGCCTGATCCGCAGAGACGAGCGCAGTGCTGCTGCGGCGGGGTGGGTCCATGCGGCGCCGACGATCGGTATGTTCGCGCTCGTGCTGTTCGCGCCGCGCTACATCGATTTCGCCTTGATCGTCGAATATGTCGGATACGCGCTGGCGCTCCTGAACCTGGCGCGCGTCGGTACGGATGCGCTGGAGGAAGCGCGCTTCGAAGGTGCGGCCGCGGCGCACCGCGCCTTGCTCATTGCCGCGTTCTCGCTCTGCCTTTCGGCGCTCTTCGATCTTGCGATCCTTCTGGATTTCGAATGGACGAGGGGCGCGAATATCGGCCTCATCGTCAGTAACGCGAACTTGCTGGGCCTGCTCTTCATCGGGCTGACAGCCATGGTCGCGGACCGTGCGCGTGCGCTTCCGGCCGCCGGCGCGGTCACCGACGAGGATCCTGTTGCAAAGCCGCAGGACCGCGAAATCCTCGACAGGAGCGATCAACTGCTCGTCAGTCAGAAACTGGCCCGCGACGAAAACCTCACCTTGTCACGTCTGGCGCGGCGCGCGGGCCTGCCCGCCCGGCAGATATCGACCGCCGTCAATCGGCTGGCGGGCAAGAACGTCTCGCAATACATCAACGATATCCGGATTGCTGAGGCCTGCCGGCTGTTGCGCGAAACCGACATGTCGGTGACCGCGGCCATGCTGGAATCCGGCTTTCAGACGAAATCGAATTTTAATCGCGAGTTTCGCCGCGTCACCGACTTGAGCCCCGTCGCCTGGCGCGAGCAGAACCGGACCGGAGCGCTTGCCGCCTGACTGATGCCATGGCGATGCCCGGCCGCGGTGCGGCCCGGCTGGTTGGAGGCAAGGTGTGCGGTGACGTACTTGCGACGG
Organism: Ensifer sp. Root423; assembly: GCF_001426275.1. Taxonomy (NCBI): domain Bacteria; kingdom Pseudomonadati; phylum Pseudomonadota; class Alphaproteobacteria; order Hyphomicrobiales; family Rhizobiaceae; genus Ensifer; species Ensifer sp. Root423. Next base: position 4,594 of record NZ_LMEG01000024.1, on the reverse strand, counting down.
TTACTGCTGGTCTGCGGCATTGTCGCCGATCGTGATCGCAACATCCTTCGTCTTGCCGGTCCGCCATAGGCTCAGGTTCTTCGAGGTGCCGGGCGAGAGGTCGGCGACCATGCGCGACAGGTCACGCGGCGACTTCACCGGGTTGCCGCCAAGCGCGATGATGATGTCGCCGGCCTTGATGCCGGCCTTGGCCGCGGGCGTTCCGCCACTGACGCCGGCAACGAGCGCGCCCTCAGGCTGGGCAAGGCCGATGGCGTCGGCGATATCAGCCGTGACCGGCTGTATCTGCACGCCGATGAAGCCGTGCTGGATCGAACCATCCTTCATCAACTCAGTGACGACCTTTTGCGCCTGGTCCGAGGGGATGGCGAAGCCGACGCCGACGCTACCGCCGTTCGGCGAATAGATCGCCGTGTTGATGCCGACCACCTGGCCCTTTGCGTCGACCAGCGGTCCGCCGGAATTGCCGTGGTTGATCGGGGCGTCGATCTGGATGAAATCGTCATAGGGACCGCTGTGCAGGTCGCGGCCGCGCGCCGAGACGATCCCCGACGTGACCGTCGTGCCGATGCCGAACGGGTTGCCGATCGCCAGCACCTGGTCGCCAACCCGCAAGGTGTCGGAATCGCCCCAGGCAACTGTTGCGAGCGGCTTCGGCGCCGTGATTTTCAGGACTGCGAGGTCGTTCTTCGGGTCGGCGCCGACAAGCTTGGCCGGCACTTGCGTGCCGTCGTCGAGCGTCACCATGATGCTCGATGCCTTGTCGATGACGTGGTTGTTGGTGACGACGTAGCCGTCCGCGGTCACGATGAAACCGGAGCCGAGCGCTTCGGCCCGTTGAGGCTGACGCTGCTCAGGCGCCTGGTCCGGCAAGGGGATGCCCTGATCGTGGAAGAATTGGCGGAATTGTTCGTCGAAGGGCGAATTTCCGCCCGGTTGCGACGGTTCGCTCGTGCCGACGTTGTCGGCCTTGATCACGGTCGTCACGGTGACGACCGCCGGCTTGTCTGCCGACACGACCGGCGCGAAGGATCCGCCGGATGTGGCCGGGACTGCAACGGCCGGACTGGCCGCCGCAGCGGCCAGGTCATGGCCTGTGAAGGCTGCTACGGACAAGGGCGCAATGATGACGGCTGCGCCAAGGAGGGCGGCAGCTCGATACCTCGTGAGAATGTTTGACATGATCCTGTTCCTTTCGCTGCCTGTTTGCCAGACGAACTTGGCCGGACGCAGCCCGAGCCAGGTCGGGTCTGCGGCGCACCGTCGGCCGGCATTGGATTAAGTGGGCGGTCTGGTTGCCGAAGGACCAGGCCCTTGAGCAGGCCCGGCCCCATCGGTTACGGCTCACCCGAAGGCGGGTGAGCCTCAACGTGTCGGTCAAGCCATTCGGGCGATGTCGCGGTCGAGATGGCGAACGTCACCCTGGAGCCGGGCATAGGACTGGGCCGGCAGCATGCCGTGATGGGCGGCGGCGGTCTTGACGGCGTCGGCGCGCACAGCACCGTCTTCGCGTTCAAGCTTCCTGTAGTTTGCTGCCGTCAGCTTGCCCTGTTCGCGGTCGGCGTTGATGCGGTGGTTGTCGACCCGGAGTTCATGCAGGACGTGATCGAGCCGCGTCGATGCCATGTGGGTCGGTGTCCGGTAGACCGGCATGGCCGGGGTTGCCATGTCGTCCTGGGCGAAAATGCCCTGGTAGTAATCGCCGGTATAGGCACCCTTGTCGTTGTCGCGGCCGAAATCGTGGTGATCGGCAGCAAAGGCGGCACCGCTTAAGAGAACGAGGGCGACGGTTGCGATGGTGGTGGTCTTGAAAGGCGAGCGCATGACTGCATCTCCTGAATTGAAGGAAGCGCCGCGAGCTTCCGTTCGAGGCTGTCTCCTATTGTCGCGTCACGGCCGAAGCGGTCGCCGGCAATATTAGCCTCGAAAATGAAGGTATTACTTCCGTGCGCCGCCGTCATGTTAATAACGCGTAATATTTCGGCAAACATCTCCGGAAATCCGCTTCATTAACATTATTTAATAAAGGCCAATTCGCTCCAGATTGACGGATATTCTTTCCCCAGGCGCGTATTGTGGCCCTTTTGCGGCCGCCCGCCCGCGCCTTTTCTAGTCAATCGAGCTTAGGGCTGAGGGCGCGGAGGAGGAGCTACGATCCGGCATAGTGGGCGCGCGGCCGGATCAGATCGCCGCTGACGACCTGTTCCATTGCGTGCGCGAGCCAGCCGACGGTGCGTGCAAGGGCGAATATCACCATCGGCGCGTCATCGGGTAGATCATAGGCAGCAGCGAGCGCCGCCAGAGAGAAGTCGAGATTGGCCGGTTCTCCGAGCAGTTCCTCGCCGGCCTCGGCCAGCGCGGCATAGAGCGGCGGCACGTCGAAGCTCGACATGATGGCCTTCGCGCGCGGGTCGCCGTCCGGATAGAGCCGGTGGCCGAAAGCCCGGACCACGCCGTCCGAAGACAGCATGGTACGGATCGCCTCGCGCACCCCGCCCACGGCCGCCTGTTCGGCAAGCCGCGTGACGCTCAGCCAGGCGCCGCCGTGCCTGGGGCCGGTGAGGGTGGCAAGCCCCGAAAGTGTGGCGGCGGAAAGTGCGGCGCCGGACGACGCGGTGACCCGTGCTGCAAAGGCGGAAACGTTGAGTTCGTGTTCCGCCGTCAGCACCAGGCATCGGCGGATCGGCTCCGCCGCCTCCGGCCGCTCCCAGCCCTGCGCCAGGCGCTCGTGCAGCGGCACATTTTCCCGCGACGGCGCAAGTCCGGCGGCAACGGTCGCCAGCACCTCGGCGGCCTCGGCCTTCAGGATGGCGGGCCTGCGTCCGAGCGCCGGCAGGTCGGCTTCGATGCGCCCGGCGAGAAGCGTAAAGGTCGTTGCTAGCCGCGATTGGCTGCTGCCGGGATCGCGCGCTGGAACAACAACCGCCGCCGGTGTCAGCCAGAGCAGGGCGGCGACCTCCTCCAGGGTCGCTGTGGTGGCAAGTTCGATCGCGTTGCTGCCGCGGTAGGAGAGCTGCCCTCCGGCGATGCTGGAGATCGTCGTTGGCAGTACCGGCTCGCCCCAGCGGATCGTCTCGGCCGCCACGACCGCCGCCTGCCGCCTGCCGGCGTGGCGCTCGGCCAGCCGGTGCACGTCGTCGGCCTGGTAGAGGCTGCGGCGCGGGTCGGCGGGGTCGGGCTTGGCGCGAATGCGGCCGCGGCTGACATTGGCATAGAGCGTCTGCCGTTTGCTGCCGAGCTTGGCGAGCGCCTCTTCGGCGGTGATCCAGAGTGTATTCATGTTGATCAATAGCATCAAGATTGACGTCAATAGGTCTAGGTCGGATCATCCTCGGCGTAAAGGAGAAACTTGATGATGAAGAACGGACTTGAAGACGTCGTCGCCGCCGAAACGCAGCTCTCCCATGTTGACGGCGAGGCGGGTCAATTGATCATCCGCGGCGTCTCGCTCGATCACCTGGCCGGCCACGCAAGCTATGAGGATGTCGTGGCGCTGTTGTTCGAGGGGCTGCTTGGGCCGATGCCGGACCGGGTTGAACTCGCGAAGCGGCTGGGTGAGAAGCGAGCGGAAGTGTTCGCCCATGTTGGCGCCATCGACGATGCGTTGCTGGAACTGCCGCCGGTCGACATCATGCGCGCGCTCATCGCCCGGCTCCCGGATGGGGAGGACCTCGATACGGCCCTACGTCTGCTCGCCGCGCCGGCCGTCTTCCTGCCGGCGGCGCTGCGCATGAAGAGCGGTGAAGCTCCGGTCGCGCCGACGCCGGCGCTGTCGCACGCCGCCGATATCCTGGCGATGCTCTGTGCCAAGGTGCCGAGCAGACAAGAAGTGGCGGCGCTCGACGCCTATCTGGTGACGATCTCGGACCACGGCCTCAACGCCTCGACCTTCGCCTCACGCGTGGTCGCCTCCACCAAGGCCGGTCTCACCTCTTCGGTGATTGCCGCCATCGGGGCGCTCAAGGGGCCGCTCCATGGCGGCGCGCCTGGTCCGGTGCTCGACATGCTGGACGCGATTGGAACGCCTGAGAATGCGGAGGCCTGGCTTTCCGACGCGCTCGACCACGGCGAACGGCTGATGGGCTTTGGCCACCGTGTCTATCGTGTCCGCGACCCCCGCGCCGATGCGCTGAAGGGCGCGCTGAAACGACTGATCGCTGCGCATCCGGCCAACCGCGATCGCATTCGACTGGCAGAAGAGGTCGAACAATCGGCGCTCGCCGTCCTGAAGGTGCGCAAGCCCGACCGCCCGCTCGACGTCAACGTCGAGTTCTACACGGCGCTGCTGCTCGATGCGCTGCGCTTCCCGCGCGACGCCTTCACCGGCGTGTTCGCGATCGGTCGCACCGTCGGCTGGATCGCCCATGCCCGCGAGCAGGCGCTGGAAGGCCGCCTTATCCGGCCGCGTTCGCTCTATGTCGGGCCGCTGCCGCAACAGGCCGCGTGAGTGTTCTATGCTGAGGCGGAGACCATCCGCGCATTTCGCAGGTGTTGTTGAAAGAACGCCTTCAGGTCGCGGAAGTCATCGAAACCAAGGACGGTCGCAAAACGGGCGACCGTCGTCGGCGAGACGGCGCAGACTGACCTCCCCCCC
>NZ_LMEG01000023.1:371439-619463 GCF_001426275.1 Ensifer sp. Root423 | reverse complement strand
CTCCGACGCGATCGCGCTTGCGCCCTTCACCAACGAGATCACCTATCTGATCGATGGCGACTGGGCGGTGATCGGGGCGAACGGCGTGCATATCTTCGATCTCGACGGCAACGTCGTCGACCGGCCGAAGCAGCTCTCGACGGCTGCCGCCTACATGATCGACAAGGGCAACCACCGGCACTTCATGGAAAAGGAGATCTACGAGCAGCCGGAGGTGATCGCGCACGCGCTCAGCCACTACATCGATTTTGCCGGCAACCGCATCAAGGCGCTCTCAGGCACGATCGATTTCGCCGAGGTTCCGAGCCTTGCGATTTCCGCCTGCGGCACCGCCTATCTCGCTGGCCTCGTCGGCAAGTACTGGTTTGAGCGTTACGCGCGCCTGCCGGTGGAAATCGATGTCGCGTCCGAGTTCCGCTACCGCGAGATCCCGCTGCCTTCCGAGGCGGCCGCGTTGTTCATCTCTCAATCCGGCGAAACCGCTGATACGCTGGCGTCGNGTCGCGTCCGAGTTCCGCTACCGCGAGATCCCGCTGCCTTCCGAGGCGGCCGCGTTGTTCATCTCTCAATCCGGCGAAACCGCTGATACGCTGGCGTCGCTGCGCTATTGCAAGGAACTTGGCCTGAAGATCGGCGCCGTCGTCAACACGCGCGAATCGACCATCGCGCGTGAATCCGATGCGGTCTTTCCGATCCTTGCCGGCCCGGAAATCGGTGTCGCCTCGACCAAGGCCTTCACCTGCCAGCTCGCAGTGCTGGCGTCGCTCGCGATCGGNATTGCAAGGAACTTGGCCTGAAGATCGGTGCCGTSGTCAACACGCGYGAATCGACCATCGCGCGTGAATCCGATGCGGTCTTTCCGATCCTTGCCGGCCCGGAAATCGGTGTCGCCTCGACCAAGGCCTTCACCTGCCAGCTCGCAGTGCTGGCGTCGCTCGCGATCGGYGCCGGTCGCGCCCGCGGCACGGTGAGTGCTGAGGAAGAGCAGGTCYTGGTTCGCTATCTCGCGGAAATGCCGCGCATCATGGGGCAGGTGCTGAACGCCGTTCAGCCGAAGATCGAGCAATTGTCGCATCAACTGGCCAAATGCCATGACGTCCTCTACCTCGGCCGCGGCACAAGCTTCCCACTGGCGATGGAAGGGGCGCTCAAGCTCAAGGAGATCTCCTATATCCATGCGGAAGGTTATGCCGCCGGCGAACTGAAGCATGGACCGATCGCGCTGATTGACGAGAACATGNCCAGCTTCCCGCTGGCGATGGAGGGGCGCTCAAGCTCAAGGAGATCTCCTATATCCATGCGGAAGGTTATGCCGCCGGCGAACTGAAGCATGGACCGATCGCGCTGATTGACGAGAACATGCCGGTTATCGTCATCGCGCCGCACGACCGCTTCTACGAGAAGACCGTTTCCAACATGCAGGAAGTCGCGGCCCGCGGCGGCCGGATCATTCTCATCACCGACGAGAAGGGCGCCGCCGCCTCGAAGCTCGAGACCATGGCGACGATCGTGTTGCCTGATGTCGATGAGGTCATCGCGCCGATGATCTTCTCGCTGCCGATCCAGCTCCTTGCCTATCACACGGCGGTGTTCATGGGCACCGACGTCGACCAGCCCCGCAACCTCGCCAAATCGGTGACCGTCGAATGATCTNCTGCCGATCCAGCTCCTTGCCTATCACACGGCGGTGTTCATGGGCACCGACGTCGACCAGCCCCGCAACCTCGCCAAATCGGTGACCGTCGAATGATCTGATTAATGCAGAGGCCCTTATAAGCTGGGAGACCGTCCGCGGCCAAAAGCCCTGAGGCCCGTGTCGCCTCGCCGACCAGGTCGGGGCCTGCGCCGCGGCGCTGATGCCGCCGCATGGTCTGATCGAGGCGCATGTACTGACCGTCGAGAGTCTGCATGGCGATGACACCACTGTGCCGATCCTCGTCAAAGGCAAGACCGACACGGGACGCATCTGGCCCTTTGTCAGGGATGACCGGCCGTTCGTTGGGCAGTCGCCACCGGCGCGGCGCTACTATGCCTCGCGCGATCGGCGACAGGAGCACCCCGAGCGCCATCTCAAGATCTTCACCGACGTTCTGCAGGCCGACGGCTATGGCGGCTACAATCCGCTTTTTAAGGTGGATGGTGATCCTGGTCCGCCGACCCAGGCACTGTGTTGGGCGCATTCGCGGCGCAAGTTCTTCGTGCTTGCCGACATCGCCACCAACGCAAAACGCGGAAAGAATGTTGCCGCGATAAGCGCATCGACGCGCTGTTCGACATCAAGCGCGACATCAACGGACTTTTGGCCAACGACGGACTGCAACGACGTCAGCAGGATGGCCGTTCGCTCGTTGCTGAGCGTGAGGTCTGGCTTCGATCTGAACGAACAGCTGTCGCACAATTCACCGGTCGCCGAGGCGATCGTGAGCGCGACGAAGATCCCACCTTTCCTTTGTGATTAAGGCCGCGAGATAAGCGCCCTAATTGACGGGAGTGGAACAGGATGGTTGGAGATCGCGCTGATGCCATGCTTGAAGTCATGGATGAAGGCATGCATGAAGCCCGGCATGAGGGAAGGTATCGCCGGATCGAAGTGATCACCGGTCGGCGCGTATGGCGTAATTGGACTAACGAGGAGGAGGCGCGGATCCTTGCGGAAAGCGCAGAGCCCGACATAAACATTTCGGCCGTTGCCCGGCGCTGGGGCGTCAATCGCGGCTTGCTGAACGTCTGGCGTCGGGCATCTGGGCGACCTCTCGTCGCTCTGCAAGTACCCCGCGCAGCAGGCCATGTTCGTGCCGGTGACGGTGCTTGGCGATCGAACGTCTTCCGAGAATTCGCCGTCGGATCCGGATCATTCTCTCGCTTGATGCAGAGAATGCCGACCTCAAGGCGCGCGTTGCCTTCCAGGAGCCGCAGTTCTTTGGGCCGAGGTCGGAGAAGATGACGGCGATCGACCCGACGCAGGCAACGCTCGGCCTTGGCGATCTCAGCGACATTCCCGCGGCAGCCAATGACGATGTTGCACCCGGGGCTGAAGGGCCAAGATTGGAGCGGCGATCGCCGTCGACCAGCCCGGAGGCCCTGAACCTGCCGATGGAAACGACCGAGCATCGGGCCGTGCAGCCCATCGTTGCGGAATATAACCGCATCTCGGCGAGCTTTGCCGAAACGCCGAAAGACCACTGGCCCAGGTTCACCAGGCTCGATGATCAAACCTTTGATCCCTTCGATTGGGACCTCTGCTTTTTGTTGGGAACAGGATACGCGCCGAGGTTTTGGCAGCCGGTTCTTCGAGGTCATGCCGTCTCTGGCGATATCATCGCGCCCATCCGCAAGCTCGGCGAGACAAAACGGAAAGCGACCCGCCAGGATGCTGACGTGGCCGTACCACTCGTCAATATCCGAAGCTACTTTATGCCGAAGCGGGGAAAGCAGAAGTTCTGACCGAGAGCCGGAAACCTATTCAATCAATCACGAAGCCGTGGGCCATTCGTTGCGCTGACCCGATCGATTACAAGCTGAAGCGCTGGGACGGCTTCACATCCTTCGTCGGCGACGGCCGGATATGCCTCAACAACAACACCGCCGAACGGGCGTTTCGCGGCTTCGCTCTGGGCAGGAAGGCATAGCTCTTTACCGGCTCCGACCGTGGTGCTGATCGCGCCGCCTTCATGGCAACGCTGATCATGAGCGCCAAGCTCAATGAAATCGATCCCCAAGCGTGGCTCGCCGATGTGCTCGCGCGCATCGCTGACACCTCGATCACCAGGCTCGAGCAATTGCTCCCGTGGAGTTGGACGGCATTGTCAGCAAAAGCCGCTGCTGCGTAGGGGTACCGATGACTCTCGATATCAACAAAATCCGCGTTCTTGTTCGCGATGTGCTCCGCGACTAGGATCCGATCGGCATATCTGACATTCCCGAAGTAAAGGGCAAACACGACGCCCACGCCGACGTCGTGCTCGGTATGCTCAACAACGAGAACGCGACGGCAGAAGACATCGCCAAGCCACAGAGCACATGGCGCTGCCCGATCGCGAGATGGCGAAGCTGTCCGAGACAGCCGCAGCAGCAATCGTGGCCCTACGAACTCCGAGCTACCTGCGGTGCTCACCGGACGGATACGGTGTTTTTGACAGTAGTCGAGGTGTTTCCGATTGTGGATATTTTGGGAACGCCCCCTGGGCCGTGCGTACGTACGAACCGCGGCCAACTTCGACGTCGGGAATGCCCCGCATCCGGGAACGTTTGAAGTCTCTTCAGATGGAGAACGCCGAATGGCAATCGCCTACTTCTATGTTCGGATCATCGGTCGCGGTTCCGGCGGCAGCGCGGTTATTTCGGCGGCATACAGACACTGCGCCAAGATGGAATACGATCGCGAGGCTCGGACAATCGACTACAGTAAGAAGGAGGGGCTCTTGCACGAGGAGTTTCTTGTTCCTGATGACTCACCGGCCTGGGTGCGCGACCTGGCCGCCGAACGATCTGTTGCACAAGTCTCTGAGGCATTTTGGAATGCAGTCGAAAATTTCGAGAAGCGCGGAGACGCGCAACTCGCCAAGGACGTGACAATTGCGCTGCCTGTGGAATTATCCAGGCAACAGCATATCGAGCTTATTCGCGATTTCGCACATCACTACGTCCTAAAAAAGGGAATGGTAGCCGACTGGGTCTATCATGATGGTTCAGAAAATCCGCATGTGCACTTGTTGATGACAGTTAGGCCGCTTGCTGCAAAGGGATTTGGCCCGAAGAGAGTTAGTGTAGTCGATCCCGATGGGGCCAAACTCCGAGGTTCAGGCGGACGGATTGTCTATACCCATTGGGTTGGAGGTCCCGACGAATTTCGGGCATTTCGCGATGGCTGGTTTGAATGTTTGAATGCTCACCTTGCCCTCGCCGAGCGCGACATCCGTATTGATGGTCGTTCCTATGAAAGACAAGGCATTGAGCTAAAACCTGCGGTGCGGGTTGGCTTGAGCGCGAAAACCATCGCAGAGAAGGTCCAAGAGGGCAAATCCGACGATGTTTCGCCATCGAAGTATCGACGGATTAGACTCCAAGAAAAACGCCGCTCCGACAACGCCAAGCGCATCGAGCGTAGGCCAGAAATTCTCCTCGATATCATCTCGCGTGAGAGGAGCGTCTTTGGAGAACGCGAAATCGCCAACATCTTGCACAGATACGTTGATGATGGTGAAGAATTCCGACAGCTTCTCTCAAGGATACTTGATAGTCCTGAGGCGCTGCGCCTCGAAGGCGACCGAATCGATTTTTCGAGCGGCGCGCGCGTTCCGGCCAAGTACACCACGAGAGAATTGATCCGGATTGAGAGTGAGATGGCCAAGCGAGCAATTTGGCTGGCTGGACATCAAACGCATGACGTTCGGAAAGAAGTGCGGGAGTTGGTTCTGGTGCGCCATGTGCACCTGTCAAAGGAGCAGCAAGCAGCTATCGACCATGTAACCAGCAGTGGTCGTATCGCCTCGGTCGTAGGTCGTGCAGGAGCAGGTAAAACTACCATCATGAAGGCTGCAAGGGAGATTTGGGAGGCGGCCGGATACGAGGTGATAGGCGGCGCGCTTGCTGGAAAGGCTGCGGAAGGACTGGAGCGAGAAGCGGGTATCCGCGCGGGAACACTCTCCTCATGGGAGAGATGTTGGTCAGACGGACGAAACACGTTGAGCAGTAAGTCCGTTTTCGTACTGGACGAGGCGGGTATGGTGTCATCGCGCCAAATGGCACTGCTCGTTAAAGCGGTAGCTCGAGCGGGAGCGAAACTCGTCCTGATCGGCGACCCCGATCAACTCCAACCGATCGAAGCTGGTGCGGCGTTTCGAGCGATTACCGAGCGCATCGGTCATCGGGAACTGCAGAACATCTATCGGCAGCATGAGGGGTGGATGCGGGCGGCCTCGCTCGCCCTATCACGTGGTAAAACCGCGGAGGCGCTGAACGCTTATGAAGCGCATGACAGAGTAATTCGCTCCGAACTGAAATCCTGCGCGATAGAACACCTTATCGAGGATTGGAGCCGCGATTACGATCAAGGAAAAACATCGTTAATCCTTGCGCATTTGCGCCGTGACGTGAAGATTTTGAACGAAAAAGCGCGGGCGAAGCTCGCCGAACGGGGTATCGTTGGCGAAGGATGCGCATTTTCCACAGAACAAGGCGTGCGCCAGTTCGCGGCTGGTGATCCTGTCGTTTTTTTGAAGAACGATAAAGCGCTACAAGTGAAGAACGGCATGATTGGTCGGGTGTTGGAAGCGCGCTACAACAGAATTGTAGCCTTGGTTGGAGAGGGGCGGGATCGTCGCCAAGTAACGATTGAAAGCTCCAACTACTCAAGCGTCGACCTGGGATATGCCGTTACAATTCATAAAAGTCAGGGCGCTACAGTTGATAACGTCAAGGTGTTGGCTTCACTTTCACTAGATCACCAACTCACGTATGTGGCAATGACCCGGCATCGAGATGATCTCGCTGTTTACTATGGCCATCGTTCTTTCGAAAAGGCCGGCGGGCTTGTTTCTGTGCTCTCGCGTTCAAACGCCAAGGAAACCACGCTGGATTATGCCAAGAGTGCTTTCTACCGGCAGGCGCTTCGTTTCGCGGAAAACCGCGGATTGCATTTGATGTCGGTGGCGCGAACAATTATGCGAGATCGCTTCGACTGGACGGTGAGGCAAAAACCACGGCTCAGCGATGTTGCCCGTCGGCTCGCAGCGATGGGGCATCGCCTGAGGTCTTGGAGGGCCGGTCTGGGTAAAACCAACGTCACCGAGGATTCAAAACCATTGGTCGGCGGCATCAAGGAATTCTCCATTCCATTCGCGCAAGCCGTCGAAGGAAAACTCGCAGCAGATCCGGCGTTGAGAAGTCAATGGGAGGCTGTGTCACTCCGCTTCCGTCTCGTTTATGCGAAGCCGCAGGCTGCCTTCAAGGCGGTTGAAGTCGATGCTATGTTGAAGGCTGGAGGCCTGTCGAAAGAGACATTTGCACGGATCTCTAACAAACCCGAGGACTACGGGCCGCTCAATGGCAAGAGTGGGGTATTCGCCAATCGGGTTGACAAGCAGAGCCGCGAACGCGCCATTGCCAACGCCGTTGCGCTGGCGTGGGACCTCGACAGTTTTCTGCGGCTCCGTGGTGAGGCAGAGCGTAAGTGCCAAGCCGAAGAAGCTGAACTTCGGAGGAGGGCGGCCATAGATGTGCCTGAGCTTTCGCCGGAGGCTCGCCAAGTACTCGAAACCGCACTGCGCGCATTTCGAAAAAATGAGGCCCAATCGGTACCCGAAATTGCCCAGGTCAATTCGGAGATTTTCTCGAGCCGTATCTGAGCGGTTTGGAGAGCGCACGTTTCTTGGCATCTCCGCGAGGGATCCGAACGGAGAGACGTTCAATAGGGTATCGTCACAGATGAACCCGGTTGAAAAAGAAGAACTGCGGAGAGCTTGGCCTCTTTTACGTGCTATTCATCAGCTTGCCGCTTACGAACGGACATCCGTCTCAATCAAGGAAATAGAGAGATTGCGTCAGACGAGTGTGCTGCGACTTTCCCTGAAGTGAAAGTGGTCTCAGTGAGAATTCGGACTATGATTTGACTCGACCTCCATCGCCACCGGGGTCTTCGTACGGGCGATCAGAAACAATCTGGGGTGACCATAGGCAACGGTGTTCCAGTTCCAGTGTATCGCAAGCCTCCTTAATCCCGATGCCAGGCTGCTGCGCTAATTCGCAGCCTTTTCACCTCCTCACCGCCAACCGACAAATCCCCATTGCCACCTCGAACGACTGTTCAAACGCTGGGATCGGCAGGAACTCGTAGCGCGAATGGAAATTGTAGGCGCCGGTAAAGAAGTTCGGCGTCGGAATGCCACGCGCCGAAAGGACGGCACCATCGGTGCCGCCGCGCATCGGGATCAGCTTCTTCTCGATCCCAAGTTCGTCCATGGCCGTTATGAGCAAGGAGACCGCCCGATCGTCCTGCGCCAGGCTGGTGGCAATGTTTCGATAGGTCTCGGTGATCTGGTAGCGGACGTTACCGCTGGGGTAACTTAACCGGATCCGCTCCGCCATTTCGGCGATCCGCCGCTTGCGCTGATGGAACCCGTCGGTGTCGAAGTCGCGGATCAGGCAGGTGAGGGTTGCCTCGCTGTCATTGGCGACGAGATCCTTGAACCAGAAGAAGCCCTGGCGTTCCGCGGTGTGTTCCGGCGTGTCGTTGCGGTCGAACTGGGCCATGAAGTCGATCGCCATCGTCAGCGGATTAACGAGATTGCCCTTGGCCGACATCGGATGGGCACTGACACCGGTAAAGACGATTTCGGCGGAGGCGGCGTTGAAGGTCTCAAGCACGACTTCGCCCAGTTCGCAGCAGTCGATGGTATAGGCGAAGTCGCAAGGAAACCGAGAGAGATCGAGGGCCTTGGCGCCGCGCAATCCGATTTCCTCGTCGGGCACGAAGGCGACGAACACGTCGCCGTGCTCTGTGTTATCGAGCCGTCCGAGCAACGTCATGATCACGGCAATGGCCGCCTTGTTGTCGGCGCCAAGCACGCTGGTACCATCACCGATGATGATGTCTTCGCCCTCCCAATCGAGGATTTCCGGATGCTCTGCTACCCGCAACCAGATGTCTTCCTCGGCGTTGAGGCAGAGGTCCTTGCCGCCAAAGCGCAGGATCTGCGGATGGATGAACGGCGACAGCCCGACATCGACGGTGTCGAGATGGGCGATAAAGCCGATCGCCGGCGCCTCGGGGCGGTTGCCGCGTTTGAGACCGGTGACGATGGCGTGCGCGTCGACGACAACGTCCGCCAGACCCAATTCGCGCATCTCCTCAGCCAAAAGGGCCGCGAGGGTCGCCTGACCGGGCGAGGAGGGCAGCGTTTGCGCGCGGCCATTGCTTTGGCTTTCGATCGCGGCATAGCGGAAGAAACGGCTGATCAGTTCCTGACGAACGTCCATGATAGTCCTCATGCGGAATATGCGGGCCGTGTCGGCCCGCCTTGTGGTGGCTGTGAGCCGGCAAAAGACTAGACACGGATGATTCCGACACCATCCGAGAGCTGGATATCGGTGCCGAGTCCGGCCGATTGCTCTGCAAGCCGCGCCAGGATCCGCTGCGCACCGGCCCCGGTCGCAAGATGGGGCGCCAGGCGTCGCTCCAGCACGCCGTCCTCTAACGCTTGTTCGCCACCGATGACGACCGGATGCAGCCTAATCTCGACGAGACGGTTGTCAGCGTCGAAGGTCGGTGCCGCCACGACACTCTCCCAGACCTCCGGTGCCGTCCAGGTCGACTTCTCTGAGCGCACATGGAAGATGAAGTTGCCGAGGCTGTAGAAGATCGGCCGGCCGCGATAGATCTCGATCGGCTGCAGCACCGGCGCACCGTGGCTGACAAAGAGCGACGCGCCCGCATCGATGCAGGCGCGGGCGACACCACTCACCCAGCCAGGCACCTGGTACCAGTCGGATGCCCAATGATGATGGTGCAGATAGGCGACCACCAGCGATCCGTCTTTCGCCGCCGCCGTGATGGCGCCAAGGTTCCTCTCAAGGTCCGCCGCATCGATGTTCACACTGCGGCCGCAGCGCTCCGACCGCCGGAACACGGCGCGGGCAATGGCGATTTCTTTCTCCGGGTCGAGGTTCGGACGATCGTCCGGCTGGCTGTCATTGGCGAGATCGATCGCGGTGTAGCCGACCTGGTCGCGAATGGCGGCCAAGTGTTCGAATGCCGGGCCATCGACCTCGATCCTCTGGGCAATGCCGAGCCGGTTGACGCCCGGGCGTGCCGGCCTCCCTTCCTTCCCATCAGCTGCATACATGAAGTCGGGACCGGGACCGCCGTCCATCGCAACGATGGCAACCGGCCGCCCGGATACCGTTGCACGGCTCGCTTGAGAGACCTCGCCCTGATCTCGACCGAGACCCGCATGCAGGAAGCCACGCTTTTCGACCTCCTCCAGCGTCGAAAGCACGCCCGACGGACCAAGGTCGAAGGCATGATTGTTCGACAGTGACAGCGCGTCGAACCCGATACCCTGAAGGCAGTCGAGCACGACCGGATGGCTGCAGCCGAAGAACGAGCCTTTCAGCGGCCAGCCACCGTGACGCCCAAGGATCGTGCCTTCGAAGTTGGTGAAGGCGAGATCGGCTTCGCAAAGCAGCGAGCGAACCTGGGCGAAGGCCGGGGCGCTGTTGCCGCGGATGTCGTGCTTGATCAGCGATTGACCGGTCAGGGCAAAGGTGAAGCGTTCTTTCATGCGATAACTTTCCATGGCGATTGCGGCCAAGCGTTCGGAGATTGTGACGGGCACTGAGGGTGGTCCGACCCGTCCTGGAAGGAGCGCGTCTCTCAGCATGTGAAGCGCTCCGGCCGGGCGGCAATCAAGCTGCGGGTATAGGCATTGTCGGAGCGCGAGAAGATGAAGTCCGAGGACCCAAAATCCTCGATCCGGCCGCTTTTGAAGATGTAGACGGCGCTGCACATCGCGTGCACGATCGCAAGGTCATGGGAGATGAACACCATCGTCATGTCCTCTCCGGCGATGGTTTCCTTCAGCAGCGTGACGATCTCGGCCTGCACCGAGACGTCGAGGGCCGAGGTCGGTTCGTCCGCGACGATGATCTGAGGTTTGGCGAGTAGCGCACGAGCGATGCAGACCCGCTGCTTTTGGCCACCGGAGAGCTGGTGCGGATGGCGCGACGAGAGGCTCCGGGCGAGACCGAGGCGATCCATCATCATAGCCGCCGTCTCGGCGATCGGTTTGTCTCTGGAGCCAGCCGCTGCACCGAAGCGAATGCTTTCCTCAAGCGTCTCGCCAATGGTCATCCGCGGATTGAGCGAGACGGACGGGTCCTGGAAGATCATCTGCACCCGGCCAAGAAGACCGCTGCGCCGGCCGCTTGAGGCCGCCTCATAGCTTTGCTCACCGATGACAATCCGGCCGTGATGGGCGCTGTCGAGACCGGCGAGGATGCGGCCGAAGGTGGTCTTGCCGCTGCCGCTCTCGCCGACGATGCCGGTGATCGTGCCACGCGGCAGGCGGATGCCGACATCGCTGAGACCGAAGCTCGGCCGTTTGCGGCCAAGTCCCAAGCCAAGGCTCCATTGGAATCCCTGCGGAGAGAACGCTTTCGAGATGCCTTCGGCAACAAGCAGCGGGCGCTCGGCATCATCGGGGGCGCCAGAACCGTCCGGACCGTCCCTGTCTGCCACCTTGTCTTCGGCCTTGGCCACCTGCGGCGGGATGCGCAGTCGGGGAACGGCGGCAAGCAGCGTCTTCGTATAGTCATGGCGTGGCTGATCGAGGATGATGACTGTCGCATCCGCCTCGACCACCTGGCCCTTCTTCATGACCAGCACCCGGTCGGTGATCTCGGAGATCACGCCCATGTCGTGGGTGACGAGAATGACCGAAACACCGGTCTCATCGACGAGTGTTCTCAGCAATTGCAGCACCTGCTTTTGCACCGTCGCATCGAGTGCCGAGGTCGGCTCGTCGGCGATGATGATGTCGGGAGAACCGGCAAGGGCAATGGCGATGACGATGCGCTGTCGCTGGCCGCCGGAGAACTGGTGCGGGTAGTTGCCATAGCGCCGCTCCGGCTCGGGAATGCCGACACGGGCGAGCAGATCGATGGCCCGGGCGCGGGCCGCGCGTCTCGACAAGGAAGGATCGAGCGCAAGGCAGGTTTCTTCAACCTGCGCACCGACGCTCATCAGTGGATCGAGCGAAGCGGTGTGATCCTGGAAGATCGCCGAGATCCGTTTTCCCCGAAGCGCCTCGCACTCCCCGGCGGACATCGCCTCCAAGACCTTGCCGTCGAAGCTGATCGTTCCCGACGTCTGCTGGAACTCCGGCGCAAGCAACCCGAGGATGGCATTGCCGACGGTCGACTTGCCAGCCCCGGACTCACCGATGATCCCAAGGATCTCGCCGCGTCCAAGCACGAAGCTGACGTCGCTGAGGATCGTCGTCGAGCCGGCCCTGGACAGATGGCGAAGGCTAAGGTTCTCGACCCGCAACAGTGGCGGCGACGCGGGCACCAAAGGCGTCGAGGGGTGCAGGGCGGGGTTCATAGGGTCCACTGTCATCGCGTCTGGTTCCTTGGATCGAGACTGCGGCGAACGTCCTCGCCGACGAGATTGATGGAGGCGATCAGGCCGAAGAGGGCGAGACCCGGAAACAGGCTGATCCAGTATTGGCCGGTCATCAGGTACTGGAAGCCGTTGGCAACGGCGGAGCCGAGCGAGGGTTTGTCGATCGGAACGCCGAGGCCAAGGAAGGACAGTGTCGCCTCCAGCGCCACCGCATGGCCGACCTCGATCGGGATCAGGGTGATGGCCGGTGCGATGCTGTTGGGCAGCAGGTGACGGAAGATGACCCTTGATGTCGGAAGCCGCATTAGCCGGGCCGCATCCATGTAGGGTTTCTTGACCTCGCTTAAGGCGACGCCACGGGCGATCCGCGCATAGGTCGCCCATTGCACGATGACCAGCGCCAGGATGATCCGGTCGACGCCCGGACCGAGCGTGACGATGGCAATCAGCGCAATCAGGATGGTCGGCAGGCTGAGCTGCAGGTCGACGAGGCGCATGATGACGACATCGACCCATTTGCCGAAGTAGGCGGCACTGACCCCGGCGGTGAGCCCGATCAGGGCGGCAAGTGCTGAGCTGACGATCGACACCACCAGGCTGATGCGCAGGCCATAAAGAATGGTACTGACGATATCGCGGCCGAGGCCGTCGGTTCCAAACAGGTAGAGATAACCGCCGCTTCCGAGTGTGCCGGGCGGCGACGACGCCTCCCAGCCGAAGATCTGCAAGGGATCATAAGGGTTCTGCGGTGCGATCAGCGGCGCGGCAAGGGCAACCAGCACGTAGCTGGCGAGCAGGATTTTGGACAGGGTGAGCACCGGTCCGCGTCGGGGCTTTTTTAATGCGCTCAGGATTTGGGCTTTCATGACGGTCCACCTTATGAAGACAGGCGCACGCGCGGATCGAGCACGGCGTAGAAGAGATCGACGAGGGCGTTGAGCCCGACGAAGGCGACGGCGATGAAGGTGAGGGTCGCCATCACCACCGGCCGATCGAGCAACTGGATGGAGTCGATCAGAAGCTTGCCGACGCCCGGCCACGAGAAGATCGATTCCACCACCACGGCAAAGGCGAGCATGCCGCCGAACTGCAGGCCGATGATCGTCACGATCGGAACGCTGATGTTCGGTAGCGTGTGGCGCATGAGGATCCGTCGTGACGACAGCCCTTTGGCACGGCAAAACCGCGTAAAGTCCTGGCTTTCGACCTCGATCGTGCCGGAGCGCGACAGACGCGCGATCAACGCGATGTTCGGAATGGCGAGTGCCAGCGCCGGCAGCACCAGGTGCCAGAGCCCGTTGGCGGTCATCCAACTCCAGTCCTCACCGAGGACACGCTCGGTCGCACCGCGTCCACCGGAGGGAAACCAGCCGGTGAGGATGGCGCCGACGAGGATCAGCATCATCGCCAGCCAGAAAGACGGGATGCTGAGCGCCGAGACGCTGCCGTTCAGCAGGGTCCGGTCAAACAGCGAGCCCACGCGCCGGCCGGCAAGAAGTCCGAGCCCGGTTCCAAGCGGTGCCGCGATCAGCATGGCGATAAAGGCAAGTTCCAGCGTTGCCGGCAGTTTGCTCATCACCAGCGTGAAGGCCGGCTGATGATAGATGTAGGAGGTGCCGAAGTTGCCGCTCACGACATTGCTGATGAAGACGAGGTACTGGCGCCAGATTGGCTGGTCGAGGCCGAGTGCGATGGTGGCCGCCTGAATGTCCTCAGGCGTGGCAGTTTCGATGTTGACGACGTTGAAGACCGGATTGCCGACGCTGTGAATGCCGATAAAGCCGATCAGCGACATGGCGATGAGAAGCAGGAAAGCCTGTGACAGCCTTCCAAAAACAACCGAGATCATGCCCATCAGCGCTTACTCCGTCGCAGCAGTCGTCTGCATCGCCGTCGTCCAGCCGCGCGGATGCATGACGTAGGAGCCGATGCGCGGGCCGTAACCGACGATGTGGTGGAAGTGGTAAAGCGGGATGATCGGCTGGTCGGCCATCACCAGCTCAGTCGCCGAAGCCAACGCTGCATCGCGCTCCGGTCCGACGGCGATGCTCTCGGCCCTGGCCAGCTTCTCGTCGAAGGCGACGTTCTGATACTTGCCGAAGTTCAACGCACCGGTTCCGCGCTCCTTGTTCGGTGAAGCGAGCAGAGCGCGAAGGATGATGTCGACCGCCTCACCGGAGGTGCCGCCATACCAGACGGCATAGTCGCCGGCAGCGCGCTTGGTGTTGAACACCGAGAACGGCGCTGTCGAGGGCTGGGCGTTGATACCGATGCGGGCCCAGCTCTGGGCAATCGCCTGCAGGCTCTCGGCGTCGCCCGGATAGCGCCCGGCCGGTCCGGCAAGAACCAGATTGAAGCCGTCAGGGTATCCGGCCTTGGCGAGCAGCGCCTTTGCCGCTTCGTAGTCAGGCGCCTCAGGCAGAAGTTTGGCCGACGTGCCCGGCAGGCCGGTCGGAAACACCTGCGAGGCGGCGGTGCCATAGCCGGCAAGGATCTTGTCTGCGAGAATGCCGCGGTCGGTTGCAAGCGCCAGCGCACGCCGCACCTGCGGGTCCTTGAACGGGTTGGCGATCGGTTCTCCCGCCTTGTCGGTCACACCGGGAAGAGTGTCGCGGGCTACATCGAACTGCACGAAGTTAATGCGGGCGGCACCGACGCTGGCAATCCAGGCGCCGCGCTGCTTCAGACCGTCGACATCACGGGCGGGAATGGCGTCGGCGACGTCGACCTCGCCGGTGCTAAGGGCAGCCACGCGGGCGGCCGGGCTCTCGATGACCCGGAAGCCGACCGTCAGCCAGGCGGGCTTGCCGCCCCAATAGGCGTCGTTGCGCACCAGCCTCAGGCTCTCGCCGGAACTCCAGCTCTCGAACCGATAGGGCCCCGTTCCCACGGGTGCGGCACCGGAATTGAGCGCTTCGGTGGTCTCAAAGCCTTCCGTCGGCTTGTTCATCATGAAGATCGAGGAGAAGGTGAGCGGCAGGGTGGGGGCGGCACAGCTGGTCTCGATGACCACGGTCAGCGGATCGGATGCAGAAACCGCCTTGATGCCGCTGACAGAGGAGCGAAAGCCACCGCTCGGGGGCTTCAGGAAGTCCCGGATCCGCTCGATCGAATAGACGACATCGTCGGCATCGAAGACCGCGCCATCATGGAATCGCACCCCGTCGCGCAGCTTGAACTCCCACTGGGTAGGGGAAAGCGCGCGCCACGAACTGGCAAGCCCGGGCTTCAGCTCGAGACCCTCGTCCTGATAGACGAGCCGTTCATAGATGTGGGAGAGCAGCGACGTGTTCTCGTTGAGATTGGCGTAATGCGGATCGAGCGTCATCAGCTTGTAGGAGGTGGCGATGCGCAGCTCGCCTTGCTCCTGCGCACGTGCGGGCGTCGAGATCAACGACGCGCCGAGCGAGACGGACACGAGAAACGCCGCTAGCCGACGCTTGCGAAAAGGTCTTCCCAGTTTCATGTGTTAGTTCCTTGTTGTTTTTGACAGAGTCAGAGGCTCGCGCCGAAGGGGCTTCGGCGGGGGGGGAAATCAAAGAATTGTGTGAGCCTTCAACGGGCGGATTGCTCAGCCTCAAGCTGGCTGACGTTCGCGTTCTGGCATTCGACCGAGCCGAGCGTCGACCGGATCGATCCGGAGGAGATCAGCGATCACCATCCGGATTTGCGCCCAGGGTTCGTCCACACAGGTCGACGAAGGCTGGCCGCGGTTCACGATCGCGTCGAGTTTGGCGATGACGCCTGGGAGCGACGCCACAGGAACCGGCCACAACGCTTGGGCGGCCAATTCCTCCGCCAGCGCTGCGCGGTCCTCGTCCTCGAGCGCGTCGTTGTAGGCGCTGCGTCCATCGCGCTCAGCTGAAGACGACAGCTCGCCTGAGAACAGGGCGGTCTCGAGCTGTTGCTGATGGCGGGTCGATTCGCTCAGGCGGGTCCAGGCGGCACGCCAATGCTGCCAGGCTGCGACCGCAGGGTCATTGGCACAACCGCTAAACCCTGGCTTTCGATGGGCCGCAACGTGCGGATATGTGGGTAAACACGCCGGTACCGAGGAATGAAAATCTCCTCGCGTGACGGTAGGCAAAGTTCTGCTATTGTCGGAATCAGCCATGATCCGAGCTCCCTATAGCTTGGTTTTGGTCAGATCGAGCAGGTGTTACCGCACCTGTTCGATCGCCGGGTCATTCTTCCTACAAAATGTCTGAAGTCAATCAGAAAGTTTGCCTTGAGTAACTTACTTCTTACGATGGAGCAGTGCCGTGGAGCACGGGCAATGTTGGGCTGGAGCCAGGCAGAGCTCGCCAAGGCGGCAAACGTGTCTCGCCAGACTATCGCCGATTTTGAAAGGGGAGCTCACGTACCGATCGTCAACAACCTCGCAAGCATCGTAGCGGCGTTGGAGAAGGCAGGAATTGAGATTATTCCGGCAAATGGTGGCGGCGTAGGCATCCGCTTCAAACGGTCATCTTAAGTAGGTGGATGACTGGCTCTTCTGCAGGCGATGCGCTTCACAGACGCACAAATACGCGACGCTCGTGTGCTGCTGAGGTGGAGCGCTGAAGGGCTCGCCAACGCAACTGTTATCGGAGTAGCCACCGTAAGCCGAGCAGAAACTGGAGATGGAGCTGCATCCCTAACATGCGATCCGGCTACCAAAGAGGCAACGCTCGCCAACTTTAACTGGAGCCCAGATTGGCGCAGAGCTGGCGATGCAGCCAGTGTGCGTCCGTCCATTTCGGCGAGCGGAAGCGGAATACTGATATCCAGCTACTCCTCCATCGAACTCACGTTTGATACGCAATGCTCTGGAAGCAATGGTGCTGACCGGAGTTGGACAGCTATTCCAGCTTTGCGCGATTGTTGACTCAACACGACCGAAAGTCCGGAATCGAGGCACACTAACCGTGCACAATCGCGTGAGGACACTATGAATTTCCACAGCCTGTGTCATCAATACATTCGTCTGTGAAGTCGAACGCTCAGACGGAAGGTCCCTTCAGCTCCAAAGCCGATAGGGGCCTTCATTTTAGGAAGCTTCATCAACAGTGAGGATTGCGCCTCGAACTGGCCTGCTTGTCACAGGGTTCCAACGGTTGACACCCCGGCCCACGCTCCCCTAGCATCAATCCTGCCGAGGGGCGCGCAGTCACTGTGCTGAGATGGCGGCGAGCCAGACCCTTGAACCTGATCCGGATCATACCGGCGTAGGAACGGCAAGGGGCCTTTCAGCTGACCAGTCGTCTTTGCGCTTTCGTCCGGATCTCCGTCAATTTCCGGAGGCCGCTTTGCTCGTGTCTGATGTTAACTTAAACCGAAAGGGCTCAAGCCTCATGCAGGTGGGCCGATGACTGCGATTGCCGTTACCATCGCAGGCTCGGATTCCGGTGGCGGGGCGGGTATTCAGGCAGATCTGAAGACGTTCTCTGCGCTCGGCGTCTATGGCGCCAGCGTGATCACGGCGGTCACGGCGCAGAACACCCGTGGGGTATCTGCGGTGGAGGATATCTCCCCGACTGTCGTTACGGCTCAGATCGACGCGGTGTTTTCCGATCTTACGGTCGGTGCGCTGAAGGTCGGAATGGTGTCTCGGCGCGAGACGATCGGGGTGATTGCCGCCGGTCTTAAACACTATGGCCAGCTGGCTGTCATCGACCCGGTGATGGTGGCGACCTCCGGCGATCATCTGATGCGCCCCGACGCGATCGCGACGCTCAAGGAGGAGTTGTTGCCGCTGGCGCTCATTCTGACGCCGAACCTGCCCGAGGCGGCGCTGTTGACCGGACGCGCAATCGCCGAAACCGAAAGCGAGGTCGCGCGTCAGGCGGAGATGCTTCTGAAGCTCGGTGCGCGTTCAGTTCTGATGAAGGGCGGCCATGCCAAGGGCAAGGACGCGATCGATATTTTCTATAGCGGGGAGGACGTCCTCAACCTGTCACGGCCGCGGATCGAAACAAGGAATGATCACGGCACCGGGTGCACGCTCTCGGCAGCAATCGCCTCGGGGCTTGCCAAGGGCATGCCAATTGACAATGCGGTTGTGGCAGCCAAGGCCTACTTGCATGCCGCTCTGGGGGCGGCCGATGGCCTGACCATCGGCCAGGGGCATGGGCCGGTGCATCACTTTCATCATTGGTGGGGCAACGACAAAGAGTCGGGCGCCGAGGCTTCGAACGTAGCCGAAGCCCAGGCCGCTCTTGGTCGTTCTTCGCGATCTGGCTGAGCAGTGTGGGCTTCGGGTTTACCTCAGGCCACTGCCGCGCTCGGCAGGGCCGGTTGCTCGCCCTTGAGCATTTTCCGATAGAGCGCCACATGTTCCCGCGCGCAATCGACATGGCTCGTCGGTCGCCGAAGTGTCGCACGCAGATTGTCCCATGCCCGCGAGGCGGCCAAGACGTCGATCAGGCGGTCGGCCAGATCTTGGGCGCTCCCGGCGCGGAAGTGATAGCCGTCCAGCCGGTCGCGGACCTTTTCGGCCATGCCGCCGATGTCGGAGCAGAGGATCGGCCGGCCATGATGCAGTGCTTCCTGGATGACGACGGGGGAATTTTCCCACCAGACCGAGGGCATCACCACCCAGTCAACCGAGCGCATCAGCCGCGGCATGTCCTGGTTCTGGTAGGCGCCGTAGAAGCGGACGCGACGACCGGCGTCCTCGATCAGTTTTGCCACCTTCTCCTGGTAGTCCTTCGGCTGACGCTCGAGGTTCCCGCCAAAGATCATCAGCGAGGAATCATCGCCCCAAATGTCGTCGGGCACCCGTGATACCGCGTCGATTAACACGTGAACGCCCTTGAATGGCGTCATCTGCCCGAAATAGGCAAAGCGGTTGCGTCGCGCCGTCGGCGACGGCAATTCGCGGGCCGGCGCCTTGTCGCCCATGACGATGCCGTTCTCGATCACGAAGATCTTAGCGGCTTCGAGCCCCCATTCGACATAGCGGTTGGCGAGAAAGGCACTCGGCGCGATGAAAGCGTCGGCGAGATTAAGCATGCCGCGCACGAACTGCTCGCGGCGAACGAAGCGCGACACCGGGATTTCGGGGAAGCACGTGTGGCAACTGATAGGTGAGGCGCCGTTGCAAAGCTGGCCCGAGGGGCGTTTCACCATTTGCCCGTGATTGTGGCAGATCGGCAGATACTCATGGAACGTCACGACGATGCGTGCCTTGGGCAGGGCATCACGAACGGCATAGAGCGCTTCCAGGCCGAAGCCGAGAATATGATGGAAATGAATGACATCCGGCTTGATGTCGCCGACGAAGCGCAAGAGGTCGCGGCGGATCGCGTCCGTATCGCCGTTGGAGAGGAAGAAATGGTCGAAGTCTTCGGCGTGGTAGAGCACTTCGTCCATGGCGAGACGCAGGCTCATCAGTGCGGAAGCGCCATGGCGCGGAACCGGATTGCCGACGCGGGCGAGGTAGATCGATTCCACACCCGACAGGCCGTTCAGCGCCTTGTGAAGACCATGCGAAGCAATTTCCGCGCCTCCGAGCGAATGGGTCGGGTGGCCATGGGAGACCACGAGTACGCGGAGTTTTTCGCTCATGCGTCAGTCTCCTCGAAGAATGTCTGGGCGGTTTCGGAGGCGGGCATCCATCGGCCGCGGAAGAGCGTCCGGTCGACACGCTCCACGAACCGGGCGGTGGCGGCAGAGCCCGCTCCGGGTACCTCGTCCGACCCCACCATCTGCAGGGAAGGAAGCCAGTAGGCCTCATAGCCCTTTCCGCTGAGGCGAAGGGCGAGATCGAGGCCCTTCAGCGCTGCGCCGAGATAAGTCGGCGACGCGCCCGCGTCCTCCATCAGCGCTTCTCGCGGCAGGATGCAACAATCGAGCGATGCGGCTGCGACCCGCGTCAGCTTGAGGCGATTGACGGCGCCGACGGGATAGCCGGCGTAGCGGCTCGATTGAAGATGGTCGGGGCGATCGAGCGACGTGCTGCCGGCCCAGCGGATAGAGTGATCCTCATAGGCAAGGGTCGGCGAAATGATGCTTCCCGTCTTTGCCTCGTAAGCGGCAACGAGTGCCTGATACCACCCGGTATTGGCTGGCGTCAGCGACGCGGAAAGCAGGATGACGGCGTCGCTGTTCGTGCTCGCAGCGGCCGCTTGCGCCAGGTCGCATGCATCGCTGGCGCCTTCGACGGATACGAGCCGCAGCGGCAGGCGATAGAATTCGGAGAGTTGACGGATGTGGACCGCGTGCCTTCGGAACCGCTCGGCCTGGAGCACGAGCGCGATCTGCGCACGACGGGTTTGGGGATCAAGCGCGAGCAGCCCCAGGAGCGGCGCGAAATCCGTTTCGGTTTCTCCGGCGACAAGAAGGATGGCGGTACCCTCGGCCTGGTCGAAGGGGCCCATGTCGACAACGGTCTCGATGGTCGGTGCGGTGCTGCGCGCCGCCGTCAGGAAACGGACGATCTGCTGGTCGATAATATCGGGCAGGGCCCAGCTTGTCGGATCGATCGAGGCAAGAAGCCGTAGGGCGGCGGCGCGTGCGGGCAGCCGCACGGGGAAAAGTGGCATGTAGGCGCGGCGGGCATCGCGAAGGGTGAGTTCGAGGTGAACTGGCCCTTCTGCCTCGCCACCAAGCGGCTCGACTTGACCGATGAAGCCATGGGACCGGCGATGGCCGGAAATCGCGCTTTTGAACTCCGGCCGATCGACGAAGGCCTCTTCGACGTCGGACCGTTCGGTTCGGGTCCAGCTCGCGTCCAGCCTTGCGCCGCCGCCCTGCCGGCAAAGTCGTACGCTTTCAACATGGCCTTCCGCGTCTAAAAGCCAGCCCGAAATCAGGAAGGCACCATCCTCACCCTGGTAGAGTGCATCCACGCCAAGGCGGACAGGAACCGGAAGGCTTGAGATCGTCTCGGTGCCATCGTATCCGCTCGCTGCATTGCGCAGGCGAAGCATGACCTGGGGCGAACTCTGGCTCTGGAGCAGCATCGCGCGGATATGGCCGGGTGTCTCGAGCGGACCTGTCACGACCCGGCGTTCGTGGAGCCCCACATAACGCCAGGCGCCGCGGCCGCGATAGAATATGCCCTTGATGTCGCGCGCTCGGGGCAGATCGTTTGCGGACAGGAGGCCGACAAAGCCGGCCGAGCCGTCAGGCGCGTCGTTGCGCTCGAAAATGGCGACGTTGCAATCGGCAAGGAAGGTATCCTCGCTCTTGACGATCGCCCGGCAGACGCCGGCGGGCAGGTCGTGCGCCCATCCTTTCAGGGCGATGGTTCCATCATGCCCCTCGCCGAGCAGTTCGATATATCCGTCGCTCGCCGATCCGGTCTTAAGCAGGGTCGTAATGGCCGCGAGCCGTTGATCGGCATGCGGCGGCTTGATAAGCACGTCCACCAGACGACCGAGCACGTGTACCAGCTGCGGACCGGCGAAATCTTTCAGCATCGCCGTGACTTCACCGATCGAAACGGTGCGTGGCGCAACCATATAGCGCTTGCCGTTACCCGCCTTGCCGAAGCGCAGCGTAGTCGGCAGCCGCTCAGTACCTTCGACCGACAACAGCGCGGCAAAGCCATGCGTGGCGGAAGACTGGGGTGTCGCCAGCCGCCAGCCGACGACCGACGCCATGACCTGGCTTGACGCATCTTCATTGATCTCGACCGGCAACTGATCGGCCATCGGGCCACCGGTGCCGATAACCAGCAGCAGTGTTTCGTCGATCGGGCAGGCGATGATCCGTCCACTGCGCGCAATGCGGCCAAGCGGTGCAGGGCTTGCGGACAGGCTGAGTTCCGTACTGGGCATGAGATGCGCCTCAGGTCCGAAGGAAGACGGAAAGGATCGCGCCTGCCGCAAAGCCTGCAAGGACAAAGAGAAGCAGAAACGCCGGCTTCAAATCGCCATTCGAGCGCTGCTTCAGTGCGTTGAGGCTCTTTTCCATACCCGCGATTACACCGTCGAGCCGCATCAGATGAACGTCGAGATCGGTCAGTCGCTGGGTGATTTCTCCGCGGAGGTTCGCGACATCATCGCTGATTGCTGCAAGTCCGGGGCTTTCGGCTTCATCGCCGTCGTCAACTTTCGACCGCAGGGCGGAACGCTGCGAGACCTGCAATTGCCGTTGCGCTGCCATCAGCACGTCGAGCTTGTCGAGCACTTTTGCAAGCGGTGCTGCAATCAGCGCTTCGGCCGCCTGTTCGTCGGGCTTGGGAACACGAAGCGGCAGTTCGCCGCCTTTGCCGGTCGCCGCAAGCACGACGAGTTCGCCGCTGCGCGCGCTCGCCATCTCGGGCAACGCGATTTCAAACGCGTGGTTGCCGTCGCCAATGCCGTTGCGCTTGAGATCGGGCCGGTTGCGGTCGGCGAGCGCCTCGGCGATCACCTTGCCGTCGAGAAGCACGCGAATGGCAAGCCGCTTTTCCGGAGTTTCCGGGTCGAATGCCCAGCCGAAGACGCGGCCCTGGTCGATCGCGTCCACGCGGCCCTTCAGCGGCTTTGCATTGTTTTGCTCCGGTGCGACGTCCGGTTTGTCGGCTGCTACAGACATGGTCTTCCCTCTAGGCGGCGACGGTTTCTCGGGGCTCGATCGCGTCGATGAGCGTGAGATAGCGCCGGGCAGTGGTATCGATATCGTTGGGCTTGCGGGCATTGGCCGAAAGGCGGCGCCGAAGGTCAGGGCTTTCCGCCATGCGGCGCATGGCGGCAGCCAACGCACGCGGATCGTTCGGCGAGACGGTGATGCCGTTGACGCCGTCCTGCACCATTTCGGCCATCCCGCCGATATTGCTGGCGATCACCGGTTTGCGCTGGGACTGCGCCTCGCCGATGACGAGCGGGGCGTTCTCCCACCAGATCGAAGGCACGATGGTGCAATCAACGGCGGCAATGAGGTCGCCGATGTCTTCGCGCCTGTAGGCGCCGCGCTGCTGAACGGAGGGCGCCGTCTTCTTGAAGAGCCGGGCGATTTCGTCCTTGAAACTGTCGGCCTGGAAGGGGGCGCCCCCGTGCACCCGCAGCTCAAAACGCAGGCCCTCGTCGATCAACTGCCGCGCAGCCTCGAGAAGCACGGACGTGCCTTTCCACGGATTGAGATTGCCGAAATAGCCGAAGACCGGCCGATCGTTTTCCGGCTGGCCCTTGCGCGACGGCGCGTCTCGTGGCGGCAGGCCATTGGCAATCACGTCGATTTGGTCGCCGTTAAGACCCCAGTCGATAAAGCGTTGCCTCAGAAACTGGCTCGGCGAGATGAAGCGATCAACGGTCCGGAGCAAGGCCTTGAGATGTTGCTCGCGCAGCACGAAACGATCGAGCGGAATGTCCTTGAAACAGCTATGGCAACGGTCGGGGCTCGACTTGTGACAAAGCTCCTTGCCACTGGTGCGCACCATCAGGCCATCGTGATGGCAAAGTGGATAGTAGTCGTGCAGGGTCATCACAATCCGGCAGTCGGGCAAGGTGCGGCGGACGATGTGCGGAAACTCGGCGCCCAGCAGCAGGAGATGGTGGATGTGAACCACATCCGGCCGGAAATCGCGCAAAAGCTCGGTAAGGTCAGGCACGACGCCATAGAGGTCGATCTGGCTCATGAAGAAGCGATCGAAATGGCCGGACCACAACAGCACCTCGTCGCCTTCGGGGCCGATCGCCTGAAAGCTCGTGCCGGGCCGCACCTGGCGGTGGGTCTGGTTGGTGGCGCCGAGGAAGAGCGCCTCGTGACCGGCCCGCTGATAGGCGCGGAAGAGGTCGTGCGCGAAAATCTCCGTGCCGCCGGGGTGAAGCGCCGGATGATTGTGCGCGGCGACCAGAATGCGCTTCTTCATCCGCTCACACTCCGGCGTTCGGCGACGAAGACATCCTGGTAGTGACCGGCACTTTGGCCCCGCCAGTGACCGAGCGATTTCAGGACCGTCGTGAAGCCTGCCCGCTCCAGCGCCCGGTCGAGGAAGCCGTCGTCGAAACCGACGGCGGCAAGCGGCGGCAGGCCGGGCACGAACCAGCAGGGGCCGTCGCCGCTGCGAACGAAGGCAAGACGGGGATCCCGCCGGCCGTGTTCATCCTTCGCGGCGATGCTATCGACCACGAAGGCGGTAACGAAGAGCCGTCCGCCGGGCTTCAGCATCCGGTTGATCTCGCTGAAATAGACGAGCACTTCGTCCGGCGGCAGATGGGTGACGATCGACGTCATGATGGCGAAGTCGAACTGTCGATCGGGGTAGGGCAGCTTCAGCGCCTTGCCGTTGATCCTGCCTGATGGGTTGTAGAGTTCGTGGGCGATGTCGACATGCTGGAAGGTGAAATTCGGATAGACCGGCGTGACGGATTGACGGCACCAGGTGACGCCGCCTTCCACCGGGTCGATACCGACGTAGCGCCCGTGATCGCTATCGAGATACTGCGTCAGCGGAACGGCCATGCGGCCGATGCCGCTGCCGATGTCGAGCACGCTGCATTTCGGCTGTAATCCGCCCATGCGGATGAAGTGGCCGAGAAACTCCGCGCCGACAGCCCGGTAGTTGCCATCTCCGACGAAGACGCTGTTTTGGTCCGGCTGCGGCAAGAAACGATTAGTGAGAACCGTCTGAAGCATGCCTTCGATACGGTCTTCGTTCTGTTGCCAGGCCGGCTGCAGGTTGTCTGCGTGGCGAAGTGCGGGCTGGTTCATGCGGCGCTCCTGGCGGCAGGCTTACGGGTGCTCGGCGCTGCCGCCTCTTCGGCGCCGAGGTAGGATGGCATCAGGGTGGTAATGTCTTGGTTCCAGCGCTCGGTATGCAGCCATGCATTGTACTGGCTGGCGACGCCGCGCGTGTAATCCTGGCTGCGGCTGATCGAGCGCCGCTCCAGATGATAGAGACAGGCTGCCGGCTCATAGACGATGTCGAAGCCGGCTTGGCGGATCTTGAGGCAGAGATCGCTGTCCTCGTAGTCGCCAATGACGAAGTCCTCGGCATAGCCGCCAACGAGGTCCCACACCTCCTTGCGCATCACCTGGCAGGCGCCGGTGACGCCGGGCACGCTCCGCATTTCCTGCGCCGGCGCATAGGCGCCCGGCATGCCCTTGTAGAAATGGTGATTGAGCCAGATGTCCTGCTTGTTACGGGCAAAATAGAGGCCCGCATGCTGCAGGGAGCCGTCCTCGAACAGCAGTTTCGGGCCGATGGCGCCGATCGACTTTTCCTTCAGCACCGGCAGCGCAAGCTTTTCCAGCCAGCCGGCCCCACAGGGCACGACGTCCGAGTTGAGCATGACGATGACAGAACCGCGGGCAAAGCGTGCGCCGGCATTGCAGGCGCGGGCATAGCCGCCGTTGCGGTTCATCACCACGAGCTTCATCGAAAGCCCGTGAAGCAGATGGAAGCCACCGAGCAGGTGCTCCGTCTCGTCGTGGATCTCCGGGGAATCGAGCACGTAGATGATCTCGGCGTTGGCCGCGACGAAAGGATCGGTCGCAAGTCCCGACAGCTGGAAGCGCAGGAAGTCGAGCACGCGGTAGAGGGGAACGACGATCGAGACGAGAGGCGCGGCCATCATCGGGCCGAAGTCCTTGGTCTGGTCGACCCTGATCGTCTTGCCCAGCCGCTGTTCCACGTCTCTCAGCGCCGGCGCAAGGATCGTGCGGAATGCCTGATCGTTGGCGTGCTGGGGCGGAACGGCACGCAGGATGCGGTTGCGTTGCGTTGCAGGATCGAAGGGTTGCGGTTTTGGCACCAGCGGCTTGACTGCGCCGGACGCCAGCCGCAACTGGAAGCGCGGCTGAAGAAGGGGACCAAGCGGATCGCGCATCGGCAGCCAGCTGACAAAACCGGTCACGTCGGTCTTGGAGCCTTCTTCGGCGCCGCGGGCCCAGCCCGGAAATTCATACCAGTTGCCATCGAGCGGCAAGGCCGTGCCGTCTTCCTGGAGATAGTCGATGCCGGCAAGGACGCCGTTCGCGTCCCGCGTCCATCCGCCGATGAGCAGGCCTTCCGACATAGCAAGGGCGAGGTCAATCTCAGCACCTGGATGGAGTGCGGACTTGCCGGCCTGCCTTGCCGGCAGGGCGGAGCGAAGCTGCAGGTCGATCGCGAGGGCCGTGCCGCTCTCCGGAACCTCGCTCAAGGACCGCACGACGAACTCGCGCAAGCCCGGCGCTGCGCCGTGCTCAGGCCACCATTGCTGGAGGTTGGGATATCGGGAACCGCGCGGCGAAAGCTCGCGCACGGCGATACCGCGCTTTCCCATGATGATGAGTGAGAGCGCCTGGGGCGCGCGCGGCGATTCAAGAACGAAATGGCAGCGGCGCTGACCGCGCTCGGTTCGGCCGGTGATGGCGAATTGCTGCGGTAGCGGCAAAATTGCCTCGGCGCCGAGCGCATAGATGGCGTTGATCTCGCCGAGCTCGGCATTGACGGTCGTCTCCGCCAGATAGCGTCCATGCGCGAGCCGACAGGCGATGGTTGCGGGGCGCTGCCCAAGGTTCAGGGCGTGGATCACGTCATCGACGAGGCCAATAAAGAACTCGTCACGAGACAGGCGAAACGCGCTTCGCCAGACCGTCAACAGATTGTTGAGAAACTTGAGACGACCTTCGGGCTTAAGATCGGAAAGCTGGGCCGCCAGATCGAGGAACGGGAGCTTGGCGGTTGGTTCCAGAACCACCGTCTGCAAAACCGCGCCATCCGCGGCGATTTCGGCGAGCTCACGCTCGGTTCCGGGGCGCATCGCCCAGAAGATCCGTTGGCCACCTAGAGCGCGCGGAAGCGCCATGCTGACGAGAGGGACGAGGGACCGCGACGCGGAAAGAGCGTATTTGGTCTTTGCCGGAAGTTCGGAAGGTGCGTCCCAGATCAGCACAGCAACGTCGAAGCCGAGCCTGAATGCTGCGGCGCTTGTGAAGTCGAGGCCGAAGCTTCTGATACGGTCGTCTGCCGTCACGCGCTACTCCTGAAGGACGAAAAGGGAGGGCGCCCCACGGGAGGAAGTGGGGCGCGCCAGTCAATCTCAATGGATCGTGAAGTAGTGGTTCGGGTTCGCCTGGATGTCGTCGGCGTCCGCATTGACGAGCGTCAGCGTATCGCCATGGCCGAAGTCGATGACCACGTTGCCACCAACCTGGGTGACGCGCGATGCCAGATCTTCCGGCGACGAAATGTCGAGGCCGTTGATGTCCTTCGAAATCTGCAGAAGGTCTTCGCCGGGCGTGAAGTCGAGGATGACGTCGTTGCCGCCACCGCCGTCAAACACGAACACGTCGCTGCCTTCCCCGCCGGTCATGACGTCGTCGCCCTGGCCGCCGTTGATGATGTCGTTGTCGGCACCACCAAACAGGATGTCGCTGCCTCGGCCGCCCATCAGCAGGTCGCTGCCGCCGCCGCCAATGAGAATGTCGTTCCCGTTGTCGCCGTAAAGCAGGTCATCACCCTGGCCGCCGAACAGGACGTCGTTCCCGTTCTCGCCATGGATAACGTCGTCTCCCCAGCCGCCAAACAGGGCATCGTTTCCGTTACCGCCAAACAGCAGATCATCACCTTCATCACCGAAGATGGTGTCGTCGCCATTGCCTCCGTTCACGAAGTCATCTCCAGCGCGAGCGTGGATGAAGTCGTCGAAGCGTGAGCCAAAAAGGGCGTCATCATACGCGCCGCCTTCCAACGTGGCCATATGCTACTCCTCTTAGTTGTTGCTTACGCCCATCTCTGGCCTCAAACCTTGGATGAGCGCCGGGACATTGCACTGCAAAAAAACATATGGCAACAGCAAAAACAAAAGAAATTCGGCTGTGGTGTATTATAAAGCTCTACCTGTGATGTATATTTTGTATCTTTTTGATGATTATCCCCACGATATAAGGGGTAAGTATCTTCAGTATTACTTGGAATTCAATTCAAAAATAGAAATAAAATGCCGGCGAATTCAAATTTCGCCGGCTTCGGATGCTCTTTGAAGATCTGGTTCAGTCTTCCCGGAATGCGCGGTTCAGGCTGTCCGCAATCGGCGAGACCATGTAGTCGATCGCCGAGCGCGGCTTATGGACGATCAGGACTTCGGCGGGCATGCCGGGATAGAGGCGAATGTCCGGGTTGGCGCTGAGCGACGAGGCCGCAATGCGGGCACGCGCCACATAGTAGGAGACGTTCGATTTCTCATCCACCGACTGATCGGCCGCCACATAGCTGATCTCGCCGTCGAGAGGCAGGTGCGTGCGTTGGTTGTAGGCTGTCAACCTGATCTGCGTCTTCGAACCGATATCGATGCTGTCGATGTCACGGGTGCCGACATGCATTTCTACCAGCAGTGGCTCGTCCTCGGGCACGATATCGAGAAGCGGTTGCCCCGCCGAGACGGCGCTGCCTGCCGTGCGTAGCTGGATGTTGGTGACGATACCCGCTTGCGGCGAGCGAATGTCGAGGCGCGTCAGGATGTCTTTGGCTGACACCAATCGTTCTTCGACATCGGAAAGCTCAAGACGGGCCGTGGTGATTTCCCCGGCGATCTCGGACTGGAACTCATTCTCGATCCCGGTCAAGCCGAGCTCGGCGCCGGCTTCCGCCTTTTCTGCCTGGGCCTTGTTGCCCGCAAGCTCACCGCGGGTTGCGGCCAACTCGCTGAGCTTTGCATCGATCTCGATCAGCTTCGAGCGCTGTGCATATTCCTTCGCGACCAGCGTTGCGATTGATGTTCGCTGCTCGGTAATAAGTTCGACCTGCCGATCGGTTGCGCGGATCTGCTCCGTCAGCGATTTCGCTTTTTCCGAGAATTCCTCGATCGTCTTGCGCTGAATCTCCAGGCGACCGGTTTTGGCTTCACGGCGCCTGTCGAAGAAGTTCGTTTCCGCTTTGATCGCGTCCTCGGCCGTAGCGTCAGATGTTGCGGTCAGGTCATCAGGAAAAGCGATTGATTGCGATCCCCTCTGCTCCGCGCGTAGGCGCGCGAGCTTTGCAATCAGGCCGATGCGGCGACTTTGCAGTGCCTGAAGGTCGGAGCGGGCGCGCGTATCTTCGAGCTTGAGCAACGGCTGGCCGGCTGCGACCCGGTCACCCTCCTGGACCAGGAGCCGGTTTAAGATGCCGCCTTCGAAATGGCTGACGGTCTTGCGCTTCGAATCGACCACGATCGTGCCGCTTGCGACTGACGCGCTGCTGAGTTCCGTTGAAAACGCCCAGCCGAAGAAGCCACCAAAGGCGACGAGGATCGTCGTCAGGCCCGCAAGGACCACGCCGCGCAGCGGCGCGGTGGCGCTTCCTTCTGCGTCCGCATCCAGCCCGTGCAGAGGGTGGGGCCGCTCGGGGATCGCGGGCAAGTTCGCGCGGTCGTCCTTGGCCACGAGTGTGCGTGCGTCGCGAGAGGCTGGCAGGTTCTGTTTGTTCGTCATGCGGATACGCCTTCCCGTCTCGGCTCGCCGGGTGTCATGGATGCGACCACGTCGGTGCGCGGGCCGAACTGGGTGATGCGCCCGTTTTCAAGAACGAGCAGCTTGTCGGCGGCCTGCATGATCGTCGGCCGGTGGGCGATCATGATGACGATCGCACCGTCGTTGCGCGCCCGCTCGATCGCGCGGATCAATGCGCGCTCGCCGATGGCGTCGAGATTGGCGTTCGGCTCGTCGAGAACGATCAGGCGAGGATGGTCGTAAAGGCAGCGGGCAAGAGCGATGCGCTGGCGCTGGCCGCCCGAAAGCGTCAGGTGGCCATCGCCGACCGGAGTGTCGTAGCCGAGCGGCAGGCGCCCGATCATGTCGTGCACGTCAGCAAGCCGAGCCGCCTCGAGCACTTTTTGGGGTTCGCCTTCCTCCATGCGCGAGATGTTGTCGCGGATCGTTCCTTCGAGCAGCGAGACCGACTGCGGCAGGTAGCCGGTCATCTGGCCGAAGGAAGCGCGTTCCCACAGATAGACATTGTTGCCGTCGAGGAAGACGCCGCCGGTGGTCGGCTTTTGAATTCCGACAAGGAGCCGGGCCAAAGTCGATTTGCCCGCCGCCGACGGGCCGACGATGCCGAGAACTTCGCCGGGCGAGAGCGAGAAGGAAACGCCCTTGATGATCGGCACATCGAGGCCCGGCGCCGCGTAAACGAGCTTATCCACAACAAGATCGCCCTGCGTGCGCGGCTGCGGCATGGTCTGGCGTACGGCCAGATCCTGGTTGAGCGCAGTCTCTATCCGGCGCCAGCTTGCAATCGCCAGCACCCACTGACGCCAGTTCTCGATCATCGAATCAAACGGGGCGAGCAGGCGTCCGATGAGAATGGTCGTCGCCATCATCGCACCGGGGGAAATCTCCTGTTTCATCACGAGGATAGAGCCGGTTGCCAGTGCAGCCGCCTGGATCATGAAGCGCAGCGAACGGGTAATCGAAGCCATCGCCTTGCTGCGACTTCCGCTGGTTTCCAAAGCGTCGAGCGCATGCAGCTGGGCGGTGCGCCAGCGGCGGGCAAGTGCTGGCAACATGCCCATCGCTTCGATCGCCTCGGCATGGCGCAAGCTTGAACCAATTTTCGAAATGGCCTCGATATTGGCTTGATTGGCCTCTTTCATCAGCCGGCGAGTCAGCAAATCAGTCAGCAATCCACAGCATACGAGCAGGGCAATGGAAATGGCGCCAAGAAGGCCGAACATCGGGTGCAGCGCAAAGAGCACCCCGAGGAAGATCGGCGACCAGGCGGCATCGAGTGGGGCGCTGACGGCAGAGGTTGTGAGGAAGCTGCGCAATTCTGCCAGGTCCCGCAGCGACTGGGTCGCTCGGGTCAGCCCTTGATCGGCGGCGGCCTGAACGGCGGCGGTCAGCACCGGCAGATTAAGCCAGCGCACGACCGCACTGCCCATCGCCTGGAACGTCAAAGCCCTGATGTATTCGAGTACGCCGTAGATCACGAGCGCGCCGATGACGAGAATCGTCAGCATGGTCAGCGTGTCCATGCTCTGGCTGTTCAAAACGCGGTCATGAACTTGCATCATGTAGAGTGGTGTCGAGAGCTGCAATATGCCGATGCAAGCACTCAGCACGGCTGCATAAATAAGTGCCAAAACGAACACGCGGCGCGCCTTCAAAATAAGCAGCCGCGGATCCTTTGCTCCATTTTGTGCCTTCTTTGGCCCAATTTGGTTCTTGCTAATCATATTGCCTCGTTTGCTGTCACGCGTGGCGATTTTCTGGATAAGTTCGTTGGGGTCTTGAGGAAGCTATTTTGTTTGTTATCACTTAAATCACAGTGTTGCCGTGATAAGTGTGACACAATAATGGTGGAATGCTCAAGATAGTCGTATTCGGGGGGAGTAAAGGGGGCGAAAAATTGCTTCAAAATTTGAAGTAATTTTTGAATATTGTAGTAATGCTCAGTTGGAGAGAGGGATGAATCAAAGGATTCTCTATCCGTTCGCAGATTTTGGCGGCGCTGTTGCCATCCGCCCCGGGGATGACGCAGCTGGAAGTGCCCCTGAACATGACAATATTGACCAGGAGAGCGAAGCGTCCGTGGTCACATACTTCGAGTTGGCACGGATGATGGAGCGGGCCAGCCGGCGCTTTACCGGCCTGTTGCGTGCCGAGCTGACGAAGCTTGGCGTCGACGATATCGGCCCGGCACAGGCGATGGTCCTTCTGGCGATCGGCGACGCGGAAGTGTCGGTGGCGGAGCTTTTGGACCGTGGCCACTATGTCGGCTCCAACGTTTCCTACTACCTGAAGCAGTTGGGCGACGGAGAGTATATCGACAGGGCCGCCTCCCAGCGCGATCGGCGCTCGGCCCGCATCAAGCTTTCGGAGAAGGGCAAGCAATTGTGCGATTCCTTACGCAAGGCGGCTGGCGCCTATGAACGTGTCCTCAGCCACGGCGAGCAGGACCGGCGCAATCTCGAAACCGCATTTCAAACACTGCACCGGCTCGAGCTGGTTTGGGGGAATGCAACGCGCTACGGCATCTGAGATGCCCGCGCACAGGCTGTCCTTTCAACGGCTATAGGCAGGGAATATGCACGTAGCATTTGTACACCGGCGCGGCTTCTGCCAGTTCGCCGCTCTCGCGTCTCATTTGGCGCAGACCGGAAATGAAGTGACACTCGTGACGGAAACCGTGGATCAGCGGATTCCGGCAACGCGTGTCGTTCGCCACAGAGCAGAACCCGGCCCGCAGGCCAATTCGCAGATGGGAAGGCACCTTGGTGTGCCTGACCATCATGTCCGGATCGGTCACCGGGTCGCCGAAACCTTCGATGCCATGGCCCGCCAGGGGCAGGTGCCCGACGTTATCGTCGGGCACATCGGCTGGGGCGGTATGACCTTCGTCAAGGATGTGTTGCCGAATGTCCCGGCACTCGGCTATTGCGAGTTTTTCTACCGCGCCGAAGGGGCCGATATCGGCTTTGCCCCCGACGACAAGCCCGACCAGGATACGCGTAAGCGACTGCGGCTGCGCAACATGGCGCAACTCCTGACGCTTGATGCGATCGATGGCGGCTTCAGCCCGACCCAATGGCAACGGAGCCTTTATCCGGCGGAGCATCGCGCCCGTATCGCCGTCTGCCACGAGGGCGTCGACACTCGCGTCTTCCGTCCCGATCCGTCGGCATCGTTGAAGCTTCCGGACGGACGGGTGCTAAAGGCGGGTGATCCGCCGATCGTCACTTTCGTCGCCCGCGATCTCGAGCCCTATCGCGGCTTCCCGCAGGCGTTGGAGGCGGCCGCAAAGGTCGCGAAGCGCCATCCCGATGCGCTTTTCGTTTTCGTCGGTGGCGACGGCGTCAGTTACGGCGCCCCACCGCCCGGTGGCGGCTCGTGGAAGGACTATCTGCTTCAATCCCTGAATATCCCGGCCGACCGGTTCCTGTTTCCAGGCGTGGTGCCGCATGGTGTCCTCAAGCAGCTGTTCCAGATTTCAACCGCCCATATCTATCTGACCTATCCTTTCGTGCTTTCCTGGTCGGTCTTGGAGGCCATGGCCTGCGGCGCTCTCGTCATTGGATCGGACACCGCGCCGATGCAGGAGGTGTTGAGCTCCGGCCGCAACGGCCTGCTCGTGCCGTTCTTCGATACGGATGCGCTCGCGGAGGCGATCTCTGGCGCTTTGCAGCAACCGGAGAAGTATTCCGACTTGCGTGCGGCCGCCCGCCGCACCGTCGAGCAAAGGTTCCGTCTGGGCGATTGCATTGCACGACAGATGACATTGCTGGATAAGGCAATGGGAACCCCCGGATCCACTCAAATATTACGGGTCTCATCTGCATAATACTTCAAAACCTGAACTATTATTTCACGATAAACGCAAATATAACTTATTGTGCAGTGCAAATAACCTTGATATGCTTTCTGTAGGTCGTTGAATTCGCCGGTTTATTTCGGATCGGGGGATTCAACTACAGAGAGAATTCGGTTGAATTGAGGGTGGCGCGTGCAAGGGTTGGTGTCTTCTGGCGTGAGGTATTCGCAGGCGAAGAGAAAGCTGGTGTTGGCCTCGGATCACGATAGGGCGAGTGTCCAGGGCAGTGGCATCGAGCACCTGGTTCATTTTCTTCCGGCAGGCGATCGGCCTGATGCGACCCTGGAAAACGTGTTTCCATTGATCGGGCTCGCCTTTTCTAGGGAGGGCGAGGCGGATCTGGCCGACGGCATCGTCTCGCTGCGAGCGCTTGGCACCGTCCCGGATATCCCGATCAAGCGCTTGAGCGCCGAGGCCGTCAGCGAAAGCGCTGGTCTCATTCAGGCGCTGGTCGATGGTGGTGTCGGGCGGCTTGCCCGGTTCTCGTCGGCAATCACATCCGAGCTTGCGCTGCTTCGCCGCGAGCGTGAAACGCTGCTTGAAAACTACCGCGCGCTCGAAGATGCGTTCCAGGCACGCAACTGGGAACCGGTCGCCGAAGTCTTTGCGCACGACCCCTATGTCGATCCCAAGGACGAGGGCATCGGCCATCTGATTGCCAATGCCTTTGTCGAACAGCTCCTGCCGGTCTCCAGCCATGGCGTCGCCGGCATCGGGCTTCACTTCAACTCGGTCCCGCGGGACGGCGGCGAACTGGTCGTTGTCTTGAGCTATGTCGAGAGCGGCGAGGGGGTTGCAGAGTGGGCTGTTCCATTCTCGCAGCTCGTTCCGAGCTGGAACTTCTTTGCCCTGCCGCGCACCTGCGGGGGTGGCGCGAAGACACTGCGGCTTCGCGTTTCGACGACCGGTAGTGAAACGATCGGGCTTTCGCTCGGCTATCCCATCGCCAGTGAACACTATACGGCTCGGTCCGAGACCCGACACGCCGACCTTGATCTGCGCCCTCTAGCGTTCCGCGTCTACACCGGCCTGCCCGGCGTCAAGCCGACGCGCATGCCCAACATGATCGCGCCGACCGCGCTGCTCGACGGCCACTTCATCGAGGACTACCGGCTTTCGGTCGATCTGCTCAGCCAGATCGTTGACGTATCGGTGACGCCGGTCGTCCCGGAATTCCAGACCGTGCGCTTTCTCGAACACGAACACGCCGTCGTCTGCCATCCGCTTGCAAATGGGGTATCGGCCGGCGCCGTCGGTCGCGCTGTCGAACCCGGCACCATATCGTTTTCCGCAAGCGCTGTGGTCGATCATCCCAAGGGCGCCCCGGCGGCCGTCAGCTTCCTGCTCGCTCCGGCGGGCTCGAACGCGCGCTCCGAAGTGGCGGAACTGGCTCGCAAGGGGGCTGTCAAGCCGTCCGCCTTCTTCAGCGGCTGGCGCGAGGTCACCAATGAGCAGCCGATCAACATCAATTTCCAACTCGACGAGCCGGTGCGCCAGTCCATGGATCTGATGATCCTCAGCCGCGCTGTGACGGACTCGGTCGATTTCTCCTGGCTCAAGGTGTCGGGCTTCCGGATGGTCAAGCAGTCGAGTGGTGCGTCTCATGTCCAGCAATAGCGATCCAAGGGACCTCGTTGCGATCGCCATGCCGCTCTATGGCCATGCGGCGCTGGCGCTCGAAGCGCTCGAATCCGCGCTTGCATCGGACCTCGAGGGCTGCCGTATTGCCATCGTCGTTTCGGTCGACGGCGACCCGCGGCAGGAAACCTTCGATCAACTGTTGCTCTATTCCGGGGCCCACCCTGATATCCATGTGGTCTTCGGGCGAAACGCCGGCCCCGGCGGCGCGCGCAACCGCGCCATCAACTACGTGCTCGAAAATCTGCCCGAGGCGAAGGCCGTCTATTTCCTTGACGCCGACAACCGAGTCCTGCCGGGAACGATCGAGACCCTCTATCGGCGCCTGCACGAAAGCGGCGCCGGCTGGGTCTATACCAACATTGACACCTTCTCGGTGAGCTGGCGGGCTCACTACGGCAACCAGTATTCGCGGCTCGTCCACTGCATCACGGACAACATCTGTGACACCGGGTCGATGATCTCGATCGAGGTCTTCCAGGAAGGCGTTCGGTTCAACGACGACCGACAGAACGGTTTTGAGGATTGGGAGTTCTGGCTTTCCTGCGTCGAGCACGGCTTTGTCGGAACGCCCTGCCATGACACGACGTTCGAATACCGCCTGCGCGCCGAAAGCCGTTTCAAGGAAGCCAACCGCGACCGCGCGACATCCGTGAGCTTCCTCAGAAAGCGCCACAAGGCGCTGTTCCAGCGGCCGATGCTCGTCGATTTCGAGCATGAGGAGTGCCCGCGTTATCTCTTCGCGCGCACCGAAGACGCGGCGATCTCGTTCTTCACAGATCCGACGAAGCAACCGAAGCGGCTGCGCCTCGACGACATCATCCCAGCCTTCTGGGCCAGCACCGGCGAGCCCGACAACGTGCATTTTCCGCCCTTCGTCATGGCCGGCAGCGGTGCGACGATCGATCTGCTTTTGCGCTCGCGCATGCTGCCCAACGTGCTTTGTCACCTGGAGCGCCTGAGTGAGAAAGCCAACGTCGTTTTCGTTCATCTCGGCAACGACGCGACGCAGCGCAAGATCGAGCCGACCTTCCTCGACGCCGGCGCCCAGCATCTCGGCCAACCGGATCTCATCTTCATTTCGACGGCGCTCTTGCGCGACGTCATCCGCAACAATGCGCTCGACTGGTTTGCTTCTATCGGCACGCAGCAGGTATGGCCGACCTCGGCGGTTCTCAATGTGCGCTTCCCGTTCCCGCGCGCCCTGCCGCGCCGCACGCTGATCACGCCGCAACAGGTGATGATCAACTGCGTCAACGCGATCGCCACCAGTCCGCTTCGCCGCACGGCCGGCCGTCGCTGGACCTGGCGCCCCGCGCGGCTCATGCCCTATTCCGACCTGCACAAGGCCTTGCGAACGGAAATCGGCGGCTCGCCGGTGCTGCCGCTCGGGCACAGCGAAGCCGGCAAGAAAACTGCAGCGCTTCTCGTGCCGAACGCGTCGTTTGGCGGCGCCGAGAAGGTCATCTACGCCGCCTCGCGTGAACTTAGGGCCGCGGGCTACGAGACGCATCTGTTCGTGCTCGGCACCAGCCGGATGGACGTGATCGACGAGTTCGATTCGAGCTTCGACTATGTTCACTTCTGGGATCAGGGCATCCCGGCCTGGGGCGGCTCCGGCTCGTTCCTCGGCCAGGATTTCATTGCCGACCATCATGAAGTCGATTGGGGTGCGCTTAAAGGTCAGCTCTCAGGCTTCGATCTCGTCATCAACAACCACGTGATGGCGATGCATCCGCTGATCGCACGGCTGCGCTCGGAAGGGACACGCACGGCTTGCTATCTGCACGTCGTCGACAACACGCCGTTCAAGCGCCCGGCCGGCCAGCCCTTTGCAGCCATCGCCCACGAGCATTGCTACGACGCCTTCCTCACCTGCTCGGAACAACTGAAGTTCTACCTGCACAGCTTCGGCGTGCCGCTGGAGAAGATCTTTGCCGTTCCGAACGGCGCAAGTTTCTCCGTGCCGCCCAAGGTGCTTGCAGACGTGCTGCAGGTGCGGCGGATCGAGCGCAAGGACGACCGGCTGCGGCTGCTCTACATGGGTCGTCTTGACCAGCAGAAGGGCATCGACCGCCTGGCCGCGACGATCGCCGAACTGCGGGCCGCACACGTGTCGTTCGATGCGCGGGCGATCGGTGGCGAGATCCTGGCGGATGCCTCGTTCTCCTGGACGGACCGGCTCAAGGAACTGGGCGTCGACGTGCGCCCACCGGTCTTTGCCAGCCGCGACCTGATCAAGGCGCTCGGCTGGGCCGATGTTCTGATCATGCCTTCGCGCTGGGAAGGTGCCCCGCTGATGATCGCCGAAGCCCAACAGCTCGGCTGCGTGCCGATCGCAACCGCGGTTGGCGCCGTCGACGAACTGATCGTCGATCG
This sequence comes from Ensifer sp. Root423, assembly GCF_001426275.1. NCBI lineage: Bacteria > Pseudomonadati > Pseudomonadota > Alphaproteobacteria > Hyphomicrobiales > Rhizobiaceae > Ensifer > Ensifer sp. Root423. Next base: position 582,141 of record NZ_LMEG01000023.1, on the reverse strand, counting down.
CGAGGACGGCATCCTAATCGATGCCTCGTCCGATCCCCAGGTGGTGCGCGACATGGTCAAGGCGATCGCCGAGGTTTCGCGCGATCGCAACCTGCTGGCGCCGATCATGGAAGGTTGCCTGAGAACAGCGGCGCGCCGCGCCTGGTCCAACTCCTTCTCGGAGTTCCTCGGCTGGTGCGACGGCGCCGTGAACAATTCCTCGCTTTCGCGTGCCAAGGTCATCCGGGCGCGAGACACATCCAATACCGGCGTCGCAGCTGCAGGCTGATCGACCCGTACGACTTTTCAAAGAGAAGGGACTTACGCATGCGTCCAAGAATCCTCCTGACGGGTATTCCTGGTCATTACACGCGCCTCGCAAACGGCGCGAATGGCCTGTCGGTTTCCTATTCGGAACGGCAGAAACAGCCCGAATCCAAGGACGAGTTTCTTCAGGAGCTTCGCAACATCAGCAACACCGGTAACTATCTGATCGGTGAAGGGGCTTTGCGCGCCATTGCTCCCCATGCCAAGCAAATCCCGTTCTGGCACCTCTATAATTGCCATAAGAACGGCACCGGTTTCGACGAGTTCAACAACAACTTCGACATCTGCGTGTTCACCTGCGCGAACCTGTTGCGCAAGGGCCTCTCCGCCGATGCCGAGGCTGATGTCTTGAGCAAGCTGAAGATGCCGATTGTCATGCTCGGCATCGGCCACCAGAACCGCAAGGATCTGGAGACCGGCCTGCCGGAGGGGACGAAGCGGCTGCTCGACGTTCTCAAGGACCGCGAGCACTATTTCCTCACGCGCGGCTACGAAACCGCCGGCTACCTGAAGGACCAGGGATTCAAGTACGTCCGGCCAACCGGCTGCCCCTCGGTCTATTTCGCGCCGAACAACATGCGCGCGTCAATGAAGAAGCTGCCCGACGTCAAGATTGGTCAGGCAAAGACGATCTTTTCGGGCTATCTCGGCGCCAATCACGATTGTATCGTCGATGCGATCGCGCTCAACCCGGAAGGCGCCAAGCCCCAATACATCATCCAGGACGAATTCCTGCACTTCGACATGAAGGTCGAGCCGGATGCCGATGGCAGGGTCTTCGATTCCTGCTCGGGCAAGATGCTCGGCGAGCTCGCTTTCCCGGGCGCGGAGCGCCAGAAGGTGCCCTTCGATGTACGCACCTTCTTCGATACCAACATGTGGCGCGCCTGGGCCTCGCACATGGACTTCAATTTCGGCCGTCGTTTCCATGGCTCGATCATCGCCATGCAGGCAGGCGTGCCGAGCCTGATGGTGGCTGTCGACGATCGCATGCGCGAAATGCTGGGCTTCACCGGCCTGCCGTCGGTCGACGTCCAAGAGCTCGAAAAGGCGGAAAACCGGGCGGAGTTCGTTGCCAGCCATCTGGCCGGGCTGAACGCGTCGGAACTGGTCGACCGCTACTCCGATCGCGAACGCAATTTCCGTACGGTGCTGCGGGAGATCGGCATCGGCCTCTAAACCGTGATGCCTCGGACGCGTTCGATCCGAGGCGCTCAATTCATGAGTTCGGGCGGCACGGTGAGGTTTGCAGATCCGCTTCCTCGTGCCGCCCTCCCTCTTCCTCAACTCTGTGGGCCAGTCCACAAACCAGGTGTATCGATGCGTATCCTGCTCACCGGAATCCCTTCCTACCTCCAGCGTACCGTGGCGCGCGTTTCCGGTGCGACGGTTCATCACAAACCCTACTTCGACGATATCCGAAGCAAGAAGGATCTGGTCGACCAGGTCAAGAAGATCGCCAACACCGGCAACTACCTGATCGGCGAGGGCGCAGCTTATGCCTTGCGCGGTCATGACGTGACCTATGTGCCGTTCTGGCATCTGGTCAACAGCCGCGGCGCCAACGACGTCTACGATGCCCTGAACAAGGAATTCGACATGTGCGTCTTCGCTTCGGCGAACCTGCTGCGTCCGGGATACTCGGCCGATCTCGAAGCGGATGTGTTCGAGAAGCTGAAGATGCCGGTCCTGGTGATGGGCATCGGCATCCAGAAGCGTGAAGGTCTGAAAGAAAACCTGCCGGCCGGTACGTTGCGGTTCCTCGAGGTCTTGAAGCAGAAGGAAAGCTTCTTCCTGACCCGCGGCTATTTCACCGCGGAGTTCCTGCGCGCGGAGGGCATGAAGTTCGTCAAGCCGACCGGCTGCCCCTCGCTCTTCTTCGCTCCCAACGAGATGCGCCACTCCTTGACGTCGCTTGCCAACGCAGACCTTGCCTCGGCACAGAAGCTCGCGCTCGGCGGCTATCTCGGTAGCGTCGCCGACACCATCGTCGATGCCCACGCGCTCTTGAAGCCGGAGAGCGTGGCCAGCTACGTCATCCAGGACGAAGTCGTCGCCTATAACCTCACCCTTCCCGTGGATGACAACGCGCCGGTCTATGACCGCTCCAGCGGCCGCATCACCGGCAAGACCGAATACAAGCATCAGGAAAAGTGGCAGCGGCAGAACGAACTGATGGTGTTCTTCGACACCAACCAGTGGCGCGCCTGGTCATCAACCCGGGACCTCTGCATCGGCAGGCGCTTCCATGGCTGCGTCATTGGCATGCAGGCGGGCACGCCTTCGCTGATGATCGCCGTCGACGACCGTATGCGCGAGATGCTCGAATTCATCGGCTTCCCCTATATCGAGGCGGGCGTCTGGAATCGTGAGGCGGACAAGAAGGCGCATCTCGCCAACTTCCTGTCGAAGATCGATGCGCAGGCGGTTACCGAACGCTATTCGGCATGCGAGGCGAACTTCCAAAGTGCGCTTAAACAGGTTGGCATTTAATCTGCCCCTGAACCGGGCAGCGCCCTTGGCGCTGCTCCTGGCCGCCCTGGTCGCCTGGGCGGGGCTTTCGCGTGGCGCTCCGGCGTTTGCGGGCGAGACTGCGGCTGCGCGCTACGGCGTCAATCGGCTCAATCTCGCCTGGCTGGAGCGCACGGATCAGGAACGCATCCTTCGCGAAATCGCCGACAGCGGCGCCACGCATGTGCGGCTATCGCTGTCGCGCCCTGTCGACAAAAGCATCGACGCGCTGGAGATTGCCAACCGGCTGGGTCTGCGGATCCTGCTCGAAATCCAGCTGTCGAACAAAAGCTATTATCCGGACAGCGTTCGCCCGCGCACCGGCTTCGGGCGCATCTGGGATATCAACCGATTGTCCGATCTGGACCTTGATCGTTACCGCACGGGCCTGACATCAGCTCTGCAGCGCATCGATACCCTTGGCATCCGTCTGGACGCGGTGGAACCGGGAAACGAGATCAACCTCGCCGGCTATAACGGCGACCTCGCCGTCTACGAGAAGCCGGGCCGAGCGACGCCGCGACTTCTCAGTGAACTCAGGGATCCCCAGGCATTTGGAAAAGGTCTAGACAAATATGTCGCGGCGCTGAAGATCACCCGCGACGCCACAAGAGCGAGCGCCAACAACAAGGCGATCATCGTCTCCGCCGGGCTCTCCGACATGGGAGCCAAGGAAGCGGACCGCCAGGGAATGGAGCGGCTGGACCCCGGCGAGGTGATCGCCCTTTTGAAGGCGCGAGGCATGGACGCACTTGTTGATGCCTATGGCATTCACATCTACCCGGCGCGCAAGGATAAGCCGGCGATCACGTCGATCGTCACCAAACTTCTCGACTTCTGCGCGCCTGCCGACCGGGGGCGGCCCTGCTGGGTGACGGAATGGGGGATTGCCAACACGGCGCGTAGCTGCCCCGTCGATGATCGCGAACGCGAAGGGGCGATGACGGCCATGCGGACGGTGTTCGAGCGGCTTTCCGAAGAAAAACGCCTGGATGCCGCCTACTACTACGACTGGGACACCCAGCAGAACTACCGGCTATGGCGCTGCGGAGCTCTGAGCCCGGCCGGCGCGCTTGCGATCGAACCGGCCAAGGGCGATTGATGCAGGGCGCTTTCGGCTGCGAGTTGCACAGAACATCGTTCCGCGGGATCAGCGCCGCGTTGCGCGGCTCGTCGCAGGCTCAAGCCCCTTACCGCGGTAGGTGACGGGAATACCGAGCTCCTCGTGGGTCCGCGCCAGCGTTTCCAGCCAGGTTGCCAGTTCCTCCGGAACCATTTCGTCCCCGGTCTCCATCGCCTCGATCCATGCCAGGTTGCAATGGAGGGCGCTTGCCAGATTGATCGGCGTCCAACGAAGAACGAGAAGGCATTGGGTGAAACGGGCGGGGGTCATCGGTTGTGCTCAAGGTTGCATGTGGAATGGATGAAGCAGGCTTTACACGGGGAAATAAGTCAAGGTGATGACTTGCCGCGGCCAAAAGCCGTGATCTTTTCGTCAGTTAGAATTGATTGGGCAAAATGCCGCAGTGCAGCACGCAAATGGCGCCTTTCGCGCGGTATTTGCCGGGAACGCCTGGACGCGATTACCGCGCCCATGGGACAAAATCGACGAAAATACGGGACTGACTGTCGCTCACCAGAGGGTTCTCTGCCCCGAGCCGGTGCGAATCGCGCGCCTTTGAGGTTGAATGGCCGCAAATGCAGAGGACCGATTCGGTCCTGGACAAAGCGCTGAGGCGATCAACCGTTGCATGCACCCCTTTACCAGACCGCGATCAACATCGCCGCGAAGGCCGCGTTCTATCTGTCGCTCGCGATGCTGCTGCCGGCCACAGTCGATCTGTTCTATGGTCATCCCAACTGGAGAGTGTTTGCCGGTTCGGCCTTTGCGACTGGCGGTCTGTCGCTTCTGGCGATCGCTGCCACGCAGGGCGGCTCGCCGCTGTTCAGCCGCAAGATGGGCTTTCTCGTCGTCAATCTTCTCTGGATTGTCGTGTCTCTCGTTGGCGCCGTGCCCTTCTGGCTGTCGTCGCTGAAGCTCGATTTCGCCAAGGCCTTCTTCGAAGCGGTCTCCGGCATCACGACAACGGGCTCGACCGTCATCAGCGGCCTCGACCATGCGCCTCCGGGTATCCTTCTCTGGCGCTCGGTTCTGCACTGGCTCGGCGGTATCGGGATCGTGGCGCTCGGGGTCTTCGTCATGCCGTATCTTCGGGTCGGCGGCATGTCCTTCTTCAAGATGGAGTCCTCGGACACCACCGAAAAGCCCTTCGCCCGCATCGTCACCTTCACGCGCGCCTTCATCCTGATCTATGTCGTGATGACGGTGACGTGCACGATCATCTTCTCTTATCTGGGCATGGGCCGTTTCGACGCGATCAACCACGCTATGTCGACGGTCGCAACCGGTGGCTTCTCCACTCACGATGCCTCGCTCGGCTACTTCAACAGCCTGCCGATCCTCTGGGTCGCAACCTTTTTCATGACGTTGAGCAGCCTGCCGTTTTCGGTGCTCATCCTCTTTATTGTTCGTGGCCGGCTCGATACGCTGAAGGATCCGCAGATCATCGTCTTTCTGTCCTATCTGACGGCACTTGCGCTCGCCGCAAGCCTCTACCAGCGGATCGTCAACGGGGTCTCGGCGCACGAGGCATTGGCGCACGGCTTCTTCACCGTCTCGTCCATCCTGTCGACGACCGGTTTTGCCAGCGACGATTACATGCTCTGGGGTGAGTTCATCGTCGCACTTGCCTTTGCCGCCACCTTCATGGGCGGCTGCTCCGGCTCGACGGCGGGCGGCATGAAGGCCTACCGCTTCATTATCATCTTCAATTCGATCCGCGCCGGTATCTTCAAGCTGATCTACCCCGATGCAATCCACACCGTGCGATACGGCAAGACACTTGTCGACATAGACGTGCAGCGCACCGTGTTCATGTTCTTCACCGCCTACATGTTCATCTGGGCTTTCGGCAGCCTAGCGATGGGGGCGATGGGCTATGATCTCGTCACGGCGGTGTCGGCGGTCGCAACGGCGCTTTCAAATGTTGGCGCCGGGCTCGGCCCGATCATCGGGCCGGCCGGCAACTTCTCCACGCTGACCGACCCGGCGCTCTATCTCCTGTCGCTCATGATGCTGCTCGGCCGTCTGGAAATCCTGACGGTCCTGGTCATCCTGACACCGCTCTTCTGGAGGGACTGAGCGACAGGTCGAAACGAGGCCGCGCCCTTTCAGGCGGCCTCGGTCTTGCGGCGCGTGCTGGCGCTTTCGATGTAGTACTTCTCATAGCGGTGGCGGTAATGCTCGGCACCGCCAAAGTCGCTGTACTTTGCCAGTTCCTGCATGTCGGTTTTGTTGAGGATCACGCCGAGGATCTTGGCATTGATCTGCGGCTCCGAATGCAAGAGGTCGCGCACCAGGCGCGACGGCGTCCGGCCCCATTCGGCGACATAGAGGAAGCCGTCCGCAAGCGGCGCGAAGGCCTTGGCATCGACGACCGGGGCGAGTGCCGCGAGGTCGACTACGACATAGTCGAAGGACTTGCGTGCATTGTCGATAAGCTCGGCCATGGCCGGCGACGCAAGCAGCTCATGGCTGTCATACGGGCCGTTGCCGTCCACTGCGTCACCTCCGACCGGCAGGATCGCAAGCTTCGTCTGCTGGTCGATCTTGATGCCCGCCGGCCAGGATGCCTGCCCGGTCAACGCTTCCACCAGACCCGCCTTCGGCGGAGGATTGATCATCTTGCTCAAACCCGGCTTGCGGATGTCGGCATCGATCAGAAGGGTCTTCTTGCCGCTTGCGGCAAGAAGGGCCGCAAAATTCGCGGCAATGATCGACTTGCCTTCATCGGGCACCGCCGAAGCGATGCCGATGACGCGTGAACCGTTGCCGGTTAGCATCCGGTCGCAGGCAAGCTTGGCGTTGCGGAAAGTCTCGGTGAAGGACGAGCGCGGAGCGTCGAGCACGATGCGGCTGAGGCGCTCGAACGACGGCGCCCCCTGCGTTACCGGTGGCGGCATCTTGTTCTTCATCAGCTTGGCGCGAACGAGATCCGTCGTTCCAGGGTGACGCGGGCCGACCAACGGAATGTAGCCGAACGACCGATGACCGAGGATCGCGCGCACGTCGCCTTCGAGCCGGAACGTCCGCTCGCGGAACTCCTGGAAGGCCGCAAACGCGCCGCCCGCCATCAGGCCGAGTACCGCCGAAAGCGCCAGCACCATCGTCTTCTTCGGGCTCGAAGGCGAGGCCGGGACGCCGGCGCTGGAAATCACCCGCGCCTTGGCGATCGGGAAGGATCGTTGCTGCGAGGCCTGCTCGTAGCGGTTCAGATAGGTCTCATAGAGCGTCTTCAGCGCAGCCGCTCTCTGCTCCAGTTCGCGCAGGTGCACGAGCGAGACATTTGCATTTGCGTTGCGGCCGGTGGTGCCTTCTATGTTTTCGCGCAGCGACGCTTCGCGTGAGCGCGCAACCTCGTATTCGTTGCGGTAGCTTGCCGTCAGCTGCTGCAGCTCCTGGAAGATCTGGCGGCCGACATCGGTTTTCTCCTTGCGCAGCGACACGGCCTGCGGATGGTCGGCGCCGAAGCTCTGGCTCACGTCCTGTTCGCGCTTGCTGACCGCAAGGTAGCGCGTGCGTAGATCGCGGATGACCGAGTTGTCGCCTTCCTTGGCGGAAATCGTGGCGTTCTTGACGGCCGTCTCCGGTCCCTGGTCGACGATCGCCTGGAATTGCTTGTAGCGCGCCGAAGCGCTTGCGCTATCGGCCTGGGCAATGATCAGCTGGCTGTTGAGATCGGCCAGCTGCTGTTCCGACATGAGTTCGCCGCGCGCAAGCGTCAGGCCGTTTTCGCTGCGGTATTTTTCGACCTCGAGCGACGCGGTCTGCGTGCGCTGCCGAAGGTCTGCAAGACGTTCCTGCAGCCAGACCGAGGCCCGTTCCGTCGCCTCGAAATTGGCGTTGAGCTGGTCGTTGAGATAGGCGTCGGCATAGGTGCGAACGATGCCGGCGGCAAGCTGCGGATCGCTGGAGCGATAGGCAAGCGAGACGACGGAGCTTCGCGTCACGCGTTCGACGGCCAGTCCCTGCTGGAGCAGTGCCGCCGCCTTTTGCCTCCGGCCGTTGCGGGCCATATCCTCGGAAATCTCCGGCCCGCTCGAGAAGATGCCCGTAACGGACTTCAGCCCGTCCTTGACGACGTCGAACGGCGAGCGCGGCGGATTGAGGACGGTATCGTTGTCGGCAAGGTTCATCTTGTCGACGACACGCAGGGCGAGTTCGCCGGATTTCAGGATTTCCACGGCGCTGGCAATCTGGGTGTCGAGCAGGGCGCTGTTTTGCGGCGGCGCCTGTTCTTCGGCAAATTTCGACAGGTTCTCGTCGAGAAGGACCTGCGTTGCCGATGTGTAGAGCGGTGTTGCGAAGACCAGGTAGGCGACACCGAGCGCGATGAAGAGCGCCACAAACAGGCCGACCATTCTGGCGCGACGCAAGACGACCGAAAACAGACGATCGAGGTCGATGAAGCCGTCGGGCTCGTCCACGTTGCGCGGTACGACACTGTTGAAGGGGAGACTTCTTTGGTTCATTGGGTCGCTCTGTCCGTTTCCCATTAGTCCGAAGGCTGGCGCCTCTTGTTTTCAAAAGAGGCGCCGAAGCCAGTTATGCGGCGCGGATGCGGCCTTCGTGAGACAGGACCATGTCCTTGACCGAGGCATAGACCGCGTCGCCGAGATCGGAACGCGCCAGCGCGAAAGCGACATTGGCCGCGATGAAGCCTTCCTTGGAGCCGCAGTCGAACGTGCGCCCATCATAGGGATGAGCGTGAAACGCTTGATTTTGCGACAGTTTCAGCATGCCGTCGGTTAGCTGGATCTCGTTTCCGGCGCCGCGCGGCTGATGGGCGAGTATGTCGAAGATCTGCGGCTGCAGGATGTAACGACCATTCAGATAAAAATTGGACGGGGCTTCGCCCATAAGCGGTTTTTCGACCATTTGGGTGACTTCGAAGCCATAGGGGACGGCCGTACCCTTGCCGACAATGCCATATTTCGAGGCATCTTCCGGAGCGCATTGCTCGACGCCGACAACGTTGCCGCCGGTCTGACGGTAGAGGTCGACAAGACCGGCCATGCAGCCGCGTCCGCCGTGGCAGAGCATGTCCGGCAGGAGCAGTGCAAAGGGCTCGTCGCCGATGAGATCGCGGGCGCACCAGACGGCATGGCCGAGGCCGAGCGGCGCCTGCTGGCGGGTAAAGCTGACGGAACCGGCGCGCGGCAGCATCTGCTCCAGTTCGGAAATCTGGGCGTTCTTACCGGAGCGGGTCAGCGACGAGATGAGTTCAGGCGTGTCGTCGAAGTGGTCTTCGATCGCCTGCTTGTTGCGGCTGGTCACAAAAACGATGTGCTCGATGCCCGCTTCACGGGCTTCATCGACCGCATATTGCACGACCGGACGATCGACGATCGTCAACATCTCCTTCGGTATCGCCTTCGTCGCGGGAAGAAACCGCGTTCCATTGCCGGCGACCGGGATCACAGCTTTCCTGACGGTCCTGATACGGTCCATGGTCTTATCCTTTACTTACGTGTGGGCTTTCGCCCGAGGTGGGTCGTTCGGCCGCCACCGTCGAGGTGGCAGGCTTCATGCGTGCGATTGGCGCAAGTAGCCGGCGCAATCGCACGGCGATCGGCATTCTGAGGTGCCGAAGCGCTCTGGGGTTGGTCAGAGCCACCTGGGTGGCTCCGGCCAACGATTTGGATTTCAGGTGTTCGACAAGGCGAAGGAAGGCGTGCGCCTCCACGAGGCTTTTCTCGCGCCGGCGCTGCATAGCCAGCGCCTCGGCATCGAGCGTGTGCCTGGCAAGGAATTCCCGGTCGGCCGTCATCATCGCTTCGATGTGGCGCAGTTCGAGCACGCGCGAGATCGAGCCCTCGCGGATGTGGTAGCAATAGCCGGCCGAGGGATCGACAACGCAGCGGCCGCCATGGGCAAGCGCCGAGGCGAGCAGGATGTAGTCCTCGCCGATGCGGATCGTTTCCTCAAAGCGCAAGCGGTGTTCGTTCAGAAACCGGCGCTCGAAGATCGGCTTCATGTAGCCGAAATTGAAGGTGGAGCGGAAAAGCACGTTGGAACCGATGAAGGTCGCAAGCGTCAGCGTCCGACGGCGCTCAAGCTCGGCTTCGGGAAACATGCGCTCCAGCCGCCCATCGAGATTGAGGACGTCGATGTTGTCGACCACAATCGAAGCTTCGGTCGAGGAAGCAAGGCCAATCATGCGCGACAGCCGCTGAGGGCTAACCGTGTCGTCCGCGTCAAGAATGGCGATCCAGTCGCCACGGGCCGCTTCGAGACCGGCATTGCGCGCGCCGCCAGGCCCGCGGTTCTCGTCAAGTCGCAGCAGCCGCACGCGCGGATCAGCGAGTTCTTCGACGACCGCACAGGTCTCGTCCTTTGAGCAATCGTCGACGACGATCACCTCGACGTCGACGCCCTTCTGCGCAAGCGCACTGTCGATGGCGCGTCGGATCGTGTCGGCAGCGTTATAGGCCGCGATGACGAAGCTGACGTCGAGGGCGCGTTGCGTCATCAAGCGGTCGCCGCTCCGTATTGCTGGAGCTCGCGCACGCCGATGAGGCCGCTGACGACGCCCGCATGCATGATTGCGCGCAGCGCGTAGCGCGAGCGGGCGACCGGCCATCCGAACAGCAGCAGACTTGCGATGGCGCAATAGCCTGATTTCGCCGTCGCGCGGACGATTTCGGCAACTCGGCTGCCGGCTTGGCCCGGTTCACTCAAGAGCCGGCCATGGGTTTGGCCGGAACGGAACCGACGCTTTGCAAGCCAGGCAAGTCGCGCGCGTTTCTCCGGTACCGGTTCGAAGACCAGCGCATCGGGCGCATAGGCCAGACGTCCGCCGTCTGCATGCATGTGGCGGAAGAACTCCGTATCCTCACCGCCTGTCTGCCCGAGCGCCAGATTGAACCGCCTGTTGAAGACGACCGGGCGAGTGAGATCGATGAGAACATTGCAGGTGTAGCCCGTGCGGATCTCGCCATCGACCCAGACCGGCCGGGTTGAATGAAAATCGCCGCGGCGCATCCAGTTCGGGGCAGACAGCGTGTATTCGGCACGAACCGGGCCGAGCACGACATCGGCGCCGGTCGTTAGGGCGGTATCGAGCAATTGCACGAGCCAGGTCCTCGACACCCTCTCGTCGTCATCGACGAAGGCGAGATAGTGCCCGGTGCTGTTGTCGAGACAGGCGTTGCGGGCGATCGAAATGTTCGACGCCGGGCAATGCACGTAGAGGATCTCGCAAGGCATGGTCGGGCGCATCTGGTTGACGAGCGCCTCCGCACTCGGCGTCACGTCATTGTCGGCCACGATAATGCGGATCGCCACATCGGCAGGCACGGTGATGAGCGCGAGGGAATGCAGCGTTTCTGCAAGCTCCGGCCGGCGAAACGTGCACACCGCTATGTCGATCTGTGTCCGGGCGACGGTGTTGGTCATGGTGCCACCCTCCGGTTACGCGTGGTGAGCAATTCCCGCCAGAAGCCGGCCGACCAGGCAAAATGCATGACCATTGCCGAGATGGCCGCGAGCGGGCCGTAGGGGTTCTTCTGGCCGAGCGCCATCCACATGCCGTAGCCGATGCAGGCCACAGCCCAGAGCACGACCGGAACGACCGCAAGCCAGCTGACGACCGCGAGCAGCGCGCCGACGGCGACCGGAGCGACGGCAAGCGGCAGCAACTGCCTGAGGCTCGGCCAGGCGCGATGCTTCAACACATTGCGCGCGCGTCCGCGCCCATAGGCGAAGTACTGGCGGAAGAGCGGCCCGACCTTGGCGCGGGGGTAGTAGACCATGCTGGTCCGGTCGGTCATCCAGATGCGATAGCCCGCCTGGCGGAAGCGATAGTCGAACTCCGCGTCTTCGTTGTGGCTGAAGATCTCGTCGTAGCCGCCGATCGCCTGGAAGGCGGAAATGCGCATCAGTGCATGGTGACCGTGATCGGCCCAGTGGCTCGCCGCGCCGAGACGGTGCTTGGCGCCGCCATTGCCGAGCTTGGAATTCTGGGCGTAGGCCGTGGCCTTCTGGAAGGGCGTGAAGCCAACCGTCTTCATGGCGACGACGACGGAGTCCGCGCCGGTCAGAAGAGCCTCCTCGACGAGGCGCTCGCAGTAATCGTCCGGATAGGTGCCGTGCGCGTCGATGCGGATCATGTAGTCGAAGCCGGCCCCGTGGCGTGCGACGGCGAGATTGATCGCAGCACTCTGGATGCGTTTCGGATTGTCGAGCACCAACACGGCCGGATCCTTCTCGGCGAGACGCGCCGCGATCTCACGGGTGCCGTCGGTGCTGACGCCGTCGGCGATCAGGATGGCGCCGTTGAGGCGCCTTGCCGCGGGTAGCAAGGCTTCGGCGAGGCCCTGCAGATGTTCCGCCTCGTTGAGGCAGGGAATGACGATGAGGACACGTATGCTCATGACAATCCACCTTCGTTTTGGGGCGTTGAGGTGTTTTGATGTGCTTGCGGGAAGTCCAGCGCGATGCGCGGCGGAGCGGCGGACGTGACGGCCGACAGACGGCGCACGAGGCCCTCGCAATCGCTGCGATTGAAGATCCAGGTTTCCGGCGCGCAGGCCGCGATCCGCCGGGATGTGGCGTCGTAAATCTCGGAGGTCATCGACCCCATGAGCGCGGCAAGCGCGTCGGCATCAGCTTCTTCGAGCAGCACGCCAAGGCCACGTATGGCCAGAAACCGCGCGGTCTCGGTGCCGCGAAGCGCAATCGGCACCCGCCCGAAGCGGCAGCCTTCATAGAGCCGGTTCGGGAGCAGCCATTTGGAGTTCTGACCTTCCTCGAAGAAGTCGATCGCCCAGGTGAAGTGCACGTCGGAGTAGATCGCGCCAAGCTCTTCCGGGCTGCGATAGGGGCCGTGGAACGTCATGAAAGGTTCGTTGCGGATGAAGCCGTCGAAGTCGTCGAACTCGCGATAGGCCGGCCGGCCGCGCAGCACGATCTCGAATCGACCCTCCATGCGGCGCGAGAAGGCCGCCAGCAGCGCAAGTGATTTGCGGCAGCGCAGAGCACCGAACCAGCCAATCCGCCATGGGCCATGTGTCGGTGCGGCGGCAGCGGTCACCGATGGTCGCGCATCGGTTTCGTCGAGCTCGAGCACTTTGTTCTCAAGCATCATGGTCGGTGCCGAGATACCCGATAACGGGCGGAAATAGTTCTCGACGAAGGCGGGAGAACTGGTGATCAAGAGGCGCGCGTCACGGCCGAGCAGGCGCTCGCTTGTCCGCAACGCCTTGCCAGCGATGCCGGGGGAAAGGAGTAGGCGGTGAATGTCGAGGCATTCGTAGACGATTGGGACGTCGCCGCCGAAGAGGCTGACGGCCTTCCTGGCGATGGCCAGCATGTCGAGGTTGCGGGCTATGATCAGGTCTGGACGTTCGACGCCGCGCAGCGCCTGCTTCAGCGAGAGACAGCTCTTCGCGACCGCACCGACGCGCTGGACGAACCGGCCGTCATGGGTGTTGCCGAGCTCGACAGGTACGATGCCCTCGATCGCCGCCAGCGGGTTTGCGTCGCGCCTGAATCCGGCAAGCGTCACCTTTGCGCCGCCGGTAAGCAACATCAGCACGCGTCGGCGAACGGCGGGGTCGGCAAGATCTTGGGCGAAGTAAAGTATCTGCAGCATGAACATCCAGTTTCGGTCCGGCTGCGCCGGACATGGTTCAAATTTTGCGCCTTGCAGCGGCGAGAGCCACGCCCACCGGCGCGGCTCTCGATCGTCGGCTAGTTTATTTTGCAGGCAATCGACTCGGGGAACTGGCACTCGTCTCCCGGCGCGGTGAAAGCGACCCGGTCGACCTGCATCATCGAGGGACCCTTGTAGGCAAAGGCGCCCATCCAATCCGTCAGGGTATCGGTTCCCCAAAGGCTGAAGAAAATCTTTTGCGGATTGGGCGGGATCTTCGCTGGGTCGGTGACCTCGTGGACCAGTTCGCCATTTACGTAATAGCGAATACGCTCCTTCTCCCAGACGAAAGCGTAGTCGTTGAAGCCCTGGTTGGCGCCGCCCGGCACGTCGACCAGCTTCTCGTTGCCGCCCTTGGCGGAGACGTATTGATTGATCTGGACCTTTGCCGGGTTCTTGCCGAGCACTTCGAAATCGATCTCATCATGCGGCTTCTTGTCGGCCGGCCCGATATAGGTGAAGAAGGCGGAGTTGAGCCCCGAGCCGTCGGCCGTCTTGATCCGCGCCTCGTAGGTGCCATAGCTGAAGCGCTTGCGGGTCTGGATTTCGCCGCAGGCGTAATTGCGCTCGCCGAGTTTTCCTTCAGCAAACGTCAGTTCGGCGATGCCGTTGACGACCTTCGCCTGTTTCTTCGACCAGGTGCAGTTCTGATGCGCGCCATTGTTCCAGCCGTCCGAGACGTACCAGACGGCGGTGTCGAGTGTATCGAAGTTGTCGATGAAAGACGCACCCGTCGTGGTCTCTTCGGCCAGGGCCGGACCGGCAAGGCCGACGGCGACAAGGGTGAGCAGGGCGAGGCGGTGAGGTCGTTTCGATCTCATGGTCAGGTCCTTTGCTGGGGGGAGGGACCGGCGCGAACAGCCCCTGTCCGCGCACGCATGTCGCGGGCGGAGCCGGTCCGGCTGCCGGTGAGAATAGCGGTGAGGGCTGGCAGCCAGCGCGCGGAAAGAGCGTAGGCGCCGGCGAGGAAGGCGATCGTGATGAGCGGAACCGCGCAGTAGAACGCCGGGTAGTAGCCGATGTCCGAGCGGTTCCAGATCATCCAGAAGAGCACGAGTAGCGGAAAGTGCGTGCAGAAGATCCAGAAGCTGAGACCGCTGCCGCGCGAAAGCTGAGCGCCGATGTTGGTTCGCACGAGAAGTGCCGAAACCGCCCAGGAACCGACGATGCCGGAAATCGCAATCAGACTGCGCAGCATTTCGAGCCACACCGGAAAATTCGGGCCAAACTGATAGAGCAGGATGGACAGGAGCACGGCTGCGCTTAGGAACGCGATGGTAATCGGCCAGGAAAAGCGATCGAAGCTGCGGACATCGATGCGATGCAGGCTCATGTAGATGCCGGCGCTAAACCCGAAGAGGATCGACTTCTTCAAAAAGATGCCGTTCGGAACGGGCAGCACCGCATAGGCGAAGAGGACGGCGAGCGTCTGTGCCGGATAGCGCTTGATCAGCCACGCGAGCGCTGGCGAAAGAACGATACATAGCAGGAGATCGCGCAGAAAATAGAGCGGTAGATTGATCGGCAGATCCTCGAGCGCGAAGGCAAAGCTCAGCCACTCTCTGGGGCTGGCTCCGATGACCTCCGGCAAATAGCCCGAACTGATGTCCTTGCTCTGCGCGACGAAAACCAGCGCGAGAAACGCCAGGTTCCACAACAGGAATGGCAAAAGTACCGTCCGAGCCTTGGTCTTCAGCGTCCGGCCATAGTCGAAATTTTCGAGACCGCGACGGAACAGGAGATAACCGGAAATCGCGCTGAGGCAAGGGACGCCGACACGGAAGAGGCTGTCGCCCAGGAAAATGCGCAACCAGTCGATGCCGCCATAGGTGCCGACATACGGACTGGTCGCCGGATCGTAAGGCACATGCACAAAGACAATGCCTGAGATCAGCACGATGCGCATCAGATTGATCCGCGAGGAGATATTCGCGTTCACATCAACGATATCCGTCACCCCCATCTGGCAGCGCGTTTAGAAGCGGCCGTTTCAACAGAGCAGACCAGAGCCCGCACCCAGAAGATTAGGCTCGGGCACGGATCAAAATATGGCGCCGCAGCAAACGAATCGGCCTTGGTTTGCTGCGGTGCAGCATTAGAAATCGCGGCAATACTAGGAAAATAGGCCTATCCCCGCACTTGGACTGGGAAAAAACCATGACGTGGGCGTCAGTTGCGGAATATTAACGGCCGCTGATTTTCTGATGCCTTTGCTTGTTAAAGTGCATATGTAACGCCGAAAAGTTGTGCGCTTTTTCTTCTGTTTTTCAGTTGAGACAATGCCGTGGAACTCATTCCTCGCCGAAATGCGGCAAGGGTGGGGCAGTCTTTAGCGCTATTCCAATCGTTACTCGGCGGCGGCTGGTACCGAGCTCGAAGCACCACGGGAACGAACCATATCGGTGAGCTTTGCCAGCAGCGACCGTTCGGTAACGAGTACCAGCACCAGATAGATCAGGGCACCGATCGTGGCGCCAACAAGAACCTGGAGTACCGCGCTTGGAAGAAGCATGCCGTAGTGGTCCAGCAGCAGCCTTACGACGACAGCCATGATGAAAGCCGAGACCAGCGGCCTCACCGAAATCAGGAACCCGCGCAGGAAGGGCAGCTGGTCGGCGCGAAAGACAACCCAGGAATAGCCGACAAGCGTCGCTAGGTTCACGAGGCAGAGGGCGATCATCGCTTCGACGAGCGAGCCGCCGATCGCGGCATAGGCGACGGCGGCAGTGGTGGCGATTGCCCGGATCACCGCCCACCAGAAGAGGGTCGTGCCCTGGCCGATACCCTTGAGATAGGGAATGTAGGTGCTGCAGGGTGTCAGCAGGCCCTTCGACAGGGCGAGCAGGCCGAGCACCGGCCAGGCTGAGGCCCATTGCTGTCCGAAGAGCACGAGCATCGCCGGCTCGGCAAGCGCCCAGAGGCCGAACATCATCGGCGCGAGCAGCACGGTGGTGACCTGCGTGCTGAGCATCAGCGCTTGCGAGCGCCGCTGGCGATCCTCGCCCATATGGCTGAAGGCGGGAAAGAGAACGCCCATGACTGCTGAAAGGACGATCTGGTTCGGAATGCTGGAAAAGCGGTTCGCCGCCGAATAGGCGCCGGCATCCGAAAGGCCGAGATAACGGCTGATGACGACCATCGGCGATTGGAAGGTGACGAAGTTGGCGATCTCGGAGCCCATCATGCCGAAGCTGAAGCGGCAGAGCGAAAGTACGCGCCGTGCCGAAAACACGAAACGCGGGACATAGCCGGAGACGGCGTAGAGACCGGCCAAACGGATGAATGCAGAAACGAAAAGCTGCGCAAGCAGCGACCACACCCCAAAGCCGAGAAGCGCCGCCCCGACCGCGATGAGCGCGCCGAGGATTTCGGAGAGCATGGTCCAGACCGCGTCCTTGCTAAAATTCATCCGCCGGGCAAGCAGTGAATAGGCAACATCGCCGGCAAGCTGCAACGGGATGAGCAGGCTCATGATCTGGAGCAGATGGCTTGCCTCCGGCGCACCGAGCAGGCTCGCCAGCGGTCCGGCAAAGACGAAAAGCCCAAGCGCCATCATCAGCGAAACCACCAGATTGGCCCAGAAAGCGGAGTGGATGAGTTCCATGTCCTCGTCGCGCTGGATGATCAGAGCGGAGGCAAGACCGGCGCCGCCGATCATCGCCAGAAACTGCACGACGGTGAGCGCGACGGCGACCGTTCCGAACTCCTCGGGCGTCAGGATACGGGCAAGAATCGGCACGGTGACAAACTTCAGCCCGAATGTGCCTGTCTTTGAAAGGACGCTCCAGCCGACGTTCCGAGTCACAGACTTGGCATTTACGTTTGAAGGCATGTGAGCATCCCGTGATGCCTTTGAAGGATTTCCGACAAAGGGCAAGCGCTAGATTTGAGGTCGCGACCCGGTGGGAGGAGACCACGAAATACTCTTTTAGAGAAACCGCAGGGGCGAAAAGATGGCGAAGCTGACTGTTATTATTCCCTACTACCAGAAGGAGCCGGGTATTCTTCGGCGCGCGCTCGCGTCCGTCTTTGCCCAAAGCTATCAAGACTTCCATGTCCTGGTGATAGACGATCAATCTCCCTACTCGATCGACGAGGAGTTGAGGCCGCTTGCCGATGGCGAGCGGGCGCGCGTGACGGTGATCCGGCAGGACAACAAGGGTCCAGGCGGCGCGCGCAACACCGGGCTCGACAACGTTCCGGCCGACGCCGCGTTCGCCGCGTTCCTCGATTCCGACGACATCTGGACCACCGATCATCTCCAGAATGCCGTCGACAGCATGAGCCGCTTTGGTGCCGACTGCTACTGGGCGTCGATAACAGGCGGCGAGGCGTTCTACTACCATTTCGGCATCGCCGATCTCGAGGCAAGCGATACGGTCGTGCGCTTGCAGGAAAGCCCGCTTGTCGTCGAAATTCCCGATCTTTCCAATGTCATGCTGCGGAACTGGAGCTTCCTGCACCTGTCTTGCATGGTGGTTGGTCGCCGGCTTTTCGAGACGGTGCGCTTTGATGCCGAGCTGCGTCTCGCGGCCGAGGACGTGCTGTTCTTCTGCGACTGCATTCTGGCGGCAAATCGTGTCGTGCTTTGTGATGCAGCCGGTGCCATGCGCGGGGAGGGCATCAACATCTTCCACTCGATCGACAACGATTCGCCGCAATTCCTGCAGCAGCAGTTCAACACCTTTGTTGCCCTTGAGACGCTTGAGCACCGGCTTTCGCGCAAGCCATCGGCCGTCGCGTCGATCCAGTCCTACCAGCACACGGCCCGTCGTCAGGCGCTCTGGAGCCAGGCGCGCCGGCTGAAGCGGCGGAAGTCGCCGCAGTTTCGACTGCTGGCACGTTGGGTCCTGCGCGATCCCAAGCTGTTGCAAAGCGCATTCGAGCTTGCCGTCGGCAAGTTTTCCCGTTCACGCTGATCCGGACAGAAACTCCTTTTGGAGGAAGAACAAGCCCGCCAGGCGCGGCATCGAACCTATCTCGCATTTGAAAGAAGGGACCGCCCATGAAGCCCTATTACTGGGAATCTCAGCACGGCAATTTCGGCGACGACCTCAACCTCTGGCTTTGGGATTTCCTGCTGCCGGGTTTTCGCGATGTCCACGACGACATCCTCCTCGTCGGCGTCGGCACGGTGCTCAACCGCGCGCTTCTGCCTGATGGCGTCCGCAAGCTCGTTATCGGCAGCGGTTTCGGCTACGGCAGCTTGCCGGACATGCGGGATGCCGCCGAATGGGACCTTCGCTGCGTGCGCGGGCCGTTGACAGCCGAGAAGATCGGCCTTGCGCCGGAGCGCGGTATTGTCGATCCCGCGGTCATGGTCGCCGACATGCCGGAATTCCGAAACCTGCCTAAGCTATACAAGCGCAGTTTCATTCCCCATTGGGAAAGTGCGATCGCCGGTATGTGGCCCGTCACCTGCGGCACCGTCGGCCTGCACTACATCGACCCGCGCGGCGAGGCCAAGAGCGTGATCCGCGAGATCGCGCAATCGGAGTTCATTGTCGCCGAATCGATGCATGGGGCGATTCTTGCCGATGCATTCCGCGTTCCCTGGGTGGCGGTGACGACGTCGGACAGCATCAACAGCTTCAAGTGGAACGACTGGGCAAAAACCGTCGGCGTCGAATACCGTCCCCGCCATGTTCCGGTCTCCAGCCGCACCGAAGCCATGATCAAGGGCGCACGTTTCTGGGGCATGGGCTTCGAGGCGCAGACCGTGCCGGAGGCTGCGAACCTGCGATCCGCCGACGGCGAGGTGATCGTCGCGGCCAGAGAACCGCGTCAGACGTTCTTGCGCAGCGCGGCCAAGCAGGTGCTTGCGGCGCCGTCGACGCTTGCACTTTGGCAGGCCACTCGGGCAGAGCCGCAATTGAGCAGCGACAGCCGGCTCGCCGAACGCAAGGAACGCTTCCAGGATGCGTTGGCCGCCGTACGGCGCGCCTACTTCTAGGATGTGACAAACGGCGCTCCGGACGAGATGCCGGAGCGTATTCCGCTCGCGATGGTTCGACGTGGCGCCGACGCCGCAACGCGTGGTGCTAGCGCGCGTGCTCCGCGCCGATGGGCAGAAGGTAGCGCACTGCCGCGCCTCCGCCCGCCGGTGCCGCATCCTGGCGCGGCCTGAAGCGCTCCGTCTTGTCGGCGAAGATACCGGCGGTGACGGCCGGCGCGGCGCCCGGGCGCCGCATGAGGTAACCGATCGCAGCCATTGCGCCGCGCTCTTTCTTGAGGTCGAGGAAGTGGCGGTGCTGGTAGCGGCCACGCACGTGACGCTCATGCCGTCGCACGGCAGCCGCTGCCTCACCGTCGAGGTCGTTTGCCGCGAGTATGACGCGGTCGGCCTCGTAGAGGCGCTTTAGATCCTCGGTCCGGTGGCTGCCGCTCAACGAATTGCCGCGCACGATCGCCGCATAGCCACAGCTTTGAATGACCTTGTAGCGTGCACCTTTGGCCAGTGCGCGAAGATAGAGGTCATAATCCTCCCCCAGGCGAAGCGCCTCCTGATAGCGGATGCCATGCTTATCGAGGAAGCGGCGGCGCATCAGCGGCTTCAGGAAGCCGATCTCGCCACGTTTCACGCCCGGCTGCGAAATATTGCCCTCGACGAAATCAATGAGGCCGAGAATGCGCGGCCGTGGCGGGAAGTCATCGACCCTTGGAGCCGCACCAGTCACTGCGGCCTCGTCCATGAAGGCGATATTGTCGGCGATGAAATCCCACTCCTCTACTGCGAGCAGCCTGCCGAGCCTGCCCGGTAGAAAGAAATCGTCGGCGTCGAGGATCGCCAGGACCGGGGCGCGGCTGATGGCAATCGCATGGTTGCGCGCTGCTGAAGGACCGCGATTGCTTTCAAAGCGTGCGATCGTCAGCCGTCCGCTGTGATCGTCGGCAGATCGCGCCGCGGCGACGGTCTGATCGGTGGAACCGTCATCCACCACGATCACTTCGGCGGTTTCCTGTTCGGCCAACGCCGACGCGACCGCGCGGGCGATGGTCGCCTCGGCATTCTTCGCAGCAATGATGACGCAGACATCTGTCCGGGCGACTGTGGTCATGGGGGCCTCCAGTATCGTGTCTCGCGGGCAGCGCGGCGCCTAGGGGCCAAGTGGACTGCACCAGTTCTCGATCGCTGCATGACGCAGCCGGGTCATTGGCGACCCGCTAGATCATGCAGCCCGGCATGGAATCTTGCCGTAACGGGCGGCACCATGCAGGGCGATCATGTCGCAACCGCGTCAAAGGCGATTTTTTTGAAGCGAGGCAGGCTTGTCCGGCCGTGCGGTCAACGATTGAAGTGACCGGGCCGGTCCAGGCGGTGGCTATTGCTGCCCGGCTTGTCGTCATTGGCCGATTGCAGCACTTCAGCCGCTTTTTTTCCGTGCTCGCGCGCTTTCCTCCAGATTAGGAAGACGACCGCGAGGAAATAGCCGATCTGAATGAGGACCGCACAGATCGCCGTCTGGATCAGCGTGGATGTGAGAGAGCCATTGAGGAAATAGGTGACGACCGCAAAGACCGTCAGGGCGCCGATCATACTCACGAAGACGCGTGGTGCGTACATGACACTAGCTCGCAATCGGTTCTATCGCTGCAGACGTCATCGCAAAATCGGCCTTTCCTCTGCAAATGTTAATATATTGGCGACGGACATCGGCTGCAACCGGCAATAGCCGCCGCTTTGGTACATAGAAACAGGCAAATCTTTATGTCGCGTTTCGAGCAGCGTCGATCGAATCAAAAATCAGTTGATCAACCTCGAGCGCCATTGTGACGCGAGCCTGCGCTCGGCAGCTGATTTTCCACCTCCCGTCGGGAGAGGGTCTCCACGTCGCCCAATGGTTGCCGCCACACGCACGTTCTGATCAACTTTTATTACAAGTTTGAATGATGTTGCGAGTCTTTGTGTGCGCCGCGAAGACTTGGTGCGATGCAGCAAAATTTGGGAAATACGGAGGACCGATAATTTTGGAGTAGGGGAAATCACGCTCCCGAAGCTCAAAGAAAACATCGGCCTGCGAAGATATCGCCACTTCTCCGGAAATGTAATTTGGCTCGCCAGAAACAATACAGGAATACGTGCGAGGTGATACTGTTTCTCGCAATAATATAACAGCGCCTGTCACGAGAAATATTTCATATTCGAAAGTGGTGATATACGCATTTTGGCCCCTGCTCGGATACTCGCCTTTATTTCGCCTTCAAAAAGCAAATCCTTACCGGACGTTCATTATTCACGATGAGCGCGCCCCAGTGTGGGCTGTAGGCCCCCCTGGGGAGACCGACAAATCGCCAAACGTAAATGGAGTCACCTCTATGAAGTCTGCGACCAGATCGGCCAATTCGCCGTTTTTCAGTGCCGCAGAGTTTGCGGCAATCCCACCCGTGGGTGGCGTTTCGAAGCGTGGCTTCGACGTGCTTGCCGCTTCCCTCGCCCTGGTTTTCTTAAGCCCGCTGTTCCTGATGCTCATGGCGCTGGTCAAGTTTTCCGACGGCGGCAGCATCTTCTACGGCCACCGCCGCATCGGCCATAACGGCAAGTCGTTCCGTTGCCTTAAGTTCCGCACCATGCGGCCTGATGGGGACCGTATCCTGCAGGACTACCTCAAGGCCAATCCGGCCGCCTACGAGGAATGGCGCGCGACGCGCAAACTGCAGGACGACCCGCGTGTCACGGTCGTCGGCAGTGTCCTGCGCAAACTAAGCCTTGATGAACTGCCGCAGCTGGTCAACATCGTGCGCGGTGAAATGAGCATGGTTGGCCCGCGCCCGGTGGTGGAGGACGAACTGGAGCTCTACGACAGCGCCGCCGTCTACTACCTGCAATCCCGACCCGGTCTTACCGGCCTTTGGCAAATCAGCGGGCGCAACGACGTATCCTACGCAACCCGCATCGCGTTCGATACCCAGTACGTCCAGAACTGGTCGCTGCTGAAGGACTTCTCCATCGTTGTCAGAACCATTCCCGCCGTTTGCCTTTCGCGCGGCAGCTACTGACGAAACAGCGCCTGGAAAGCCCGCGCGACCGGTCGCGGGAAGGCGCCTTCATTCGGGAAGCCCAAATGAGAGAACATCATCTGTCGGGAAAGTCGCGCATGCCGCGCACGCTACCCCGTTTCCTGCGCCGGGCGGTTCTCATCGCCGCGGCGCTCACTTGTGCTTTTCCGGCTTGGGCCGATGAGTATCAGCTCGGCACTATGGATAGGCTGAGAATTCGCGTGGCCGAATGGCAGACCGCGGAGGGGGCTGTCCGCGACTGGTCGGTCGTCAGCGGCGAGTACACCGTTGGTCCTTCGGGTGCGCTCTCCTTGCCCTTCATCGGCGACCTGCCGGCGGCGGGCAAGACGACGACCGAAGTTGGTGAAGCGATCGGCGAGAAGATGCAGACGCTCTTCGGTCTGCGCGATCGGCCTTCCGCCTCCGTCGAACTCGCGCAGTACCGCCCGGTTTATCTCGCGGGCGAGGTCCAGAAGCCCGGCGAATATCCTTTTGCCCCCAATCTGACGGTGCTGAAGGCCGTAAGCCTTGGCGGCGGATTGCGCCGTTCGGAAAGCGGCCAGCGCTTTGCGCGCGACTACATAAATGCGCATGGCGATTCGAGCGTCCAGACGTCCGAGCGCAACCGGCTGCTGATCCGTCGCGCCCGCCTTCAGGCTGAGATCGCCGAAAAGGATGGCATCGAACTGCCGAAGGACCTTCAGGGCGTTCCCGGTATCGACAAGCTTCTCGCAAACGAGACGGCGCTGATGGCCTCGCGCGATAGGAAGCAGAAGCTGCAACTGAAGTCGCTCGCCGATCTGAAGTCCCTGCTCGAAAGCGAAATCCAGTCGCTGGCAAAGAAGACGGAAACCCAGAACCGCCAGCTCGAGCTCGTCGTTGAAGACCGCGAGAAGGTCGAGAGCCTTGCCGAAAAGGGCCTGGCGCTCAGCCAGCGCAAGCTGTCCCTGGAGCAGCGCGTTGCCGAATTGCAGGCCGCTCTTCTCGACATCGACACAGCTTCTTTGAAGGCTAAACAGGACGTCAGCAAGGCGGGCCAGGACGAAACCAATCTTCGCAACGATTGGGACGCTCAGCTGGCGCAGGACCTGCAGAACACCGAGGCCGAACTCGACACGCTTTCGATCAAGCTCGGCACCAGCCGCGACCTGATGGCCGAAGCGCTGCTGCAATCAGCCGAAGCCGCACAGTCGAAAGACAATACGGCGGAGGCGACGATCGCCTATTCGATCATGCGCGAGCGCGACGGAAAGCCGACGGAGATCTCCGCCGACGAAAATACGCGTGTATTGCCGGGTGACGTGATCAAGGTCGAAGCCAACCTGGCAACGCAGTAGGAACGGCTGTGAAAATTTCGAAGGCGAGCCTGATTTCCTCCGATCGCAATGGCGTCTATGGCACCGTTGCGATCGCGCTATCGCTCTTCGTCTTCGCCTATTCCTCGCGCTTCGGACAGGCGTCGATCCTACTCTACTATAGCCTGTGGCTGCCGCTGGTGCTGGTCGATTACCGTCGTGTGCTCGGCAACTACGGAATCCGCCTCTGGATCTTAGGTTTTGCGATCTTCGCCTGCCTGTCGGTCTTTTGGTCGGCGGCGCCCGGAATGACGGCGCGAACGGGGATACAGTATCTCTCCCACGTGATCTGCGCCCTGATTGCCATGCGGGTTGTCGACATCAGGACCCTGGTGCGCGGCGCGATTGCCGGAACCGGCGTCGTTCTCGTCTACTCGCTCCTCTTCGGCGTCTACCACCTCGATCCTCTCGACGGCACTTACAGCTTCGTCGGCGCGTTCGCCTCGAAGAACCAACTGGGCTTCTACGCATCGCTCGGCATCTATTTCGCCTTTGTCGCGCCGATCGCGCTTGGCGAACGCGGCCTGTGGTTCGCGGCATCCAGCCTGGTCGCGTTGCTGTCGGCCTATTCACTTTTTGCCTCGCAATCGGCGACGTCCGTGTTGACCACAGTGGTCATCCTCGGGCTGTGGCTGGGCATGCGGTTGGTCGGACTATTGTCGCCGGCACACCGCAAGGGGCTCTTCCTCGCCGCCGCCGTCTGTGGCGTCATGGTCGCCGTTGCGGCCATCTATGGTGGGGGCGTCGATCTTGTCCTCGGGCTTTTCGGCAAGGATTCCACCCTAACCGGACGGACCTATCTGTGGCAGCAGGGCATCGAGGCGGCGATGTCGTCACCGCTGGTCGGTGTCGGCTATCAGGCCTATTGGGTCCAGGGCTTCTCGGAGCCCGAACGCCTGTGGGAAGAGTTCTATATTGCCACGCGCTCCGGCTTCCACTTCCACAACACCTTTATCGAAGCGATGGTGGAGACCGGCGCGATCGGGCTCGTGCTTCTGTCCGGCATCCTTCTGATAACCGTGCTCGGGCATACCAAGCGGTTGTTGACGCAGGATCATGACACGCAATCTTCCGTGCTCTTCGGCATAGCGCTGCTTCTGCTGGTGCGGTCCTTCGTCGAAATCGACATCATGAACCCCTATCACATCGGCTCGTTCCTGCTCTATTTCGCCGCCGGAAAGCTGACTTTACCGGAAGCGCGCACGCACCAGAGCGTCGAAGATCGTCCGGCGCCGGCCGTATCGGAGATCCCGCTACGACTGAGGTATCAATGATCAGCGCCCCGACGACGACGATCTATGGCATTCAGTATCTGCGGGCCGTCGCAGCGCTCGGGGTCGTCGTCTTTCATGCCGCCGAGCGCACCGGGCACCACTTCGCAATTGGTGCTGCCGGCGTAGACGTCTTCTTTGTCATCAGCGGCTTCATCATGTGGGTGATCAGCGAACGGCGGCCGGTGTCAGCGCTCGCCTTCCTCCGTGATCGCATTCAGAGGATCGCGCCGATCTACTGGCTCGCAACCGCGGTCATGGTCATCGGCGGCGTTGTTGGCCTGTTTCCCAATCTGGTCTTGAGCAACGCGCATGTGCTTTCCTCGCTGCTGTTCATTCCCATGCGATCGCCAAGCAGCGGCGAAATCTGGCCAGTGCTGGTGCAGGGTTGGACGCTGAACTACGAGATGTTCTTCTATGCGATCTTCGCCTTGACACTGCTGTTGCCGCGGTCGAGCCGGTTGCCGGCGATCGCTGGCTGTTTCTCGGCGCTGGTTGCCATCGGCTTTGCCGTCGACAGCGACAACGCGCTCTTCGTCACCTATACGCGGCCGATTATTCTTGAATTTGTGGCAGGCATGGTCGTCGCCGAGTTGTGGCTGAGAGGCAGGGTGCCCGGCGCAAAGTCCGGCCTTATGCTTGTCGCCGGCGCGTTTTCAGGATTTGCGGCGGTCGCCGTGCTTCGCCTGCCTTTCGACGAATTCATCCTCGGGCCTTTGGCCGTCATGCTCGTCTTGGGAACGCTGGCGCTCGAAGCGCAGGGCTGGTTCCGCCCCAGCAGGCTGCCGATGATGCTCGGCGACGCATCCTACTCGATCTACCTCTGGCACACCTTTGCGATTTCGGTCGTGGTCAAGGCTTGTGGAATGATGGGTATAGGGCTGCTCACAACGGCGCTGCTGGCGGTCATTGCAGGGACTGCGCTTGGCGTTTTCGCCTATCTTCTGATCGAGAAGCCGCTGGCCACACGGCTGCGCTCGGGCTTTTTCTCAAGGCCGGTGCAGCACACGGCCTGACAAATCGGAGCCGTCTGGCGCGGCGATCACCGCCGCGCCAGACGTGGTCTGTATCTCAGACACCCTGATTACGACGGGAATGCCAGTTCCAGGCCGTGCGCGTGATGTCGGTGAGACCGTATTTCGGAACCCAGCCGAGAATGTCGCGCGCCTTGTCGTTGTTGGCGACCAGGGTGGTCGAATCCCCTTCGCGGCGGTCGACGAGATCGACCTGGAATTCGCGTCCCGAAACCTCGGAAATCGCCGTCAAGAGTTCCTTGACGGTCGTGCCGGTGCCTGTGCCGAGGTTGAGCTCGACGCTGTCGCCGCCCGAAAGCAGGTGTTCAACCGCGCGCACATGGGCGTCGGCAAGATCAAGCACGTGGATGTAGTCGCGCACGCAGGTGCCGTCGCGGGTGTCGTAGTCCGTGCCGAAGATCTTGAAACTCTGGCGTCGGCCGAGGGCCGCGTCGATGGCGAGCGGGATGGCATGCGTCTCCGGCTCGTGCCACTCGCCGATGCGGCCTTCCGGATCGGCGCCAGCGGCGTTGAAGTAGCGCAGGATCACTGAGCGCAGGCCCTTGTACTGCCCGTAGTCCTTCAGTGCCTGTTCGCACACCCATTTGGTCCGGCCGTAAGGGTTGATCGGCGCCTGGCGGTGCTGTTCGTCGATCGGCACGCTCTCCGGCAGGCCATAGGTGGCGCAGGTCGAAGAGAAGACGAAAGCTTCGACGCCCGCGGCAAGGGCAGCCGAAAGCAAGGTCAGCGTGCCGATCACATTGTTGTCGTAGAAGGAAACCGGGTCTTTCACCGATTCACCCACCTCGATCATCGCGGCAAAATGCAGGATGGCGCGTGGCTTGTGACGGGCAAGGACTTCGTCGAGCCGCTTTCGGTCGCGGATATCACCCTTTTCCAGCACGCCCCATTTGACGAATTCTTCGTGGCCGTTCGAAAGGTTGTCGTAAACGACAGGCTCGAAACCCTTGTTGGCGAGTTCGAGGCACGTATGCGAGCCGATGTAGCCGGCACCGCCGACGACGAGGACTTTATTGCTTTCCATGATGCTTACGATCCTTGGGAGGTTCAGAGAAATTGCCAAGATTCTTCAACGGATGACGACAATGGTGTCAATGCCGCGCGCAATCAAGCACGTGTCCATGTCGCGTATGTGGCGGTGGTTACCAGCGGGCTTCTTTCCACACTTCCGTCGATCCCGGCCCTTCAAAATTGGTGGGAAAAATGCGGGAAGGGACAATTATCTCCCCGGCGACGTCGCGCTAGATGCTTCTTTCGGTTCGGGTAAAACATATAGCATATTAATTTACTAGATTTAATTGATTATGCCGGCCGCAGTCGTACCATAGCCTCCAGATTTCTGAAGGAAGGCTCTCATGACGACGAAACTGAAAAGCTTGGCACTGACGCTCGCCACACTTGTGACCACTGGCCTGGATCTGAGCGACGCGCAGGCGCAAGCGGCAGATCCGGTCAAGGGCGGTACGCTGATCTATCTTGAGCAGCAGGCCCATACGAACCTCTACCCGCCGGCCGGCGGCTTTTATCCGAACGGTGGCATCCTCAACCAGATCACCGACAAGCTGACCTATCAGAACCCGAAGACACTCGAGATCGAGCCCTGGATCGCTGAATCCTGGACGGTCAACGCGAATGCGACCGAATATACGTTCAAGATCCGTCCAGGCGTGACGTTCTCCGATGGCTCGCCGCTTGACGCGGCTGCGGTTGCCAAGAACTACGACGTCTTCGGTCTTGGCAACAAAGCCCTGAAGCAGCCGGTCTCCGAGGTGATCAACAACTACGAGCGCAGCGAAGTCGTCGATCCGCTGACGGTCAAATTCTACTTCAAGAAACCGTCGCCGGGGTTCCTTCAGGGAACGTCCGTGATCGGCTCGGGCCTGGTCGCGGCAAGCACGCTGGCGCTGCCCTTCGAAGAACTCGGCGACGCCACGAAAATCATCGGCTCCGGCCCATTCGTCGTCGAGAGCGAGACGATCGGCAAGGAACTGAACCTGACGGCGCGCGACGAATACAACTGGGGCCCGGCCAAGCTCGAACACCAGGGCCGCGCCTATCTCGACGGCATCAAGTACATCATCACCGGCGAGGACAGCGTGCGCATCGGTGCGCTGCTCGCAGGGCAGGCGGATTTCATCCGCCAGGTCCAGGCCTATGACGAGGGCCAAGTCGAGGCGCAGGACTATCAGATCTACGCGCCTTCCACCCGCGGGGTGAACAACAGTGTCGTCTTCCGCCCGGACAACCCGTTGGTGTCCGACATCAGGGTGCGTCAGGCGCTGCTGCATGCGACCGACACCAAGGAAATCGTCACCACATTGTTTTCTGCCAATTATCCGCAGGCAACCTCGATCATCGCGTCGTCGGCCCTCGGCTACAAGGATATCTCGGCCAAGCTCGCTTTTGATCCGGCGAAGGCCAAGGCCCTGCTCGATGAAGCGGGCTGGTCGGTCGCCGCCAACGGTCTGCGCCAGAAGGACGGCAAGGAACTGGTGCTGACGGCTTATGAATCGCTGCCACAGCCGCAGAACAAGGAAACGCTGCAACTGGTCGCGCAGCAGTGGGGAAAGGTGGGCGTCAAGCTGAGCGTCCTTGCCGGCGATAGCGGCAGCAAGACGGTGGATGATCTCGATCCGCTGAAGACGCCGGTGTCGCCTGCCATGGTCGGCCGTGCCGATCCCGATGTGATCAAGAGCCAGTACTATCCGAAGAACCGCGATGTGCTGCGCCAGAAGGGCGGGCTTAGCGACAAGGTCCAGAGCTTCGTCGATACCAAGCTGAATGGTCTGCTCGATGCGCTCGCGTCCGAGCCGGATCGCCAGAAGCGCCTCGCGATTGCCGGCGAGGTTCAGGATTACGTCGTCGATCAAGCCTATGCGATCCCGATCTTCGAGGAGCCGCAGGCCTATGCAGGTGCGCCCTACGTCCAGGGCGTGGCATTCGAGGCCGTCGGGCGTCCAAGCTTCTACAGCACCTGGCTTGCTGAACATTGATCGGTTCGGCGGCCACCGCAACGTCGGTGGCCGTCGTCTCTGAAATCCGCCTGCGAGGAACGGATCATGTCCGCCTATTTGTTCAATCGTGTTGCTCAGGCTCTGTTTGTGCTTTGGGCCGCATTCACGATCTCTTTCGTGCTGCTGCAGGCAATGCCCGGCGATGCGATCCTCATTAAGTTCCAGAACCCCGATCTCGGCCTGACCGCCGAACAGGTCGCCGAAATCCGCGCCTCTTATGCAGTCGACAGCTCCGTGCCGGTGCAATACGCGCGGACTATCGGCAAGTTCCTGGCCGGCAACTTCGGCTACTCGGTTCAAGCCGGTGTTCCGGTTTCAAGTCTGCTTGCTGCGCATCTGCCGGCAACGCTGAAGCTCGCGGGGCTCGGCTTCTTGCTAGCTGCGATCCTGGCGACCGTCATCGCTTTCCTCTCCAGTCTCGCGCCGTTTGGGTGGCTGCGTGGCGCGCTGCAGTCGGTTCCGTCGCTTCTCATTTCTATCCCGACCTTCTGGCTCGGCATCATGCTCATCCAGATCTTCTCCTTCCGCCTGAAACTCGTGCCCGTCATCAACCCTGGTCCCTGGCAGGAATTGATCCTGCCGGTTGCAACACTTGCCGTGCCGATTTCCGCGCCACTGGCGCAGGTGCTCGTTCGCAATATCGACGAGGTGTTGACGCGCCCCTTCGTCGCCGTGGCGCGGGCTAAGGGCGCCACTCGCCTTTGGGTTCTCTGGCGGCACGTCGCGAAGAACGCGCTGCTTCCGACGCTGACGATTGCCGGCGTGTTGTTCGGCGAACTGATTGCCGGGGCGGTGGTGACCGAGACCGTCTTCGGGCTGAACGGCATCGGCGGACTGACCGAACGCGCCGTGGGCAGCCAGGACGCAGCCGTGCTTCAGGCGATCGTCGTTCTTTCTGCGCTGGCCTTCGTGATCATCAATCTCGCTGTGGACCTGCTCTATCCGGTGCTCGACCCACGCCTCAGGACCAAAACGGGAGCCGTTGCATGACGACCTTCGATACGCTTCGCGATGACGCTATTGCGGCGCCAAGGGCAAAGAGCGAGCGGCGTTCTGGCGCGGCATCGCGGCTGCGCCGTGTACCCGTAGGACTGGCCCTTTCCTGGCTTATCCTCGGTGCTGTTTTCCTCTGGGCGGTCGCCCCCTCGTTCTTCACAGGCTACAACCCGCTTGAGGGCGTCGGTGGCGCGCAGTTGCAGCGGCCGAGCGCTGATCATCTGCTCGGAACCGATGCGCTCGGGCGCGATCTCTATGCGCGCATCGTCTACGGGGCCGTTCATTCCCTGACAGGTGCTTTTGTCGCCGTTGGGCTGGGACTTGCGGTTGGCACCGGTCTCGGCGTCGTCGCTGGTTCGGTGCGGCGTCGCTTCGACGATGCGATCATGCGCGTTGTCGACGTGCTCCTGTCGATCCCTCCGCTGCTGCTTTCGCTCAGCATCATTATCCTGCTCGGCTTTGGAACTGTGAACGCGGCAATCGCTGTTGGGGTCACCTCGGTCGCAGGCTTTGCCCGGCTGGCGCGGGCGGAAGTCGTGCGCGTGCGTCGCAGCGATTATGTCGAGGCGGCCTTCGGCAGTGGCGGGACCTTCGCCTCGGTTCTGTGGCGCCATATTCTGCCGAATTCCTTAACCTCGGTCGTCGCCTTTGCCGCGCTGCAATTCGGATCGGCCGTACTGCAGATTTCGACGCTTGGATTTCTCGGCTACGGCGCGCCGCCGCCGACCCCGGAATGGGGGCTGCTGATCGCCGAGGGGCGCAATTACATTTCGACCGCATGGTGGCTGACCACCGCGCCCGGCATCGTAGTTGTCCTCGTCGTGCTGGCTGCCAATCGCGTCAGCCAATCTTTCGGAAGGGCCGCAGCATGACCGTCATACCTGGACCTTTTCCCCCCGTCCTTGAGGTCGAGGATCTTTGCATTGCCTACGCTGACAGCAGCGGCGAACGCCGCGCCGTTCATGACGTTTCGTTTCGCATCAATCCAGGTGAGGTTGTGGCCCTTGTCGGTGAATCCGGTTCCGGCAAGACGACGACCGCACAGTCGATCATCGGTCTGCTCGCTGCGAATGGCCGAGTGGAACGCGGAACCATCAAGCTGAATGGAACCGACATTGCCTGCTGGACGGATCGGCAACTGGATACGGTGCGCGGCGCGAGGATCAGCCTCGTGCCTCAGGATCCGGGAAGTTCGCTCAACCCGGTCAAGACGATCGGCTCGCAACTCGGCGAGATGTTCCGCATCCACGGCGCGCTGAGATCCGACGAGATCGAGGCCCAGGTGCTCTCTCTTCTGGCCCGCGTCGGCTTGAGCGAGCCGGCACTTCGGGCGCGGCAGTATCCGCATGAACTGTCGGGCGGCATGCGCCAAAGGGTCTTGATTGCGATTGCGATTGCGCTGAAGCCGCAGCTGATCATCGCCGACGAGCCGACGAGCGCGCTCGACGTCACGGTCCAGAAGCGCATTCTTGATCTCATCGACGAGTTGCGAACGGAGTATGGTACGGCCGTGCTTCTGGTGACCCACGATCTCGGTGTTGCCGCCGACCGGGCCGATCGGATCGTCGTCCTACAGGGCGGCCGGATTCAGGAGCAGGGCGCAACGGGCGCTGTTCTGGCCGCACCACGCAGTCCCTACACGAAACAACTGCTTTCGGACGCGCCATCCTTTACCGCCCCCCCGAGGTTGGCAACGGTTCGACCACCCGTTGCGGAGGCTCCGGACGATATCGTCGTCGTCGAGGGCCTTGTCCGCGAATTCGTTCGCAAGGACGGCGGGTCCCCGCTACGCGCCGTCGACGAACTGAGCTTTCGCGTCCGGCGCGGAACGACCCATGCAATCGTCGGGGAATCCGGGTCTGGGAAGACGACGACGATCCGCAACATCGTCGGCTTTGACAGGCCGACGGCCGGGCGGATTGAGATCGACGGCACCAATGTCTCGGGCCTGACCGGAGAGGGGCTTCGGCAGTTCCGCCGCAAGGTCCAGCTCGTTTACCAGAATCCCTACGGCTCGCTGGACCCGCGCCAAAGCGTGCTGCAGATCGTGACCGAGCCGCTGACGAATTACCCGGGGCTCCTGCGTTCTGATCGCGAGGAGAAGGCAAGGGCGATCCTTGGCCGCGTCGGTTTGCCCGAGGACGCATTTGCACGACGGCCCCATGCGCTTTCCGGCGGCCAGCGCCAGCGTGTTGCCATCGCCCGGGCGCTCGTGCTCGATCCGCAACTGGTTGTGCTCGACGAAGCGGTTTCCGCACTCGACGTCAGCGTGCAGGCCCGCATTCTCGACCTCTTGGACGAACTGCAGGGCGACCTCGGGCTCACCTACCTCTTCGTTTCCCACGACCTCGCCGTGGTGCGTCAGATCTCGGACACCGTTTCGGTTCTGAAGGATGGGCGGCTGGTCGACGGCGGAACCGTTTCCGACGTCTTCGAAAACCCTCGCAGCGATTACACCCGTGAGCTGATCAATGCCATTCCCGGACGCAACCGCCGGGCTGCGGCCTGAAGCAGCGGACTACAGACAGGACCGACCATGATTGAGACGACGCCACGCAAACGCCTCGGCTTTTTTACCCGACTGCTCGACGACGTTCCGGCGGGCACCCGCTACCACTACGCAAAGGAGCAGATCGTCACCGCCGAGCGTTTCGGCTTCGACACGGCCTGGGTCGCGCAGCACCATTTCCACGCGGACGAAGGCGGCCTTCCGGCGCCCCTGGTTTTCCTTGCCCATGTCGCCGCGGAGACGACGCGCATCCGTCTTGGAACCGGTGTCATTACGCTGCCGCTCGAAAATCCGATCCGGGTGGCCGAGGACGCCGCCGTTTTCGATCTGCTCTCCGGCGGGCGACTGGAGGTCGGGTTCGGGACCGGCGGCACGCCGTCCTCCTTCACGGCCTTTGGCTTGGAAAGCGCCGATCGCGGCGCGATCTTCGGCAGGCATCTCCAAACGGTTCTCGACGCTTGGGCAGGTCGTGGCCTTCCAGGCGGAGATCGCCTCTACCCGTCAGCGCCGCAACTCCTCGGCCGTATCTGGCAGGCAACCTTTTCGGTGGCGGGTGGCGAGCGGGCAGGGCGGGCCGGCGACGGCCTGATGTTGTCACGCACCCAACCGCGGCCAGAAGACAATCCGCACGCTTCGCTGGCGGCGTTGCAAAACCCGATCATCGACGCCTATCTGCATGCGCTTCCTTCCGGCCGCGCGCCGCGTATCCTCGGTTCTCGCAGCCTGTTCGTTGCCGACAGCCGCGCCGAAGCGTTGCGGCTTGCCGAGGTTGGGTTGAGACGGGGTGCGGAACGACTGATCGCTAGCGGTCATACAGTTCCCGGCAATTCACTTGCCGATCTGATTGCGGCCTTCGACGTGCATGTCGGCTCCGTTGACGATGTCATCGCCAGTCTCAGCGCAGATGAGACGCTGGAGCGTGTCACCGATCTGGTGTTCCAGGTTCATTCCGTTGATCCGCCGCACCCATTGATTCTGCGCTCCATCGAGCTCATCGCCACCAAGGTCGCTCCGGCGCTCGGCTGGTCGCCACAGGAGAAATTCCATGCCCGGCGTTTCGGCGCCGTCGGTTGAAACGGACAGCTGGTTCCATTTTTCAAAGGAGACGACGTCATGACCACCACGTCACCGGATATCATCGATCTGCTGGCCGGCATCACCGCCGGGTCGGCGCTCGACCGCATTCGCGCCCAACGGCCGGAAACCCGCGAACAGGCGCAGAAAAGCTATCTTGCACTCTTTCAGCCCGCGGATTTCGGCGACGTGTCGGCGGCGGAGCGGCATGCGGTCGCAAGTTTCGTTGCCGGCCTGCACCGTCAGCCGGACATTTTCGAATTTTACAGCAGTCCTTTCGAGGATAGCGACAACGATCGCTGGTTGATCGAGGTTATCAAGGCCGAGATCGGGGCAGGACGGGCAACAGGGCCATACGGCAACTATCCGGACGGGCCCCTTAATGGAGAGAATGAAGCCGGCCCACTCTATCAAGTATCACGGTCAAGCCGCGAGGTGCTCGGCCGTAAGCTGTCCGCCGCGCTGGAGCACGCCCACCTGCTCGTCTTCCATTTGCGTGATGCCAGCCCGCAGGCGTTGCAAGCCTTGCTCGACGCTGGCTGGACGACAAATGGTGTCGTGACCCTGTCGCAGCTGATTTCCTTCGTTACGTTTCAGATCCGCGTCATCACCGGTCTTGGCTTGCTGTCGACCGCCACGAAGCGCGCTGCGGCTTAAGAACTCAAGAGGACCTGCGAATGACCGAACATGCCATCATCCCGATCGTTGAAAATCCGCCTGTTACCTTCACGCAGGCCGAGATCGGCTGGACACCGTGGCTGCAGCCCTTGCCTGAGGAAGAGCTGACGGAGCGTCACCTCAAAGGCCTGGTCGAGGCTGGGCGCGCAAAGTCGCCCTACTTCCGCCTGCTCGTGCGCGATCCGGAAGTGCTTGAAGCGCGCACGAAAACTGACAAGGACATCTTCTATAACACCCGCTCGGGCCTGACGCGCGCCGAGCGCGAACTGGCGGCGACCGCCGCGTCTAGATATAACGGCTGCATCTTCTGCGCCTCGGTACATTCGCGCTTCGCTTCGCATCACTCAAAGCGCACAGAGGATGTGCAGAAGCTCCTCGACGAGGGCGTCGAAACCGATCTCGGCGAACGCTGGAATGCAATCGTCGCCGCTTCTGTGGCGTTGACGGCGACCCCGCCTACCTTTGGGGAGGAGCACATCGGCCGACTTTCGGCAGCAGGCCTAGACGAACTAGAGGTCGCCGACGTCATCCATGGTGCCGCCTTCTTCAATTGGGCAAACCGGCTGATGCTCTCACTTGGAGAGCCAACGCCGGCAAACTGAGCCGCACACGCGGTCGGTCGCAACCGACGCCAGACATAGGCGAGCCCGCAAGATCGAGATCTTGCGGGCTTTTGCATGCGCGTCACCTGACCCATCTCGAACCTGTGAGCGGCCGAAACAGAACCCGCGGCGATTGTTTGCAGTCAGAAAGCGGCAGGCACTCCAGAACAATTTCAATCGCGCAAAGCGCTCATGCCGGCTTCGATCGAAGTAATTCGGCTTTTCTGAAGAGTGGCACAAGAACAGCGGCCAATTTTACTGCCACCATAGAAAATGCCCGCAACGTCTTACGATGTTGCGGGCTTCTTTCATCCGAGTTTATTCGGATTAGAAGTTACGCTGCAGACGGACGAAGCCGAGAACCTGGTCGTCCGAACCGCCACCAACCTTGTCGGTGTCTTCGTACTGAACCGATACGCGGGTCGCGAGGCCTTCGGTGATCGCGTAGTCGAGCGTTACGCCAGCGCGCCACTTGGAGAGGTCGTTGTTGAAGTCGTTGCCCGTGCGCAGGCTATCCCAGTACTGAACGCCGGGGGTGATCTTCAGCTTGTCGGTTGCCTTGAAGGCGTACGAAGCAGCAACGGTCCACTCCGAAGCGTTCCAGTATGCGTTCGGGTTCGAAGCCCAAACACCGGCGACCTGGAAGACACCCGGGCCGAGGTCGGCCGAGAGCAGAGCGCGGATGGCGCCTTCTTCGTATTCAGAGTCGTAGCCGCCGAGCAGGTCGAAGGAAACGCCACCGAGCGTAGCCGAAACGATGGCTTCAACACCAACGCCGTTCGACTTGGTCGAGGTGCCTTCAAGTTCGTCAACGGCGATACCGGCCTGGAACGAACCGCCGTCATAGAGGTAGGCGATCGAGTTGAATTCGGTGACGTTGCCGATCGAGTCGGTTTCGCCGTTCAGGCCCTTATCCCACCAGCTGTAGAAGAAGCCGGCCTTGAGGCCACCGAGCTGGATGTAGGCTTCATCGACGTCGATCAGGCTGTCGCCAGCGTCGGTGTCGTTGTCGGCGTTGAATTCAGCAGCGAAGAAGCCAGTGAGCGTGCCGTATTCGGTGTCGCTCTTGGCGTCGAACGAGATGTAAGCGCGCGAGAAGGAATCCCAGTCAGATGTAGACTGGCCGCCGAACTTTTCCTGATTGTAGCGGCTATCAGCGGCGAAGCCGCCGATCTTGAGGCAGGTTTCGGTGCCCGGGATGTAGAAGTAGCCAGTGCCGAAAGCGTCGCAAACGCGAACGTATTCCATGGGCTCCGGCTCGGCTGCAACGATGGCGTCGGCAGCCTGAGCGCCGGAAACTGCTGCGAGAGCAGCAGCGGAGCCGAGAAGAAGGCTTTTGATAGTCATTCGATCGATCTCTCTAATGGTTATCAAGGTCAACAAGGCCCGCCCCTGGTGTCCCCCAGAGATTTATCGGTTACCTCGCTCGCGCTGCTACGAAATGAACCACTGCGATGACTCGCAGCGGGCAGCGGCGACACCGCTATCACAAAAAACAAGACAGTTACGCAACAAACGCGTTTCGAGCGTTTGTGAACATCTATTACTATAAACTGTTGCACATCGGCAACTATCATATATTTCTAAAATAAGTTTATCTTACGAATGATAGTAATGAATCCGAATTATATTAAAAGCGAAGCCTTTATATGACAAAATGCTCTCATAAAAACTTCACAGTTTGCACGTTGACGTCTTGATTTTGTTATTTTACGTAGAGCCGGCCTTTGAGAAGAGAGGCTTCCGGTGAAAGCGCCGTCAACTATCAACAGTTGGCGGCGCAATTATTTTTTAGGGGTATACACGGAGGCTTTGGGCTTCTCTTTCGCTCAGAAGTGAGCCTTCGAAGATCTACTGCGTCGCCACCGGCGGCTCGGCGTTTCGCCTTACGACCTTGCCTTCCTCAGCCTTGTAGAAAAACTGACTTGAGACGAGCCAGCCCTTCAGGGGGCGAAGCGGCGGAATGCAGGTCAGCAGCATGAAGGGCCCGGTCACCAGTAGGTGTATCCAGAGCGGTGCGCTGTATTGAACTTCCAGCCAGACGCCAAGGAAAACACTCGGTACGCAGGCAAAGCAGATGACGAAGAAAGCGGGGCCATCGGCCGGATCGGCAAAGGAGTAATCGAGGCCACAGACTTCGCATTCCTTGCGCATCTTCAGGAAGCCGTTGAACAAGTGCCCTTGCCCGCAGCGCGGGCAGCGGCCGCGCAAGCCAGTCTGCATGGGCGGGATCGGCGGCCAATCACTATCGGAAGACATGTTTGTTCCTTTCAGGCGTTCCGGTTGGCGCTGGAGTTTTGCGCCGAGATTGCCTGGATATGCGGCCGCTTCTTCTTCTTGGGGCCGCATCAGGCTCGCCAAGATTAGGCGCCGAAAAACATACATTGTCAATTTATTGTATGCATACATGTCTGCGACAATTTCGCCCGCCGACCATTTACACCACGAAGCTTGAGGCGGCGGGGGGCTGGCCGATGAGGTCGTTGATGACAAGAAGACTGCGTCGCAGCTCCGCGTGGCCGGCAGCCGCGCCCAGGCCGAGGCGGACGGCTTCCGGTGGCGCGCCGAGCGCAAAGGCGTCGCTTGCAACGACACTGATGCCGGCTGCCTGCAATCGCGCGCTCAGTTCGCCGCGTGTCCAGGGCGGCGGCAGCTGCAGCCAGGCGTGAAAGGCGTGCGGATGCGTTTGTGCGACGCCGGCTGGAAGAAGCTCGGAGACGATGCGCTGTCGCGCCGCCGTCTCTCTACGTATGGCTGCGAGCACGGCGTCAGCCGTCCCGTCCTCGATCCAGCGCGTGGCGATAGCGGCCGCAAGAGGGGACGCCATGCCGACCGTGGCGCGGATCGCGCCTTCGACGCGGACAGAGCTTCGGCTGTCCGGCACGACAAGATAAGCGATGCGCAAGGCCGGCGACAGGCATTTCGCAAGGCCGCCGACATAGTAGACGAGGTCAGGCGCCAGCGCCGCCAACGGGCGCGGCGTCGAAACGGGAAGGGCGCCATAGGCATCGTCTTCGATGATCGCTACGTCGTGCCGCCGGGCAATTGTGACGATCGCCTGGCGCCGTTCGAGCGAAAGTGTCGTTGTCGTCGGATTGTGAAGCGTCGGATTACAATAGAGCGCTTTCGGCGTTTCCTTCGCGCAGAGTTCTTCGAATGCTTCGGGCAGGAGGCCCTCTCGATCCATGGCGAGGCCGTGCAGTCTGATGCCGAGATGTGCTGCGAGCGCGCGCAGGCCGGGGTAGGTGATTGCCTCGGCGCAAATCATGTCACCGGCCTTGGTCAGGCTGCCAAGCGTGGCAAGCAGAGCCCCTTGCGCGCCAGCGGCAATCAGAACGCGCTCAGCCGGAACCTCGCCCAGCCTGGATTTCAGCCATGCGGCGCCTGCAGCACGGTTGTGCAGGGTGCCGCCCGGCGGCTGGTATCGCATCAGGAGTTCGAGCCCATGCTCGGCCTGCAGCGCCGCCATGTCGTCCCAGAGCCGAGCGGCGAGCATCGGGTCGTCGAACAACGGCGGCAAGTTCATGCTCATGTCGATGAGGCCGCCTGCCGGCGTACGGCCGGTTCGGATGCGTCGCGTTTTCACGTAGGTGCCCTGGCCGACTCGGCCCTCGACGAGGCCGCGATGCCGGGCTTCGTTATAGGCGCGACTGACGGTGGTGAAGTCGATCCCCAGCGCCTCGGCAAGCGTGCGCTGCGGCGGCAGACGCATCCCCTCGGAAAGGCGCCCTTCGCTGATATCGGCAGCGATGGCGTCGGCGATCGCGAGATAAAGCGGTCCATCCGATTTACGGATTACCGGTTGCCACGAAATTCCCAAGCGCACGTCCGTCATCGCGATTACCTCATGCTAATTGTATGGATATTGCATGGTTATCCGATTGAGGGCAAGTGTTAACAGTGGGAATGCAGCGGCGCGCCCGCGACCAAGCGTCGCCTAGCGTGTCACGCTTGCCGTTGCAAGCAACGCGCCGAAGCCGACGAGCAGGGCGCCGAAGGTGCGATCGATCCAATGGCGAAGCGCGATAAGACGAAGCCGTACCGTGCCGGAGGAAAAGAACAGGGCAACGATTGCGAACCAGATCAGATGTGCGGCAGAGATAAACGCGCCGTAACCCATCTGGACGGGCAGAGCCGTGGTCGGCCCGACGACTTGCATGAACAGGCTGACGACAAAGATCGTCGTTTTGGGGTTGAGCGCGTTGGTGAGAAACCCCACACGCAGCGCACCGATGTCGGAGAGGGCGGGATGTGCGGCCAAGCCCGTCGTTTCGGCTGGCTTGGTGCGTAGCATCCTGATGCCAAGCCAGATCAGATAGGCGGCGCCGACGAACTTCAGAACTGTGAAGAGAAATAGCGACTGGCGAATCAAGAGGCCGACGCCGAGCAAAGTGTAGGCGACATGGACCCAGACGCCGGCGGCGATACCGAGCGCCGTCAGGACGCCGGCCCGCCGCGACAAAAGCAGGCTGTTGCGTGTCACCATCGCGAAATCCGGTCCCGGACTGATGACGGCAAAGATTGTAATGGTTACTACAGCTAACAGTTCAGTCATTGTCTTTCCCGTTCGTCTCTTTCATTAATGTCTAAATAACTTGATCGATGAGAAGCGACTAACGATGAGTTCTGACCATTTTGGTGAGCTGCACTCACAGACGTCGGCGACGCGGCTTCCGCCGCTGGCGGCGCTGCGCTGTTTCGAGGCGGCGGCCAGACTCGAGAGCTTCAGTCGCGCCGCGGACGCGCTCCTTCTGACGCACGGCGCGATCAGTCGCGCGGTCCGGCTTATCGAAGACGAACTCGGCGTGGCGCTGTTCGAGCGCCGCAGCCGGCGTGTCTTCCTGACGGAAGCGGGGCGAAAGCTGGCGGCGGCCGTGCGCGAAGGTTTCGGTCTGGTGGAGAGTGCCGTCCGGGAGATCAGGGACGTGGCGCGAACGCCGGCGCTGGTGGTGTCCTGCGAGCCGACCCTTCTGATGCGCTGGCTGATACCGCGCCTTCCTGATTTCCAGGCGCGGCATCCGGAGGTGTCTATCCACCTCGTTGCCGGAGGTGGGCCGGTGTCCTTGGGCCGTGGCATCGATCTGGCGATCCGACGCGATGATTTTCCTCGATCGGGCGGCACTCATGCCGTGCCGCTCTTTCCGGAGCGAATAGGTCCGGTCTGCCGAACGGACAAAATCGCCCTGTTTTTTAACGAGGCTGAGGCCGGCTCTTTGCCTCAATTGCGCAAGGATGCGATCCCCTTGCATACGCGAACGCGGCCAAATGCGTGGGAGACCTGGGGGACGACGGCAGGCCGCGCCGCACCCGAACAGCGCGGCCAAGTCTTCGAGCATTTCTATATCAGCCTTCAGGCGGCCATCGCCGGGATCGGCGTGGCGATCGGGCCTTGGCAACTCGTCCGCGACGATATCGACAATG
The DNA here is from genome assembly GCF_001426275.1 of Ensifer sp. Root423. NCBI lineage: Bacteria > Pseudomonadati > Pseudomonadota > Alphaproteobacteria > Hyphomicrobiales > Rhizobiaceae > Ensifer > Ensifer sp. Root423. Next base: position 541,598 of record NZ_LMEG01000023.1, on the reverse strand, counting down.
GCATCCTGGCCGCGCCATGCGGATTTATCGAAGACGGTACGGCCTATCATCTGCTGTCGCCGTCAGCGATCGGCGACCATGGACCAAGCGCGGCGTTGCGTGACTGGCTGCTGGCCGTATCGATCTGAAACGGACCGTTTTCATTTCTGTCATTTGCATAAAGGCGAGCAACGTCATACGTTTAACGAACACGCGCGCATGACCGGCGATGCCAGTCGGCGGAAAGGCGCGCGAAGCACCTGATATGCAATCGATTCGACCCTCGGGTCCTGGAGCGGCGCCATGAACATCCTCAAAATCAATCTCGGCCAGGAGCGCGGTACGCTGCGCCCGGCTAGCGCAAAGGCATCGAGGATCGTGGCCGACGTCATGAAGGCACTGGTCGTTCCGGCGGCGGCTATAGGCCTAGTGGCGTTCGCAGCGCCGTCGATGGCGCATGCCGCCAGTTGCAAGGATTCCGCATCGCCTGGAGCCGATTGGACCGACTGCAACAAGAAAGCGCTTATGCTCGGCGGCAGCGACCTTCAGGGTGCCAATCTCGTCAACACCGACTTCACCTTGACGGATCTGCGCGGTGCGAACCTGACAGAAGCCAATCTGGAAAAGGCAACTCTGGTTCGATCCTCGATTGCGGGGGCTACCGCGAATGGCGCGAACTTCTCCAAAATCGAAGCCTATCGGTGCAATTTCGCAGGCGTCTCCGCCGAGAAGGCATCGTTCGTCAATTCCGAGCTGCAGCGGGCCAATTTCAGCGGTGCCCGCCTGACGGGGGCAAGCTTTGAAAAGGCCGAACTCGGCCGGGCGAATTTCGACAAGGCGGAGCTCACCGGAACCCGGTTTACCCATGCCAACCTTTCGCGCGCGGACCTGACCAGCACGAGTTTTTCCGGCCCGATCGATTTCCAGGGGGCGTTCATGTTCCTGACACGTATCGAGGGCGTCGACCTGTCCGAGGCAACCGGACTTGAACAGGAGCAGGTCGACATGACTTGCGGTGACAGCTCGACCAAGCTTCCCGCCGGCATGAGCACGCCGGCGGGCTGGCCCTGCGCCAGCGACTGATCGCCGTCACAAAGCCGCGGCCCAATCGGTCGTTATGCCAAATGCCGCTTTGCGGCAATCGCAAGGCATTCCCTGAAGGCTTGCAGGTCGGTCAGGCGATCGGCCTCAGGCACTTCGCGCTGGACGAGCCTGCCTTCCCTTCGCAGAACGCCGCCATCGAGCATCAGGTTGTCGGCCATGTCGAAGTCTTCGATGCTGAGCCCGTCCGGACCGGCCATGCGGCCGTCGAGGCGCAAGCCGGCCTTGCCGCCGTAGTGGTCGTGCAAGATGCGCTCGTAGTAGCTGCGGGAGGTGTTCGTATAGGCATAGACGTGCTTGCTGTGACCGCACATGAAGCCGAGTTCGAAGACCGTGCCGACATCGGCGCTGATGCCGCGAAACGGTGTCAGGTTGGCGATGATCATGTCGGCGGCAAGCATCATGCCTTCGTCGACGGCGTAGATCGCAAGGCCGCGCTGATGCTTGGTCGGAGCCGGCGGAATCTCAAGATCGCCGGGCACGAGCGGTGTGAACCCGGCTGCACGCGCCAACTCTGCCTTCAATTTCTGAATCTCCGCCGCATTGGGCAGAAACACTTCCGGGCCAGCGAGATAGACTTTCACGCGCATTTCTCCTCACATTTTCGAGCGGCCAATCTAGGAGAGCTGCAGCGCCGAGCCTAGCCATGGACTTCAGCTTGCCCACGGTTTTTTGGAGCGTGGGAAGCAGGTATGCTGGCTGAGCGCATTGCCCCACCGGTGGAGACGCCCGTGGCCCGCCATGTGCCACCTTCGGCCAATTCCGGAGATTTGCGCATGCCACGCGGGCGAGCTGGACATGCGGACGTGTCAAAATCTGCAGCCGATGTCAGCGGGGGCTGCGATCGCAACCGCCGCCACCGGCGCGCGCACCATCCCACGGGAAGGCTCGCGGGTCGTTGGTGGCAAGGTCTCCGCCACGTTCACATGCGGAAACACTCATAAATACGGGTGTTTCCTAACGAATCCTGTTTGCACGCAGATATGCCAGGATGCCCGCCGCCGGTTTGCCCATGGTTGCCGCTTCCCCCTTATTTTTCCCTTGCCCTCGTCCGCTGGTGGGCCGTCGTTTTCACCGCCGTATGCGACTTTAAACAATCATGCATACAAAATTGTCGACAAAATAGTTGACATTGTCGCCGACAGCTTCAAATCTAGGGCAACTTGCTCACGAGTGGGTGAGGGCGCCTGCATATGGCGACTGATGAGAAAACAGAGGGAACGACATGAAACTGAGAAAGCATCTCCTCGCGGGGTTGGCATTTGCCTTTCTCGCATCCTCGGCCTCCGCCGAAACGCTGCGTTGGGGTAGCCCGCGGGACATCTTCTCGCTCGACCCCTATTCCTATGGCAGCACCTCGAACCTTGCCTTCCTCAACCACGTGTACGAAGGCCTGACCCGCTATACGCCGGAGTTCAAGGTCGAGCCGGCGCTCGCCACGAGCTGGGAGATGGTCAAGGACAAGGTCTGGCGCTTCCATCTGCGCAAGGGCGTAAAGTTCCAAAACGGCGCCGAGTTCAGCGCTGACGACGTCGTCGCCTCCATGGCCCGCGTCAGCCATCCGACCTCGCCGCTGCGCGGCAACATTCCGGCCTATGTCTCGACCACCAAGGTCGACGATTACACGGTCGACATCGAAGTCAATTCGCCGAACCCGCTCTTCCTCAACGACATGACCAACATCTTCATGTTCGACAAGGACTGGCTGGTCGACAACAAGTCCGAGCTGCCGACCGATGTCGGCGCCAAGGTCGAAGGCTACGCCACCTACAACACCAACGGCACCGGCCCGTTCAAGGTCGAATCGCGCGTGCCCGACAGCAAGACCGTTCTCATCAAGAACGACGGCTGGTGGGATACGCCGAAGCACAATCTCGACCGCATCGAATTCATGCCGATTACCTCGGCCGCAACCCGCGTTGCAGCGCTGCTTTCGGGCGAAATCGACCTAACCGATGGTGCGCCGGTGCAGGATCTTGAGCGCCTAAAGAGCTCGCCGGACATCAAGGTCATCGAGCGCACTGACCTGCGCACCGTGCACATGGTCTTCAACCGTCACGAGACCTTCGCCGACGGTCGTGAAAACTTCTTCAACAACATCAAGGTGCGCCAGGCGATTGACCATGCCATCGACCGCCAACTGATCTTCAAGCGCGTGATGCGCGGCAAGTCGCATGTCGCCGGCACCATGGTTGCTCCGGAAATCCCGGGCTACAGCGCCGAACTCGATGTGCCGACCGCCTATGATCCGGAACTCTCCAAGAAGCTGCTCGAAGAGGCAGGCGCCGTCGGCAAGGAGTTCACGCTCGTCTGCATGAACGACGAAAGCGTCAACGAGGAAGACGTCTGCAGCGCACTGGTCTCTATGCTGTCGCGCGTCGGCCTGAAGCCAACCCTCGACATCGGTCCGCGCGCCGTGCAGGCGCCCAAGCGCGCCGGCGGCAAGTCCGACGCCTACATGATCGGCTGGGCCAACGAGCCGACGCTCGATGCCTATTCGATCCTGGTTCAGGTTCTCTCGACCCGTGAAGGCGCGGCCGGCGTCGCCAACTATGGCGGCTGGTCCTATCCGGAACTCGACGCGATGGTGAAGAAGGCCGCGCTCGAGATGGATCACGACAAGCGTCTGGCGATCGAAACCGAGGCGCTGAAGTTCGCCAAGGATGAGGTCATCATGATCCCGTTGCATCAGCAGCCGATGGCCTGGGCAATGTCGAAGAACGTCACGGATGTGACCATTCGGGCCGACAACAAGCCGCGTCACTGGCTGACCCGTATCGGCGATTGAGTTTTCTTGCCCCGGCAGAGCGTGCTTTGCCGGGGCTCCTCATTCAGCGAGAAACCCAATGATTGTCTTTCTCATCAAGCGGCTGGCCAATGCCGTGCTGGTCATGCTCGCCGTCGCGCTGCTCGCCTTCCTGATCTTCCGCTTCGCCGGCGATCCGGTCGAGTTGATGGCCAACGAGCAGATGTCGCAGGCCGACCGTATCGAGCTGCGCGAAAAGCTCGGGCTCAACGATTCGTTCCTCACCCAGTTCGGCCGCTTCGTCGGCAATGCCGCCCAGGGCGATTTCGGCATCAGCTACCGCAACGGCCAGGACGTGATGAAGCTCATTGCCGAGCGCTTCCCGGCAACGATGGAACTGGCGCTGGTCGCAACCGTCCTGTCGCTCCTGATCGGTCTTCCACTTGGTGTCCTGACCGCTATCCACCGAGGGCGATGGTATTCCGAGGGGTTGCAGTTCGTCAGTATCATCGGCGTCTCCTTGCCGAGCTTCGTCGTCGGTATCCTTCTGATCCTCGTCTTCGCCGTAACGCTCGGCCTCGTACCTGCTTTCGGGCGCGGCGATGTGGTGCAGCTCGGCTGGTGGAGCACCGGCCTGTTGACGTCGTCGGGCCGCGCATCGCTGCTTCTGCCGTCGCTCGCACTCGCGCTCTACCAGATCACTCTGGTCATGCGTCTGGTGCGCGCAGAAATGATGGAAGTGCTGCGCTCGGACTTCATCAAGTTCGCACGCGCCCGTGGCGTGCCGCGGTGGCGGATCTATTTCCGACATGCGCTCAGGAACTGTCTGATGCCGGTTGTCACCATGACGGCGATGAACTTCGGCTCGCTGATCGCCTTCGCGCTGATCACCGAAACGGTGTTCCAGTGGCCGGGCATGGGCATGCTCTTCATCCAGGCGGTCACCTTCCTCGATATGCCGGTCATGGCGGGCTATCTCTGCATCGTCTCCTTCATCTTCGTCACGCTCAATACGCTCGTCGATATCGCCTATGCGGTCATCGATCCGCGGTTGCGCGATGCAACCCGCTGAGGTCGTTGCCATGACAGATCACGTCCAGCAAACCACACCGGCGCGCAAGCCTTCGCGGCTTGCCCGCTGGCGCCAGAGCGATCTCTGGTGGTCCTTCACCCACAAGCCTTCGGCAATCATCGGCGCGATCATCCTTACGTTCCTGATCGCGACCGCCTTTGCAGCACCTTTGATTGCGCCGCAGAACCCCTTCGATCCGGCTCAGCTCGAGCTCTGGAACTCCGAGCTGCCGCCGATCTGGGAGGCCGACGGCCAATGGCCTTACGTGCTCGGCACCGACACGCAAGGGCGCGACATGCTCTCGGCCATTCTCTATGGCTCGCGCATCTCGATCCTGATCGGCGTCGCCTCGGTTGTGCTTTCGCTCGCCGTCGGCCTTAGCCTCGGCCTCGTTGCCGGCTATTTCGGCCGCTTCATCGACAACTTCCTGATGCGCATCGGCGACGTGCTTCTGTCGATCCCGACGATCCTGATCGCCATTCTCGTCAGTGCCGTCGCGCGCCAGATGCTGCCGCCGGAACTGCGGGACGTCGGCTCTGCCGCCGTCCTGGTGCTGGCGATCACGCTCAGCGCCTGGGTGCAATATGCCCGTACCGTGCGGGCCCAGACGATCGTCGAGCGCGGCAAGGAATACGTTCAGGCGGCGCGTCTTCTGAAAACGCCAGCGCGGCGCATCATGCTGAAGCACATCCTGCCGAACACGCTGACGCCGATCATGGTTGCTGCGACCCTCAACTTCGGCATGGCGATCCTGACCGAAGCGACGCTTTCGTTCCTGGGTATCGGCATGCCGCCGAGCCAGCCGAGCCTTGGAACGCTGATCCGTCTCGGCAACCAGTTCCTGTTTTCGGGCGTATGGTGGGTGGTGCTCTTCCCCGTCGTCCAGCTTTGCCTTCTCGTGGTTTCGGTCAACCTTCTCGGTGACTGGCTGCGCGATGCGCTCAATCCGAAATTGAGGTGAATGATGTCCAATCTCCTGATCCGTAACGTCAGGCCCAACGCCGGCGAAGCGACCGACATCCTCGTGCGCGACGGCAAGATCGCCGCCTTCGGCAAGGGCCTCGCCGCCGATGGCGTGGCCGTGGAAGACGGCAACGGTCATATCGTGATCTCCGGTCTGATCGAGGCGCATACCCATCTCGACAAGTCGGTCTGGGGCATGCCCTGGCACGTCAACGCCAAGACCGCAACGCTGCGCGAACGCATCGATTTCGAACGCGAAAAGCGGCTGGAAATCGGCATCGACCCGCACCGTCAGTCCATGCGCCAGGCGATCATGCTCGCTGCCAATGGCGCAAGCCACATCCGCAGCCATGTCGACATCGACACCACCCACGGCCTTCGGCTGATGGAAGGCATCATCGAGACCCGCCAGGTGCTGAAAGATGTCATCGATATCGAGATCGTCGCATTCCCGCAGTCGGGCCTCGTCACGCGGCCCGGCACTGTCGAGTTGCTCGACAAGGCTCTGAGCAATGGCGCGGAAGTCCTTGGCGGCATTGACCCCTGTGGCATCGATCGCGACCCAAAGGGCCATCTCGACGCGATCTTCGGCCTTGCCGAAAAACATGGAAAGCCGATCGACATTCACCTGCATGAGCAGGGCGAACTCGGCGCCTTCAGCATGGAGATGATGTTCGAGCGCATCCGCGCGCTCGGCATGCAGGGCAAGGTCGCAATCAGCCACGCCTTTGCGCTCGGCGCACCGGATTATCTGCGCGTCGGCGGTCTCATCGAACAGATCGCCGAACTCGATATCCGTATCGTCACGACAGGCTCTCCGTCTTCGACCGTGCCTTCGATCATGCGTCTGAAGGATGCCGGCGTGAAGGTTGCTGCCGGCTGCGACGGTATCCGCGACACCTGGGGTCCGTGGGGCCAACCCGACATGATGGATCGTGCCCGCATCCTCGGCATGAAGAACGGCCTGCGCCGCGACGTCGATCTCGACCATGCGCTTTACGTCTGCTCCAAGGGCGGCGCCGACGTCATGGATATCAAGGGATATGGCCTCGATGTTGGCTGCGATGCCGATTTCACCCTGCTCACCGGCGAGACGCTGGCGCATGCCGTCGTCGACGTCGCGCCGCGGCCGCTGGTCGTCAAGCGTGGCCGCGTCGTCGCCCGCAACGGCGTGGCGGAGGTGGCGATCCCATGACCAACATCAAGGATTTGACGCTCGGTGAGCGCGCCGAAGGACGCACGCTTCTGACAGCACAATGGGTGCTCGGGCACCGCGACGGTTCGCACCGGCTGATCCCGAACGGCGAAGTCGTCATCGAGGGCGGCACGCTGCTCTATGTCGGCCCACGTTTCGAAGGAGAGGTGGCACGCCGCATCGATCTCGGCGCAGCCATGATCAGCCCCGGGCTCATCGACCTCGATGCGCTGTCTGATCTCGACACGACGATCTTAGCGATCGACCATCAGCCTGGTTGGGCCAAGGGTCGCGTCTGGCCGCTGAGCTACATCGAGCGCGGCCCCTATGAGATGTACACGCAGGAGGAGCTGGCGTTCCAGAAGCGCTTCGCCTTCGCGCAGCTTCTCTTGAATGGCATCACCACCGCAGCGCCGATCGCCTCGCTTTTCTATCGCGAATGGGGCGAGACCGTTGCTGAATTCGCCGCCGCATCCGACGCCGCAGGTGACCTGGGTCTTCGCGTTTATCTGAGCCCGGCCTATCGCGCCGGCGGCATGATGGTGACGGCGCCGGGTCAACTCGAAGCGATCTTCGACGAGGCAAGGGGTCTGAAGGGCCTTGACGACGCGATTGGCTTCATCCGTGACCATGAAGGTCGCCATGGTGGCTTGGTGAAGGGCCTGCTGGCTCCCGACCGGGTGGAAACCTGCACCGAGAAACTGCTGGTGCGCACCGCCGATGCGGCGCGCGACCTCAATTGCCCGATCCGGCTTCATGCTGCGCAGGGCACGATGGAGGTCGACACCGTCCGCCGCCTGCATGGCAAGACGGCGCCGGAATGGCTGGCGAGCTTCGGTTTCTTGAGCGACCGGCTGATTGCGCCGCATGCGACCCAGGCGACCGACAACGATCTGCGTCTCTATGCCGAAAACGGCGTGAGTATCGTGCACTGCCCGCTGGTTTCGGCCCGCGGCGGCAGCACGCTCAACTCGTTCCGCTCGGTCAAGGCCCGCGGCGTCAATATTGCCATGGGCACCGATACGACGCCGCCGGACATGCTGATGAACCTACTCGTCGGCCTGATCGCTGCCCGCGTCGTCGAAGGCGACCCGTCAGCCGTCAGCTGCGCCGATCTCTTTGATGCTGCGACACTTGGCGGCGCCAAGGCCCTCGGTCGCTCGGATCTCGGTCGCCTGGAAGCGGGCGCCCGTGCCGATATTGCCGTGTTCGATCTTATGGACCATCACATGGCGCCTGCGATCGATCCGATCACGACGCTCGTCGTCGGTGGTTCCGGACGCGTCACCAAGGCGGTCTTCGTCGATGGCCGTCTGTCGATGCGATATGGCGAGGTGGCAGGCTTCGACATGAACGCGGCACGCGCGCAGGCACAGGTCCAGTTCGATGGCCTGATTGCCAAGTATCCGGAGCGGAGCTTCGGTCACCCGCCTGTCAGCGAGATCTTCCCGCCGAGCTACCCATTGGAGGTGCAGCGATGACTGAACATACCTCATCGGCCGTGCTCGACGTGCGCGGTCTCTGCGTCGAATTCCCTGGCCGCCATGGAACGGTGCAGGCGCTATCCGACGTTTCGCTCAGCATTCGCCCCGGCGAAATTCTTGGCGTCGTTGGTGAGTCCGGCGCCGGGAAGTCGATGACCGGTCTTGCCGTCCAGGGTCTTCTCGAGCCGCCTGGCCGCATTTCCGGCGGCGAGGTCTGGGTCGGCGGCCGCCGCATCGACCAGCTCGACGACAAGCAGATGCAGCAGGTGCGCGGCCGTCAGATCGGTGCGATCTTCCAGGATCCGTTGACCTCGCTGAACCCGCTCTTCACCGTCGGGGCGCAGCTTGTTGAGACCATCCGCCTTCACCTGAAGCTTTCCAAGGCCGATGCCAAGGCGCGGGCGATCCAGCTCCTGAAGGAAGTTGGCATTCCGGCGCCCGAGGCACGCTATGACCACTATCCGCATCAGTTCTCGGGTGGCATGCGCCAGCGCGTCGTCATCGCCCTGGCACTTGCTGCGGAACCGAAGCTGATCATCGCCGACGAACCGACGACGGCGCTCGACGTTTCGATCCAGGCGCAGATCACCTCGCTGCTTCGCCGTCTTTGCGACGATCACGGAACGGCGGTCATGCTCGTCACCCACGACATGGGCGTGATTGCCGAGACGGCCGATCGCGTCGCGGTCATGTATGCCGGGCGGCTCGTCGAAATCGGCCCGGTCGCCGAGGTGCTGAAAAACGCCCGTCATCCCTATACGCGGGGCCTGATGGGCTCGATCCCGGCGCTTGGCCGCCGCGTCGAGCGGCTGAACCAGATCGACGGTTCCATGCCGCGGCTGAACGCGATCCCCGCCGGCTGCGCCTTCAACCCGCGCTGCCCGGATGCCGGGCCGCGTTGCCGCAAGGACCGGCCCGAACCGGCGCCAGTCGGGACCGGCGTCGCCGCATGCTGGCTCAATGCAGGAGGAGTGCTATGAGTGATGCCCTGACGGTCAACGACCTGACCTGTAACTTCGACGTTTCGGCACCCTGGCTGAACCGGGTCATCGAGCGCAAACCGCGGCAGTTCGTGCGCGCCGTGGACGATATCAGCTTCAGCGTGCCCATGGGCGGCTGTCTGAGCCTCGTCGGCGAATCTGGCTGCGGCAAGTCGACGGTGGCGCGGCTGGTCACAGGTCTTTATCGCGCCAGCGAAGGCGAGGTGCGGTTTGCACCGAGCAAGAACGGCGAGCCGCTCTCGGCCCAAATGATCTTCCAGGATCCCTATGCAAGCCTCAATCCGCGCTGGCGGGTGCGCAACATCATCGCCGAACCGCTGCGCGAGTTGAAGCTGCGCAACTCCGAAGCCGAGATCATGGACCGGGTCGGCGAACTGCTGACGATCGTCGGCCTTGCGCCCTCGGACGGTGCCAAGTTCCCGCACGAGTTTTCGGGAGGCCAGCGCCAGCGTATCTCGATTGCCCGCGCGCTTGCCGGCGAGCCGGAGTTCCTCGTCTGCGACGAGCCGACCTCGGCGCTCGACGTGTCGGTCCAGGCGCAGATCCTCAACCTCATGCGCAAGCTGCAGGACGAGATGGGGCTGACCTATCTGTTCATCAGCCACGACATGAGCGTGGTTCGCCACATGTCGGACCGGATCGCCGTGATGTATCTCGGACGCATCGTCGAGGAGGCAGACACCGAGACACTCTTTGCCAATCCGAGGCATCCCTATACCCAGCTGCTGCTGGAGACGATCCCGGATATTACCCATCCAAAGCGCGGGCGCAGCATTGCGGCGAGCGAAGTGCCGAGCCCGCTGAACCCGCCGTCCGGCTGTACCTTCCATCCGCGTTGCCCGTTTGCAGACCAGCGCTGCAAGAGCGAGCGGCCGGAGATGCGCAGCTTCGCTGACGGCTCGCGTGCCGCCTGCCACCGCATCGAAGAAACTGTGAAGGCGATCAACGCAGCGTAACGCCAACCTCTTTCCCTGAAGACTTGGGCTCCGTGTCGTACCAGTCGCGGAGCCTCTTTTTTGCCGCCGGCAATTTCAGTATTTGCGCCAAGCAGTTCGCATGCCCCTTTCGCATCGCTGTCGGAAGGCAAATGCTAGACTGCTAACCGGAATTCAACGAAATAGACCGATGACCATTCCCGGGCTCCAGCACTCTCGTTAGGGTAGGGGCCAATGGTCGGACCGCTTCCCGCTCGGGACATCCGGCCGGGATCGAAATGCGTTGATTTGAAGAGTTGGCTTATGAACACGACCTCCGACACCGATTTCCCCGTCCTCAATGCCGTTGAAGCCCGCGTTCTCGGATGCCTGATCGAGAAGAAGGAAACGACGCCCGACGTCTATCCGCTGACGCTCAATTCGGCGCATTCGGCTGCCAACCAGAAAACGGCGCGCGATCCCGTCATGGCGCTCGAGCAGGTCGAGATCCACCGCGCTCTCTCGTCTCTGGGGCAGAAAGGGTTGGTCCGGCAAGCATTTGCCTCGCGGGTCGAGCGCTACGAGCACCTCGCAGCCAACCGCTTCTCGCTGACGTCGCCGCAGATCGTCGTGCTCGGCCTGCTTCTTCTGCGCGGCCCGCAGACGGCCTACGAGCTTTGGGCGCGCAGCGAGCGCATGGCGCGGTTCTCGTCGATCGAGGAGCTGAAGGACAATCTGGATCTGATGATGGGCCGCCGGCCGCCGCTCATCGTTCAACTGAACCGGGGTGCCGGCCAGCGAGAAGACCGCTTCGCGCATCTCTTGTGTGGTGAAGTCGAGCAGCCTGCCGAAAGGGCGGCCGTGTCGTCGGCGCCGAGCGGTTCGGCCCTATCAGCTCTCGAAGAACGACTGGAAGCGCTTGAGCGGAAGGTGGCGACGCTGGAGGAGCAGCTTGACGCCCTGACGCGCTGACAGCGCGGCGTCGGAAACAAAATGTCCCGGGCGCCATGTGCGCCCGGTGACATATTCGGATGCGCTCAGCTGGCGTCGACCAGCCGGCAGGCCGGCGCTTCCTTGGCGCGCGGATAGTCGTACGCACCGACCTTCGAGGTGGCATAACCGCCCCCGACGAGCGCCTCGGCAAGCTTCACGGCTGCCGTCACGCCGTCGATCACAGGCATGCCGGTACGCGCCTTCAGGCGGTCGCAGAGCTCAGACATACCGGCACAGCCGAGGATGATCGCTTCGGCGGCATCCTCCTGGCGTGCTTTCAGGATCTCCTGAACCAGCATCTCCTCGGTGTGGGCCAGATCCTCCTCCAGCGCCAGCACGGGCATGTCGACCGAGCGCACCTTGCGGCAGCGATGGCCGGCACCGTAGGCCTCGGCGAGGTCCTCGATGATCGGCACGGAGCGGGGCAGGGTGGTGATGATCGTAAAGCGGGTCGCAATGTTCATCGCCACCTGCACGGCCGCCTGACAGATGCCGATGACCGGACCGCGAGCGATCTCGCGTGCAGCGCCAAGTCCGGGATCGTCGAAGCAGGCGATTACATAGGCATCGATGCCGCGCGCTTCGCCTTTGCGGATTTCCGCAAGCATCGCTGGCACAGCCATCGCTTCGTCGGCATGGCCTTCGATGCTGGCTGGGCTCGATGTCGGGTTGATCGATTCGAGCTGGGTGTCGGATGCAGCGACGCGCTCGGCGCTGCGATGCGCCTGTTCGGTCATCGAGCGGGTGGAGTTCGGATTGATCAGCAGGATACGCATGGATCAGCTCGTCTTCCGCATGGCGTTTGCAGGGGGGGCATAGGCGGTAATGTCGGGCGTCGGCATGACGAACTGACGATCCGATGTGATGTAGTTGTTGGCGTGCAGCCGTGCGATCGGCTGGTATTGGGACGGGTCGACGTAGCGGCCTTCCTCGTCGAGGCAGTCCTTACGCACGTGCATATGCACGACCTCGCCAAGAACGATGACGCGGCGGTCATATTCGATCAGCCGCTCAACGCGGCATTCCATCGAGCAGGGTGACTCGACGATGCGGCGGGCGCCGACCTTGAGGCCGTCAGCCGCCGTCAGTCCGGCGATTGCCACTTCGTCGACATCCGGCTCGAAGGACAGGCCGCAGACCAGCATCTGGTCGGCGATCGCCATGTCCACCATGTTGACGACGAACTCGTTGGTGCGCCGGATATTGGCGACCGTGTCCTTCTCTTCCCCGTTCGGGCGGGTCTGGATACCGAGAATGACGATCGGCGGGTCGTGCGAGAAGACATTGAAAAAGCTCATCGGCGCGGCATTGTCCTGTCCGCTCGGCGAGAGCGTCGAGACCAGCGCGATCGGTCGCGGACCGATGAAGTTCGTCAGCAGGCGGTAACGGTCCTGGGCCGGCAGTTCTGTGAAATCGAAGTCCATCGGAGCTCTCAATTGGCGCCGCGGCCCCGGTCTGTTTGCCGGTCGCACGGTCGTGTTTAAGCGGTTGCCATTGCACATCAAGTTGCGGTACACAATATTGTCTACAATTTTGTAGTCAATATCTAACTGCAGCGGATGGAATTGACTTTGAGCGCCGCACGGCGAGAGTAAGCGAACGGCTAAGGGAGATTTCATGTATAACGCGGACGAAGTCGCCGGTGCTCCGACGGCGATCATTTGCGAGAAGATCTGGCTTGCGATTGCAGAGCGTCGGCTACGGCCGGGAACGCGATTGAAAGAAGAACAACTTGCCGAAATATTCTCCGTCAGCAGGGCTCGCATCCGCCAGGCACTGACCGCGCTCGAGCGCGATGGCCTGGTGACGATCATGCCGAACCGGGGCGCCTTCGTCTCCGAGCCTTCGGTAGACGAGGCACGCGATGTCTTCGTTGCCCGCAGGGCGATCGAACAGCGGGTCGTCGAGCGGCTTTGCGAGCGCGCCAATCCCAAGGATATCGTCCGGTTGCGCGCCCATATCGAAGAGGAGCGCATTGCCGGCCGATCCGGCAATCTCTCTGATATCGTTCGGCTTTCCGGTGGTTTCCACCTGTTGCTCGCGGAGCTTTCGGGGTCTGCCTTCCTCTTCGGTATCCTGCGCGACCTCGTGTCCCGGACATCCCTGATCACCGCAATGTACCGGTCGAACCACCTGCACAATTGCGGACCGGACGAACATCTGGCCGTGGTCGAGTACATCGCGTCACGCGACGTCGCGAGCGCGATCAAGGAAATGGCCGAGCACCTGAACCACGTCGAAGCGGAACTGGATCTGGACGAGGAGAAAGACCAGCCCCGCGATCTTCGCACCGCATTGCTTTGATGCTGCGTGCGCGACCCATTGCACCGCTCTTTAGAGGAGGCGGTGCCTGCAAGCAAACTGAAGGAAGATATGACCAACCGTAGCTACTATGCGCCGCATGGCGGCAACCCGCCCCAAACCCAACTCCTTTCGGATCGCGCGGTCTTCACCGAAGCCTATGCGGTGATTCCGAAGGGGACGATGATGGACATCGTCACCAGCTATTTGCCATTCTGGGACAAGACCCGTCTGTGGATATTGTCGCGCCCGCTCTCCGGTTTTGCTGAAACATTTTCACAATATATCATGGAAATCGCCCCGGGCGGCGGCAGCGACCGGCCGGAACTCGACGAAGGCGCCGAGGGCGCGATCTTCGTCGTCGAGGGCGAACTGACCATTACGCTCGACGGTAAGGCGCATAAGATGCAGCCGGGCGGCTTCGCCTTCATCCCGCCGGCGAGCAACTGGACGGTTCGCAACGGAAGTGAAGCGATCGTTCGTTTCCACTGGGTTCGCAAGGCTTACGAGTACGTCGATGGCCTGCCCGCGCCGGAAGCCTTCTTCATCAACGAGGCCGAAATCACCCCGTCGCCGATGCCGGGCACGGAAGGCAAGTGGGCAACGACCCGCTTCGTCGACCCGACGGACTTGCGCCACGACATGCACATGACGATCGTCACCTTCGAGCCCGGCGCGATCATTCCCTTTGCCGAGACGCACGTGATGGAGCACGGCCTTTATGTGCTCGAAGGCAAGGCCGTCTACCGGCTCAATCAGGACTGGGTCGAGGTCGAGGCCGGCGATTACATGTGGCTGCGCGCCTTCTGCCCGCAGGCCTGCTATGCCGGCGGCCCGGGTAAGTTCCGTTACCTGCTCTACAAGGACGTGAACCGCCACATGAAGCTGCGCTCGCGTTAAGCGAGCCCACGCTAGGATAGACAAAACCGCGCGTTCAACCGACCGCGCGTTTTTTCTTTGTAATCAGATGACTATGGCGGCACCCGCATCCCTTTGTTCAACGGCTGAACGAGGGCACGTTCACCTTCTCAGTCCACCAGTTGCGGATCGGCCGGCTGAAGGCTGCGCGGCTGGAGACGCCTGAAGGTGTTGCCGGTCGGATTCTTGTCGAGGTGGAGCACGCGGGTAAAGAAGTCGCTGCCGCGTTCGGTGCGTCCGATGTTGACGATCGCAACACCTTGAAGCTCGTCGTCCATGAATTTGAGCACGCGCTGATAGGCGTCGTCCTCAAGGGTGTCGAGCGCTTCATCGATGATCAGCCAGCGCGGCTTGTGCAGGCTGAGCCTAGCGATGGCGAGAAGACGCTGCTCGGCCTCGCTGAGGTTCATCTGCTTTCGCGCATCCTGGTCGAGCCGGCTGCTCAGGCGGCCAAGGCCGACCTTGGAGAGAACGGCGGCGAGTTCGCCCTTGCTGTAGGTATCGGGCGGGCTCGGATAGGCGAGCACTTCTTCAAGCGTGCCCGGCGGGAAATAGGGAGATTTCGGCACAAAGGCGAGGCCGTCGTCCACCGGCAGTGCGATGCGCCCGTGCCCCCAAGGCCAGAGCCCAGCGATCGCGCGAAAGAACGGCGCCTTTTCCACCTCAGGCCCGCCGGTGACGAGCACGCGCTCGCCCGGATTGATGGTGACTCTCGGCTCGCGAAGCTGGATGCAGCCAGTCGGCGAGACGATTTCTATGTTGTCGAAGCTCATCTGCGGCGTAGCGGAGGTCTTGAAGTCGATGCGCTTGTCGCCCTCGTGCCGTTCGTCGGTCATCAAGAGCGCCGAGCGGAAGGCGGCGACGCGCAGCAATGTGGCGCGCCAGTCGGCGATCGCGCCGATATTGTCGACGAACCAGCGCAGCGACGCATGCACCTGAGTGAAGGCGCCGACGGCCATCATCAACCCCCCGAAACTGAGGTCGCCAGCGAAATAGACCGGTGCGGCAATGACGATCGGCGCAACGACGGTAATCCAGCCATAGCCGCCGGTCACCCAGGTGAGCCGCGTCACGGCGCGCAGCAAGCCGTAGCTGATCTCGAGCACCGAGGCGAGGTCGCGCTGCAGCCGCTTTTTCTCGTTGGCTTCGCCTGACGAAAGCGACACGGCTTCGATATGTTCGTTGACGCGCATCAGCGAGAAACGCAGCGCCGCCTCCCGGGCATAGTGTTCGCCATTGAGCGCCACCAGAGGCCGGCCGACGAGCCAGCTCAGCCAGGAGGCGGTGCCCGCATAGAGGATCGCGGCCCAGACCATGTAGCCGGGAATGTCGAAGGAATAGCTCGCGACATGGAAGACGAAACCGTCGGACAGCGACCACAGCACGCCGATGAAGCTCACCAGCAGAATGCCGGATTGGAAGAGGCCGATCGAAAGTCCGGCCGAGAGATCGGTCAGGTGGCGCGCGTCCTCATGGATGCGCTGGTCCGGGTTGATGCCGATGGCGCCGGCATTCGCCAGCCGGAACGCACGCGTTGGGCGCATCCATTCAGTGATCAGGTCCTGGGTCAGGCCTTCGCGCAAGCGCAGCTTGATGACCTGGCCGAGCCAGGTTTGCAGAACATTGAGAACGAGAAGCACGCCGGCGATCTGGGCGAAGACGACGAGTTGATGGAGAAAGGCCGGAAGGTCGCGTCGCTCGAGCGTGTCGTAGAACGGCTTGTACCATCGGTTGAGGATGATCTGACCAAAAGCCGTCACAACAATGACAACGGTGATGCTGATGCTCAGCCCAATGATCTTGTTGCGCAGTGGCGAGGCCATGAAGGCCCGATGCATCATCCGCAATTGATCACCGAGGGATTGTTCGTCGCTTGGTTCTATCCGGCCGCTATTTTCGCCGTTCGTCCGGTTCGACATCGGTGCGAATCTCTCCTTCCCGGTCTCCTCAAGTAGAATATAGCCTGCCTTACCCTCTCTCCCTAGCGCGGATTGGCTGCGCCCACGTGTAACCGCGGTCACAGCGCGGATCGTTAAATCCGTGTCAATGCGGCATGCTGCCCGAATTGCGGCGGGAAAGTTGAATTGCACCCCTCCCAGAGGGTTCATAGTTTCGTGAGCGAGGTCGAAACACGGCACTGAGGGAGGAACCGGCATGTCGGCGCATCTCGATCAAATCCGCGACCAGCAAAGAGAGACCCGGGACCCCCGGCTAGAAGAAGTGGGACGCACTGGTGCTCGGATGGCTCGCGCCGTTCGGTGAGGCGATGGTTCGGCAGGCGGCCATCAAGGACGGTTATCATCACTGGTCGCTGAGGGCGGATCGCGAGAAAGCCTCCGACACACTTATTGATTGAGGGCTGGCGAAACGGCGACGTCAAGTACCGATACCGAAGCCCGGGCAGGTAACCCCCACCACGCCCGGTGGCAGGGTCCCGTCGTCGGGACGCACGGACCACGTCAGGCTGAAGCCGTCGGTGCAGCCCGCTGGGGATTGCGCTTATCGAGATTGGTCGGCTTGGTCGGACATCCATCGTGTAGTGCCTTTGGCGGCTACGACGTAAAGAAGCCGACGGCGCTGACCATCAGCGACAGGCCCTCCGGAGATCGACCGAACCGCGACTCTTCCGCAATTGAGGCACCGAGTTCGTGTCTGGGCTCCCAACAGGGACAAGCCTACCTGTTGGCGATGTCTCGCATGTGCACTCCGCACGGCCTTCAACACACCGCTCCCAGCAAGCGCGATCAAGCGTCTAGCCGAAGACGGGGACGGCGCAGGATTTCGGTTTTGCGTCCGGCCGTGTGTTCTCGCGCCGCCATCGCCACGGCGTCCCATTGGGAGAGGATATGCTCGGCGTCGTAGCGCCTGACATTGGCTTCGGCGTTGGCCGCGAGACGGGCGCGCAGGGTCTCGTCGCCCATCAGGTTGGAGAGGGCTTCGGCCAGGGCGTTGATGTCGCCGTTTTCGACGAGGATGCCGTCGTCGCCGTTGGCAATCATGTCGGTCGGGCCCCATTCGCAGGCGAAANGAGAGGGCTTCGGCCAGGGCGTTGATGTCGCCGTTTTCGACGAGGATGCCGTCGTCGCCGTTGGCAATCATGTCGGTCGGGCCCCATTCGCAGGCGAAAGAGACGACGGGGAGGCCTGCGGCCATCGCTTCAAGCAGGGCGATGCCCCAGCCCTCGTAGCGGGATGACAGGACGAAGAGGTCGGCGGTTTCGACCCAGAGACCGGGTTTTGCGGTGAGGCCGGGCATTTCCACCCGGTCGGCCAATCCGAGCGCGTTGCGCTGGGCTTCCAGCGCCTTTCTCGCCTTGCCTTCGCCCCAGATGACGAGCTTCCATTCGGGGTGGTCGCTGGCCACCTTGGCAAAGGCTTCGAGCAGCAGATCGAAGCCCTTTTGCTCAGTCAGGCGCCCGACGGCGGTGAGCACATTGTTACCGCGCTTCTTTTGCCAGCCGTCGGGCAGATTGATCGCATTGGCGATCACCCGGCCGGAGCGGCGCACATTCGGCCGGAAATAGTCCAGCGCGCCCTTGGTCATGGTCACCAGCGCAAAGGCGCGCGGGTAGAGACGAAGCTGCAGCCATTTCCAGAAGGGGCCGAAGGGCTGCACCGCCGGGTTGTTGCGCTCGGACACGATNAGCGCAAAGGCGCGCGGGTAGAGACGAAGCTGCAGCCATTTCCAGAAGGGGCCGAAGGGCTGCACCGCCGGGTTGTTGCGCTCGGACACGATCACCGGAAGCCTGAGGCCGCGTGTTGCGAGCAGCGTCAACACATTCGTGCGCGTCAGGAAGCTCAGGACGAAGTCGGGACGGGTGCGGCTGATCGTCGAGCGCAGTCGGTAGAGCCGCCTTGCCACCAGCCAGGCGGCCCGCAGCTTGCCGGCCTTCTGAACCGGCACGTCGAGCCGCTCGATGGCGACGCGCGGATCGAGCCTGTAATAGGGTTCGGAGGTCGGCGCTTCGAGCGTAATCACCGTGACGGTGCAGCCGAGGCGGGCCCAGTGGCTGGCAACGAGACTGACGACGTGCTCGGTGCCGCCGGCGCCGAGTGCAGAAACAATGATAGTTATGCGCGCGTTGGCGAGGTCGGCCACTCCGATTCCTTGCACTTTCGCTGCTCTCAGCTCATCGAGTTATATTACCGGTTCCTTAAAGTCGGCGCAATCCGCTCTTTCGAGGCATGCAGGCTGATTCTACCGCAGCTAGGGTAGAAGCTCTGGTTGTCGTAACGCCCAAAATCGCCGGCCTGTTGAACAGAAAGAGCGGATTGACCTGGTAGCACAGCGCCCGCTATTGCACAGTCAGCGCCGCCCGCGTAGTTCGAAATTCGCCAGAAGCGCGATGTAGAGAAAAGCCCATCCGTGAAACAGCGCTGTGCAGTAGATGACGTCGTACCTAACATTGGTCCAGACAGTCCCGATCTGGTCGCCATGCTCAATCAGGCCATGACTGAGGAAATCGACGCCCGCGTTGATCGCTCCGGCCCCGAGCGACAGGGCGGAGCCGAGCAAAAGCTTGAAGACGATGGACTGGTCACGGAAGAGAAAGAGCACCGCCGCCATCGCGTAGGACATGAGTGTTCCGCTCAGCATTAGGATGAGCGTCATCGGCAAGATCGCTATCGGGTCGTATCCGAGTGAAGCCCACAGCGTGTTGCTGATGACGAACTGCATCAACTGGTAAAGGAACCCAAGGAAGAGCGTTGCCCGTCGCAGGCTTGCGGTATACTCTGCCCCTCTAGGTGAGACCGTGCCATTTTCTCGCGCCATGTGGGTATTATCATGCAAGTCCATACGGTTGTCGACTGCCGCTTGTCCGCGAAATCAAGCCGTTTGTAGAAAGCCGAATTCTCGCTTTCTGCGGGCGAAGGAGGTCTGCTCTGTCGATGAGCCGGACTTGAGCTGTCCGGAGAAACCTTCAAGATGTGCTTCGCCGGATTACGGAGAAGTACGAGAGATCGCGATCTTTGGTCGGCGGGCAGATCTTCGCGCGCGTAACTGTCCGGCAGCCCTGCTCCGTTACCACAATCTGGCGCGCGCCTTGGACATAGGAAGTCTGCGACCAGAGCTGTCTTCGTAGCGGGGTTCGACGGTGGATGCAGTCGATAAGTGGTCCCACCAAACGTCGCTAGACTGAGCGTTCGCGCATGGCGACGCCTCGCGCGTCGCCTTTTTACAAACCCTTCACGTGTGTTGAAATGATGTCGCGCAGCGCGGTAAAATGAGATAGACCTAATATATCGTAGCGCTGGTATCAGTTTGATCCATGAGACCTGACATTGTGGCAATTGGTGCGCCTGCTGGCGGGGTAGAAGGCGTCACTGATCTCGTTGGGCGACTGCCGGAAAACCTGTCGGCGGCCGTCCTAGTGGTTCTTCACCGGTCTCCATTCCCCCATAGCTATCTGCCAGAGACTTTGAGGCGGGTGGCCCACTTGCGTGTTGTTGTTCCAATAGAGGGAGATCCCCTCGAGACAGGGGCTTGCTTCGTCGGACCGCCGGACAAGCTCCTGACAGTCGGGCCTGGACCCCGGATGCGCCTCCTCGCTGACGGATATTATCGAGGGTTCACAATAGATGCGCTCTTTAGGTCACTCGCCCATAGCGTCGGAAGACGCGTAATTGGTGTAACCCTTACAGGACTGTTGAAGGATGGATGGTTGGGACTGAAGGCGATTAAGGAGGCTGGCGGCACGGTGGTAGTGGAGGAGCCTAAAGAGACCAACATCCCGGAAATCAAGAGCGAAATCGATTTCACTGGAGCGGTTCCCGCAATTGCTGATTTTATTTGCGAACGGGTACGATCGGGCCGAGGAAGCCCACGTGAGTTGTGAAGTAGATTCGCATAGATCAGATTGAGAGCATTAAGGATGCAGGCATCGCGACGGATGCGGAACCGCGCATCGATATCGGCGCCTTGCGCCGCGCGATCGAGCAGTGTCGCTGATGGAGCACGGCATCGAGAAGTTTGGCCACCTCGTCAACCAGAATGTTGCTCAAGGCCATTATCTGAGCGGCCTCGTCGAGGCAGAGCCGCAGCTCGAACTCGTGGCGCCGACCAACATCAACATCGTCTGCTTCCGTGACCATCCGGAGAACATGACGGCTGAGCGATTGAAGGCAGTGAACACGGAAATCATGCTGCGGCTTCAGGACGAGGGGACCGCCGTCATCTCCGACACGACGGTACACGGCGAGCATTGCCTGCGCGTGGCAGTCAACAATCACCGGACGCGACGGGAGGACCTGGACCTGTTCGTCAGCGAAGTTGTGAGACTCGGACGGGAGGTTGTCGCAGCCGGCGGCATCAGCTGACACATAGTTCTGCGAGGCGCCAAGCGTCACCTGCTTGCGGCCGGTTCTTGCGCCGGCAGGGTTTCCGGCGCCGGCGTGGCTTGGAGTATGCGCAGCATCTCAGTGATCGCGGCTTCCCGCTGCGGATCCTTGCCGGCCGCATAGGCAAGCGGAAACGCCACTTGCACATCCGGCGCGATGCCCACCCCCTCAAGCCTTAGCTGGTCGCCGATGACCGCATCCGACACCGCCACTTCCAAGAGGCTGTCGTCCGGTAGCACATAGGCACGGCCGGCAAGCAGAGCACCAGCCGTCCGCTCGCCGACGAGCGGGATCCCGTGTTGCCGCAGTGTGTAGGCAAAGAGTTCGAGACCGCTGCGGGTTCCGTTGTCGATCAGCGCGACCACAGCCTTTTGCCAGCGGAAATTGGCTAGCGTGGCTTCGCCCCGGCGCGGAATCAGCCGGAACGTCGGCGTACCACCGACCAGAAACTCGGCTGCGTCTGCGGGCCCGCCGCCCCAACGGCCGCGCAGATCCACGACGAGGCCTTCTGCATCCTTCAGCGGGTCGCTCGAAAGCGCCTCGGCGACGAGATCGAGCCCGTTTCGCGTGGAAAGGGTCCAGAGCCGCACATAGCCGATCTTCCGGCCGCCAGTCTCGATGAGCGCGACACTTTCTTCGATCGCGCGCTCGAACATCGGAAGTGGTCGTAAGCTTTCGACCGCAACCTGCAGCGGCAATGGCTCCGCATCGCGGTGGCGGCGGAGCCGAAGTTCGACCGTGCGGCCGACCTTGTCTTCGAAGGATCCGATCTCATGATAAGCCCGCCCGTCGACCGAAAGGATCTCGTCGCCGACGAGGAGGCCCGCCCTCTTGGCGGCCGATCCGTCATAAACATCGCTGGCGAACCGCTGCCCATTCTTAACCGTCGTCACCATGCCGATGCCGGGATAGCGCGCGGCGCCATCCGGCGGAAAGAGACGCCGCATATCGTCACGGATGGCGAAGCGGAAAATGTCGGCGAGCTCAAAGTAGTCGATCGTGTCGGCTTTGAAGCGCCCGGTGTGCGAAACCCCGAGACTTGCAAGAACGGACGTGATCGCCGCATCGACGCGGGAAGCCGGGCTCGTCCTGAATAGTGTCGCCGCGGAATCCGTGATTTCCGCCTGGGCGGCGGCATTGAAACGGTCGAGGGCCTTGCCGTCATAGAAGTTCGCGTTCACGAGTTCGATCACCCGGTCGAACGTCGGCTCGCCGGAGCGTGGCAGCTCCGCGGCCCACGCCACAGCGGCCATAGACATGACGAGGCTGGCGATCAACGCCGTACAACTTAGTCTCGGCCGCATGGTCGTTGCTCCGGTTTCACGCCGCCGATTATCGACAAAAGCGCGCACACCTGCCGGCAAAATCGCGTGATCACGCCGTGATCCCCGCCCCGGCACAACGATCTGCCGACCCCACGCGGCCAAACCTTTCAGGTTCGTGTGAGGTTAGGGTGGCTTGTGTGGGGCATCGATCGCTCCGGGGACAGAGGCGACTGCCCTCTCCTTTGGCGTGCTCCGGAAAAGAAAGGCAGTGCGAATGGTTGGCAAGGCCCCGCATCTACACGTGCACGACAACAGCCACCGCCGGGACGAGGTTTTTGCCGCACCGGACGAGAATGTCGGCGACTTCGCCTTCAATGCAACCGTGGCCGCCGTCTTCGAGGACATGGTCAGCCGATCGGTTTCCTACTACGGCGAAATCCAGCGGATGGTTTGCGAACTCGCTAGCGACTTTGCCGAAGCCGATACCAACCTCTACGACATCGGCTGCTCGACCGCGACGACGCTGTCCGGGCTCGACGCCATGGTTGATCCCGCCGTGCGCTTCGTCGGCATCGACAACGCTCCCGACATGATCGAGAAGGCGAAGGAAAAGATCGTCCAGGTAAATTCCAACCGGGCGATTGATCTGAGGGGCGGCGACCTGCACCACGGCATCGAGATCCACAATGCCAGCGTCGTCCTGATGCTTCTGACCTTGCAGTTCGTGCGCTCGATCTACGACGGCCACAACGAGCGCGACGCTCTGCTGCTCGTTGAGAAGCTGACCAGCGAGGATGCGACTCTCAACGAGCACTACTGCGACTATAAGCGCCGCAACGGCTTTTCCGAGATCGAGATCGCCAGGAAGCGCGAGGCGCTTGACAACGTCTCATTCCGTACCGTCTGAAGGAATATTTCCAGCTGCTGTATTGGGTTTCCGCAGCGTCGAGGTCTTTTTCCGCTGGTATAATTTCTGCGGCATTGTCGCGATCAAGTAGGACGGACCGACCATGATCGCGATCGGCAATTTTCTCTTCCGCTTCCGCAACCAGCTTTTTCCCGCGATCATCGCGGTGTTGTTCCTGCCGATGCCGCCGCCGGCATTGGTGTTGGACAACCCGCTGCTGACGCTGGCCAAGGATGCGGTCGCGATCCTCGTCATTCTGGCCGGCCTGGCGCTTCGCGCGACGGTCGTCGGCTATAAGTATATCCAGCGTGGTGGCCTAGGGTCTACGCCAAGGACCTGGTAACCGAGGGCATGTTCGGCGTTTGCCGGAACCCGCTCTATGACATGCTGCTCTACTCCGGCGTTTTCCTGCTGCACGGCAACCCGCTGCTCATCGTGATCGGCATCGGGCTCTTTGCCTTCATGTACCAATGCATCGTCTATGCGGAGGAAGCTTTTCTGCTTCGCACCTCCAGCGAAGCCTATCAGGCATATTGCCGTGACGTGCCGCGCTGGGCGCTGCGCCTTTCAAACTTCAGCCACTCCACGGAAGGAATGGCGTCCAACATCAGACGTATCGTCGGCAAGGACTATTCGACCTTCTCGGCGGCCATGATCGCGGTGCTCGCGACGGAGATGTACAAATTCGCGACCTACGAGCCATGAGGCCGGAATGTTGGCGTGCTGGCCGTTCTTGGCGGCGCGATGGCTCTGGTCGGGATCGCGACGGCGGTGATCAGCTACAAGAAGAGGCGCGGGGCCTTTCGCGATCCCGTCGCCTCCTGAAATCCTCCGGCCCCGTAGGCGGCGGCCGAGGCGGGCAGCCTCACCGCATTTCGCCGCTTGGGCGCTCAAGGACTTGACGGCCATCCCGGCGCTGCTTTTGCCGCTGCTCGTGCTGATACCGGGCAGCATCCTTGCGATCGTCTTCGTCGTTCGCAGCACGCTGTCGCCCGTGTCGCAGCTGCGCGACGATATCCTGACCAAGGACAGCGGCAAGCTGGCGCCGATCGACGAGGCGACGCTGCCGCGCGAACTGCGGGCGATCGCGCGTTCCGTGAACCTGCTTCTGGCGCGGCTGAAGGCGGGTCTAGAGGCGGAGAGAGAGTTCACCTCGAACAGCGCCCATGAGTTGCGGACCCCGATTGCCGGTGCGCTTGCGCAGACCCAACGGCTGGCGCGCGAGGTGCCCCCGGCATACCAACCGCGAACCGCCCAGATCGAACGTGCGCTCGTGCATCTGAGCCGGCTTGCCGAGAAGTTACTGCAGATGTCGCGCGCCGAAGCGGAGATTGCGATTTCGGACGAGCAGCAAGATCTGCTGCCGGTGTTGATGGTCGTGATGCAGGATCTGGAGCGATCGGCACTCGGCGCCAACCGCCTGAACGTTCAGGTCGCCAAGGACACCGTACTTGAACGGCCGATCCGCGTGGACGCCTTTGCGATCGTCTTGCGCAATCTTCTTGAAAACGCCCTGATCCACAGTCCCCCGGGCAGCCGGGTCGATCTCCATGTCGACCCAATTGGTATCCGCGTCACGAACGAAAGCGCTGTTGTCGCCGAGGACGCCCGCGCCAACCTGACCAAGCGCTTCGTCCGCGGGCCGACCGAGGCCTTCGGTTCCGGGCTCGGACTTGCCATCGTTGAGCGGCTGGTCGCGCAGATGCAGGGCCAATTGCTCATCGCTTCGCCGGCGCGCGGCAAGACGCAGGGGTTTGAGGTCGAAGTCCGCCTTTGACGGCTGCAGGACCGGTTAATCCGATCGCGTTTCCGTTCCTCGCAATCAAGGTCACACGAGGAAAGGACGAACAAGCGGGACGCCCGTAACCGCGGCCCGCCTGCCTCTGGATCTTACTGCTGGTCGAGCGCGCGGGTGAGGCTCAGCGCCGCGATCGTGCAGATCGCACCCGAAATCAGGTACCCGCCGATAAAGATGATGCCAAAGCTGCTGGCAAGCCCGAGTGCCACGAGCGGCGCAAAAGCGGCGCCGACGAGCCAGGCGAGGTCCGACGTCAGGGCGGCACCCGTGTAGCGATAGTACTGGGTGAAGCGCGAGGAGACGGCGCCCGAGGACTGGCCGAAGGAAAGGCCAAGGATGGCGAAGCCGATCAGGATGTAAGCGTCCTGGCCCTTGCCGCCGGCATCGAGCAGGAAGGGGGCCGAGAAGCTGAAGATCGCGATCAGGATCGCGCCGATCATCAGCTGGTTGCGGCGGCCGACCCGGTCGGCAATCACTCCCGAAAGCACGATGCCGATGGCGCCGACGACGGCACCTGCCACCTGAACCCACAGGAATTCAGCCGCCGACTGGCCGCCATTGAGCGTCACCCAACTCAATGGGAAGATGGTGACGAGGTGGAACATCGCGAAGCTTGCGAGCGGCACGAAGGCGCCGAGCACGACGTCGATGCTGTGCTTGCTCAGCATCTCGAAG
Organism: Ensifer sp. Root423; assembly: GCF_001426275.1. Taxonomy (NCBI): domain Bacteria; kingdom Pseudomonadati; phylum Pseudomonadota; class Alphaproteobacteria; order Hyphomicrobiales; family Rhizobiaceae; genus Ensifer; species Ensifer sp. Root423. Next base: position 515,948 of record NZ_LMEG01000023.1, on the reverse strand, counting down.
ACCGGCCGCGCCTCAAGCTCCTTGGCTTCCATGGCGGCGCCGAATTCCTTGCTGGCGACGATGCGCAGGCGCGCGAAAAGCGCCACGACGTTGATCGCAAAGGCGACGAAGAACGGATAGCGCCAGCCCCAGGCGAGGAAATCTTCCTGCGAAAGGTTGCTGACGAAATAACCGAAGAGGATGCTCGCAAGCGCAAAGCCGATCGGCGCGCCGAGCTGCGGGATCATCGCGTACCAGCCGCGGTGATTCTGCGGCGCATTAAGGTTCAGCAGCGATGCGAGGCCGTCCCAGGCGCCGCCGAGCGCAAAGCCCTGGCCCAGCCGGAACAGCGCCAATAGCGCCACCGCCCAATATCCGATCGTGTCATAGCCGGGCAGGAAGGCGATTGACGCCGTCGAGCCACCGAGAATGACGAGCGCGATCGTCAGCTTCGTGCCGCGCCCGTAGTTGCGGTCGACCCACATGAAGACGAAGGAGCCGACCGGGCGGGCGAGGAAAGCGAGCGGGAACAGCGCGAAGGACATGAGCGTCGCGGTGACCGCATTGGGCGCGAACGGGAAAATCAGCTTCGGAAAAACGAGGATCGAGCCGAGGCCGTAGACGAAGAAGTCGAAGAATTCCGAGGTTCGTCCAATGACCACGCCGATGGCGATGCTGCCCGGGGACAGAGGCTTGTCGTCCTCGTGAATGCGACGTGCATCCCGCTCGAGACCAGACGATGTTGGGTTAGCGACCGAAACCATGAATTTCTCCGACGATCGAACGTCTTGTCGTTAGAGTGTTGACCAATTGGCGTCTGATATCAAGAATGCCGTGCACGTACCTGCGCACATGCCTCATTCTAGTTCGTGCCTAACGTTCGCTGGAACAGCCGGCATCGAACCGACAATATGCCTTTGCGCCCGTACAAACGCGCATAGAGCGATACGGTCGTCACTGCACTGCGGCAAAATGTTGCGCTGCGACGATGGACCTCACTTCCATGCCCGATCATGCCCGAGTAATGCCGACTAGACAAAACGCAAGTTGAGGCCGCAATGCCGAAGCCATACAGTTTAGCCGGACGATCGACGATTGCCGTCCTGTTGCTCTCCGTTCTCTCGGGATGCAACATGGTGGTCATGTCGCCTTCCGGTGATATCGCCGCGCAGCAGCGGGATCTGATCGTTATTTCGACGGTCCTGATGCTGTTGATCATCGTTCCCGTCCTTTTCCTGACGCTGTTCTTTGCCTGGCGCTATCGCCAGTCGAACACGGCCGCCAAGTATGATCCGGAATGGCACCATTCCACCGGCCTCGAAGTCATCATCTGGTCGGCTCCGCTCGCGATCATCATCGCGCTCGGCGCGATCACCTGGGTCAGCACCCACAAGCTCGACCCCTATCGACCGCTCGATCGGATCGATGCGGCGCGCCCGGTGACCGAAGAGACGAAGCCGATCACCGTCGAAGTCGTCGCGCTCGACTGGAAATGGCTGTTCTTCTATCCGGAATACGGTATTGCCACGGTCAACGAGATGGCGGCGCCGGTCGACGTGCCGATCAACTTCAAGATCACTGCCTCGTCGGTGATGAACTCGTTCTACGTTCCGGCGCTCGCCGGCATGATCTACGCCATGCCCGGCATGCAGACCAAGCTGCACGCCGTTATCAACAAGGCAGGCGAATACGAGGGCCTTTCGTCCAACTACAGCGGCGACGGCTTCTCGCACATGCGCTTCAAGTTCCACGGCGTGGACCAGGCGGGCTTTGACGCCTGGGTTGCCCGCGTCAAGCAGAACGGCACGATGCTCAATCGCGACGCCTACCTGAAGCTAGAAAAGCCGAGCGTGAAGGAGCCGGTGCGCTACTACGCTTCCGTCGAAAACGGCCTCTATGAAGCCGTTCTCAACATGTGCGTGCGCGAAGGCCAGATGTGCATGAAGGATATGATGCACATCGACATGATGGGCGGAGCCGGCGTCGAAAGCCATGAGAACCGCGCCAAACTCGAGCATGACAACCGCCATACGGGCGGAGTGACCGAAGCGGCCGCACCGGCCGCGACCTTCCCCGAAACCGGTAACCCCGCCAAGAGCGAGGAACCGGCCGAGGGCGTCAAGGAAGAGCGGCCCGCGGCTGAGCCCATGAACCACGACATGCACAAGACGCACTAGGACTTTCGCGCGCTCGCCGGCCTTGATCCAGCGAGCGCCAGGGCCCTTCGGGCCGCAATTCGAGACATATTGGAAGACCCATGTTTGGTGACACCAGCCTCACGCAATTCATCTTCGGGCGGCTTACCTGGGAAGCGATCCCATACCACGAGCCGATCCTTGTCGTGACCTTCGCAGCCGTGGCCGTGGGCGGCCTGGCGATCCTCGCGCTGATCACGAAGTACAAGCTCTGGGGCTATCTCTGGAACGAGTGGTTCACGTCGGTCGATCACAAGAAGATCGGCATCATGTACATCATCCTGGCGATCGTGATGCTTTTGCGCGGATTTGCCGACGCGATCATGATGCGCATACAGCAGGCGATCGCCTTCAACGGCAACGAAGGCTATCTCAACCCGCACCACTACGACCAGATCTTCACTGCCCACGGCGTGATCATGATCTTCTTCGTGGCGATGCCCTTCGTCACCGGTTTCATGAACTATGTCGTGCCGCTGCAGATCGGCGCGCGCGACGTCTCGTTCCCCTTCCTCAACAATTTCTCGTTCTGGATGACGACGGGCGGTGCGGTCATCATCATGATGTCGCTGTTCGTCGGTGAATTCGCGCGCACCGGCTGGCTCGCCTATCCGCCGCTCTCGGGTGCCGACTACAGTCCCGGCGTCGGCGTCGACTATTACATATGGGGCCTACAGGTGGCGGGCGTCGGGACGACCTTATCCGGCATCAACCTGATCGCCACGATCGTGAAGATGCGCGCTCCGGGCATGACCTTCATGAAGATGCCGGTCTTCACCTGGACGTCGCTGTGCACCAACATCCTCATCGTCGCGACCTTCCCGATCCTGACGGCGACGCTTGCGCTGTTGTCGCTCGACCGCTACCTCGGCTTCAACTTCTTCACCAATGACCTTGGTGGCAATCCGATGATGTACATCAACCTCATCTGGATCTGGGGCCACCCGGAAGTCTACATTCTCGTACTGCCGGCCTTCGGCATCTTCTCCGAAGTCGTCGCGACCTTCTGCGGCAAGCGCCTGTTCGGTTATACGTCGATGGTCTACGCCACCTGCGTGATCATGATCCTCTCCTACCTGGTGTGGCTGCATCACTTCTTCACCATGGGTTCGGGTGCTTCGGTGAACGCCTTCTTTGGCATCACCACGATGATCATCTCGATCCCGACCGGGGCGAAGATGTTCAATTGGCTCTTCACCATGTATCGCGGCCGTATCCGCTACGAACTGCCGATGCTGTGGACGATCGGTTTCATGGTTACCTTCGTCATCGGCGGCATGACCGGCGTCATGCTGGCGATCCCGCCGGCCGACTTCGTGCTGCACAACTCGCTGTTCCTGATTGCCCACTTCCACAACGTCATCATCGGCGGTGTGCTGTTCGGGCTGATGGCCGGCCTTGTCTACTGGTGGCCGAAGGCCTTCGGCTACAAGCTCGATCCCTTCTGGGGCAAGATGAGCTTCTGGTTCTGGCAGATCGGCTTCTTCTTCGCCTTCATGCCGCTCTACGTGCTCGGCCTGATGGGCGTCACCCGGCGTGTCAGCCAGTTCGAGGATCCCTCGCTGCAGATCTGGTTCATCATCGCCGCCTTCGGTGCGGTCCTGATCGCCATCGGCATCGCGTCCTTCATCATCCAGCTTGTCGTCAGCTTCCTGCGTCGCGACCAACTGCGTGAAACCTCCGGCGATGCCTGGGACGGCCGCACGCTCGAGTGGTCGACCTCGTCGCCGCCGCCGGACTACAACTTCGCCTTCACGCCCGTCGTTCACGACCATGACAGCTGGTACGATATGAAGAACCGCGGTTACGAGCGTCCGCTCGAAGGCTTCAAGCCGATCCACATGCCGAAGAACACCGGCGCTGGCATTATTCTCTCCGGCATCAGCGTCGTGCTCGCCTTCGCGTTGATCTGGTACATCTGGTGGCTGGCGGCGGTATCCTTCATCGCCCTGATTGCGGTCTCCATCGGCCATACCTTCAACTACAACCGTGATTTCTTCATTCCCGCGGAAACCGTCGCGGCGACCGAAGACGCACGCTCGAAACTGCTTGCGGAACGGATCTGAAACGATGAGCCAAACCCAAGTCCAAGAAACAGAAAAGCCGCAGTTCTACCTCAAGGAAGAGCACCACCCGGAGCACAGCACTATGCTGGGCTTCTGGCTCTACCTGATGAGCGACTGCCTGATCTTCGCCGTTCTCTTCGCCACGCACGGTGTGGTCGGGCGCAACTACGCGGCAGGTCCCGCACCAGCCGACCTGTTCGACCTCAACCTGATCGCCATCAACACGGCGATGCTGCTGTTCTCGTCGATCACCTACGGCTTTGCCATGCTTCAGATGGAGCGCAACGCCAAGATGGAGACGCTGTTCTGGCTCGGCGTCACCGGCGTGTTCGGAGCGATCTTCCTCGCGCTCGAGCTCTATGAGTTCTACCACCTGATCCACGAGGGTGCCGGTCCGACGCGTTCGGCCTTCCTGTCCTCGTTCTTCACGCTGGTCGGCACGCACGGGCTGCACGTCACTTTCGGCATCATCTGGCTGATCACGCTGATGGTGCAGGTTAGCAAACATGGATTGAACCCGGAAAACCGCCGCCGCCTGATGTGCCTCTCCATGTTCTGGCACTTCCTCGACGTCATTTGGATCGGCGTCTTCTCCTTCGTCTATCTGTTGGGAGTACTCGGATGAGTTCGCAGCATCCTGGCCACGAAAGCGCGTTCGAGCCTCACCACGCGCACAGCCATCCGGGCGACGCTGCCGGGCATGGTTCGCTCAAGAGCTACATGACGGGCTTCATGCTGTCGGTCATCCTGACGGCGATCCCGTTCTGGTTGGTCATGAGCGGCGCGCTCGACAGCAAGTTGCTGACCGCCGTGCTCGTCATGGGTATCGGCGTCGTCCAGATCGTCGTGCACGTCATCTACTTCCTGCACATGAACGCCCGTTCGGAAGGTGGCTGGACGCTGATGGCGCTGATCTTCACGATCATCATCGTCGGTATTGCGCTCGCCGGCTCGCTCTGGGTCATGCATCACCTCAATACGAACATGATGCCGATGACCCACGAGATGATGAAGAACATGCCCTGATCAGGGGCGGGCAGACGCGAACATGACCGGCGGCCGCGACGTGAAAGGGGAGGGTGCGAAAGCATCCTCTCGCGCCAGGTTCCTTCTGACCGGCGCGCTCCTGTTTCTTTGCGCCATCTTCGTGGCGCTCGGGACCTGGCAGATCCAGCGGCTCTTCTGGAAGCTCGACCTGATCGCTCGCGTCGATGCGCGTGTGCACGCTGACGCCGTCCCGGCCCCGTCGCGGCCGGACTGGGGTGGCATCACCCGAGAGAACGACGAATACCTTCGCGTCACGGCAACGGGTACCTTTAGCCACGACAAGTCGGTTCTGGTGCAGGCCGTAACCGAGCGGGGCGCCGGGTTCTGGGTGTTGACGCCGATGCGCCGCGAAGACGGCACGACGGTTCTCGTCAATCGCGGCTTCGTGACCGCCGACCGGCGCGATCGGACTGCCCGCGCCGCAGGCGAAACGCCCGGGACCACCGGGATCACCGGGCTCTTGCGCATCAGCGAACCCGGCGGCGCCTTTCTTCGCTCCAACGATCCGGCTGGCGATCGCTGGTTTTCCCGCGATGTCGCGGCAATCGCGGCAGCACAACAGCTGACGGATGTCGCGCCCTATTTCATCGACGCGGACGCGACGCCAAACCCAGGCGGCCTACCGATCGGCGGTCTCACAGTCGTCAGCTTCCGCAACAGCCATCTTGTCTACGCGCTGACCTGGTTTGCGCTGGCGGCCATGAGTGTGGGGGGCGCATACCTCGTCTTTCGAAGCCGGAAGAGGCCAGGCGCGGAATAACGATTCTCTTCGCGACGGCTGGCCGCCATTTTCGTGCACTCCTCCTGAAGTTGCTGACCTTGGGGCCGTCACTCGGCGCAGCTGAAGTTCAGTCGGCGGCGGCGCCAAAAAGTGTGATCGATAAGCCACATGGCAACGGCCGACCGCATTTTCTCCGGCAATGGTGAGTTGTGCGATTGACTCAGTACCTTCCACTTTATTAGCTGCTCGACTGGGAGATGGGGCTAATTTTCCCGGCATATATTGGGGGTATTTATGGGGCTGCGGTGCGGAAGCGTCGCGGGCGGGAAGATTTTTTCGTCTGCATTCCAGGGTTTGTATTTCAGGACATTTTTCGCAGCGATTGGCATTCTTCTGGCTTCTGCCATTGGTGCCTCGGCGCAGGTTGTGACGATTTCGGCGAACCCGGCGACCTTCAATGCGGCTGGCGACACGATCAATTTCAGCTATGTGCTGAACCCCGGATCCTACAATATTCTCAGCATCGCGCCTGCGACCACCGCGAACAAGGGCGTCGTCGTTTCATGCCCGGCAATCCCGGGCGGCGGCACGACGTCTTCCGTGACCTGCACAGGCTCCTATCAGGTCGATTCCCTCGATGCGATGTCCGGCCAGTTTTCCGATTGGGTCACATTCACGGGCACGCGCACGGGCGGCAACTACACCGCCAACAGCAACAACATCGTCGTCAAGGCGGCCACAGGGGGACCGGTTGTCGTTGATGTCGTATCTTCCCCGAGACCGTCGCTGCCGGGCGAACAGGTTTCGGTGACGGCAACGGTATCGTCGATGGGCTGTAACGCCGGACAGTCTCCGCCTGGAAACGTGACGATCACGATCGGATCGCAGTCGACGACCCTTGGGTTGACGCCGACCGGGCCCGTCAGCACGGCATCGTCTGCGACCTTCCAGACATCGACGCTGCCGCTCGGACAGCACGCGGTTTCCGCCAGCTACGGTGGCGGCAGCGGCTGCAGCACCGGCACTGCGACCGGCGCCAGCCACTGGGTCGACACCAAACCGACGGTCGCGATCAACCAGGCAGGCTCGCAATCCGATCCCAGCGCCAAGACATCCGTTGCGTTCGATGTGGTGTTCAGCAAGTCCGTCACCGGCTTTTCCGCTGGCGACGTCCAGATTTCAGGCACGGCCGGCGCGACGACGGCGAGTGTTTCGGGATCGGGCGCCAATTACACCGTTTCGGTCAGCGGAATGACGCAGGCAGGCACGGTCGTGGCGTCCATACCCGCCGGCAAGGCCACGAGCGCGGCCGGCTTTACCAACGACCTATCCACCAGCACCGACAATTCGGTTGCCTACGCACCGATCGCGTTTTCGACTACAACGCTGCCGAACCCGGTCTACAACCAGGCCTATGCGGCGCAAACGCTAAGTGCCACCGGCGGATCGGGCACCTTGAGTTATGCAACGACCTCCGGTGCACTGCCCGCCGGCATGGCGATCTCGAGCGGCGGCGGCGTCTCCGGCACCCCAACGGCAAGCGGTCCGTTCAATTTCACAGTGACAGCGACCGATCCCGAAGGCTCGACCGCCTCGCGCGCATTCTCCATCACCATCGCTGCGCCGACGATCGCGCTCTCGCCGGCGACGCTTCCTGATCCGACCGCTGGCACCGCCTATTCACAAACCCTGGCGGCATCAGGCGGCGCAAGCCCCTACACATTCGCCGTCACGCAGAATGCCTTGCCCGCTGGCATGACGCTGGCGAACAACGGGGTGTTGTCGGGCACTGCATCGATCGGTGGCGCCGTCACCTTTACCGTTACGGCAACGGATGCCTATGGCGCGACCGGCAGCCAAGTCTTCACTGTCGACGTCGCGCCGACCGTGCCCGACGCGCCCACCATCGGTGCGGCCGTGGAGGGGGACGCCTACGCAGACGTGTCGTTCACCGCCCCGGCGTCGAACGGCGGCGCGACGATCACGGGCTATACCGTGACGTCGAACCCCGGCGGCATGACGGCCACGGATACGACGAGCCCGATCAGGGTGACTGGCCTGACCAACGGCACGAGCTATACGTTCACCGTGACCGCCACCAACAGCGCCGGGACAAGCACCGCGTCGGCCGCCTCCAATGCGGTTACGCCGCGATCCGCACAGACGATCACGTTCGCCAATCCGGGCACGAAGGCGTTCGGCACGTCGCCGACATTGACAGCGACGGCAAGCTCCAGCCTGGCTGTTGCCTTCACCTCGTCGACTGCCGGCGTGTGCACGGTGACGCCCGAGGGCGATCTGAACTTCCATCAGGCCGGCAGTTGCACCATCGCAGCCGATCAGGTGGGCAACGGAACGTATCTGGCGGCACCGACGGTCTCGCAGACGTTCATGGTCGATGCCGTCGTGCCCGGCGCACCGACGATCGGAGCGGCAACCGCCGATGTCGCTTCGGCGTCCGTCGCCTTCACAGCGCCGGCGAGCACGGGTGGAGCGTCGATCTCTAGCTACACCGTGACGTCGAACCCGGGTGGCTTCACCGGGACGGGGTCGTCAAGCCCGGTCGTGGTGACGGGTCTCAGCAATGGGTCCAGCTATACATTTACGGTGACGGCAACCAACAGTGCCGGCACGGGGCCTGCGTCGGCGGCCTCGAACGACGTCACGCCGCGCGCAACCCAGACGATCACCTTTGCCAATCCGGGCGCGCAGACGTTCGGGACCACGCCGACATTGACGGCATCGTCGGACGCGAGTTTGCCCGTTGCCTTCACATCCTCGACCGCAGCCGTGTGCACGATCACGCCGGGTGGTAGCATGACCTTCCACAGCGTGGGGACCTGCGCGATTGCTGCCGACCAGGGCGGTGACGGCACCTATCTGCCTGCGACGACGGTCACCCAGAGCTTTACCGTCAACGCGGTTGTTCCGGACGCCCCGACGGTGGGCACAGCTATCGCTGGCGATGGCGAGGTGTCCGTCAATTTTACCGCGCCGGTAAGCGCCGGCGGCGCATCGATCACCGGCTACACGGTCACGTCCAATCCCGGTGGTTTTGTTGGAACGGGCACGTCGAGCCCGGTCACGGTCGGCAGTCTCAGCAACGGCACCAGCTACACGTTCACGGTGACGGCGACCAACGCTGTCGGCACGGGACCGGCCTCCAGTGCGTCGAACACGGTGACGCCCAAGGCGCCACAGACGATCACCTTCGCCAATCCCGGCCCGCAGGACTATGCAACGCCGGTGACCCTTTCGGCGAGCGCCAGTTCCGCTCTGCCGGTCACGTTCCAGTCTCTGACGACGCCCGTCTGCGTCGTCACGTCAACCGGCGATGTCACATTCCGCAATGGCGGCACCTGCACCATCGAAGTCTCGCAAGCCGGTGACAGCGCTTACCTGGCCGCGTCCAATGTGAGCCAGTCCTTCCTCGTCTCCGCGCCGATATTCGCCTTCACGCCGGCGGCCGGCGCTTTGCCGACCGCAACCGTGGCAACGACCTACAGCCAGAGCTTCACGGCCAATGGCGGCACGGCGGCCTACAGCTACGCCTTGGCCAGCGGCGCGTTTCCGGCCGGACTTTCGCTCGACGCTGGCGGTACGCTGTCCGGCACGCCAACGGCGGACGGCAGCTTCACCTTTACGGTTCAGGCGACCGATACCCATGGCGCGACCGCAACCAGCGGCAGCTATAGCCTGGAGGTTCGCATCCAGGCGCCGATCGCCAACGCCACGACGGCAACCGTTGCCGCCAACTCGTCGGCCAACGGGATTACGCCGAACCTTACGGGCGGCACGGCCGCTTCGGTCGCTATCGCAGCGCCCCCATCGCACGGTACGGCCACGGTCGCGGGTAACACATTCAGCTATACGCCAGCGGCCGGCTTCTCCGGCGCCGACAGCTTTACCTACACGGCGGCGAATACGACCGGAACGTCCGCTGCAGCGACGGTTACGGTGACGGTGTCTCCGCCGACATTCGCCTTCACGCCGGCTGCGGGTGCGCTTGCCGGCGTAACCGTTGCAGACGCCTATGACCTGACGATCATCGCCGCCAACGGAACGGCTCCCTACACCTATGCGGTCACCGGTGGTACACTGCCGGCCGGCTTGACGCTTGCTGCCGACGGTCGCCTGTCCGGAACGCCGACCGCCGATGGAGCGGCAACGTTCACGGTGACGGCGACCGACGCGAACAATGCGACGGGCACCGCGAACTATAGTCTCGCGGTCGCCGTCGAAGCGCCATCGGCCGGTCCGGTTGCAGCGACTGTTGCTGCGAACTCCAGCCCAAATGCTATCAGCCTCAGTCTGACGGGCGGGGCGGCAACATCTGTGGCGATCGCCACCGCGCCCGCGCATGGCACAGCTACGGCGGCGGGGACAACGATCCTCTACACGCCTGATGCCGGCTATTCGGGCGCTGACAGCTTCACCTATACGGCAACGAACGCGACCGGCACGTCGGCGCCTTCAACCGTTTCGGTCACGGTCAAGCCGCCGATGCTGGTGTTGTCGCCGGCAGGCGGGGCGCTTGCCAACGGTGTGCCCGGCGTTTCCTACAGCCAGAACGTCTCAGCCAGCGCCGGCACGGCCCCCTACAACTACGCAGTCTCGTCGGGTGCTCTGCCGGGCGGTCTGTCGCTCGATGCCTCAAGCGGGACGATCTCGGGACGACCTTCGGCCAACGGCGATTTCGGCTTCACCGTGACGGCGACCGATGCCAATGGCGCGACAGGCCAGGCCAGCTATCAGATCGCCGTTGCCTCCGCCAGTTTCGTCTTTACCCCGTCGGCCGGCGGGCTTCCCGACGCGATGGTCGGCGAAGCCTATTCCCAACGCGTCTCGGCGACCGGTGGCACCGGCGCGCTGGTCTACAGCCTCAAGAGCGGCGCCCTGCCGAATGGCATGGTGCTGAATATCTCCACTGGCGAATTGACCGGACCGCTCGCGGCCGATGCGGTGCCCGACAGCTATCAATTCACCATTGCTGTGACTGACAGCCGTGGCGCCAGCGGTTCGGCCGCCTATACGCTGAAACTGAACGCTCGTGCGGTGACGGTGCCCAATGTCGTCGTCGAGGTTCCGGCCGGTTCGACGCCGAAGGATGTCTATCTCAACGGTGGCGCCACCGGCGGTCCGTTCACCGACGCATCGGTTGCCTCGGTCTCGCCGCCCTTTGCCGGCACGGCCGAAATCATCGAAGGCGAGCTTGCCGCTGCCACCAGCTTCACGCCGGTCGGCTTCTATCTGAAGTTCACGCCGAACCCGTCCTATTCCGGCTCGGCGGTGGTCAGTTATACGCTCAGGAGCGCGCTGGGCTCGTCCAATATTGGCTCCGTCACCTACAAGATCGCGCTCGATCGGGTGGCTGCCGGCGAAGAGATCGACGGGCTGGTGCGCGATTTTGTGCGCAATCGCCAGAACCTGTTGTCGTCGACGGTCAAGGTGCCCGGCCTGATCGAACGGCGGCGGGCGGCGATGAGCACCGATCCGGTGACGACGGCGGTGACGCCGTCGGAAAAGGGTGCCCGCCTCGGCTTCTCCTCCAGCCTGTCGCAGATCCAGGCGGCGCGCGATGCCGCCGATGCGGCAGCGACCGGTCAAACCTTCGTGGCGACCGACCGGCCGTTCGACATCTGGGTGAACGGCAGTTTCCTGTTCCACAAGGATGAAGACGACAGAAACGACAAGTGGGGCAATTTCGCATTGTTCTCGCTCGGCGCCGATTATCTCTTAAGCGATCGGGCGCTCATCGGCCTGTCGTTCCACTACGACTACATGACCGATCCGACCGACGCGGATGCCGAGCTTAAAGGCAACGGCTGGCTGGCCGGTCCTTATGCCTCGTTCGAGATCGGCCAGGGCGTCTTCCTCGACGCCAACCTGCTCTATGGCGGTTCGTCCAACGACATCGACACCGGCATCTTCACCGGCACGTTCGACACCACCCGCTGGATGGCGGACGTCAAGCTGACCGGCGAATGGCAACTGGATGAGGCGACGGTGCTGATGCCGAAGCTGAGAGCCGTCTACTTCAATGAAGAGACCGAGGACTACACCGTCAAGAACGCGCTCGGCGAGGTGATCGATCTCAAGGGCTTCATCGAGGAACAGGCCCGTCTCAGCATCGGCTTCGACGTCGAACGCACCCTGGAGCTAGAAAACGGGGTGATCCTGTCGCCGACAGTCGGCGCCGATGTCGGCTTTGCCTCGCTTGACGGCGAGGGTCTGTTCGGGCGGGTGTCGGCCGGGCTTGCGCTCAGCAACAACGACAACTGGGACCTCGACTTCTCGCTGCTCTTCAACATCGAGGGCGACGGTTCGAAGTCGGCCGGTGCCAAGGTCGGCGCCCGCGTCCGGTTCTGATCGCGCGCAACCGGTTCGGGCAGGCAGGCTGCCCGAATCGGCGCTCCACCGCTGCCTTTCCGCTCCCGGATATGCACCGGTCGATGTGCGTTTTGACCGTTTAAATCGCGTTGGAAAGATTACGGGCTTCCGTCAAACATTAAAGATGAGTAATAGAGGAAGGAATTAGCCGGAGGCGTCGCCTCGTCCTAGAGCATTGGATACGCCTAGATGTCGTTTCAACCGCGGATGCAGAACAAAATTTCCGGGTTCAAGGTGATCGGCGGGCTCCACCGGCGGGAATGGAACGGGATCATCGCCGACGTCTGGGACGTCGAATGCGAGGCGAGGGCAGGTGGCCACTATCTCTCGGATGATCCGCGCATGTTCATCGTGCTCGACGCTGAAGGCGGTAGCCGTTGCAACGTCAGACTTTCGCCCGATGGGCGCGGCGCGGTCGAGAACGAGCGCCAGCAGGCGCTTTCCTATATCCCGGCGGGCATGGAAATCTGGGCGGACATGGTCGATGTCAGGCGTATCCGCCACCTCGACCTGCATTTCAATCTCGAGGTTCTCGGCCGACGGCTGGAGGAGGAGCTCGATGCGGGGCGATGCGACACGCCACGGCTGATGTTTTACGACGAACGCTTCCTGCAGCTTGCACAACTGATCGCCGCCGAGTGCCTCAATCCGCAGCCCTTGCACGATCTCTACGGCGATGGCCTGACGGTCGCATTGTTCATCGACCTGATGAAGCTTAATCGCAGCGATGCCCGCAAACGCAGCGCGCTTGCCACCTGGCAACTCCGCCGGGCGGTCGAATACATCGACGAGAACTGGGGGCGCAACATCCGCCTGGAGGAGCTGGCGTCCCTTGCCGGACTGTCGCAGTCGCACTTCAGCCACGCCTTCAAGGCGTCGACCGGCATGGCACCGCACCAGTGGCAGACCAATGCGCGGGTTGAAAGAGCCAAGCAACTGTTGCTGAAGAACGAGGCGTCGCTGACGACGGTTGCGGCCGAGACCGGCTTCTCCGACCAGGCGCACTTCACCCGGGTCTTCCGCAAGGTCGTGGGCGCGACGCCTGCGTCTTGGAAACGCAGCCGATTGAGCTGAGCAAGTTCCATCTTGAAGGGCGGTTGTTCGCATCAAATAGCCCAGAAACGTTCAATTTCCGCTGATCGCGACAAGAGTCACCGCAATAGTTGATATAAACACTCACCTTATTAGAGGGTGTAAGCCGCGCCGCCTGTAAGGCACTGCGGTGGTTCGGGTGAGATGGCAGACAGATGATGGTAAGAGGCAAGGCAGTACGGCTGACGGAGTGGCTGGCAAGCGGGGTCGCCGCCATTGCGGTTCTGGCCACCGGCGCGGCAATGGCGCAGGATGCGACGGCGACAAGGCTGAAAACGATCGAGGCGACCGGCGCGAGGACGGAGAACGACGCCACAGGTCCGGTCGACGGCTATGTCGCCAAGGCGACGACGACCGGCTCGAAATCCGCAACTCCGATCGCTGAGATCCCGCAGAGCGTTTCCGTCGTCGGACGCGAGGAGCTTGACGACCGCGGCGTCGTCAACAAGGTCGACGAAGCGCTGCGCTACACGCCGGGCGTGATGGCCGAGCCCTTCGGCGTCGATCCGGATACCGACTGGTTCTACATCCGCGGCTTCGACGCGACGCAAACCGGCGTGTTCCTCGACGGCCTCAACCTCTTCTCCTACGGCTTTGGCGGGTTCCAGATCGATCCCTTCATGCTGGAACGTGTCGAGGTGCTGAAAGGTCCGGCTTCGGTGCTTTATGGCGGCGCCAATCCGGGCGGGATCGTCAGCCTCATCAGCAAGCGGCCGACGGGGGAAACCTCCGCCTATGTCGAGACCGGCATCAACAACAACGGCAATGCCTTCCTTGGGATTGACGTGAACCGGCAGCTGGACGACGCAATCAACTATCGCGTCACCGGCAAGATCTCAGGTGGCGACAACTATGTGGACCATTCGGAGGATCTGCGCGGCTTCATCCTGCCGCAGATCACCTATCAGCCCGACGACGCGACCAGCTTGACCGTCTACGGCCTGCTGCAGGGCCTCGACCAGGTTCATACCGGTGGCGGCTTCCTGCCCTATGTCGGCTCGGTCGTCGATGCGCCCTTCGGCAAGATCGACCGCAAGGCCTTCTTTGGCGAGCCGGACATCGATACCGGAACTTATGCGCAGCAGAAGCTCGGCTACGAATTCAAGCACGAGTTCGACAGCGGCTGGCAGTTCAGTCAGAACCTTCACTACGGCCATCTCTACAAGCACGAGAACGGGCCTTACACCTACGGCTACTACGATCCGAGCCTTCCTTTTCCGGTTTCGAACACGCCGGCGACCCCGGACAACCTGCTTTATCGCCTGGGCTTCGAGGCGACGTCGAAGGTCGATACGTTCGCCGCCGACAACCGGCTCGAAGGCGAGTTCGAGACGGGAGCGCTCGAGCATACGCTGCTCGTCGGCCTCGACTACAAGTTCTTCCGGCTGGACCACGTCCAGGCGTCGTCGGCGGGAACGCCGATCAGCGCTACTGATCCGGTCTATGGCGCGCCGCAACCCGCGAACGCCATCTACATCAACCAGGTGATCACACAGCAGCAGATCGGCGTCTACGCGCAGGACCAGATCCGCCTTGGCGACGGCTGGCTCGTCACGCTCAACGGCCGTTACGACTATGTCGACACCAAGACCGACAACGGGCCGACCTTCTGGGCGCCGACCCAGAATTCGAGTTTCGACTACAGCGAAGGCGCGCTTAGCGGCCGCGCCGGCCTTGCCTATGAATTCGACAACGGCCTCACCCCTTACGTCAGCGCCGCGACCTTCTTCAATCCGGTCGTGGCGGTAACGGCGACCGGCAACACCAAGCCGGAAGAGGGTGAGCAGTTCGAGGCCGGGATCAAGTACGAACCGACCTTTTTTGATGGCGTGCTGACGGCGTCCATTTACCAGCTGACCAAGCGCAACGCTCTCGTCACCGATCCGCTGACCAGCATCTCGACCCAGACCGGCGAAGTGCGTTCCCGCGGCATCGAGTTCGAGGGCAAGGTCAATCTCGACGAAAGCTGGAAGCTGATTGCGGGCCTCGATTTCATGGATATCGAGGTGACCGAGGACGCAAACCGCGCGCTGATCGGCAAATCGCCCTATCTCGTCCCCGATACGCAGGCTTCGCTATGGCTCGACTACACGGTGCAGCAGGGCGCGCTGGAAGGCCTCAGCCTCGGCGCCGGCGTGCGCTATCGCGGCGAGAGCTGGGCGGACAAGGAAAATACCGCGAAGGTGCCGGCGTCGACCGTCTTCGACGCAGCCCTGCGCTACGAGAAGGACGGCTGGGGCGCTGCCCTCAATGTCACCAACCTGTTCGACAAGCACTATGTCAGCGGCTGCAATGGCCTGCTTGTTTGCGGATATGGCGATGCGCGCACGGTCACGTTGAAGCTCAGCAAGACCTGGTGAGATCGTTCGGCTGATCGATGACCTGCTAAAGCAAACAGGGCGCTCGACCCGTGCCGGGGAGCGCCCTGTTTTTAACCCGGAGTGCCGCTATCGCACGCCAAAGGCGCCGACGGCTGAGAGCTCTCGAAACGGGTAGTGGACTTTAAATGGAGAGGCCCGCCGCCTTTTCAAGGGCGAGAGCCTCCCTTGGAGCGAATTACTTCGCGCCGATTGCAGCAAGGCCTGCGGTCGCGCAGTTTGCGTCAACGTCGCCCGACGGCGCACCGCCGACACCGATGCCGCCGACGAGCGCCTTGCCGAACTTGATCGGCACGCCGCCGGCCTGGATGACCATGCGTGCGTCCATGTCGCGGAGACCTTCATTAGCGGGCTTGGAAGCGATGAATTCGCCGAGGCCAGCCGTGTCGCGCCCCATGGCCGCCGAGGTGAAGGCCTTGCCCTGGGCGCTGTTTCCGGTGTGCGGACCGGAATTGTCGGCCTTCAGCAGCACCTTGGTCGAACCGTCCCGTGCAACGACCGCGACGCTGACATTGTGGCCTTCGGCGGCGCATGCCTTCAGCGCTGCGTCGGCCGCCTTGACGGCCATGTCGAGCGGCAGGTAGGCGGCGGTCGGAAGCTCCTGGGCGGTGGCGGCAACGGGAGCGAGAAGAGCTGCTGCAAGCACGATATTGCGGATCATCAATGGGTTCCTTTCCTGTTGATATGGAAAGGTTATTGCGGGACGCCGCCCATCGATATTCGTAGCTCTTCCATCACCATCCGTAGTTCTACGGAGTTTGCGTCCCTTCGAGCCAGATGCGGGTCAACTCCGCCTGCGAGGTGCTGCCGAGCTTGGCGCCGATCGCCGCGCGATGGCTTTCCACCGTTCGCGGCGAGAGGCCGAGCCCCTCGGCGATCTGGCGGGTGGTGAAACCTGCAGCGATGCGATCGAGAACCTCGCGCTCACGCTGCGTGAGCGCTGCCAACAGAGCAAGAGTTTCCGCCTTTTCCGCCCGTGCCTGCATCGTACGCACCAGTATTTCCTGCCCCTTGTGGATCGCGTCGATCAGGTCCTCTTCGTCTATGGGCTTGGAGAGAAAGTCGATGGCGCCGTTGCGGAAGGCGCGCCGGCAAGCTTCGATATCGCCATGGCCGGAAATGACGATTGTCGGCCAGTCCACGCCATTTTCGCGGAGCTTTTCCTGCAGCTTCAGCCCGGAGATCGCCGGCATGCGGATGTCGAGGATCAGGCAACCCGGCTCAAGGCGCGACAATTGCCCGAGAAAAGCCTGCGGATCGGCGAAGGGGATGACCTTGATGCCGACCGTCGAGAGCAGCAGGCCGAGCGCGCGGCGGACCGCATCGTCGTCGTCGACGAGATAGACGGGAACGGTCATTGTGTCTCTTCCAGACGGGCTCGCGCCTTGGGCAGTGTCACCCGGAAGGTGGCGCCCTCGTCGCCGGCCACCAATGTAATCTCGCCGCCGACGCGTTCCACCAGGCGTTGGCTGAGGGCGAGGCCAAGTCCCGTGCCCCCCGCCCGCGTCGTCATGAACGGGGTGAAAAGGCGCGGGCGCAAGGCTTCGGGAATACCTGGGCCATTGTCGACGACATCGAAAACCACCATGGAGTCTTCTTGCCTCAAGGTCACGACCACGCCGGGCGCTTCGCCTGCGTGACCGTCAAGTGCTTCCATCGCATTACGCACCAGATTGAAGGCTACCTGCTCGATTTCGACCGGGTCGCCTGTCACCATCACCGGCGTTTCCGGCAGGTGGAACTCCAGCAGGATGCTGCGGGACCGGGCGTCCTGCTCCAGCAGCGCCTCGACATTGCCGAGCGCTCGGCGGAGGTCAAAGGCGCTCACAGGTACCGTATTTGGCTGCGACCAGTTGCGGAACCGCTCCAGAATACCGGAAGCCCGGCGCGCCTGACTGACGGTATCGTCGAGCACGGAGGCGAGGGCAGCGTGGTTCCCCTGGTTGAGCAGGCGGCGCCCGGCTTGAGCCTGCGCGAGGATTGCGGTCAAGGGTTGGGTCAACTCGTGGGCCATGCCGCTTGCCATCTCTCCAAGCGCATTGACCCGTGAGGCATGGCTAAGCCGCGAATCGAGCGCGCTCAGCCGTGCCTGCTGTTCCGCCGCGCGGGTTCGCGCCCGTTGGCGCAAGGCCGCCAAGCCTGCGAGATAGGCGAGCGTCAGGGCGACGAACGTCAGGCCAGTATGTAGGGGCGGAAACATATCGGAGAGACCGATATCCATACCGGTTTCGAGCAAGAGAGGTTGTGACGCGCTGCTGAGCGGCCTGGAGAAGCGGATGGCATTGGGCAGCGTGGCCGGCTGAAGCAGACTGTGCCCATCGGGCAATGAAAGCCGGACGGCCGTGCTCGGTCGGGACCAGAAAGGCCCGCCATCGCCGATCAGCTTGCCGGCATCGATGGCGAGCATCAACCCGTACCGCGCCTCGTTCGTGTTGGGGCTGCGCTTGACCATCATGTAATGATCGGGGCGCCGCGGATGCGGCAGAAGCGTGATCCGGCCATCGGAGGCTTTGGCCGCCGCGCGTATTCCCTCGGCTGTCGCCGCATCGAGCGTCGCGGTCCCAATCGTCTCTGCTCCCGGCTCGATGGGGACCAGCTGGACTTCATCAATGCGCGGATAGAAGCGGGTAATCGTGCGCGCGACATCCAGGAAGAGATCGTGCCGGCGCCCTTCGGACGCAACCGCCACGGCCGAAAGCGCCGTCAAATGGGCATCGTGCTGATCGGCGCGCTGGGAGGCCAGCCCATGGAGCACGGTACTTTCCTGCTCCAGTTCGGCAACGAGGGACTGTCGCTCACGAGCGCCGAGAGCCACGGCCCCGACAAGCAGGAGGAGACACCAAAGGGCAGCAAGGAAGAGGGGCCGCTCAAGAAACGGACGGTTGTTCGGTAACATTGATCATTCTTGTCATTTGCAGGCTTTCTTGCACAGCCTTCCATTGCTGCTGTCTGGCTGCGCGGGGCGCCTGCCGGGAAAATACGGTCCCGACGACAGAAAATCCAGAGCGCGTCGCTACCCCGAACGATCGCCAAGCACGGCCGGCCGTTTCAGCCCGGCTTGCGCGCGATCACGAGCTTCGCCTTGAGGATCTGCACGACCTCGTTGCGCTGGTTGATCGTCTGACTGATGACGACGGCGATGCCGCGGTCCGGTTTCGAGCGCGAGGGAATATGACCTGAGACCCAATTTCCTTCCAGATTTCGGGAGAGTCTTTGGTTTGCAGTCTTGGCCTCATGCGGCCTGTTTTTCCATAGCCATTTTCTTTGCGAATTCGCTGGGCGTGATATTTCCGAGCGATGAGTGGGGTCTGTTTCGGTTGTACAACACGACGACAGAACACCCACGGGACCGAGGTTCGCGAACTTTTGTATCCGTGGCAGCCCTGGTCCGGGCGATTTGTTCACGTCCATGAGGCGCTGTCCAAAGGGACGCATATTTTCCGCTGCAGCCTTTCTGGTTCTTCTTCTGATCGACTTCTTGAAGTCCCAGCATGGATGTTCGACCGCTCCGTGAGCGGATATTGGCTCAGCCTGCCAGTTCCGCACGTCGATCTCGCAACCCTGCATGCTTTGGCAAAGTTACTGGAAGACGCCGATGCCTCATCGCAAACAGCGGTAATGGGCGCAGCATTGGTCTCTCACGAAACGAGGCAGCCTCAACGAGTATGAGCTCGATCTCTTGCGTCAGCGTTCCCTTTCCGCCCGCTATGAGAAGGCTCACCGCGGTGAACTCGTCGTCACTGTTCCGGTCGGCTTCGTAAAGGCCGGTGACAGTATCGAGAAGGATCCCGACCGACGCATCCAGGAAGCCATTGCACTCGTCTTCATGCCTTCGGCGGTCTGCGGGTCGATGACGCGATCGAAGAGGCACTGCCCGGCGTTGTCGAACCAGGAGCCATTGCCGCCGCCATCGAGGCGGAACGTGATATGGCCAGCCAACGCGACCAGCTTCAGGATGCCCTACTACGCGACCTCGAGGCGGCTGATCCGGAGAACGGGCTGGTGACGTCGGAGCTCGAAGCGCGCTGGAACAAGGCGCTTGCTCGCGTCGGCGAGATCGAGGCCAAGATTGCCAAACATTGGACAGTTACGCCGCAGCCGTTGCCCATGTCCGCATCACAGGCAACCGCACTTGCGGGAAACCTTCGCAGCGTCGCGTTTCTTTGCCCGCGGCGCCGCTTCGGCAGGCGCAGCTCGGTATGGACGCCACCAACCCAATGAATGACGAGGACGATCTCCGAGGTTCCATCATCGAGATCCGCAACCACTTCATTGATGAGCGTGCGAACGATGCGCCCGGCGCGATGTAGTGCCAATCCACCTTGCTCCGATCCGTCCATTGCAAAATCGCGTTGCTGGTGAATTCGCTGCCGTTGTCGCTGACGATCATCCTGGGCTTGCCACGTTCCTCGATGATCCGATCCAGCTCACGGGCGACCCGCAGGCCGGAGAGCGAAGTGTCGGCGACGAGAGCCAGGCATTCCCTGGTGCAATCGTCGACGACCGTCAGAATCCGGAACCTGCGGCCATCAATGAGTTGATCCGACACGAAATCCAGCGACCAACGGTCATTGGCTGCCATCGGGATCAGCATCGGTGCTCGGGTGCCGATCGCTCGCTTAAGGCCGCCACGCTTGCGCACCGTCAGCTTCTCCTCCCGATAGAGCCGGAAGAGCTTCTTCAGCCGAAACGGCGGCGCTCTGACGCCACCTTCCGCATGGCATCCCGGATATGGGCGTCATCAGGTCGAATACTTGGGATATCGCATGCACGACCGGTCATGACGATACCCTGCCGGTCCAACTCACGTGGATGCGCCGATATCAACGGACAAAACCTCGCACGCCCGACGCTGGCTCACACCATGCTCCTTGCAGACATGAGCCACCGCACTCGCTTCACATCGGGCGTCACCAATAATGGGATGGTCCGCCTCGTCCTCCCGCCTCATCATGAGGCGGCCAAACCAATAGAGGAAGCAATGGCTCATCGCAATCTGCCGCGGCCGGCCGCGGTCGATGGCATTGATATCGGCAAAAATGTCTTCCACGTCGTTGGACTGAGCGCCGATGGTACACCCGTTCAGAGGGTGCGCTTTCGGCGCGACACCCTTCTCCAGTTCTTTGCCCGGGCAGACCCGAGCATTGTTGGCATGGTATCCTGTGCGGGGTCGGAGTGGCTTGCCCGCAGGATACAGGCGCTCGGGCACAAGATTCCGCTGATCCCCGCGCAATATGTCAAGCCGTACGTCAAGTCGAACAAAAACGACATCATCGACGCTGAAGCGATTGCCGAGGCGACGACGCGGCCGACAATGCGCTTCGTCACGGCAAAGGCAACCGATCAGGTCGACCTCCAGGCTCTGCACCGGATCCGCGATCAGATGGTCGGCTCGAGGACGCGCTTGATCAATCAGATGCGCGCCTTCTGCCTGGAATACGGCGTCGCTTTGCGGCAGGGAGCCCCAGGCTCTGGATGACCCAGAGAATGATATGTCACGGGCAATGCGTTGGCTGCTGGGTGATTTACACGCCGATCTCCTGCGCCTCGAAGAGCGCATCCGCCAAGTCACCAAGGAGATTGAGGCGATAGCCGATCGGGAAGACGTTACGCGCCGCCTGATGACAATCCCTGGGATCGGCGCGTTGGGCGCAACCGCATTGCTGGCCGCCGTCGGCGATGGGCTGCAGTTCCGCAAAGCCCGAGATCTGGAGGCGTGGCTGGGATTGGTGCCGAGACAATATTCGACCGGGGGAAAGCAAACGCTGCTAGGGATCAGCAAGCGCGGCAATCGATATGTCCGCAAGCTTCTGGTGCATGGCGCAAGGTCGTGCTTCCGACATCTCGACCGGACGCGCGATCGGTTGGGCAACTGGCTCAACGGCCTTGTAACGCGGATGCATCCCAACAAAGCCGTCGTTGCACTTGCGGCCAAGATGGCACGCATTGTCTGGGCCGTTCTAAGCCAACCGGGCGCACTCTATGAACGCAGGGACCTGCTTTCGCTTGACGCTCAGAGCTCGATTGCAAGGCTCGGGACGAGTGATGACGAAACAGTGGATCAGCATGCCGTAAACCCTGTGCAAAAAAGCGGGCTTCGTGCCCGAACCATTATTGGGAACGGCGTGCGCGGATCTCATCATGGCCTGGCTGCAACAGCAGTCCACTCGCGAGAGGCCGGATACATTTACGCAACTGGAATCGTCATTTGCGACGTCGCGACCCCTTGCACGGACAGGGCGGACCATACATTTTTTGACGCGACGTCTTTTCAGGATCGCGTTGTCCAGCATTGCCTCGGCAAAGCAGCTTCTTCAGCTTGGCGTTCTCATCCTCCAAAGCCTTCAGCTTCCTGGCATCGGAGACATCCATGCCGCCATACTTCGCTTAGTATTTGTAAAAGGTCGCTTCCGATATGCCATGCTTGCGGCAGATATCGGCCGTCTACTGGCCGCTCTCCTGCTCCTTCAGCATCCCGATGATCTGCTCTTCCGTGAGCCGTGTACGCTTCATTCCGTCCGTCTCCTCAATGCGACGGACTCTACCAAAATTTGGAGGAAGTTCAGGGTCTCAGGTCAAATACCCTATCCTGCGTGTAAAGCCCCTTCATGCCTAGGTCGAGCGCTGGAACCGTTCCCAAATTGTGCCACGGCAAGAGCTCATCTTACAATCCACGGCATTTGTCCGGAGCTTTGCTTGTTTATTATTACATCCCAACGAAACAAGACTGACCGCGTTCTGTAGCAGTTGGCCGCAGAGATCGCGGTCACTGTCTCAGGCTCCGGAGGCGCGGTAACCGGAATGCTCTGAGCTAAAGCTGGCAAGTCCGTTCTCTTGGTGGAAACAGGACCGAACTTGTATCTGCACCGGCCTGCGCATTTCTCCCGCGAGAAGTTCTTCACAAATATCGAAACGCCTGCGTTAACGTCGCCTTGGACGCGACACTCATGGCCTATCCGGATAGGACGCTGCGTCGGGGATCTGAAATCAAGCGCGGGCTTTACAACCGCACTTCCTCCTACGTCCTTGATAATTGGCGCGACGAGTTTGATACGCGTCATCTTTCGCTCGACGAACTGCTGCCTGCGAGAAAATTGTGCAGGTTCGAATATTTAGGTCCGAAGCGTCGATGCCTGCCGCGGCGGTTGAAAGTAGTCCATGTCGAAGACCTTCGTGCGGCGCTGTCTCGACGCAGGCGGGAGGCTGGTCGCGATACGACAGTTCGCCGTCTCCCGCGAAGTGCCAATAAATCGCGACTGGTAGAAAAAACTCGCCGGACGGCGTGGCCCAGCCGATTGAGACACCACCGATAAGGTCTTTGCGTGCGACGCCGTTCAGACGCCCGCGCTTTTTGCGGTGCAGCGGCTTGAGAATTGACATTAGCAACTCCCTTCGCTTACCCCGATGCTGAAGGTGGTCCCAGGAGATTGAAGACGAGGTGAACGACCCGGCCAAAGTCGATCTTGTCCACCAGATCAAGGATTTCGAGCCTCATTTTCGGGACGGGTGGCTCTATCAGCAGCACCGATGCTAGCTCTGATTTTGGGAGGGCGCTCTGACATCCCGCCTGTTGGAGAATACCGGAGGCGGGCAACCGTGCGCGCGACCCGCTCGTGCGGGTTCGTCGCAGTGGGATCGACACCAAAGTGCAGAAGGTCACAGGAGATTGGCCGAGACGTTGCTTGGTTGCCGACGCAGTCGCCGTTTTATCCCACAGCGCCAGAAGTATCCGGTTCGCGAACAACATCGCAACTCCTCCGACGAGGGCGACGACGAGAACCAGCTTCAAATACCACACCAGTGAGGGTCGGCCAAAAGGTCGAGCAGACCATAACGATTGCTCTCCGGTCACGAACGTAACTAGATTAAGAATGCGTTCGACGATAACCTTCCCGATCACCGTCCCCGCGGGAGATGCGGAACTGACGGCTGGACCCTACCACCCGAGAACCATCGCCAAGCAAGCGTCGATTATCAACCGGCGATGAACGGGTACCACGGTTGGAGCGTGCGTCAGGTCGCGCCGTACAGCTCGTAGGAGGAAATCTGCGAAAGGTGAGGGTGGCGACCACCTGGGGAGCAACGGCCACATTCTGCAATAGGCGTAGGCTTCCCCGAAATCAACGTCGCGACGTGAACGATGAATGCGAAACTCGCGGCAAGACTAGGGCAAGCGCGGATGATCGCTCCGAATCGGCTCTTGGAACATTGACTGGCCTCATCCATTGCGCGCTGCCATATATTGCACGTGCAGTGCCGCTAAGCTCGTTCGATTGGTAATCTCCAGTTTGCGGTAAATGTTGTGGAGATGGATCCCAATCGTTCCTTCCGAGGCGCCCAATTTCTGGGCGATCGTCCGGTTCGACAAGCCGCCACATATGAGCGCGGTTATCTCCCGTTCGCGGGCAGTAAGCAGTTCGATCTTCTTCGAGGCTGCATGAGCCGGTTCACTTGCCTTGGCCGCGATCTCGGCCGGCAGCCATTTCTCGCCCTTAGCAACATGACGGAGGCAATCGAGCAGCGCCTCTGGCGCATATTCCTTCAGCAATATTCCCCGCGCCCCGCTGGATATCGCATTAGCAATCTGCGCACCACTTATCGTTGCGGTGAGGAAGACCACCTTCAGACACAGTTGTTCGTCGTTCAGCGCATGCAGCACTTCGAGCCCGGTCATCCTCGGCATCGTCACGTCGAGGACGGCGATATCGGGCATAAGGTCACGAACGAGGTAGAGCGCGTCTTTTCCGTTGGCGGCAACTCCCACCACATCAAAATCAGGTGCGGCCATCAGATTTTGTTGAAGACCGCTGAGCAGCAGAGGATGGTCGTCAGCGAGAACCACTGAATGCATTAGAGCCTCCCCGCCAACCTCGGTAGACTGATACTGATGCCGAAGCCAGGCGCGGTTCGGAAAACCGTGAGCGCGCCTCCGAGCTTGTCCACCCGTGCCGAAAGCGATGAGGGCCTCGGCGATTTCGCCGGGGCCTGCATTCCCGTCCCGTTGTCGTTCAACTCGATTTGCAGACCGCAGTCGCTTTGACGAATTGAGATTCGCAATAGCGTGGCGCGCCCGTGACGCACGGCGTTTGCGACCGTTTCCGAGATCAGTTGCTTGATCTCGTGCACCATCCAATACTGTAGGGTCAGTCCGGGTGGGGTAATGGCGATGGCGATTTGGCAGTTCCATTGGTCTGCCAGCAAGTTCGCGAAGCCCGATAGGCTTTGCTCGAGCAGGTTTGTGACAGGTACTTCGGCGGTGCGATTGTCCTCCACAAAGTGGCGGATACGTTGCTGTTGTTCCAGGATGAGCGACCCCACTTCTTCGAGCGGGAGCTTCGAGTAGCTACCGGCAGCCTCGCCGACGAGCTTCAGTTTCAATCGTGCGGCTGAGAGATTCTGCAAGACACTGTCGTGCAAGTCACAGGCCAGCCGCACGCGTTCCTCGGAGCAGGCGGCTTCCGTTAACCGCTGTGTCAACGCGAGCCGCTCGAGCTCCGAGCCAAGGCGGGTCGCGATGATCTCCGTCATCGCACTTCCCTCGTCCGGGCGGCGAGGCGAATTGATAACGAATACGCGTCCGCGATAACGCACGCTGGAAAAATATGCCGCTGAGATGCGTCTGATACGCTCGCCTGCGACTGCCGAAAATTCTGGCAAATCCGCGATGAGAAGGAGCAAATCCGCCTCGGTTCTCGATAGCGCGGCCAGACCATCCCCTCGTCGCGGGGGTTGAAGATCGTGGCGCCGCCAGAAATCCGAACGCCCGACATCTACCAGCTTCAAATGGTCGTTCGCCCAGTAGGCGACGCAACCAGTTTCGTCTTCCTGGTCGCGCCAAACGACGAACAACCGAGACCCCCCGAGGACACGGGATCCATGCCTAAACAGCAGCCCCAGCCAAGACGTACGGTCATTGGCAACGGCTTCAAATGGCCACTCGGCGAGCTGAGCCAAGTGCTGGCGGCTGCGCTCACGGTAAGCGCCGAAATAGCCAAGGATCACGGCGGAAAGGACGAAATAGGTGGACCGCATAATGAACAGGTTGAGCTCCGAGTCGCCATCGCTCAGGTCCGGTAAACCAACAACCAACTGGACCAACAACAAAACAAATGCGCCGAATGCTGCCCCTTTCAGACCCCACCGCATCGTCATTGCCAGAAGAACGAAAGGCAAGACGGCGAAGAACGGGCTGGTGAGCTCATTCGTCAGCAGCGTCAACCAGGCAAGGACCACGACGTCGACGACGTGGAATAGGAGATGAACCACGCTGTCGAGCGGCTTGCGCAACGGGCGCAGGACCAACAGAACTGAGAGGAGAATGTAGAAGCCCAGCAGAACCCTCGATTCATAGAGCAGGGATGTCGGCTGGGTGGGATCAAGGTAGATGGCGAAGATTGCGAAAACCGCAGTCACCAGCCTGCCAATGTTAATCAAGCGTTCGGGCTCCGCGCCGAGCAACCAGTCCCCGAGCGAGCGGACCAGGTTCCTGATTATATTGTTTGGCAGGGCGGTGGGCTCAATTTCCGCCTTGCGACCGCAATCCAGGCTCGACATAAGCAACTCCGTCCCGCGGCTGCACCCGGGCTTCGAAATTTATTTAAGTATATGCGAATTCTCACAAGTATCTGTTCAATTGTCAACGGGATGTTTCTTTCCCGCTTCCGGTGGACGTCTCCAAACCCGCCCGGCGCCCAATGTCAGAGCGCGCTCATCTTCAGCCCAAAAGTAAGGTGGCGGCTTCATGCTGACTTAAGTCTTTCTAAGTCTTTTGCGGCTTTCTTAGATCGAGACGGATCATCCTTTTCCTCAACCTGCCACGCGAAACTCCGCCTTGCCTTCAACCGCTCGCTCTGATTGATGGCCGATAGAAATCGCAAAGCAACGCTCATCGCAGTTGAAAAATCGTCACCAAAGCATGAACACATCATCATGCTTGGAACTATCAACCGGTAATTCCCCCGTTTTCAACGGGGCTCCGCGGTAGAATTCACGCGGCCATTTTCAGTTTCTGTGCGGGCGTGATGCCGCCGATGCCCATATTGGGACGTTCGTTGTTGTAGGTCCATAGCCACTGCGTGGCAAATTCCTGTGCCTCCTCAATGCTTTCGATGATGTGCTGGTCGAGCCATTCATGTCGGACGGTCCGGTTATAGCGTTCGACATAAGCATTCTGCTGCGGCTTTCCCGGCTGGATGTGGCTCAAGGCGATGCCCTGTTTCTCTGCCCATTCCATCAGCTTGCCGCTGACGTATTCAGGTCCGTTGTCGACCCGTATTGCCATCGGCTTGCCGCGCCATTCGATGATCTGGTTCAGGCTGCGGATGACACGCTCGGCAGGTAGCGAGAAATCCACCTCGATGCCCAGCACCTCGCGGTTGAAGTCGTCCAGAACGTTCAACAGGCGGAATTGCCTGCCATCCTCAAGACGATCCGCCATGAAGTCCATAGACCAGACCAGGTTCGGTTTCTCCGGTACGGCCAGAGCATCCGGCTTCTCGCGCCTCAACCGCTTGCGTGGTTTGATCCTGAGGTTCAGTTCCAGCTCGCGATAGATGCGGTATACCCGCTTATGGTTCCAGCGATGCCCCCGGACATTGCGCAGGTAGAGAAAGCACAGGCCGAAGCCCCAGCTCTTCTTCGCCCGCGTCAACCCGATCAGGAGATCGGCGATCTGCTCGTTCTCGTCGTTCAGCTTGGCGCTGTAACGATAGCAGGTCTCGCTGACACCAAAGGTGCGGCAGGCGAGTGCGATGCTCACCCCGCGCAACGCCACCGCTTTCCCGGCCATCCCTTGGCCGACAGGCAAATGCTCGCATTTGCCGAAAGGCTCCCGGCGTTGAGATGGCCGCGTCACTTTTTTCCAAGCGCCTCTTTGAGCAGTTCCGCCTGCATGCTCATCTCCGCATACATCTTCTTCAGCCGACGGTTTTCGTCTTCAAGAGCCTTCATCTGGCTGATCATCGACGCGTCCATGTCGCCGTATTTGGCTCGCCATTTGTAAAACGACGCCGTGCTCATCCCGTGCTCCCGGCATAGATCAGGAACGGCAACGCCGCCCTCCGCCTGGCGCAGGATTGCAAGGATTTGCGGTTCGCTGAATCTGCTCGTCTTCATCAAAATCTCCTCGATCATAAAGCCCGAGAAAATTCTACTTTTGAAGTCCGTTATTCGGCGGGGGATTACCAACCAAGTGACCCGATAGGTGCGTAGCGATCTATATCGGATGCTATATTGCGTTTCCGGGTTCGATAATGTTGAGTACGTTGAGATGATGGAGGGCTGTAAAAATTGAGTTCCGGGGCGAATGTCGAGGCTGTTAGTGGCCTGCCCGTGTCCGGTGCAAGGATATCTATTATCGTTCCAGCACTCGGTGCAGGTGGAACCGAACATGTGGTAAGCCTTGTTGCAAACCATTGGGTTCGCATTGGCTGTGTCGTAACACTAATTACCCAGGAAGCGCCGGCAGCCAAGCCCTATTACGAGTTTGATCCCAGCGTCTCCATCGAGCGAATCGGTTTGCCGCCGCAAAAGGCATCGAAGCTGCAGGCCGCGTGGTTGGTGACGAGGAGAATCCAGCGGTTGCGCGCCGCCATAAGGCGCTCACGTCCCGACTTTGTGCTTAGCTTTCTTACCCGGACGAACGTGTTGGCATTGTTGGCCACCACCGGCCTGCCATATCCCGTTGTCGTATCCGAGCGCAATAATCCGGAGTTGCAGCCGTTCGGCCCGCTTTGGAAGTGGCTTCAGGCGCGATTGTATCCGCGTGCGTTCGGGCTCGTCACGATGACAAGTGGCGCCCTCGACTACTTCCCATGGGAGGTTCGTCGGAAGGGTTGGGTGATCGCCAATGCCGTCAATCTACCCAGCGGGTGGAAAAAACGGCGTGGCAATAATACTTTGACCGCGGTCGGACGCTTGACGTGGCAAAAAGGTTTCGATTTGTTGTTGCAAGCCTTCGCAAAAGTCGCCCCTAAACACCCTGACTGGAAGCTAGTCATTTGGGGGGAGGGCGAAGCCAGAAAAGAGCTGGAAGACTTGCGCGATCAACTTGGATTGACTGAGAGAGTGGAGTTGCCCGGCGTCACAGCGCGCCCAGGGCTCTGGGTGGAGACTGCCGACGTCTTCGTCCTATCATCACGCTACGAAGGATGGGGCATAGCGTTGCTTGAAGCTATGGCCTCCGGCGTACCCGTGGTTTCCTTCGCATGCGAATGGGGGCCGACGGACATGGTGCGCGACGGGGAAAACGGGATCCTCGTTTCCAATGGCGACGTCGATGCACTTGCCGAAGCGCTGTCCAATGTTCTCGAGAACGACGCTCTCAGGGCTCGACTTGGCGCGAATGCGGAAGCCAGTGCAAGAAAATATTCAGCCGAGAACATACTCGCTCAGTGGGACACAATCGCGCGATCCGCTTTGAACCATAGAACCGAATTTACGATCTCTTTGTCGCAGGAAGGAGATTCCTTAGCCTGCCGGAGAGGCAGCGAAGGCTTATAGGCAATGATCCGCCCGACACCGGAGCCATTCATGAACAGGTTCGATCTTTATGACCGAGCGATTGTTGCCGCGGATCAACCGTCTCCTCCGAAGCGTTCCGTGTTGAACCCAATGGGCTCGCTGAATGCCCACGTCCGCTGCGCATCACGCCTCGTGTCGTCGGCGCTTGCGACAGAACCTCGCAGCCCAGCCGGCAAAACCAGCTGCTCGAACTTCCAGGCCGGCATGCCGGAAGGCACCTCACCGCCGGGTCATCGTCCTCATCCAGCAGCGGACGGCTGCGGCAACGCATTTCTTCTCACCCGCAGTCCATCCGCTGACTTGAAGTACGAAACAAATGCCGATGTACTGACGGGCGCGTCAGCATCGATTTCGGGAGAGCGGAGTGTTGCGGGTTTCACAAAGTACGGGACAAGGATTTCAGTAAGTCGCGGACACCGATTTCAGTAAGTACGGGACAGCGATTTCACTAAGTCGCGGACAGGCATAGCGGCGGATTTAGATCGATTTTCGTAAGCGCCGATCTGGCACTTTGCCCTCGTGTTTTGAGCGAGGACATGATGCCCAGACGGAAGCAAGCGAGACATACCGACGTGAAGGACATCCGATCGATCCTGCGGCTGACGTTCGAGCAGGGATTGTCGATACGCGCCGTTTCTGAACGGCTGAAGATGAGCAAGACGTCGGTTTCGACGTATCTGCTGCGGGCGCGGGAAGCCGGGCTTGCGGTCTGGCCCCTTCCACCAGGCCTGGACGAGGACGATGTTCTCGAGCAACGACTATTCCGCCGAATGGGGCGACCTCCGCGCGATAGCGATGAGCCGAATTGGCCGAAGGTTGCGCGTGAACTGAAGCGCAAAGGCGTGACGCTCAATCTGTTATGGCAGGAATATCGTGAGGCCCATCCGGATGGCTATGGCTATACGTGGTTTTGCTGCCGGTTTGCCGATCACGAAAGCCGAGCCAAGCCCACCTATCGCAGCCGTCACGTTGGTGGCGTGGCGATGGAATGCGACTATGCCGGCCATACGATCCCGATCATCGATCCCTCTACCGGCGAGATCCGCGAAGCGCAGATCTATGTGGCGGTGCTAAGCGCGTCACAACTGACGTTCTCTTATGCCAGCTTCAGCCAAAAGCTGCCGGATTGGATCGAAGCGAACCAACGGGCCTTCAGTTACTTCGGTGGCGTGACGAAGACCACGATCTGCGACAACCTCAAGTCTGCGGTGGCCAAGGCTCTTTGGTTCGAGCCGACGTTGAATGCGACATTTGCAGCCTTCGCCGATCATTACGATACGACAATATTGCCGGCACGCCCGAGGCGTCCTCGAGATAAGCCCTCCGCCGAAGGGTCGGTTTTAATCGTCGAGAGGTGGGTTCTGGCCAGACTTCGAAACGACCGTTTCTTCAGCCTTGTCGATCTCAATATCCGCATCAGCGCTTTGATCGAGGACCTCAACACCCGAACGATGCGGCGATATGGCAAATCTCGGCGCGCTTTGTTCGATGAAGTCGAGCGCTCCCAGCTCAAGCCGCTGCCTTCAACGCCGTTTGAGTATGCGGAATGGAAGGTCGCCAAGGTCCATCCCGATTACCATGTCGACGTCGACAAGACGTTCTATTCCGTGCCGCACGGTCTCATCGGAAGACGGGTCGATATCAGGTTGACGTATCGGGCAGTCGAGATCTTCTTTGACCACAAGCGTGTCGCCAGCCACATCCGAAGCTCGCAGCGCTCGGGCCACATTACCGTCAATGAACATATGCCCAAGGCTCACCAGCGCTACGCAAACACGACACCCCACACATTGCGCAAGGAAGCAGCGAAAGTCGGGACCAATACGGCGACCTTTATCGAACGTCTGTTATGCGATCGCCCACACCCCGAGCAGGGCTACCGATCCGCTCAAGGCGTTCTCTCCCTGGCGCGCCGTTACGAATCCGATCGGCTGGAGCTGGCTTGCGAGCGGGCGCTGGTCATCAACGCGCTCAGCTATTCGTCTGTCGCCAACATTCTCAGATCTGGTCTCGATCAGGCTCCGGCCATGAGCGAGGCTGTGAAGCCGGCGCCGCCGCACGGCAATATCCGCGGCAAAACCTACTACCAATGAAGAGGACATCAGATGCTGACACATCCAACACTGGATCAGATGAATGCGCTTGGTCTTGCCGGGATGGCGACCGCCTATCGCGAGCTTATCGAGCAGGCTCATGGAAACGACCTTAGCTTCGACGAACGGTTGGGGTTGATGCTCGACCGAGAGATCGCCGTGAGAACAGACCGACGGCTGACAAACAGGCTCGCTACAGCAAAGCTTCGTTTTGCCAATGCCTCGATCGAAGACATCGATTTTGGATCTCACCGCGGTCTTGATCGCCGGAACGTCCTATCTCTGGCGCAAGGTGCATGGCTGAAGGCAAACGAGAATCTGATCCTAACCGGCCAAACAGGCACCGGAAAGACGTGGATTGCTTGCGCCTTCGCACGACAGGCGGCCCGCCTCGACTACTCAGTCCTCTACGTTCGTATGCCGCGGCTGTTTGAGGATCTCGCACTTGCCAGACTCGATGGACGCTTTCCGCGCCTCGTCGACAAGCTTGCGCGCGTTCACTTGCTGGTGCTGGATGACTGGGGAACCCACACCTTGAACGATCGACAGCGCCTCGATCTGCTAGAAATCTTCGAGGAACGATATCGGCGGAAATCGACCCTGATCACGGCTCAGCTTCCCGTGGCGGCCTGGCACGAAATGATCGGAGAGGCCACTTTAGCTGATGCGATTTTGGACCGTATTGTTCACAACGCTCACCGCATAACGCTCGAAGGCGACAGCATGCGGAAACGAAAAACGCCGACGCTCTTGACCGGCGGCGAAATAACCGAAATCAATCACCCGTAACAGCAACCAGGCAACCGGAATTCGATCGCACCCGTTGTCCGCGACTTAGAGAAACGCTTGTCCGCGACTTGCTGAAATGACTGTCCCGATCTAGCGAAATCCGCAGAGTGTCGAGAGTGGAACGGCAATGGCAAGGTCTGAGGACGCCGGTTGTTCGGCGCCGGGTTGACGGGCCGTTTGCCTGTCGGGTCCTACCAGAGCCTGGCTTTTCGCCGTTGGAAGTGACGCTGTCGCAAGCGCAGAGGAGGCTGATAATCGTTCGAACGCGACGGACCGGTTAAACTTGCGGCCGCAAAGGAGGTCGAACTCACCCACGCTCGTAGTGTCGTGGAGACATTGTATTCCGGAAGCGGCTTCACGTCGGCCGGAACATGCAAAGTCTTGCCATTCGGGAAGATCTCGACCAATTCCTGGCGCGACATGCGCGGTCACGCGCGCACTAGCCCCACATCGGAGATGGACGAAAGGGCGCGCCCGATGTGGGATGGTAACCAACGCCGCCGACCTGCATCTGCAATGCCGCCAGTTTGGTGTCCCTTGGAGGAAGAAGTGCATCGCGGTGCCGAGCGTATGCTGGCCGTTTTTGGCGACACCGGAAATGCGCGAACGTCCGCGGAGCATGTTGTCGGTGGTCGGCGACCGGTAGGCGGAGACGACATCTATGTAGTATGTCGCGCCGTTGGGCAGATAGCCTTCCCAGACGAGATCAAGCAGACGAGCAAACATGCGGGCCGGCTCGTTGCGGCGCCTTGAAGTGTCTGAAGGAGTTGCGGGGCGGCGGCATTGGGATGCGAGTGCCGAGGATTTGCCGGGCAATCGCTTCGCGTACCGGGGCAAACACTGCGCATGGCCGACCCAAGCGCTAGGCCGACCTAAGCGCCGGCCGGCAAATGAGGTTCCTTCTGCCGGACCCGGTCTTGCCGGCCGGCGCACAGATGAGGCCAGACCGGCCGACGGCACATCGCGCCGCCGGAGACGCACCACGATCCCGATTGAGGGCGGTATACAACCGAGACGGGACGTATTCTCCTAAGCGCGCCGGCGATAAGCGACGTACATTCCCAGCAGCCAGATAACTGACATGACGATATGGGCGATATTGGCTCCCATAGCACCTAATTGTGGGATAAAAATCAATGCCGTGGCGTAGAATCCGACAACCGCGACGAGTACGCTCGAGAGGATCTTGTTCTCCTCACCCATCGCCAGAAGCGCCGAACGAAAGACGGCCCCGACCAGCGTAAGGGTTACTGCAATGGACTGAACCATCACAAGGGGTGCGGCGCCGGCGAATTGTGGCCCCGCCGTCCATTTCAACACCGGTTCAATGCCAAGGTAGAAACCGATGATCATCGCGACGCCAAATGCAAGAAGTAGCCATTGCGTCTGCGACACCGCGCGACGGAACTCGGAATGGACGCCTGAGACCCACACACGAGCGAGCTCAGGATAGAGGACGGCCTGGACCTGCACCCCAGCCTGTTGTGCAAGTCGGCCGAGACGCTTGGCGATATGAAACATTCCGGCTGAAGTCGGATCGGCGAGATAGCCAACAAGCAGCGTGTCGAGCTCATTGGCGCTGGCGCGAATGGTAAGCGACACATTCGCCGAGATCGCGAAACGCCACAGCCCGGGAAAGCGCGTTCGGAGCCGCGCCAGCGAGACCGATGCCAGCCCGGAAAGCAGGCCTTCGCGTTTGAGGGCAAGGAGACAAAAGGCAACCAGCGAGATGGAGTTCAAGATCTGTGTGGCCATCCAGATCAATGCGAACTCGAAGAGTCCCGCCCCGGCAATATAGCCGAGAAAACAAAGGGCGACACGCAAGAGGCTGGATATTACCTGGCCATAGGCAAGTGACGCGTACCTACCGAACAGCCTGAGGACGGCGGTCGGCATGCCGGAAATCTGGAAAGGCAGGACAAAGCAATAGACAAAAGCCAATCCCTTGATTTGCTCCGAAACGCCCATGAAAGGAGCAGCGAAAAGAACCAGCATGATCGCTATGAGGCAGGCTGCGATTGCAGCTGCCACATCAAGCAGCAACCCGAACTTCAGGATTGCTCGCAGATCACCGTCGCGCCCGGCCTCCTTCGCTTCGGCTCCGAACTTGATGAGCGGCTGCCAGGACTGAAAGCTGACAAGTCGCTCGACCGCTCGGGTGAAGGCAAAGCATAGCGCCAAGGTGCCGTAGTCGGCCGGGCCGAGCGCCCGTGCGGTCAAAGCGAAACCGGCGAGCCCTACTATTGAGCCAAGGAAGTTGCCGGCCAGCAGATGCGCAACCGCCTGCAGCCTATCCTTTAGGCTCCTTTCTTTACTTAAGACTTCTTTGAACGCCTGCCTGGCGCGTCGGAGTTTCTTGCGGATGGTCACGCGCGTTCCAGAGTGCAATACCAGCCATGCTGGCGAGCGACAAAAATTTTCGGTAAGCCGTTAGCAGTAATCCGCTAGGATATTCACAAATGCAATAATCTATAAATTCGTAGTTGTACTATGGTGTCATCAGGCGCCGAAATCATGAGATCATTCTCCAGAGTAGCGCGGCATCCGAATATATACTCGCAGTGATGCGATTTGGAGCATCGTGACAGCGCCTATAAATGTACCCGCGCGATCAAGTCGAGCGCAAGTCGAGGCCTGAATGGGAAACCAGGTCTTTTGCACCCGGTGAAAGCCGTAATCGACATAGTTGGAGAATACGCTCCGCCTGTTTCGCGCTTAGATAATCCATAAACCCATGCGCTTTTCCTCGACGCATGCGCAGGCTTTCGTCATCGCTGCGGTCGTAATCGTGAGCGGGTATTCCCTCAACGCGCTCGCGGCTTTGCATCGCATCAAACTGCGCCGCACGCACCGCCTTTTCGAGGTTGACGTCATCGACCGTGCAACCTAGAAACTGAAGAACGTTGCGCGTGTGGCGGCTTGGATCTGCAGAAAGGTCCTCGTAGCTGAGAATATGGTGCCTCCGGCGCTGCAAGCCGCTCGCCCAGCCGTTAAGGTAATCTATCAGGCTAGGAGCACCTTGGATGGCATCTTCAATAAACGCGTCAATATTACCGTCGAAGCGATGCTTGTGTCGCGTCGCATGAAAGTAGGCTGATACCAGCACGTCGCGAGGGTCCCTGATCATCAAGATTGCTGGACGCATGAGGAAATGGCTCGTTCGGTACTCGAGATGGCTGACCAAGATTTTCGGGATCTGACCATTTTCGAAGCGAAATGCGGGAATGCCTCTTATCCCATCGAGATCATAGTTGGGGATAATCGAAAACATGTTGTGAAGATTTACGGCTTCGCCTTCGCCGGCGACCCCAGCGAAGTATTGAGACAGGAGGAAGCGAAACCAAGTCCTTCCTGATTTCGGGTAGGAAATCAGAAAAGCGTCCGCCGATATCGCATGAGAGGTTAGGCTCATACGCTTGCGTATTCGCCTGGCAACACGCTTCAGAATGCTGCTCATCCGCATCCCCCTGATCGCGCGCTGAAGACCGTCCCCGCAGCGGCTAAAACAGAATGTACTTCAACAGCGATCGGGAATCTAGCTGCGGTTCTAGAATTGAATGCGACGGGAAATCACAACGGAATGGCTATGCGACGATCGGTCAGCTCGGAGACCAGGGCTGGACCGTCACGGGCGCCGAAAAGCTGCCGCCCCGACAAGCAGGAAAAGACACCAGAGGGCAACAAAGCAAATGGACCGCTCAAGTAACGCTCGTTTGTTCGGTGGCATAGATCATTCTTGTCATTTGAGGCTTGCTTGCGCAGCCTGCTCTGTATGTTGCCGGGCTGAGCGCGGCATCGGTTGAGAAAATACGACCGTGACAACAGAAAATCCAGACAGTCGCTTCAGTTCGGCTTTCGCACGACGACGAGCTTCGCCTTGAGGATCTGCACGACCTCGTTGCGCTGGTTGATCGTCTGGCTGACGACGACGGCGATGCCGCGGTCGGGTTTCGAGCGCGAGGGAATGATCTCGACCACCTCGCTTTCGACATGCAGGGTATCGCCGGGCCGCGTCGGGGCCGGCCAAGTGATGTCTCCGCCCGCGCCGATGAGGCCACCGGCGAAAGGCAGGCCGGTCTCCACGTTCAGCCGCATCGTGATCGCCGCCGTGTGCCACCCGCTTGCGGCCAGGCCCTTGAAGAGCGTGTCACTGGCGGCCGCCTCGTCCAGATGAAACGGCTGCGGGTCGAACTGTGCGGCAAAAGTCTTGATCTGCGCCTCGTCGACCGTATGCGTCGCGCTGGTAAAGCGCTGTCCGACGTGAAGATCCTCCAGATAGAGACTACCCGGTCTGGAACCTTGCATGGGCCTTCCTCCCTCCATCGTATCTTCAAATTAGTGTGCGCCACCCGCGCCGGCGCCGCCGAGTTGGATCTTTCGGGTAAAGAGCAGCGCGATGGCTGCAAGCGCCAGCACGATCCCGATCACCGCGAAGGTATCACTGAAACCGAGGATCAGCGCCTGCCGGCGAACCGTAGCACCGATCACGGCGATCGCCTTGTGCTGTGCGACGGCGGCATCGGTGACGCCATGCGCCATGAAATGCCGCGTCAGATCGCCGATCCGGTCGCGGACTTCGTCGCGATAGACAGTCACCGACTGGCCGATGATGTTCGAGTGAAACTGCTCACGCTTGGTCAGCACCGTCGCAAGAGTGGCCGTGCCGACGGCGCCGCCGAGATTGCGCAGCATGTTCGACAGGCCCGAGGCGGCTGCCGCATCGCTTGGAGCGATACGGGCGGTGGTGATCACCGTGATCGGCGTCAGCACCAGCGCCTGACCGATGGCGCGTACGATATTCGGGATGAAGAACTGGTCGCCGGCACTGTCCAGCGACAGCGTCGTGTTCATGAAACAGCTGGCCCCGAAGATGCTTATGCCGACGAAACCGATGTAGCGCACGTCGAACCGCTTCATCAGCGCCGGCACGAGCGGGATGATGAGAAGCTGCGGCAGCCCGGTCCAGGCAAGCACGAGGCCAATCTGCTCGGCATTGTAGCGCTGCACCTGGCCGAGATACTGCGGCAGGATGTAGACCGTGCCGAACAGGGCGACGCCGACAAGCACGTTGACGAGAACGCCGACCCCGAAATTGCGCTGCTTGAGCAGGCGTAATTGCACCAGTGGCTTTTCGACCTTGAGCTCTATGATGATGAAGGCGATCAGGAACACGGCCGCCGTCAAAGCGAGCTTGACGATGAACGGCGATTGGAACCAGTCGTCCTTGTTGCCTTCCTCCAAAACCGTCTGTAGCGCCGAAAGGCCGATGGCCATGGTAATAATGCCGGCCCAATCGCCCTCCTTGAGCAGGGACAATTGCATCGGCTTCTTCTCAAGGGTGAAGTAGAGCGCAATTACCATCACCAGGCTCGGCGGGGCGTTGACGAAGAAGATCGACTGCCAGCCATAATTCTCGGTGAGATAGCCGCCGATCGTCGGGCCAATCGCCGGGGCGAAGGTGACCGAGAGCGCAAACAGCGCCAGGCCGAGCGGCTGCTGCGCTTTGGGCAGGCGGGTCAACACCATGGTGAAGGCCATCGGAATGAGCACGCCGCCGGCAAAACCCTGCAGACCGCGCAGCGCAATCATCGAGCCTAGATCATGGGCAAACGCACAGGCCGCCGAAAACAGCGGAAACAGGATGGCGTTCGTCAGCATATAGCGCCGGAACGAGAAGACGCGGCTCAAATAGTCGGTGAGCGGGATCACGACGATTTCGCCGATGAGATACGAGGTCGATATCCAGGCGCCGTTGTCGACGCCGGTACCGATGCCGCCTTCGATATCGAGCAGCGAGGCGTTGGTAATCTGGATGTTGAGGATCGCCATGAAGGCGCCGATCAGGCCTGCAAGAACGGAAATCCAGGCCGTCGTACTTGCCTTGTCGGGCGACGTTGCTGCGGGCTCACGCACGCCGGGTGAAAACATGGGCATCGTGGTGGTGGACATTGCATCCTCCTGCCAGCCCTCAAAGCTGGGAACGGCGCCTGAGCGTCCTTCAGTTTATGCTTGCCGACACGGCGGCCACCGCCGTTCCTGCGGTTCGGGTGTCGATCGTCGGGTAGACGGACATGCCGGGCCGCAGCACCACGTCGAGCGGACTGTCGCGATTGATCACGATCTTGACGGGGATGCGCTGCACCACCTTGGTGAAGTTTCCCGTCGCATTGTCGGGCGGCAGCAGCGCAAATTCCTGGCCGCTTGCCGGCGAGATGCTGTCGACGTGGCCCTCGAAGACCTGGCCCGGGAAGGTGTCCACCTCTATCGCCACGGTCTGGCCGGGAACGACATCGGCAAGCTGTGTTTCCTTGTAGTTGGCAACGATGTAGGCCGCGTGCGTGGGAACGACTGCCATCAGCTGCGTTCCGGCCTGCACATATTGGCCGACGCGCAAGGTGCGGTTGCCGATCACGCCGTCGATCGGTGCTGCGAGCGCGGTGTAGGATAGGTTGAGCTCGGCCTGATGCTCGGCCGCTTTCGCGCTGTCGAGCGCGGCCTTTGCCTGTGCGACTTCGGCTTTGATCACGTCGAGCTGCTTGACCGCGCTTGCGAGCGCTGCCGTGTCGCGCGTCACCGCGGCCCTTGCAGCGGCAATGCGTGAGGCCGCCTGTTGCGCGTTCTGCAGGGTGCCGAAGCCTTGCCTTGCGAGCTCCGAATAGCGCCTGTCGTCCTGCTCGGCGAATGTCTGATCCGCCTTGTCGGCCTCGACCGTCGCCTTGGCCGAATCGATCACGGATTGCTGTGCGATGAGAGCCGATTGCTTGTTTGCGATATTGGCCTCGGCGGCTTCGACGCCGGCCCTGGTCTGTTCGAGGCTGACCGTGAAGTCGCGATCGTCGATGCGGGCGAGAACCTGTCCGGCCTTGACCTGCTGGTTGTCGGTGACCAGTACCTCGGCGATATGGCCCGAGACCTTCGGGGCAATGGTCGTGCTATCGGCCTTCACATAGGCGTCGTCGGTCGACACCTCGAAGCGACCCGTCGTCCAGTAAGCCCAACCGAAATCGGTGGCGCCGGCGACGGCGGCGATGGCAACGGATGCGAAAAGCACATTGCGAAGCCAGCGCCTGCGGGTTCCGATAGCGTTCGTGGCGTTCACAGTCGGGATGACAGGCAGCGTCCGCTGTGCCTCCACGCCGGGCACGGACTCCATCGGTTCCACGGGCTGGGCATTTTCGATGCTGAATGACTGCTGGCTCATTTCCGGTTCCTTTCACCGGTGCGGCGCGCGTCGAAATGAACGGTTGGCCAAATAAGGAAACGTTATACTTTCCAAAATATTCGCGCCGCCGATTGCTGTCAAACGAATTTGGAAAGTTTGGCCGTTCCATAATCTGAGCTGTCACCCAGGTAACATGATTACGAGGCGTTCGGGATCGACGGCGCCCGCGCCATCTTCAGTTGGCCGAACATGACCGCTATCTCAATGCGGCTACCGGGGCGCATATTCCGCGTGAACCTCACGACTCGGTTCTGAGGTATTGTCACGCCGAGCCCTTAAAGCCCGGCCTGTCGCATCTCGCTTGCCAGAAACTCGGTGAAGGCCTTCACCTTCGGCAGCAACAGCCGATTGGTAGGATAGACCGCGTAGATGCCGCGTTCGGCGAGCTTGTGACCAGGCAGCACCTGGCAGAGCTTGCCCTCGGCAAGCAACGGCGTGGCGATGAAGGAGGGCAACACGCCAATGCCGATGCCCGCCTGAATCATTTCGCTGAGCATCAGGCTGTTGTCGGCGACGAAACGTGCCGGCAGGTCGATCATGACGGCGCCGTCAGGCCCTTCCAGCCTCCAGCTGCCGGGCTGGTCGGCCAGGCGATAGGTGAGGCAATGGTGA
The DNA here is from genome assembly GCF_001426275.1 of Ensifer sp. Root423. NCBI lineage: Bacteria > Pseudomonadati > Pseudomonadota > Alphaproteobacteria > Hyphomicrobiales > Rhizobiaceae > Ensifer > Ensifer sp. Root423. The sequence continues at coordinate 475,843 of NZ_LMEG01000023.1, read as the reverse complement.
CTCTTGAGATCGGCAACGGTCGCGGGCGTGCCATTGTCTGCGAGATAGGCCGGGGCGGCGCAGATGACTTGGCCAATGTCGCCGAGCCGCCGGGCGATCAGCGATGAATCCGTCAGAGCCGCGCGCACCCGGATGGAAACGTCAAAGCCTTCCGAAACGACGTCGAGCACGTGGTCGTCGAGCGTCATGTCGACCTTCAATTGCGGATGAAGTGTCATGAAGCGCGCGAGCATCGGCGCAAGCACGGTCAATCCGAAGGAGAGAGGCGCATTGAGCCGGAGCCGGCCGTTGATCTCGCCTGCCTCGCCGGAGGTGGTGCGCTCCAGATGATCGAGCTCGTCGAGAAGCCGGCAGCATTCGGAAAAATAGGCGCGTCCGTTTTCCGACAGGCTCATGCGCCGGGTCGTGCGCACGATGAGCACGGCCCCGAGCCGTTCTTCCAGTTGCCGGACCTGCTTGCTGATCGACGCGTTCGACTGTCCTAGCTCCTCCGCCGCCTTGTTGAAGCTCTGAAGTTCGATGACGCGCCGGAACGAACGCATGGCGGAAAGCAGATCCATATTTTCTCCAAAGTAAATTATGTTTTCAATTCATCGCTGATTATGCGCTGCAGCGCCAGCAATAAGGTGAGCCCAGCTTCCTGATGTCGTTGGAAGATCAGAAAAAGGAGTTCATCATGTTCAACACCGCAGTCCTGGAGCGTGTCTTGATCGCTTCTCTTGTCGTCAGCCTCGTCGGCGGCGCGGCCTTCGCGCAGGAGGTCGGCAAGAGCCCGTGGGGGCCGAAGGACGAGATCGGGCGCCTCAACCTCATCACGCCGGAATCCCGGGCCGCCATTTTGTCGCGGATCGAGGGAAGCAAGTCCTACGACCTCGCGGTCGAGTATTTCATCGGCATGCCCAGCTGGGAGGCGGCCGGCGACCCACCCTACCAGATGTGGATGACGCACACGCCGAATGGCACTCTGGTCTCCGATCCGATGAAGGTCGGCAAGGAGATGAACGCCCATGTCAGCTACACCGGCTCGGCGGTTTCGATGTATGCGCACATGGGCACGCACATCGACGCGCTCAATCACTTCGGCCTGAACAGCAAGATCTGGAATGGCTATGCCGCCGCCGACCACCTTGGAGATCAGGGCTGGACGGTCACCGGCGCCGAAAAACTGCCGCCGATCGTCGCGCGCGGCGTGATGATCGACGTCGCGGCAGCCAAAGGCATGCAGATGCTGCCCGACAACTACCGGATCACGCGCAAGGATCTCGAAGACGCGCTGAAAAGCCAGGGCGTGACGCTGGCGGAGGGCGATGTCGCCTTGATCCGCACGGGTCGCATGCAGAACTACGAAGACAAGTCCGCCTATACGAGCAACCCTCCCGGCCTCAGCATCGACGCGGCACAGTTCCTCGTCGAGGACGGCGGCGCCATGGTGGTGGGCGCCGATAACCTGAGCTTCGAAGCCTTCCCGGCCGAAACGGGAAACAACTACATTCCCGTTCATACCTACCTGCTCGCGCAGCAAGGCGCTCCGATCATCGAGCTCATCAATCTCGAACAACTGTCCAAGGACAGGGTCTACGAGTTCGCCTTCGTTGGTGCGTCCTTGAAGTTCCGCGGCGGCGACGCAGCTCCGATCCGGCCGGTCGCCTTCCCGTTGCGATAGGCAGATGCCGTTAGGCCATAATCGGCTGACCCGTGTGCCGCGGGATTGCCCCCGCGGCACTCGCCGTTTCCGCAACAAACACCGCCCGATATCCCTGCCGTATTGCGACGTCCGTACACGAAAAATCTTGACATTGCACACAAATGCACGAAATTGCACGACCGCATGACAGCCATTATCAATGGAGGGCGCATGAGCATTGCACACCGAATTCAAGTGGAAGACGTCACTATTCTCTCGGATGATTGGTACGTCCTGAAGAAGACCACCTTTTCCTTTCTGCGCGGCGACGGGAGCTGGCAGCGGCAATCACGGGAAACCTACGATCGCGGCAACGGCGCGACGATCCTGCTCTACGATCCGGTCCGCCGCACCGTGATCCTGACCCGACAGTTTCGCTACCCAGCCTTTGTTAACGGCCATGACGATCTGCTCGTCGAGGCCCCGGCGGGACTGCTCGACAACGCCGAACCGGAAGCGCGCATCCGCGCGGAAACGGAGGAGGAGACGGGCTTTCGCGTGCACGACGTGCGACAGGTGTTCGACGCCTTCATGAGCCCAGGCTCGGTGACCGAGCGCCTGCATTTCTTCGTTGGCGAGTACCAGCCCGGCGACCGCACATCGCAAGGCGGCGGCAACAAAGACGAAGGCGAGGATATCGCAGTTCTCGAACTTGGCATAGACGAGGCGCTTGCCATGATCCGCTCTGGCGCCATCCGCGATGGCAAGACGATCATGCTTCTGCAGTACGCCGCCTTGAACCTGTTCTCCAGCTCAATGCCCATTGGGGTCCCGGCAGGCTGAAGCGATGGCGGTCGCCCGAACCGGCGGTCGGGACACCTCCCAGTAACCGACTACCTTGCCCTTGCCCTTGCAGCAGCGTCTGCGGATATCCATGCCGCTCCTGTCTGACGGTGGTGGAAACCATTGGAAAACGGCCTGTTTGGGTAAACGCCACCAAGATCCGCCTGTGCTTCACGTGGTGAGCATCGCCCGGCGATGACATCGTCGAAGATGCGGGCCACGGCCGCCATGTCGCAATCCTGCGGCGACAGCCGAATGCGGGAAACGCCGCCGGCGGCAAGCTCCGGCAGTTCCTGCAGCAGCGCCTGGCAGGTGTGCGACATGGTCTGTACGCCGTTCAGCGCCAGAAAAGGCTGGCTGTCGAGGGTCTCGACGGTCAGGCCGTCAGGGTCTTCGCCGCAGATGAACTGGCAATTGTCCTTGATCAGCCCCTTGGAGCGGGCATGGGCGCAACGCGCCGAAATCGCCAGCGGTACGCGGCCGAACGCGAAGACCTCGAAGTCGACCCCCGGACTTTCCTCGATAATGCCGCGCACCGACGTCATCGGCAGTTCAGGCGGCAGACAGATGCTCGTCGCGCCCCTCGACCCCAAGAGCCGGGCGGTCGCGCCGTTATAGACGTTGACCAGCGGCCCGATCGAATGCGGCTTGCCGGCAAGCAGGTGCAGCGCGGATAGGTCATTGACCTCGATCGGATGGGCGCTGTCACGCACAAGCCCGCGCACCAACTGGCTTTCACGTTCCAGCGTCACCAGCGCGAGCGAGGCGAGGCTTACTTGCTTGCCGGCATTCTCCAGCCGTTCGATGACCTCGCCGACAAAGGGCTCGATGAAATGCAGCCGCTTCGAGCAGACGGCCTCGCCGATCGTGACGTGGGCGATCGGCGCTTCGTCGGCAATGCGGAAATAAAAATCGCGCCATTTGGGGCCATCCCAGAGATAGTAGACCGGGCCGAGGCTCAGGACGGGCTTGGATGGGCTTGTCGATATGGTCATGGGCCGATTACCTCCAGCGCTTTTCGTAGGCGCCTGTTGTCGTCTTCTGGCCTTCGCTGAGCGCCTTCAGCCGCGACACCAATGCGGGCCGCTCGGTGGCGCTGGCGGTCAGTGCCCGCCGCATCACTGACACGACCTCGGCGACATAGGCTTTGCCGCGCTGCCGGCCCTCGATCTTCAGCGCGCTGACGCCGGCGCTGCGCAGGGCATCGATATGGTCCATGACGTCGAGTGAAACCGGGTCCTCGAAGGCGTAGCCGCGGTCCTCCGCAATGTCGAAGCGCCCCTTGCAGAGCGTCGGATAGCCAGCGGCTTCGCCCGCCGGGAAGCGGTTGATAGTGTAATCGCCGAGCTCAGACACCAGCTCGCGTCCGTCCTGGCGATAGCGCACGTGGCTTGCGGGCGAGCAGACACCGTTCATGTTGGGCGACTTGCCGGTGGCGTAGGAAGAAAGCGAACAGCGCCCCTCGGCCATGACACAGAGGCCGCCGAAGGCAAAGACCTCGATCTCGCAATCGATCTGTTTGGCAAGGCGAGCGATGTCGGCGATCGTCAGGGTGCGCGGCAACACAACGCGTTTTGCCGCGAAGGTCTCGACGAGGAAGCGCACGGCGTCGGCATTCGAGGCCGAGGCCTGGACGGAAACGTGCAGCCGCTGCTGCGGATGGCGTTCCACCGTATAAGCCATCAGGCCGAAATCGGCGAGGATGACGGCATCGGCACCAAGCGCCACGGCGTCATCCACCGCCTGATGCCACAGCGTCTCCTGGCCGGCGCGCATGAAGGTGTTGATCGCAACGAAGGTCATCACCCTGCGCTGTTTGGCATAGCCAATTGCCGTTCGGAGTTCGTCGCGTGAGAAGTTCAACCCCGGAAAATTGCGGGCGTTCGTCTCGTCGCGAAAGCCGCAATAGACCGCGTCGGCGCCGGCATCGACGGCTTCGCGGAAGGCAGCGGGTGTGCCGGCGGGGCAGATCAGTTCCATTGGGGAGCCTCCTCCTTGAGAACGCGGCCAAGCGCCCGTTCGCGGATCTGTTCTCCCGCGCGACGCACGAGCGGCGCCAGCGGTCCGGCCATCTCAGCGAGATCGCTTGGAAGGTCGATCTCGCAATCGTCGAGTGCGTTGCGCAGCGCCAGCATCGCCTCCATGTCGCCGCTGACGGCAAGATCGCGCGAGAAGAACACGGCGTCGCCGTCGATGCGGCCCTCGAGCAGCGCCAAGAGCAGTACGAGCTCGCCTTCCATGCAGGCATCGGAAACCGGCGCGCGCTCCTTGCGATGTACGGAGATGCGCGGCACGGCCGGTTCGACAAGGAAGCCGATCGGCAGGTCAGACGGCTGGAAGGCGTAGCGCTTGGCTGCATGATCCGCGAGACGGTCGAAGAGGCCCGGATGGCTCGCGATCACGCGGGCAAAGACGCGCTGCACCACGCTTTCGATGGCGATGATGGGAACGAAGCTAAGGGGGGCGGTGATCGCGAGCGGAAGTGTCATTTGCTACCTGTGGAGCGTCGGAATCGAACGATGCGGCGCATGCTAGTCGCCTGCTGCCGGTCGTTGTTTGCGCCACGTCAAAGACAAGGACCATTCGCCGCCACAAACAGGCTCCATGAACAGGACCTTTCGCCCGTCAAAGGGCTTTGCAACGCTTCAGGATTTTATCGACGCGCTCGAGCGCGAAGGCGATTTGAAGCGGATTTCGCGACCGGTTTCGCTGGTGCATGAGGTGACCGAAATCCACCGCCGCGTGCTTGCCGCCGACGGGCCGGCGCTTCTCTTCGAGCGGCCGGTCGATGCGACAGGCGCCGCACAACCGATCCCGCTTCTGACCAATCTCTTCGGGTCGGAACGCCGGATCGAGCGTGGTTTCGGCCTGGCGCCGGGCGGGCTCGATGCGCTTGCGGGTGAACTTGCGGAGCTGCGCGATCCGAGAGCGCCGCAGTCGCTGCGCGACGCCTGGGATCGGCTGCCTCTGCTCCGATCGGCGATGTATATGCGGCCACGAAAGGTAACGCGTGCGCTGTGTCAGGAGGTCGTCTGGCGCGATCAGGAAATCGACCTTGGGCGCCTGCCGGTTCAATGGTGCTGGCCGGGAGAGCCGGCGCCGCTGATTACCTGGCCACTGGTGATCACGCGCGCGCCGGATGATCCGTTCGATGTCAATGTCGGGATCTATCGCATGCAGGTGCTGGGGCCCGATCGCGCCATCGTGCGCTGGCTCGCCCACCGCGGCGGCGCCCGCCACCAGCGTCTCTGGCAACGCCTGGGTCAGGACATGCCGATCGCGGTCGTCATCGGTGCCGACCCAGCGACGATCCTTTCTGCGGTCATGCCGCTGCCGGACGGACTGAGCGAGCTGAATTTCTCAGGCCTGCTTCGACGCGGCAGGACGCAACTCGTGAAGGCGAAGACCGTGCCACTTTCAGTGCCGGCCAATGCGGAGATCGTGATCGAGGGTACGGTCTCGGCGAGCGAGACCGCGGAGGAGGGCCCCTATGGCGACCATACCGGCTATTACAATTCGGTGGAGCCGTTCCCGGTCATGCGTCTGTCGGCGATCACCATGCGTCGGAATCCGCTCTATCTTTCCACCTATACCGGCCGACCGCCGGACGAGCCTTCGCGGCTCGGAGAGGCGATGAACAGGCTGTTCGTGCCACTGGTTCGCAAGCAGTTTCCGGAGATATCCGATCTCTGGTTGCCGCCGGAGGCCTGCTCCTACAGAGCCATGGTCGTCGCGATCGACAAGCGTTATCCCGGTCAGGCCAAGCGCGTGATGATGGGGCTTTGGTCTGTCTTGCCGCAGTTCAGCTACACCAAGCTGATCATCGCCGTCGACCCGGATATCGACGTGCGCAACTGGTCCGACGTAATGTGGGCTCTTGCGACCCGCTTCGATGCCAGCCGCGACGTGACCGTGATCGAGGGCACGCCGATCGACTATCTCGACTTCGCGTCGCCACGCTCCGGCCTCGGTGGCAAGCTCGGGCTCGACGCCACCAACAAGATCGGCGCCGAGACCGACCGTGAATGGGGGCGGGTGCTCGAAATGTCGCCGGAGGTCGTGGGTCAGGTCGATGCGATCTGGGCCGGTCTCGGGCTTGGAGGGCTGACCCGATGAACCGGTTGAAGATCGTCCTCGGTGTCACCGGGGCTTCGGGTGCTGCGATTGCGGTGCGCATCGCGGAGCGGCTCAGCGAAATCGAAAGCGTCGAGCTGCATCTGGTTCTGTCGCCGGCGGCGCACCGCACGCTCGCGCATGAGGTCGGCGCAGGCGCTCTTCCATCCCTGCTGCGTCTGGCCGCGCGGACCTATGACCACGCCGATATCGGCGCGGCGATTGCGAGCGGATCGTTTTCGACGGCCGGCATGATCGTCGCGCCGTGCTCCATGCGCTCACTTGCGGCGATCTCTGCCGGCATGGCCGATAACCTCGTGGTACGGGCAGCCGACGTGCATCTGAAGGAGCGGCGCAGGCTGGTGCTGATGGCACGCGAGACACCGCTGCATCTCGGTCACCTGCGCAATATGTGCACCGTCACGGAAATGGGGGCGATTATCATGCCGCCGGTGCCGGCCTTCTATCATCGGCCTGAGAGCGTCTCGGCCATCGTCGACCATCTGGCGGCCCGAGCGATCGACCTGCTGGCACTGCCGATCACCCCGCAGGCTATGGCCTGGCAGGGTGAGGACCAAAAATCATCGTGATCTAGGAGACGGTGGCCTGAAGCAGCGGATCGGCGCCGAACAGGACCTCGTGACCGCCAAGCAGCAGCCACACGGCAATCGCGACGGTGGCAAAGGCGGCGATGATCATCACGGGATCGGCGCGCAAACGGGTTTCGCCTCGAATGATGGCCGCAAAGGGCCAGACTGACGTGCCCTTCGAGGCCGCTTGCCAGTTGTCACCCAAACGCCGGCGGGCACGCTTTTCAAGCATGAAGAAGCCACCGGCGGAAAACAGTGCGAAACCGCCGAAAAGAACCAGCGCGCGCAAGTCGCCATTGGGCACGATGTGACCGGCGGCCCAGAGCAGGAAGCCCCAGAGCACCGGGTGACGGGTGATCGTTACGATGGCGCCGGGCCGCTCGTTTCCCTGATAGATGGAGATCGACAGCGCGTTTTCGCTGAAGAGGCCAGCCAGCACGAGAAAGATGCCGAGTGGCGCCAGCACGAAGGTTACCCAGGCCTGCCAGGCCGCCGGTTCCCAAAGCGGGATGAAATCGAGCTGAAGGGCCGCGTGAAAGACGAAGCCGAGAGCAAGCACGGAAAGAAGCGAATACACCGCGAAATAGGTCGAGCGACCGAGCCGGTCGATCAGGCCCTGGCGTAACGCCGGCCAGGCCGGCACCAGATGGAGCAGCAGGAAGACGGCGAAGGCGAGGAGAAAATAGGTCATATCGGTTGTCTCACGCATGGCGCCAGAGAAGCAGGCGCTCCGTTGCGACATGGCGGCGAACAGTTTCGAAGAAGCCCCGCAGCATGTAGCCGATCGCATCCCAGCTGAGCGATGGCCTGTTGTCGAGAACCGCCTTCAGCACACGTACCAGCTCGACGGCTGCCCGATCGTCCTGGTCATGCTCGGCGCGCAGCCGTGCGATCAAGGCGTAACGGCCGTCGTCTGCCCGCTGAATTTCGACTGCTGGAAACAGGATCATTTCCTCCAGCGCGTGGACGCGCCTGAGCTTTTCCGGCAGCTCCGTCAGGATCACGCGGCAGCTCGTCAGGTCGATGCGGCGCGGGATGGAATCGGCCAGCGTCTCGAGGCGATCACACAGGGATAAAAGCTCGCGGTAAGCCTGCCCCAGCTCGTGATGTTCTGAAAATTGCTGCTGCATCGATCTGCTCCGTTGAGTGTTGGTTCGAACTACACCCGACGGCAATGATCCTCTTTGACATTTCTCAAAGTCTGCAGATCAGCGATCGAGAAACAGAACGATGGCGATCGCAACGGAGGAGAGGATCGCCGACAGCGTCGCGCCGCGCTGAAGCACGCCCATGCGATAGAGCACGAGGGCGAAGACGATGATGATGGGGGTGGCGACGGAAAGGCCGATCTGTGCGTCTGTCATCGGAAGGCTCCTTTGTTGTCAGCCAATAGCCCCGCCCCCTGCCGGCTTCTTTGCTCAATCGCAAAGACAGGGTGCGCGCTCGCGCCTAGCTCGAACGATGTTTTTTGAACGGAGGCGCTGACATGGATGCCCGCAGTCATCCGATTGCCGCAACGGTGGAAGAGGATACGACGGACGCCTTGCTGCTCTGGGTGCTCGTCTGGAGTGAACTTGCCGCGTTCGGTATTCTGCTTGTCGGCTTCCTGATTGTGGGTCTTCTCCAGCCGGACGCGTTTGCCGCCGCCCGCTCGCATCTCGATCCGCTGCTTGCCGGTATCAACACGCTTGTTCTTTTGACAAGCGGCTGGCAGGCGGCCTTGGCGACGAGGCCGAGTGCATCGCTTAAGCAGCGTCGGCGGGCGCTGGTGAATGCAGCACTTTTCGGCTTCGCCTTCGTGGGGATCAAGCTCTTCGAATATAGCGCCGAGGCCGGCGTTGCCGGCGATCCTCAGTTCGGCTCCTTCTTCGAGCTCTATTTTCTCGTCACGGGCTTCCATCTGCTGCACGTCGTCTTCGGTGCCTTCGTGCTCATCATCGTTGCCTGGCGACCGAAACCCGGCAATGTCGAGCTTATCACCACGCTCTGGCACGTGATCGATCTGGTCTGGATCGTGATGTTCCCGCTCGTCTATCTCGTGTGAGTGCCATGACCGATCGCAATCCCAGACAATTGTTCAAGACCTGGCTGCTGCTTGCCGTAGCCGTGATGTCGGGCATGGCGCTGATGGCGGTCGCCGGGCCGGCCACCCTCGTCATCGTCGTGTTGCTCGGGCTCGCCATCGTCAAAAGCCGGTTCGTCGCGCTCGATTTCATGGGGCTCCGGCAGGCGCCGTCGGCCCTTCGTCTTGGCCTTTTGATCTGGCCCGCAGCACTCGTCCTCGTCGCTGCAGCGAAGCTGGTCCTGAGCACTGCTTTCATCAGCTGAGGCTAGCCGCGGACTTGTTTGCCGAAACGCAAAGAAGCCGCCGCCGATTTCCCTAGACATGAGGTCGCCCCGATTGTTGCCGGCTGCGCCGCACGGGGAGGGATCAGATCAGCCGGCCGCACTCTCAGCGGCCAACTGAAATCGAAAGGACCACGTGATGGCAGAACGCCTCACCAAAACCGGGGCCCGTAACGTCTTTTACGGCGGGTCCTTCTTTTTCTTCGCAATCTTCGTCGGGCTGACCGCCCACAGCCACTATTACATGCGGACGACTTCGACGGATGAGTCGACGCTGACCGATGCGGTCGCCCGCGGCAAACACGTCTGGGAAAAGAACTCCTGTATCAACTGCCACACGCTTCTCGGCGAGGGCGCCTATTTCGCGCCTGAGCTCGGCAACGTCTGGAAGCGATTCGGCGGCGAGGCCGATCCGGATGGCGCCCGCGATACGCTTAAGGCCTGGATGGCTGCCCAGCCGACCGGCATCGAGGGACGGCGGCAGATGCCGCAGTTCAATCTCACCGAACAGGAACTCAACGACCTCGCTGACTTCCTCGAATGGACGAGCCGCATCAAGACCCAGAACTGGCCGCCGAACGAGGCAGGTTAAGCGAACCGAGTGGAGTGTGACACCATGAAATACCAAACCCAAAAGGTCGCGATGCTCTATTTCTACGGAGCGCTTGGCCTGTTTCTCGCCCAGGTGCTGTTCGGCGTGCTTGCCGGCACCATCTACGTCCTGCCCAACACGCTCTCCGAGCTGCTGCCCTTCAACATCGTGCGCATGGTCCACACCAACGCGCTGATCGTCTGGCTGCTCATGGGCTTCATGGGCGCGACCTACTACCTGCTGCCGGAAGAGGCAGAAACCGAGCTCTACAGCACGAAGATCGCCATCGCGCAGTTCTGGATCTTCCTGATCGCCGCTGCCATTGCCGTCGTCGGCTACCTCATGCACATCCACGAGGGGCGTGAGTTCCTCGAGCAGCCCTTCGCGATTAAGGTCGGTATCGTCATCGTCGCGCTGATGTTCCTCTACAACATCACGCTGACGGTGTTGAAAGGCCGCAAGACGACCGTCACCAACATCCTGATCTTCGGGCTTTGGGGTGTCGCGATCTTCTTCCTCTTCGCTTTCTACAATCCGATCAACCTGGCGCTCGACAAGATGTACTGGTGGTACGTCGTCCATCTCTGGGTCGAAGGCGTCTGGGAACTGATCATGGCATCGGTGCTCGCCTTCCTGATGATCAAGCTCAACGGCATCGACCGTGAGGTCGTCGAAAAATGGCTCTATGTCATCGTCGGCCTGGCGCTCTTCTCCGGCATCCTCGGCACGGGCCACCACTACTACTGGATCGGCGCGCCGGGCTACTGGCAGTGGATCGGTTCGCTGTTCTCGACGCTGGAAGTGGCCCCCTTCTTCACCATGGTGGTCTTCACCTTCGTGATGACCTGGAAGGCCGGCCGCAAGCATCCGAACCGCGCAGCCCTCCTCTGGTCGATCGGCTGCTCGGTCATGGCCTTCTTCGGCGCTGGCGTCTGGGGCTTCCTGCACACGCTGTCTTCGGTGAACTACTATACCCACGGCACCCAGGTGACCGCGGCCCATGGACACCTCGCCTTCTTCGGCGCCTACGTGATGCTGAACCTCGCGGTCATGGCCTATGCCATCCCGGAGATCCGCGGCCGTGCGCCGTATAACCAGTGGCTGTCGATGGTGAGCTTCTGGATCATGTGCACCGCCATGTCGGTCATGACCTTCGCGCTGACCTTTGCCGGTGTTCTCCAGGCGCATCTGCAGCGCGTGCTCGGCGAAAGCTACATGGACGTCCAGGACCAGCTGGCGCTGTTCTACTGGATCCGCCTCGGTTCCGGTGCCGTCGTCCTGATCTCGGCGCTGATGTTCATCTGGGCCGTTCTGGTGCCCGGGCGCGAGCGCAGCGAGAACCTCGCCGGTGTCGTCCAACCCGCTGAATAACCGACCAGCCGGCGCGGCTCGCCGCGCCGGCATCTCCCCAAGAATTCCAAGCATGGAGACTTGCCATGAGCCCTGTCCAATCTGCCGTCAGTCGCGCGGCGCTCGATATCCCCGCCTATAGCCCCTCCGGCAATGAATGCGCGTTGTTCGAAAGCGCCTGGGTGCGCCAGCTGCCGCTGCTCTTGAAGGGACCAACAGGATGCGGCAAGACCCGCTTCGTCAGCCACATGGCAGCGAAGCTCGGCCTGCCGCTTTCGACCGTTTCCTGCCATGACGATCTGGCTGCCGCCGACCTTACCGGTCGCTATCTGCTCAAGGGTGGCGACACCGTCTGGGTCGACGGCCCCCTGACCCGGGCCGTGCGCAACGGCGGCGTCTGCTATCTCGACGAGATCGTGGAAGCCCGGAAGGACGTGGCCGTCGTCCTGCATCCACTGACCGACGACCGCCGCATGTTACCGCTTGAACGGACCGGCGAACTGCTCGAAGCACCGTCGAGCTTCATGCTGATCGTGTCCTACAATCCCGGCTACCAGAACCTTTTGAAGAGCCTGAAGCCGAGCACCCGTCAGCGCTTCGTGGCGATCGAGTTCGATTTCCTGCCGCGCAACGCCGAGATTTCAGTCGTTTCGCAAGAGAGCGGACTGCTGGAGAGCCAGGTGGCGCCGCTCGTCAACCTCGCGCAGCGCCTGCGCGCTCTGAAAGGGCATGATCTCGAAGAAGGCGTGTCGACCCGGCTGCTCGTCTATTGCGCCTCGCTGATTGATGCCGGAATGCCGGTGAAGGATGCGGTGCGGGCCGCGATGATCGAGCCTCTGACCGACGAACCGGATGTGCGCTCAGCACTTCTCGAAGTGGCCGGTTCTCTGATCGCCTGAGGTGAGCCATGCTTGATTTCCTCGAGCTCGAAGAAACCGTCGGACGAGCCTGGCACCGTTTCGTCGGCAACACCAGAACCTGGCGGCGTTATCCGGAGGAGGCGGTGAAGCTCGCCGACATGCTGCCGGTGCTCGGCGTTTGCTTTCGCGGACATGGCGGCGAGCCAGCGGTGCAGATCGTGCCCGCCCGCGGGCGCACGTCGACCCATCGCTTGCGGTGGCGGCAGCGCATGGGACTTGGCGAAGAGAAACTCGTCCAGCCGGCGCGCGACCACGCGTCCTTGATGCTGCCGGGCGAGATCGACATTTTTCCGACGAAAGACCTGAACCGGGATCTCTATCACTGGCTCGTCGCCTATATGGCGACGATGCCGGTCGACCCCGTCAGCGAGACCGATCCGCTCCGTCGTGACCTGGCGCTGATATCGCGCGCGCTGGAGACGGTCGAGGACGTCTTCCAACGGTTCCCAGGCCTTAGGCGGCGCTATCGGCGTCTGGCCGAGGCGACCCTTGCCGAGCGGAAGCGGGGCGCTCTGCCGTCGATCGAGCAGCATCTTGAAAACCGCATCCTGCGGCTGTTGCGCAGGGCCACAGGCGAGGCAGATACGACGCTGCCGGTGATCTTCCCACATCGTGCGCCGCCCGGCTACCTGCCGATGCTGCCGATGCCGCTATGGCCGGACACGCTGTTGCGGGGCGAAACCACGACCGTGCGTGACGAAGATGTGGCCGCGACAGCGGGCACCCAGAGTGAGGGTGTCGAGGTTGAGCGCCACGTGGCGGTGCGCGAAAACCCGGAGAACCGCAAGGGCGAACGCAGCCCGTTCATCCTCAATCGCTTCGAGAAGATCCTGGCCATGGCCGAGATGGTCAACGTCGACCGTCCCGGCGACGACAGCGACGACCACGACAGCAAGGCTGCCGAGGAACTCGACGACATGACGCTCGGCGAGCGCAAGGGACGGCCCTCGGCGCGATTCCGCTTCGATCTCGATCTGCCGCCGGAAGCCGTCGATCCGACGCCGCTGACGGCCGAGCTGACCTATCCCGAATGGAACTACCGGACCGGTCAGTACCTCAAGGACCATTGCCGCGTGCTGGCGATGCCGGCTTCCGCCCAGGAAGAGCGGAGCGAACTGACCGAGGAAAGCCGGAGCTTGATCCGCCGGGTGCGGCGCCAGTTCGAAGTGCTGCGCCCGCGGCACGAGATGCTGCGTGCACAACTTGACGGCGCCGATCTCGATCTCGACGCGGTCGTGCGTGCCCGCACCGATCTCGCCGCCGGCGGCCAGGGCAGCGACCGCATCCATCTGATGAGTCGGCCGCAGGTGCATGACCTGGCGGTGACGATCCTCGTCGACGTGTCGCTGTCGACCGATTCCTGGTCAGACAACCGGCGGGTGCTCGACGTGGAAAAAGAAGCTTTGCTCATCCTTGCGCACGGGCTGTCGGCCTGCGGCGACAACCACTCGATCCTGACCTTCACCTCAAGGCGGCGTGACTGGGTGCGGGTGGAAACCGTGAAGGCCTTCAACGAGGCTATGGGGCCGCTGGTCGAAGCGCGCATTGCCGCACTAAAGCCCGGCTACTATACCCGCATCGGTGCCGCGATCCGGCATGCCTCGGCCGAGCTTCGTCGGCAGCCGAACCGCAAGAAGCTCTTGCTTGTTCTGACCGATGGCAAGCCCAACGATATCGATCACTACGAGGGGCGTTTTGCGCTCGAGGACAGCCGTCGCGCGGTCACGGAGGCACGGCGCAGTGGCATAAACACCTTCGCTGTCACGGTCGACCGGGAGGCGAAGTCCTACGTGCCCGCCATGTTCGGCCAGAACGGCTATTCCGTAGTCGGCAACATCTCGCGGCTGCCGGCGGCACTGCCGGCGATCTACCGCAATCTGGTGGGGTAGGGCGGTCCCCAAGTCGAGAGAGAAGCAAGAGGCCCGGCAACCGCCGGGCCTCTTTGATTCAACGGAAGCCGTTTGCCAGCCGCGCGTGCGCCGTTTCGCGGCCATTCGGGACGGATTTGCCGATCCGCTCGCGGCTATTCTCGGGGGAGGAGGCTGGGTCTCGATGCTCGGAAAAAGCCGGGCATGACGTGTTGGATGGGCAGTTTTGCCAAAGTGTATCGCTGAGCTGCCAGCGATGGCTGCCGGCGACAAGCTTGGAAACGGCTCGTTTTCAGTGAGCGCAGTTGCCGCAAACTTCGTCATCGTCACCCTTGAGGCGAGGATCCAAGGCGCATCCGAACGTATTTCGTGGCACAAAACAACGAAGTGCTCGGGTCGTGCCCGAGCATGACGGAAGAGACGGATGACGCTTTGCCGGCGTGATTGCGCCGGGAAGGCTCGCAATATCAAACCTTCCCGGCGATCAGCGCACTCAAGCCGCCTTGCTGTGCACCCTCTGGGGCTCGTCGATATAGGCATCGAAGGCCGCCGCCACCGCGCGGATGACGAAGCGGTGCTCGGGATGCACAGTGATGACGCCATCAGCGATATCGATCACGCTATCCTTTCGCAGTTCGGCCAGTTTGCTATTGCTGTCGACGAACGATTGCCAGTCCCGGCCATGCGCTGCGGCGATTGCGGACATATCCGCGCTGAAATCGCACATCAGCCGCTCGATGATCGCGGCGCGCAAACGGTCCTCGTCGGTCAGTCGGTAGCCCTTGGTGGTTGCGAGCCGTCCCGATGCGATGCGGCTTGCATAGACGCCGGGGGGCACCTCGTTCTGGACATAACCGTCGCGCGAGCGGCCGATTGCCGAGGCGCCGAAACCGATCAGCGTTTCGCAAGTGTCGGTCGTATAGCCCTGGAAGTTGCGGCGGAGCTGCCCAGCCTCCTGGGCGGTGACGAGATCGTCGTCAGGAAGCGCAAAATGATCGAGGCCGATCTGGCGGTAGCCGGCTTTGACCAACGCTTCGCTGATCGCCATCGCCTGTTCGGCGCGGGCGGCACTGTCGGGCAGCGCGTTCTCGTCGATCATGCGCTGGTGCTTCTTGAAGCTCGGCACATGGGCGTAACCGAAAACCGCGAACCGTTCCGGTCGCATCGCCGCGGCCGCTTCGACCGTCTCGACGCAGGAGCGCACCGTCTGATGCGGCAGGCCGTAGATCAGGTCGAAATTGATGCCACCGATGCCCGCGCCGCGCAGATGGTCGACGGCTTCGGCCGTCTGCTTCTCGCTCTGGATGCGGTTGATCGCCTTCTGCACGACGGGATCGAAGCTCTGCACGCCGAGGCTGGCACGCCTAACGCCGCCTTCGCCGAGTGCCTCGGCCATGGCAAGCGTCAGCCGGCGCGGATCGATCTCGACGGCGACATTGGCCGATGGTGACAGCGCGAAGCGCTCGCCCATCAACGTCATCAGCGCAAGGAATTCACTTGGCTCGATGATCGTCGGCGTGCCGCCGCCAAAATGTACCTCCGAGACCGGAAGCGGCTGGCCAATGGTATCGGCGACCATGCGGATCTCGTCTCGGAGTACATCGAGATAGTCGAGGATCGGGTCGTCCTTCTTGGTGATCGTCGTGTGGCAGCCACAGTACCAGCACATGGAACGACAGAAGGGGATGTGCAGGTAGAGCGACACGTTCTGCCCCTCGGGGATCGCCTTCAGCCAGTCGCCGTAGGTGTGATCGTCGACATCAGCGGCAAAGCGCGGTGCAGTCGGGTAACTCGTGTAGCGCGGCAGGCGCATTTCACCGTATTTCAGGAGCGCGGAAGCTAACATTTCGTCCTCATCTGGGTGGCGATGGATACAGCTTTTGTAGGCCGCGCCGGCAGGCACCTCTTTGCGAAAAGTCAAGGATGGGGTTGGTCGAGGCCAAAGCGAGATTTGTTTGCGCTTCGACAAAATGTCGCGGCGGCGCTGTCGCTAGGTTGCGGAAATCCGGGGCGTGTGCGCCGGCGCTTCCCGGATCATCATCAAACCACGGCGCTCAGAAGCGGACAACCATGACCATTGCAGAGACCGACAAGCCCTTTATCGATGTGCGGACGATCCCGCCGGTAGAACGCCATCCGAAAATCTTCGGCATGTTGAACGCGCTTGCCGAGGGTGGCGCCTTCATCATCGTTAACGACCACGATCCGCGTCCACTGCACTACCAGCTGGAAACCCGCTATCCGGGCGAATTCACCTGGGAATACCTCGAGCAGGGGCCGGAGGTATGGCGAGTCGAGATCGGTCGGCAACAGTCCTCCGGCTGTGACTGCTGCTGCGGCGGGCACTGAGCCCCTGGTGTCCTTCAAGAGCGGGGTGAGAAAAAGCGTGCGTCATTTTCCGCTCTCATCCCGCTCCCACTTAGCAGAATCGATCACGCTTGTTCGGCTCGACCAGAGCCATCGTGATCCAAGGGTTGAACCACCATGTTCGCAGCCACGCTATCCCGCTGGACCATGTCCTATTTCGCGGCCGCGCTGATTTTCCTCGTCCTTGGCGAGACCATGATGGTTCTCGGCTTTGGTTATCCGGTCTTAGCCCTTGAGGCGCCTGAAACGCTGGCGCTCGTCCATATTGTCGCTCTCGGTTGGCTAAGCCTGCTGATGACCGGCGCATTGCTGCAATTCGTGCCTGTTCTCGTCGGCCAGCCGCTGTCCTTGCCGAGCGTCGCCCTGCCGGCGCTCCTGATACTTATTGGCGGCATCACCACCCTGACCCTCGGCTTCGTCGGTCTTTCCGGTGCGATCGATGTTCCCGTGACGCTGCTTCCTCTTGGCGCCGCTTTCTCGATTGTTGGCTTTTCGGTGCTGGGCTTTTCCTTCGCGGTCACGCTTTGGCATGCACGCCCCCTGCCACTACCGGCCCGCTTCGTCGCGGTCGGCCTTGCCGCTCTCTTCGGCACGATGCTGCTCGGCGGCGTCTATGCTGGCGTGCTCTCGGGCCTGATCGACGCGGCGGGCGCGATCGACCTCACCGTCGATGGTCTCTCGCTTCATGCCTCCCTCGGCCTCTGCGGCTGGTTGAGCTTCACCACCATGGGCGTCAGCTATCGACTTTTGACCATGTTCATGCTGTCGCCAGACAAAGAGCGGACAAGCAGCCGTGTTGTCTTCATGCTTGGTGCCTTTTGCCTCAGCGTTCTGGCGGCCGCAGTGCCCGTCATTCTCGTGGGCACCGTTGGTCGCTCGCCGCTTTTCCTCCTTGCCGTCGGTTCCGGCGCGGCCGTGGTCGCGATCTATGTCGGCGATATCCTGCGTATCTATCGGGAGCGCCGGCGCAAGGCGATCGAACTCAACAGCCGCGCCAGCATCGGCGCCTTCGTGTCACTGGTCGCCGCGGCTATACTCTTCGTCGCGCTGCTCTCGGCCGGCCGCCTTGATGAGGCTATCGGCGCCGTTATTTATCTCGCCACCTTTGGATGGCTGACGGGCATGGGGCTCGCCCAGCTCTACAAGATCGTGCCGTTCATGACCTGGCTCGAATGTTACGGGCCGGCGCTTGGGCGCATGCCGACCCCGAGGGTCCAGGACCTCGTCAGCGAAACGTCCGCCCTTCGCTGGTTCCGGCTCTTTTATCTGACGGTCGCGGTTGGCTCGCTCGCCCTCCTGATCGGCAGCGCGCCTATTTTTCGTTTTGCAAGCCTCGGCCAGTTGATTGCCGTCAATGCGCTCATCCTGGAGTTCGTGCGAACACGGCGACTGATCAACGTTCCGGCCGAACTTCGATTGCCTGATGGACTTGTTCGACCAGGCCTGTTTCTGCCATCTTTTCCTCACGGAGGTTCCCATGAGCCAAGATCCTTATGAACTCGACGTCCGACCGCACTTGCGCGGCGGCAGCGACCCGTTCCAGGCCATCATGAATGCAGTCGACAGCCTGGCGCCGGGCCAGGCGCTGAAGCTGATCGCGACCTTCCGGCCCGTTCCGCTCTTCAGCGTCATGGCGGGTCGCGGCTTCACCCATCAGGACCGCCCGCTCGACAATGGCGACTGGGAGGTTCTGTTTACGCCCGAAGGCGAGGTCGAGGGGATCAGGCTTTCGGTCAGCGAAACGGATCTCGACGCCTGGCCCGACCCGAGCCGCCAGCTCGACCTGACGGAGCTCGATCCGCCGGAGCCTATGGTGCGCATTCTGGCAGCGGCCGAGAAGATGGCCGAAGGCGAGGTTCTGTTCGCCTTGCTCGCGCGCGAACCGCTGTTCCTTTATCCGGAGCTCGCCAAGCGCGGCCACAAATGGGCCGGCAATTTCGATGCGACCGGCGAGACCTACCGGATCCTCATCCGCATCGGTGGGAGGCGCTCCCATGTCGGCGCCTGAAACCCTGGACCTCGAGGCGAGGATCCGCGATGCCTTGCGCATCATCATCGACCCCGAAATGGGCAAGAACGTCGTCGATCTCGGCCTGATCTATGACATCGACGTTCAGGAGGGCGGCATTGCCCGCGTCACCATGACGACGACGATCAAGGGCTGCCCGGCGACCGCCTTCCTCAAGGAAGCGGTGCAGAACTGCGTCTGGTATGTGCCGGGTGTCGAATATGCCGAGGTCCGGCTGACGTACGAGCCGCCGTGGACGCCTGACATGATCGCCGACGGCGCGTTGGAACTTGGCCACGGCAGCATCTTCTAGGACCAGCCTTCTAGAAAAGAAAAGGCGCCGCATCTGCGGCGCCTTTTGCGTTGGGTATCGACGTGCGGTCAGGGTGAGGCGCGCGGCGAGCGGCGCTCGCGCACCAGCATCGGTCCGTATTCGAGCGTGAACAGCACAAAGGCCGCGATCCACAATACACCCGAGAGCGCGATCAGGTGATGATAATGCTCCGGCAGCACCTCGGCGAGCGGCCGGATTAGCGCGGCGCCCGCGATCGCGACATAGGAGGCGCTGGTGAGTGCCGATCCCACCAGCGGCCGCCCGGTATGGCCGCGAGTGGCGCGCGTCATCACGGCGAGCATCATGAAGGCGATCACGCCGACGGTCAGCACATGCATGACCGGGTAGTCGCTGAGGAGCTCGATCGCGCCGGCCGATATCGCCAGGAAGCCGAGCGGCACGAAGGCGTAAGCCGCGTGCAGAACGAAGAGCAGCTTCTCCGGCCAGGTCGGTGATCCGTGCCAGCGCAGCAACCGTACCGTATGAAAGGCGCACGCGATCACCGCAATCGCTGCGGTGACGATGTGAACGGGCGCGAAGGTCCAGGCACCGAGCGCTGCAACGCCGATCAGGATCGCCGCGGTGTCGAACCTGTTGTAGGGCACGGGGAAATCGGTGCGGCCAACCTTGTTCAGCCAGTTGCGAGTGAAGCTCGGCACGATGCGTCCGCCGACGATCATGATCAGCATCGTGTAGGCCCCGATCGCCAGCCGCGCTGCGGCGTCGACATCGAGATTGCCGAGGACCGAGAGGTGGAACCAGATATTGGCGGCCGACAAAATTATGAGCCCGCCGATCACCTTGAGGTCCTTCCACTTGCGACCGACGATCACCTCGCGCGCGCAGATCAGCAACAGCACCGGCAGAAACAGCGCCTCGACAGCGGCTGCGACGGGTAAGCCGATGATACCACTCGACAGGAGAGCAACCCGACCAATGACCCAGAGCCCGAAGAGGGCAGCGAGCGGTCGGCCGGAAACCGGCAGCCTTCCCGTCCAGTTCGGGATCGCCGTCAACAGAAAGCCGCCGAGAACGGCGGAGGAAAAGCCAAACAGCATCTCATGCGCGTGCCAATGGGCGGCACCGTAGTCGCCGGCTAGGTCTAATCCGAGAATCAGTGCGGCGATCCACAGCGCCATGGCGCCGATCGCCCAGAGGGCGGCTGCGAGGAAGAACGGCCGAAAGCCATAGGAGAAGAGCACCGGGCCGGTGGTCGAGAGTCCGCGCGGAATGCCGCCGCTCGGTTTCGGTCTTATCAATCTGTCCAACATGGTCGTGGTCCTCGTCGTGCGTCCTTGCGGACTTGCGGATGAGGCTTGATCTATCAATGGGTTCGAAGGCCCTCTTTGCGAAAACGCAAGTATCGCTGCCCGGTCGGACCACCGACGTCGCAAGGCGTAAAGAAAAGCGATCTCCTCCCAACGATTTGTTCCAAGACAAAGACGAGATTCGTCTGTGGTTCTACTTCTCTAGTGACTGCTGGGGGACCGGTGGTCGAGACCGGAGGTGAGGCCGCCCAAGTCGGCGCCGCCCACCCTAACTCGTTGAATACAGGTGCGTTTCGCAGAAGGCCAATCCCGGCCGCTGGAACGCGCCGAAGGAGAGCAAGATGACTGAACAACTTCAGATGACCCGCCGGACGATGCTTGCCGGCGCTGCCCTGGCGGGCGCGGTTGCGCCGCTTCTCCACACCGCTCAGGCGCATGCCGCTGGCGCTGCCGCGGCAGCCGGTGCTGCCCCCGTCGATATCTCGACCCTGCCTCGCGTGAAGGTCGACCTCGTCAAGCCGCCTTTCGTGCACGCCCATGACCAGGTCGCCAAGACCGGACCGCGCGTCGTCGAGTTCACCATGACGATCGAGGAAAAGAAGCTGGTGATCGACCGCGAGGGCACCGAGATCCACGCGATGACCTTCAACGGTTCGGTGCCTGGTCCGCTGATGGTGGTGCATGAGAACGACTATGTCGAACTGCGGCTGATCAACCCTGACACCAACACGTTGCTGCACAACATCGACTTTCACGCCGCAACCGGTGCGCTCGGCGGCGGGGCGCTGACCCAAGTGAACCCGGGCGAGGAAACCACGCTTCGTTTCAAGGCGACCAAGCCCGGAGTCTTCGTCTACCATTGCGCGCCGGAGGGCATGGTGCCCTGGCACGTCACATCGGGCATGAACGGCGCCATCATGGTGCTGCCGCGCGACGGACTGAAGGACGAGAAGGGCCAGCCGCTGACGTACGACAAGATCTACTATGTCGGCGAGCAGGACTTCTACGTGCCGAAGGACGAGGCCGGGAACTACAAGAAGTACGAAACCCCCGGCGAAGCCTATGAAGATGCTGTCAAGGCGATGCGCACGCTGACCCCGACCCACATCGTCTTCAACGGTGCGGTCGGCGCGCTGACCGGCGACCATGCTTTGACTGCGGCCGTGGGCGAGCGTGTGCTCGTCGTCCATTCGCAGGCCAACCGCGATACGCGGCCGCACCTGATCGGCGGGCATGGTGACTATGTCTGGGCGACCGGCAAGTTCCGCAACCCGCCGGATCTCGACCAGGAAACCTGGCTCATTCCGGGCGGAACCGCCGGCGCTGCCTTCTACACCTTCCGCCAGCCGGGTGTGTACGCCTACGTCAACCACAACCTGATCGAGGCGTTCGAGCTGGGTGCCGCCGGCCACTTCAAGGTGACCGGCGAATGGAACGACGACCTGATGACATCGGTCGTCAAGCCGGCGTCGATGTAGCCGGGTGACAGCGGATGATCGTGGGGCCGCGCTCACAGCGACCCCACGCGCGAACAAAGGCACGCGCTTGCCGGCGCGTGCCACTTCCCCCGGAGACCTTCCATGCCCACCACCAAGAAAACTGCGGTTTCGCTCCTCTCGCTAGCAGCACCGGTCGTCCTTTTGGCGGCAATCGGCGGCGTACTTTCGGCGAAGGTGGGGCTGTTCGACGATCTCAAGGACGGCATCGATCCGTCGATCAGGCCGCCGGTGACCGTGACGATCGCGCCGCGACAGATGAGCTATCGGGCGGAGGGACACTTCCTGAAGAACGGTTTTGCCGTCGACGCGCCGATCGTGGTGGCAGCTATCAAGCAGCCGCTCGAGATCATGAAGTATCAGGTGACGCGCGACGACTACGAGCGCTGCGTCGCCGATGGCGGCTGCCAGCAGCCGGAGGGCGGCCATGGCGCCGGCCTGTCGGGTGTGCCGATGACCGGGGTCAACTACACGGACGCGACCGACTATGCGGCATGGCTGACCAAGAAGACCGGCGAGGTCTGGCGCCTTCCGACCGACCAGCAATGGGCGTTTGCCGCCGGGTCCAAATTCCCCGACGATGCGCTGGGGATCGACGGCACCAAGGACAATCCGGCGCTGCGCTGGCTTGCGGACTACGAGCGCGAATCCAGCCGGCAGAGGGCGAAGAACCCGATGCCTCTGCCCACGGGCGCCTTCGGTGAGAACGAGTATGGGGTTGCCGATCTCGACGGCAATGTCTGGGAATGGACCGAGACCTGCCACCGCCGCGTCACCCTCGGCGACGACGGCGAGGTGCTGAAGGAGGCTCCCGCTTGCGGCATCTTTGTCGTCAACGGCAAGCACCGGGCGTCGATGAGCTTCTTCATCCGGGATCCGAAAAGCGGCGGCTGCGCCGTCGGCGTGCCGCCCGATAATCTCGGTTTCCGGCTCGTGCGCGACGGCCGCTGGTATTCGGGCTACCTCTATACCTTTGAACGGCGGCTCCACGGTGCGGGCTGAGATGAGACGGCCGATGAAATTGCTGGGAAAACCGTCGCTCGGGCATAAATGCCGGGTCCTTTTGCAGGACCCGGCACTATGCTAGAGCAAAGGCAATTTCAAATCGGCAGGATATAGGGCCAACGTGGCTGCACTCGATCGCACACTCGTCAAATCGCTTCCCCTGTTTCAGAAGATGAGCGACCCGGAACTGGACACGCTGCTGACGCGCGCCACGGTGCGGCGCGTGCCGCAGAACGAAGCCGTGTTCGAACAGGGGGCGACGGCCGATTTCTTCTTCCTGCTGCTGAATGGCCGGCTGAAGGTGACCCAGGTCACCAAGGACGGGCAGCAGATCATCGTGCGGGTCGTCAATCCCGGCGATCTCTTCGGTTTTGCCCGAGCGCTCCAGCGCAGCGACTATCCGGGCACCGCAACGGCGGCGACCGAAAGCCTGGTTCTCGCCTGGCCGACGGAGCTCTGGAACATCTTCGTCGAGAAAAATCCTCACCTTGCGGTCAATGCCCTCCACACCATCGGCCAGCGGCTCGACGAGGCGCATACCCGTATCCGCGAGATGTCGACCGAAGAGGTCGAGCGCCGCGTCGCGCACACGGTGCTCCGGCTCGCCGAACAGGCTGGTAAACCCGAAAGCGGCGGCATCCGCATCGACTTTCCGATCTCACGCCAGGATATCGCCGAGATGACCGGGACAACGCTGCACACGGTTTCGCGCATCCTCAGCGCCTGGGAGGGGCAGGGTCTGGTCGTCGGCGGACGGCAGAAGCTGACGCTGAAGGACATTCCCGGGCTGCGGCGCCTGGCGGAGCGCGCCGACAACTAGCCCGACCCTTGATTGCCTCTACATGGGGCGAGGCCGTCCGTCCCAAGAACGACAGATCACCAGCCCCTCAACGACCGGTCGTTTCTCGAACCCTGGTGATGCAGGTCCATGAATGGTTGAATCGGCTCGCGTAATTCACCAGTATCGGCAATTGCATGACAATGGCCATGACACGGGGGATGGTGTGGTTCGACTTAGCATGCGTGCCGGCCGCCGGCGGTGGACGATCGGGCGCGCACTTTTATCGGTGGGGATGCTGACGGCCGCGGGGTGTGCCCGGGATCCGCTTGCCCCTTCGATCGTGGTGTTTGGGTCCTACTTTCCAGCCTGGCTGCTTTGTGCCGGGCTTGGTATCGTCACCACGGTTGTCGCAAGGCTGATCCTCGTCCACGCCGGTATCGACGAACACCTGCCCGTGCCGCTTCTCGTCTACCTTTCGCTCGCGCTCACCACCAGCATCGTCTACTGGTTTCTGGCCTTTGGCGGAGCGCCGCATTGAGTGCCGGTGACGTCTTCCGGCGTGCAGTTGCACGCACTCTCGGCCCGCTCATCATCGCCAGTGCGGCCGTTGCAGTCTATTTTACCTTCTGGCAGGTCGATCGCAGCCCGCGCACGGACGTCGCTGAAATCGATGCGCCGACGGTTGCGATCGCCGCGAGCGTCCCGGGCCGGATAATCTCCGTCGAGGTGCGTAACAATGCGAGCGTGAAGAAGGGCGACGTGCTCTTCCGCCTCGATCCGGAACCCTATCGCCTGCGTCTCGAACAGGCGCAGGCCGAACTGAAGGCGACGCAGTCGGAAGTGGCGCAGGGAGAGCGCAATCTCGATCTCGAGCGCGCCAATGCCGACGTTGCGGACCGGCAGATTGCCCGTGCTCAGAACAATGTCTTGCTTGCGCGCCAGACACAGGAACGGCTGGAGCCGCTCTTGCCGAAGCGCTTCGTGACGGCGCAGCAAGTTGACGAGGCGCGAACCGCCGTCAAAGACGCCGAAGTCAGCCTTGCTCAGGCGTTGCAGTCGGCCCACGGAGCCAACCGGGTGATCGGTACCCTCGACACCCGTAAAGCCCAGGCGGATGTCGCACGCGCGACGGTAGCACTTACCGAGCGGGACCTGGAGAACACCGTCGTGCGGGCGCCCTTCGACGGCAAGATCGTCGGCTTGCGCACGACGGTCGGCAAGGTCGTGGTTCCCGCCGAAACGCTGTTCACTCTGATCGATACCGCCGAATGGGAAACCGTCGCTTTCTTCCGCGAAACAGATCTCAAGGCGATCGCCATCGGCAGCCGCGCCGATGTCTTCGTGATGGCGGATCCGGAGCGCCGTATTTCCGGCACGGTCGAGGGTGTCGGCTGGGGCGTGCGTTCGGAAGACTCCGCCACGATCCTCGGCATACCGATCGTTTCCAACTCGCTGAATTGGGTGAGGGTCGCCAAGCGCTTTCCCGTGCATGTGCGGCTTGAAAATCCGCCGGAGGACCTGATGCGCGTCGGCGCCTCCGCCGTCGTCGTCATCGGGCCCGCGCATAACGACGCCGATGCTGTTCCAGCCGCGAAGTAGCGTCCGCTACACGTCGATCCTCTGGGACGAATTGCAACCCTATCCGGGCCGGCTGGACCTTTCCCTGCGCATGGCGCTGGCCACCACGCTGGTTGCTGTAACGGCGATGGCGCTGCGGGTCCCCGAAGCGGCGATCTCCTGTTATCTCGTCTTCTTCGCGTTCAGAGCTGATGCCGGCTCCGGCATCCTGATCGCCATCGGCTTGCTTGTCGGGGCGACGATCGGAATTCTGCTGGCCATCGTCTGCCTGATGGTGGTGGCGGACGAACCGGCACTGCGCCTGGCACTTGTCGCCTTTTTTACCTTCGGCGGCATGTACCTGACGCAGGCAAGCCGTGCCGGGCCGCCGATCGGTACGGTCGCCATGGTCTTTGCCTTCGTCATGACGCTCTACGATATCGTGCCGATCCCGGAACTGCTGATCCGAGGGCTCGCTTGGATGTGGGTGGTCGTGTTCTTCCCGGTGGTCTACCTGATCGCGATCCATCTCATCACCGGCCACAGCCCGGCGCGACGGCTACGCTCGGCGATCGCCGAGCGGTTGGAGGTGGCGGGCCAGCTCCTGTCCAGTGGAGACCACGCGGCGAAACGCGTGGCTGCGACGTTGCTGGCCGAAGGCAATGGCGAGCTCAAGAAATATGCCGGGTTCTCAAAGCTTCTGGCGTTGATGGACAAGCACGACGTGCCGCGCATGCAGGCGGCGACGGACGCGTCCTATGATTTGCTGACGCTGGCACTCGCCCTATCGCTTGATGAACGAAGGCCGCGGGAAAACGCTGCGGCGCCGGAGGTTCTTCGCCGCATTGCCGAAGCGATCCGCAGGCGGAAGCCGCCGGAACAGACGCTGCTAAGCTCACCCGATTTTCGCGCCTTTGAAGCCGGTGATGCCCTCCCGGCGCATCAGGTCGAAAGGATCGTCGATATCTTATCGGGGGCAGACCCGCCCGGGCCGGTGTCAGATGCGCATAAGGAAGGGTTCTTTCTGCCGGATGCTTTCAGCAATCCGCTCTACACGCAGTTCGCGCTGAAGGCTCTGCTTGCGGTGATGATCACCTACATCACCTACACGGCCCTCGATTGGTTTGCGATCCACACCGCCCTGATCACCTGTTTCATGGTAGCGCTTGGAACGACGGGCGAGACCATGCACAAGCTGGCACTGCGGCTGACGGGCTGCCTCCTTGGCGGCGCCGTGGCGATTGGCTCGACGATCTGGCTCGTGCCGCACATGACGGATATCGGCCAGCTCGCCTTTCTTGTCGGTGCGGTCAGCCTCATTGCGGCATGGATCTCCGTCGGCTCGGAGCGCATTTCCTATATCGGCTGGCAGATGGCGCTCTGCTTTTTTCTCGTCGTGCTGCACGGCTTCGGCCCGAGTCTGGATCTCAACGAGGCGCGGGATCGCATCATCGGCATCGTCTTCGGCAACATCGTCGTTTCGGTCGTTTTCTCGACGATCTGGCCGGTCGGCATCGGGCAGGGAATACGCAAGAGCCTTGCCACGAGCGGTGCCACGCTTGCCGATCTGTTAGCGCGTCGCGGCGGCCCCACCGGCGACTATGCCGACCTGATCAGCGGTGTCTCTGGCGCATTGCGCCAGAGTGAACTGCTACGTTTCGAGCCTGCAAACGTGCGACGGGGAGACATCGATGCCCGGACGACGGAGCGCATTGCCCTCAGCCTGCAGGAACTGGCCGCCCCCATCGTCGAATTGCGCGAACACGACCGGGCCTTCGGTCCGTTGCGGGGCGCGCCGGCGCCGCTGAAGCGCGCGGTTCTCGGCTATGAACACGCGGTGGCGCAATGGCTGAACGATCAGGCCGAGGGATTAGAGGCATGGCACCGGCCGAAGCCCAGTGCGGATCTGGCCCTGGCGCTTCGGCGGCTGAAAGCGCGTCTCGCCCGCGCCCGGAAGGCAAGCATGCATGCCGGAGGTTTTCCCCGGCGAATTCGCGACGAGCTCGCCTGGAGGCTTGCACTCTACGAGAAGATCGAGACTGTGGTTCGGCGGCTGGCAGCGGGGGATGCCTTGGAATGATGGTTTCTGCGGGGGCGAGGTGGGTTTCGGTAGGGGTGATCGCCCTTTGCCGAAGCATGTGCCGTGCTGCCCAAGGCTCTCTTCTCCTTGGCGCATTGTCGATCCCGGCAGCCTGCACGTCCGCGGCACTCGATGATCTGGCGCCACCGAGCGCCGACCGGCCGGCCGTTTCGGGAGCGGGCACCAAGGACGCCTCGAAGGTGAGTGCCGGCGCGCCGGATTTCTCTCTCGCGCCGAACCCTGAGATCCCGATTACGATCGCGACGCCGTCGATCGATCCGAAACACGATTACAGCTTGCCGGAACTGGTCGATATTGCCCAGCGAACCAATCCGATCACGCGTGCCGCCTGGCAGCGCGCCCGGCAGGCGGCGATTGCCGTCGGCATCACCGAAGCGGTGTACCTGCCTCTCCTGACGGCCGATGTACTCGCCGGTCTTGAGCAGACGTCGGCGACTGCGCCCGGCATCGGCGGTCCCATACCGATCGCCCCGGGCACGCTGACGACAACTGGCGCGCAGTTCATTCCATCCCTTACGGTCAAGTGGCTGCTTCTCGATTTCGGCGGGCGGGATGCGGGGAGAGAGGCGGCAACGCAATTGGCGTTTGCTGCAAACGTGACCTTCAACGGTACGCACCAGAAGCTGATCTTCGATGTTTCCAACGCCTATTTCGTCCTGACGGCGGCGCGTGTTCAGCTGAAGATCGCCCGCCAGACGGTGCAGAATGCCGAGCTTGTCCAGGCAGCCGCCAAGGCGCGCATGGGTCGCGGCATCGCCACATCGATCGAAGTCGCGCAGGCAAACCAGCAAGTGGCGCAGGCGCGCTTCAACCTGACCCAATCGCAAGGGCACGAGCGCAATGCCTATATGACGCTTCTCGAAGCGGTCGGGGTCTCGCCAACGCTCGAGATCCGAATCGCCGACGGCAGCAATCGTGCTCTGCCGAAGGCTGTGCCCGAGGACCTCAACCGGCTGATTGCGACATCGCTCCAGCGTCGCCCGGATGTGCAGGCGGCTTTTGCCCGCCTGCAGGCCGACAAGAACGGTATTGCGGCCGCCCGCGCGGAGTTCATGCCGAAGGTCGCGCTGGTGGGCAACGTGAACCGCAATATCGGCTCGCTCAGCGTCGAAGACACCCGTTTCGACCAGCGCTCGACGATCCGCGTCAACCAGCCGAACGCCAACCTGATGATCGGCCTGAGCTTCCCGATTTACGATGGCGGGCTGCGCGACGCGCGGTTGCAGTCGGCGATGGCGCAGGTCGGCGCTGCCGAGCAGGAGATGGCGCAGTTGCAAAACAGTGCGGCGCGGGAAGTCGTCGTCGCCTATGATCTGCTGCGCACCAGCCTGGCCGGCTATGCGGCCGCAAGCGAGCTGACGACGGCCGCTCAGACGACCTACGATGCTGCG
This sequence comes from Ensifer sp. Root423, assembly GCF_001426275.1. Lineage (NCBI taxonomy): Bacteria > Pseudomonadati > Pseudomonadota > Alphaproteobacteria > Hyphomicrobiales > Rhizobiaceae > Ensifer > Ensifer sp. Root423. The sequence continues at coordinate 447,289 of NZ_LMEG01000023.1, read as the reverse complement.
GTCGACTACTACAAGCAGGGCCTGGGCACGATCACCGATGTCAGCATCGCGCAGACGGCGTTGCTCCAGGCGAAAGTCGCAAAGGCGACCGCCTACAGCGACACGCTTGTCGCCGCGGCAAGCCTTGCTTTTGCAACGGGAACGTTGACGAACCGCAATGCGGTCAATCGCTTCTGACGGCCTGAGGCGACGGGTCGCCCAGTGCCGAACTCACCAGAGGTTCGACGACGCCTCGATCAACAGTCCATCGAATCCGCCGGCAAGAATGCCTGCAACGGCCGTCGTCCCGGCGTACGCGGCAAGAACGACCAATCCCAGCATCGAGATAGCCGATCCGATCCGGATTGCCGAAGCGCTTTCGCTTTCAACGGTCAGTGAAATGGCTACCGGCGCGAACGATATCGGCCGTGGCGCACCTCGGAGGTTCTGGTTGGCAGCACGCAGGAGGCGGGGTGGCCGCGGATACTTCAGGCGGCTTTTTTCGCATATTCCGGGATAGGTTTCGCAAACTGAGCTTGGCATCTGACGTGTCCCTGATCACCTGGATTTAAAGCGATCTTAAGCGCTCCGTCCGCATTGGCCGTTCCCGGGGGAACTTCTAAGTTGAGGGCTTGTTGCCTTCGAGGAGCGGCCGATGTTTCGCGAGCGCCTGGCGAACAAATTCGGTGAAGGCGCTGACGCGGGCCGTGCGCCGCAGATCCTCGTGTGTGAGAAGCCAAAGCTCTCTCGTCATATCGGCGACCGGTGGGCCGATGCGGATGAGACCGGGCGTCGTGTCTCCGAGATAACAGGGCAGGGCCGCAAGACCGATGCCGGCCTTTGCCGCCTCGCGGGCCGTGACCAGCGAATCGCAACGCAAGACCGCGGGTGCCACGAGCGTCGCGCGCATCCATCGTGCCACGCTCGTGGACGCAAGCGCGTCGCCAAGCCCGATCCAGTGCTCCCGTGCAATGTCCAGCGTGGCGGCTGTCAGCTCCCGCACGTCGAGATAGGACGGCGCCGCATAGACGGCGAAAGCGACCTTCGCGATCCGGCGACCGACCAATGCATCCGGTGAATCGACCGCGGGGCGGATGGCAACGTCCGCGTCGCGATGCGAGAGGTTTGCGAGCGCATTCGAGGTGCTGACCTCGAGCAGGACGCCGGGATGGCGTTGACGGAAATCCGCCAGGATCGACGGCAGGATGGACGCCATCAGCGTATCCGTGGTGGTAATCCGCAGGCTACCCTCGAGCCGCAGATCCTGACCCGTCAAGCGGCGCTCGAGCTCCGTGACCGTTTCAGCCATCTGCCGGGCCACGGCTAGCAGCTCCTCGCCGCCGGCGGTGAGCATGTAGCCGGACGGGAGGCGGTCAAACAGCCGGACCCCGAGCTTCTGTTCGAACGACCCGACACGCCTTAACACTGTTGTGTGATTGACGCCAAGCGCCCGGGCAGCAGCAGCAAGGGAGTTCGCCTCTGCGACTGCCAGAACGAAGCGGAGGTCTTCCCAGTCGATACGGTGATGGCTGTGCATGATTGGGCAAACCTAAGACAGGTTGTTCATCGGATGAGCGAATTTGCACCGCTATCACCGCGTATTGTCAATCGCTCTGCGCAATCAAGCTCCACGGTCAAACGCCTTATTCGCTGTGGTACCGTCATTGAAGCGGCTGTGCAAATATGCAGAGGCAGTAGGCGAAACGACAGATCGCTCTGCAACCGAGCACCGTCTAAAGATGGTGTCACGATCGGATGGGCCGATCGGTGGAGCGACGCAAGATGATCCCATTCTTCAGCGATCTGGTGCCTGAGACGAGTGATCACTCGACCGTCCCGCACCTTCCTCAGGTCCGGGCGCACCAGAGCGCGTCCACCTGACCAACCCTTCCTCCATTTTCAACTCACTCTCGTCAAGGAGGTCCCTTCATGGAGACCCTGTTCGTCCCATTGGCCTTGTTTGCGGGTGGTCTGCTCGCTGTCCAGGCGGGTGCCAACGCACAACTTTCCAAAGCTGTCGGATCGCCTTTTGCGGCGACCACACTTCAGCTCGCGATTGGTACCGGTCTGCTGCTTCTCGTCACCCTCCTGACGGGAACAATCGCCGCGCTTGGTGCAATCCCCGCGGTCAAGTGGTGGCATCTCGTCGGAGGCACCGCCTCAGCCGTCTATGTCGTCTCGACCATCGTTCTCTTCCCCCGCCTTGGCGCCGTCGTTTCCGTCGGATTGTTCATCGCCGGACAGATGCTGGCCTCCCTGACGCTCGATAGTTTCGGCCTGCTGGGCGTTCCGCCGACGGGACTGCGGGTCGGGGCCGCCGTTGGCACGCTCGTCGTGCTCCTCGGGGTTGCTATGGTGGTGTTCGGGCAAGGCGGAAAAGACAATGTTAAAGCCGACCGGCTTGGCTGGATTGCCCTTGCGCTGATGGCAGGGGCCGTGCTCCCGGTCCAGGGCGCCGTCAATGCGCTCCTGCGCCATGATCTCGGGGGTGCGCCGTTCGCGGTGGGTGCGATCTCGTTTCTCGTCGCCACGCTCGCCATGGCCGCGGTGATGCTTCTGGTGCTCGCCGGGCAAAAGACATCCCGTCCCAACATCACCGGCGTGCAGACGATGCCCTGGTGGGGTTGGCTCGGTGGTTTCGCCGGAGCGACCTATGTCACCACGGTCTTTACCGCAATCCCAGCGATTGGTGCGGCCGCGGCGGTTGGTCTCACCGTGGCCGGCCAGCAGGTCGCAAGCGTCTTCGTCGATCGCTATGGCTGGTTCCGTCTGCCGCAGAGGTCCGTGTCGGGGCTACGCCTGGGCGGCGTGGTGCTGCTGTTGGCCGGTGTCGCCGTTATTAAACTCGTCTGAAGCCGCAACCGATCGCGATCTGCCGAACGCCGGAGAATTGCCATGTCATCCACATCGCTTGCCTGGATCTACCTCGTTCTATCCGGCGTTGCAGACGTCGCCTGGGCCGTCAGCACCAAGTTCTCGAACGGTTACAGCCGCCTGTCCTGGACGCTGGTCTCGATCGTTGCCTTGGTGATCTTTCTGTCCCTGCTCACTCAGGCGCTCAAGACCTTGCCGCTCGGAACAGCCTACGCGGTCTGGACCGGCATCGGCGCCGTCGGTTCCGTGCTCTGCGGTGTGCTGCTCTTCGGAGAAACCATCACAGTCTCGCGGGCAACCGCAATGCTGGTGATCGCCGGCGGCGTCATCGCGCTGAAGGTCGTGCCGGCCTGAATTCCGCCGGTGTCGGCATTAAAACATAGTTTCTTCAATATATTGATCGATGTTCCTTAACAAAGTTCTTGAGAACGTCAGCCGGCCGACCGGCATCGTGTATGGTACGGCGCCAGCATCTCGTCACGACAGTTCGCCGCCCCACTAGATAGGCAATCGCCTTTACAGAAGCGGCCGCGCAAGCATTTCGGCGCCGAGGACGAGCAGACTGATGAGGAACCAGCGCCGGAATACGGGCGGGTCGACACGGTTGCGAACGACTTGCCCCGCCCACATGCCAGCGAGCGACGGCGCAATCGCGAGGCCGGAGAAGAGCAGATTGTCGGCCTCGAAAGCGCCCCGCCAGACGAGCCCGGCGGTGAGGGCGACTGTGGAGACGGTGAAGGAGAGGCCGAGCGCCTGCACCAGTTCGTCCCGTTCAAGACCTAGCGCCTGCAGATAGGGCACGGCCGGGATGACGAAGACGCCGGTTGCGCCCGTGACGATCCCGGTTGCCGCGCCGACCACGGGAGACAGCCACGGCTCCCACTTCGCCGGAACGCGAAGCTGGCGCGCAAAGAGCGTGAAGGCGGCGTAGAGAAAGAGGGCCGCACCAAGTGCGCCCGTCGTGAGCGCGGTGCTGCCACCGGCAAGCACCGAAGAACCGCTGAGCGTGCCAAGAACGACCGCCAGCATCATCGGCCAAAGCCGGAGCGCAAGCGCGCCGAAGCTCGGGCCCGCGAGAAGCTGCCAGACATTTGTCACGAAGGACGGGGCAATCAACAGGCTGGCGGCCGCAAGTGGAGAGATGAGCGTACCGAGCACGCCCATCGCCAGGGTCGGCAATCCCATGCCGGTGACGCCCTTGAGGATGCCGGCGGCGAAGAAAGTTGCGGCAATCGCAACGACGAGGGACGGAGCAAGATCGAGCATGCCATCGGCATAGCGTATACCCGCATGGGCACAATGCGGATCATCCGCAGTCAGACTTCGGCTGGTCCGAAGGCTGTTTTTCCGTTAGCCTCCTTTGCATGCGTTTCGATCTTATCGACCTTCGTCTGTTTCTTGCCGTGGTGGATGCCGGCAGCATGACCCATGGTGCTGCGGATGCCGGGCTTTCGTTGCCGGCGGCAAGTGAACGTCTGCGCGACCTGGAGATGATCGGCAAAGTCAAACTGCTCGAACGTGGTCGCCGCGGGGTGCAGCCGACACCGGCCGGAGAAGCGCTCGCGCATCACGCCCGGCTGATCCTGCGCCAGATGGCGCGGATGCGCGGCGAGCTTGGTGAACACGCCGATGGCCTTCGAGCAACAATCCGGCTTGCGGTGAACACGGCCGCACTCACAGAGTTTCTGCCACAGCGGCTCGGCGCCTGGATGACGGCGCATCCGCGGATCGACGTCGATCTGAAGGAACGGCAAAGCATCGAGATTGCGAGAGCCGTCGCCGCCGACCTCGTGGAGATCGGCATTCTTTCGGACGCGGTCGATACTGGCGGCCTGCAACTGCGTCCCTTTGCCGTCGACCGGCTCGTCGTCGTCATCCCACGCGATCACGTATTCGCGGCACGCAGGCGAGCACTCTTCGCCGACATTGCGGACCAGCCTTTCGTCGGCTTGGCAGATGGCGCATTGCAGAGCCATATCGATGCACAAGCTCGGAGATTGGGGCTGACGCTGAAGATGCGCTCGCGCATGCGTAGCTTCGAAGGCATGTGTCACATGGTTTCGGCGGGTGTCGGCCTTGCCATCATGCCGGAGACGGCGGCACGGCGCGGCGGCAGATCTGCCAAGACCGCGTTCGTGCGCCTTGCTGATGACTGGGCGACGCGGCGGCTGTCCGTATGCGTGCGCGCGGAAGAGGAACTGTCCCCGCCGGCGCGAGACCTGTTCGAGCATCTGGGCTCGAGCGGTTCGCATTGACCTTAGAAACGCGCCGGTAGCCTCACGCGCTCCGTTCCATGCGTTTGGCGTCGTCGCGCGAAGGCGGCCTTTGATCGCAAAGATTGATTTTCCCTTGGAACTCTTCGCGCCTTTGGCGGTTGGGCTCCCATAGGGATATCGTTCGGCCCGATCCTTTCCGGGCCTATAGCGTGAGAAGGAGATGGAGCATGATACTTTTCCGAACAGGACAGGACACGCCCCGGACTCCCACCTTCTCTCAGACGGACCGCCCGTGCGTTCCAACGCACGAGACACCATGCCGGACCTCTTCTGCAGGCAGCGGGGCATCATCATGATCGGAAAATCGATGCCGGCCTATGTGATCGATCTCGCCTTTGTCGAACGGATGCTAGAGATGGCGGAACGGCGTATCGCCGAGCCCACGTCGAGCGAAGCTCTCTACCGAGAGATCGCCGACAAACTTGAGCGAACCGAAGGGGATCCGAAGATGGCGCGCATCCTGCTCGTCACCTTTACCAATTCCTACGCCGCGCACGTCACAAGCGGCGATCGCCTCCGAAAGCTGAGAATTGAAGCCGAATGGGGATCTTTCTTGCGCCGAAGGTGGCTTTGAGGCCGCGAACGGAGCGCGTCCACGACAGGCGTCCTGAAACGCGGCAGTCGAGCTTAGCAGAGCAACAGGAATACGGGCATCAGCGCGACAAGATAGGCTAGACCGTCGGCCGCCAGGCGATCGCGCAGGTTATGCGCAGCGAAGGAGTTGCCCGATAGGCGTCCATTATTGTTCATTTTTATTCTTCCTGGGTCGTTGTTGTCGAGCCCGCCGGGAGGAGAGGCCGGGCTCGTCGCATATGGGAGACAGCTCGGTCGGGATCAACGAAGAGCGCCAGGCAAAGCAGCGCCCACTCGAAATTCCGACGTCGACCGCTTGCTGATCTTCCAACGCGGTGCTTGAGGAGCCGGGTGTTAGCAGGGTTTCGACCCGATGCAATCCTTTGCCGGTCACGTCCTTGCACGTTTGCGTGAGCCCTGCGGTTTGCGACTGGAAACCAGGTGCGCCCTAGCCGGCAAACCTGACGACTATTTGCACTTGCGCTCAGTTCGCCAGGCCGATCGGATTTGCCTTCGGACGGGAGGCATCGCACGTGGCCATCTGGCTTCCCGACATGACCGCGTGCGATGGTTATGGTTGGTTTAGGCTCGCTGTGCCAGCGACGCCCCTTCAGGGATTCGGCCTTTTTCCCGCCGGATCGCCAACTTCCGCACCAGGACATAGAACACCGGTGTCAATACGAGGCCGAACAAGGTAACGCCGAGCATGCCGGCAAAGACGGCGATGCCCATGACGTGGCGCATCTCTGCGCCTGCACCTGTTGCAATCACCAGCGGAACGACGCCTGCGATAAAGGCAAGCGACGTCATCAGGATCGGTCTGAGCCGAAGGCGGGCCGCCTCGAGCACGGCGGACAGAGGGTCGGCGCCTTCATCCTCTTTCGCTCGCGCGAACTCGACGATCAGGATCGCATTCTTGGCCGCGAGCCCCACGAGAACAACAAAGCCAATCTGCGTGAAGATGTTGTTGTCTCCGCCCGTAAACCAGACGCCTGCGATTGCGGAAAGCAGCGCCATAGGCGCGATCAGCAACACGGCGAACGGCAAAGACCAGCTGTTGTACTGGGCGGCGAGAATGAGAAACGCCAGCAGGACAGACAGAGGGAAAATGTACATCGCCGTGTTTCCGGCCTGCTTTTCCTGATAGGCGAGATCCGTCCATTCGAAGGTCATGCCGGGTGGCAGCGTCTCCGCCGCAATCCGTTCTATGGCTGCGGTTGCTTGGCCGAACGAATAGCCGGGCGCCGGGCCGCCGCTGATATCGGCCGACGGGAAGCTGTTGTAATGCATGACGCGATCCGGTCCCGAACTGTGCTTGACCGTCAACAGCGCCGACAAAGGTATCATCGCGCCCGCCGCGTTGCGCACCTTCAGCCGGCCAATGTCTTCCGGCTGCATGCGGAATGGCGCGTCTGCCTGGACCACCACGCGATAGGTCCGGCCGAAGCGGTTGAAATCGTTGGCGTAGAGAGAACCGAGGTTGACCTGCAGCGTTTCGAAGATGGTGTTGAGCGGCACCCCTTGAGACTTGGCTTTCACCCGGTCGATGTCCACCTGCACCTGCGGCGCATTCACCTGAAAGCTTGCAAGCATGCCGGCAAGCTCCGGCGTCTGCATCGCCTTGCCCATGATCGCGCCCTGCGCTTCGGCGAGCGCCGCAAAGCCGAGACCGGCCCTGTCCTCGACCTGGAACTTGAAACCGCCGGTCGTACCGAGACCCGGGACGGGCGGCGGCGGGAAGATGCCGGCAAAACCGTCGGGTATCTGGCTGAACTTACCCATCAGGCGACCTGCGATCGCGAATGCGGACAAGGAGGGATCCTTCCGTTCGTCGAAGGGCTTCAACATCGTGAAGATGACAGCGGCATTGGGAATATTGACCATGCCGTTGACCGAAAGCCCCGGAAAAGCGACGACGCTTTCGACGCCCGGTTCCGCGAGGGCTATCTCCGACATCCTCTTGACGACCGCCTCGGTCCGGTCAAGCGAGGCTCCCGTCGGCAATTGGGCGATGCCGACCAGGTAGTATTTGTCCTGCGCCGGGACAAAGCCGTTCGGCACGGTCTGGAAGCCCAGCCATGTCGTGGCGACCAGGCCGGCGTAAACGAGAAGGACGAGTGCGCTGAACCTGACGGCGCGGCGCACGGACCAGACATAGGCGTTCGAAGCGCGCTCGAAGAACCGGTTGAAGAGCCGGAAGAACCAGCCGAACAGGCCGTCTATCACGCGCGTCAGGAGATCGCGCTTCACTTCGCCGTGGTGTGGCTTCAGAAGCACGCCTGCAAGTGCCGGGGAAAGGGTGAGGGAGTTGACCGCGGACAGGATCGTCGAGATTGCGATCGTCAAGGCGAACTGACGATAGAACTCGCCTTGCAGGCCGGATAGGAACGCTGACGGAATGAACACGGCCGAGAGCACGGACGTGATCGCTATGATCGGCCCGGTCACCTCGTCCATGGCCTTGCGCGCCGCTTCCTTCGGCGTTTCGCCAAGCGCGATGTGACGCTCGACGTTTTCTACGACGACGATCGCGTCGTCGACCACGATCCCGATCGAGAGCACCAGGCCGAACAGCGACAGCGTGTTGAGCGAAAAGCCGAACATGTACATCAGCGCGAATGTGCCGACCAAGGAGATCGGCACGGCAACCAGCGGGATGATCGACGCGCGCCAGGTCTGAAGAAAAAGCACGACCACGATGACGACCAGCACGATCGCTTCAAGTAGCGTCATCACCACGGCCTCCAGCGAGGCCTTCACGAAGACGGTGGGATCGTAGGCGATGCGATACTCTATGCCCTCAGGAAAGCCTTTCTGCAGGTCTTCCATCGTGGCGCGAATGGAGCTCGCCACGTCGAGCGCGTTGGCGCCGGGGCTTTGGATGATCTGCAGCGCCAGCGCCGGCTTGCCGTCAAGAAGACTGCGCAGCGCATAGGAGTCGGCGCCCAACTCGATGCGGGCAATGTCGCGCAGCCGGGTGACCTGGCCATCGGCGCCGGTCTTGACGACGATGGCGCCGAACTGCTCTTCGTTGGATAGCCTGCCGAGCGTGTTGACCGTGACCTGCAGCGCTGCCGAGGCATCCGGTTGCTGGCCGACGGAGCCGGCGGCCACCTGAGCGTTCTGCTCCTGGATTGCAGCAACCACGTCGGAAGCGGTCAATCCGCGCGCCGCGACCTTGGCCGGATCGAGCCAGACCCGCATGGAGTATTCGCCGGCTCCCCAGACGAGCACGTCACCCACACCCGACAGGCGCGCGAGCTGGTCGCGGACCTGCAGCGTCGCGAAGTTCGATAGGTAGAGAGGATCGTAGCGGTCATCGGGCGAAACCAGATGCACGACCATCAGGATGTCGGGCGAGGTCTTCTGCGTCACGACACCGATGCGCTGAACTTCCTGCGGCAGACGCGGAAGCGCGCGCGAAACCCGGTTCTGAACCTGGATCTGCGCCATGTCGGGATCGGTGCCCTGCTGAAAGGTCACCGTCAGCGTCATGCGCCCGTCGGTTGCGGCCTGCGAGCTCATGTAGAGCATGTTCTCGACGCCGTTGATCACCTGCTCCAGCGGAGCCGCCACCGTTTCGGCGATCACTTCGGGGCTGGCACCCGGATAGCTTGCGGTCACCTGCACGGTCGGCGGCGTCACCTGGGGATATTCGCTGAGCGGCAGCTTTAGGAGGGTCAGGCCACCGCCGATCAGCATCAATACGGAGAGAACGACCGCAAAGATGGGGCGGTCGACAAAAAAGCGTGGAATGTTCATCGACGCGCCTCCTGCGAAGCGGCGGCCGCTAAGTCACCTTCGGCCGCCTCGCCCGACACCATCGAAACCGTCTGCGGGTCAACCTCCATACCAGGGCGCACGAGACCCTTGAGAATGATCTTCTCACCCGGCCTGAGACCGCTTGCGACGACACGCAAGCCGTCGATCATCGGACCGAGTTCGATCGGCCGGTACTCGGCCTTGTTCCCCGAGCCCAGCGTCAGCACATAGCGGCGACCCTGGTCGGTACCGATCGCCTGATCGTCGATCAGAACGGTGCGGGCTGGCTGGGCCGTCACAAGGTTCACCCGAGCAAAGAGGCCCGGGGCCAGCAGTCCATCCGGATTCCGGACGATCGCGCGGGCCCGGATCGTGCCGGTGCTGCGTTCGACCTGGTTGCTGATGAAGTCGAGCACACCGGCATGGGGGAAACCGGCATCCGTCATGAGGCCAATCCCGACCGGCAACTTCTCGGTTCCGCCTTCTCCCTTGTCAGGACGCGCTCGCCCGCCAAAATCGAGAAACGTCGCTTCGTCGATGTCGAAGTAGACGTAGAGCGGGTCCGTCGAGACGATGGTGGTGAGGAGCGTGCCGGCACCCGCATTGCCGCCTGAAACAAGGTTGCCCTCGGTCACCCGGACACGATCGACCCGCCCGCCAATCGGGGCTGCGACGCGCGTGAAGGAGAGATCAAGCTCTGCCGCAGCCACTGCCGCCTTGGCGATTTCGACCTCGGCCTGCCGTTGGCGCCGCACTGCCTCGGCATCGTCATAGGTCTTGCGCGACACGGTCCCGTTCGGAGCCAGGGATTTGGCGCGCTGGAACGCGATGTCGGCGTGATCGAGCAGAACGATCGCCTGTTTCAACCGCGCCTTGGCGGCGTCCAGGGCGACTTGGAACGGTCGCGGATCTATCTGGAACAGGACCTGTTCCGGTTTGACGAGAGCGCCTTCGGGAACACTCACCCTGTCGATGGCGCCGCCGACACGCGGACGCAGTTCAACGGATTTTGCCGCCTCGAAGTGGCCCGTGAACTCTACGGCTGGCGCAACCTCGCGCGTGATGACCTCGGCGACCGGAACCTTGGGCATGGGCGCACCCGTGGTTCCGGTCGCCGCGACTGCCTCCGACGCACTGGTCGAGGAGGCAAGCCCAAGAAGCCCGCTGGCGAAGGTTCCCATTCCATCGCCGTCGGCAAGCGCAAGCCCTCCAACGGTTGCGATACCGGCTAGGAACAGGGCGGCGGCCTTTTTACTCATTCTCGTTCACCTTCATTTTGTTCACGCTTGCGGCCGGAGCGGCCACGGCAGCGATCAGTTCATCGCGAAGGTGCGGTTTCCAACGATGGAAAGGTCAAGACCTCCTGAAACTTCTTTCGCTCACCCTGATACGAATGGTCAGGTTCTGCCGATAAGAGATTGGCAAATATGGATTTTCGTCTTGTGTATTCCCCGCGGCTGGCACTCAGGCGGGGGCCGCCGACCACGACTGAGCTGTGCTCTTTGCTGGCGCCACGCCACCGTCATGTGGTCGCGCCGAGAGTCCCACTAGGCGATCGGTCCAGGTTCGCCTCGCATTCCAATCTCCGAAACTGAGAACGTCGGCGGTGATCCGATATCCCTTGACCTTACCAGCGCTGGAAGCCGCAGCCTGCGGGCATTTTCGCTTGCCGCCGTCAGGAACCGGCCCGCGAGAGAATTCGAACTCTGTGAGGAAACATTTGATATGACCGTCAAACGCATAGACATACGATCGGCACGAACAAACCTCGAAGTGCACGCCGACCAGACCATTCTCGACGCTGCGCTCGCCGCCAAGCTTCCTTACCCCCATGGCTGCAGATCCGGGCGGTGCGGCGCTTGCAAGTCTCGGCTGATCGAAGGCGAGGTGGAGCTTCTCCAGCATTCGCCCTTCGCCCTCACCGATGAGGAGAAAGCCGGCGGTCTCATCCTTGCCTGCCGGGCGCTTCCGGTAACGGACACCGCCGTGGCATGGCTCGGAGGCGGCGAAGAAGATGCCGTCCAAACGCCCCAACGGCTAAGCGGCATCGTTACGCATCTGGAGGACCTCACGCACGACATCAAGCTGGTGCGCATCGATGCGGAAGATGGGGGCAGCTCTCGTTTCGTCGCTGGACAATATGCACAGGTGAGTTTCGACGGGGTCCCCGCCCGCAGCTATTCCATGGCCAACCGGCATGGCGACGGCCGGGTGGAGTTCCACATTCGCCACGTGGTCGGCGGAGCGACCTCGCAATATGTGCACGGCGCTCTGAAGGCCGGGGACAAGGTGACCCTCGAATACCCGATGGGATCCTCCTATCTGCGGGAGAACCACTCCGGCCCGATCCTGTGCATCGCCGGCGGCTCCGGCCTCGCCCCCATCAAATCGATCGTCGAAACCGCCCTTGCCCACGGCCTGAAGCAGCCGATCCATCTCTACTTCGGCGCACGCAGCGAGCGTGATCTCTACCTCGTCGATCATTTTCGCGCGCTCGCCGAGTGGCACGCCAATCTCGTCTTCCAGGCCGTGTTGTCGGAGGCGGATTCGGCAGGATACCGCCGTGGATTCGTGACGGAGGCAGTGGCCGAGGATCTGTCTGACCTCGACGGATGGAAAGCCTATGTCGCCGGCCCGCCGCCGATGGTGGATGCGGCAATGGAGGTTGCGTTTGCGCGCGGCCTGAACCGCTCAGACATGCATGCCGACGTGTTTTTCACGCCCGAGCCGGCGGAATAGCCGCTCTCGGGCGCAAAATCGGCGGCGCAACTGCTTCATCTCAGCCTGGCGGAAGCTCAGCGAAACTGGGCGTGAACAGTTCGTCCTCCGTCGCCCGCTCCGCGATGACATCGGCCGTTTCGCCGAGCGACGTCTCGCTCTTGCGTCGACCGAGGAGGGAGAGAACGGCATTTGCCGTACGCTCGCGCAAGTCACCCGTCGTCATGAAGCGTTCGCGGTTGCGGCGTCCGATCTGGTTGAAGGCCTCGATCAGCACCGAAAAGCCGATTGCCGCATAGAGGTAGCCTTTGGGGATATGGAAACCGAACCCTTCGACGATCAAGGAGAAGCCGATCATCATCAGGAAGCCGAGGCAGAGGATGACGACGGTCGGGTGTTTCGACACGAAGGCCATCAGTGGTTTGGACGCAAGCAGCATCACGCCGACGGCGACAATGACCGCGATCATCATCACGGAGAGATGCTGAACCATCCCGACGGCGGTGATGACGCTGTCCAGCGAGAAGACGGCATCGAGGACGACGATCTGCACGAGGACCTGCCAGAAGACCGCATGCTCCACCTTGCCTTCCTTGTGACCGGCATGGCCCTCGAGGCGCTCGTGCAGCTCCATCGTCCCCTTGAACAGAAGGAACAGGCCGCCGAACAGAAGGATCAGGTCGCGGCCGGAGATCTCAGCGCCGAGCACTGTGAACAACGGAGTGGTCAGCGTCACGATCCAGGCGATCGAGGCAAGCAGGACGAGACGCATGCCCAGCGCCAGTCCGAGGCCGATCAGTCGGGCTCTTTCCCGTTGATGCTCTGGAAGCTTGTCCGCGAGGATGGCGATGAAGACGAGGTTGTCGATACCGAGCACGATCTCGAGAACGATGAGGGTGGCGAGACCCGCCCAGGCGGCCGGATCAGACATCCATTCGAACATCATTGGGTTTAAAGGCCAGCCCTCAAGGCAAGGCCAATCCTTCTATTGTTGATGGGAAAAGAAAAAGCGTCGCCCGCCCGTCTGGTCGACGGTTGCGGGCGCAAAGTAGGTGACCGCGAAACCGCTTCAGCGGAGCCGCGCTTGAGGGGTCTGATGAACGTTGGTCAGGGTCGGCGTCGTCAGGCATGCCGCGTGGTCCGCCTTGTCGGATAGGCCATGGAGCGGGCGGCAAACAGCAAGCCGAACTCCGCCCACCCTGCGCGACCGACAAGGTGGCGGGTCGTCGTGACCGGATGGGGGACAGGCGGTGGGCTTGTTGCAGCTGGGATCATGAGAAAGGGTTGGCTCTGAGGGAAGGCTGGCTTCCGGGGGAGGGGGATGGTCCCCGGAAGCCAAAAGCGGCGTCAAATATCTTCGTCGCCGCCGAAATCCATGTCGTCAACGGGCGCTTCCGGCTCCGGGGCAGGGGCGGCTGGTTGAGCGGCCTGGGCCTCGTTACCACCCAACATGCCGGCAATCGCATTGCCGAGCAGGACGCCACCGGCGACGCCCATTGCGGTCTGCGCGGCGCCCGCGAGGAAGCCGCCGCCGGTGCGCTGTTGCATCGGCTGGCCGTAAGCCTGGCTCTGGTTGCCCCATGGCGAGCTCGGGGCCGCACGGCCATACCCGGCCTGTTGTGGCGCCGGGCGCTGAGGAGCAGCGTTGCTGCCGAACATCGAGGAGAAGAAGCCGCCGCGCTGCTGGATTTGTGCGGTGTGCGCTTCCAGTTCTTCGATACGGCGTTGAGCCGCCTCCAGTGCCTGTTCCTGTACGACGATCGTCTGCGCCATGTAATAGGGCGCGCCCGGCTGCTGGCCTATCCGCTCTTGAATGAAGCGGTCGGCTTCCGCGTCGCGCGGAGCGGATTGGCGCTCCGCCTGGGCGAGCTTGGAGAACAGGCCGTCTATGGCCTGCTGATCATTGCGATCCATAAGATATGTCCTTGATATCGGCGACTGTTACTCTTCGCGCTGGCCGGTGAAATTCAGCAGCAGCTGGAAGATGTTGACGAAGTTCAGGTAGAGCGAGAGAGCGCCGAAGACCGCCAGCTTCTGCTGGGATTCCTGGTCGAAGTTGTCGGCATACTGCTCCTTGATGTTCTGCGTGTCCCAGGCGGTCAGACCGACGAAGACGACGATGCCGATCACCGAGACGGCAAACTGAAGGGCGCTGGAACCGAGGAAGATGTTGACGATCGAGGCGATCATCACGCCGATCAGACCCATGATCATGAACGAACCGAACTTCGCGAGGTCCCGTTTCGTCACATAGCCGTAGAGGCTCGTCGCTCCGAACATGGTGGCGGCGATGAAGAAGGTGCGGGCGATGCTGGCGCCGGTGAAGACCAGGAAGACGGAAGCGAGCGACAGGCCCATAACGGCGCAGAAGGCCCAGAAGGTCATCTGTGCCGAGGATGCCGACATCGAATGCATCTTAAAGGAAAAGAAGAAGACGAAGGCGAGCGGCGCCAGCATCACCACCCATTTCAGCGGCGTGGAGAAGATCGGCACGTAAAGCGCCGGCGTGGTGCCGACGATGAAGGCGACAAGGCCCGTCACGACGAGGCCGAGGCCCATATAGTTGAAGACGCGCAGCATGTGCTGGCGAAGGCCCTCGTCGAGGGCGGCGGCCGAAGCCTGACTCATGCCGCCGAAGCGGTTCTGGTTCTGATACATGAAGGTTTCCTCAGTAAAGTGAGTTCTTGAGAAGCTCGGCCTCGTCGCTGAGGCCGATGCCCGGCTTGCTTGAAACGACGGCATAGGCAACCTCGCCGACCTGCCACCAGGCAGCCTCGGCATTGGAAAGGTTGAGATCCTTCACGGGTTCGACCGCGAAACGACCGGGCCTGCCGGCGAAAAGTGAAATGACCGTGCCCGCGTCGGTCTTGACGCTCATCTCGACGCTGGGTCCGAATTCCGAGGGGAACACCTGGACATCGACGACGTTCCAGCCCTTCGGGAGCTCCGGCATGACGATGGCGGTCGCGGCACGAATGTCGTCCCGGTCATAGGTCTGAACCTCAGGCTGCGACGGCATTCCAGCCCTGACGACCGAGGTCTGATGGGCGCGGATGGCGTGCTCCACGAAAGCCGGCGGATGGGCCGAGGCATTGACTTCGCTCGGGCCGACCGCCGAATGGGCAATCCACCCGACCGACACCATCAAGCCGACCGCCGCAACCTTTTGCAGCGCGTTCCAAACGCGCGCATTCGCAAGCCCAGAAGAAAGGCGCCGGGCCGCCTCGCGCGTCTCTGGACGACCGGCAACGACATCCGACGTCATCGCCAGTTTGAGCGTGGTGCGCATGCCGAGGTCGGCCATGACGCGCGCCGCCGCATCCGGATTCCTGGCAAGCCAGGTCTCGACCCGCAGCCGACCGGTCGCGTCGAGCTGATTGTCGATGTAGGCGTCGAGATCGCCATCGGTAATCGTATCGACGTCAGTCATTGTCGCCTCCGACAAGCTTCAGATGGTTAGGCTTCCTCCGTCCGCTTTCGAAATCTCTGAGCGCTGCTCGTGCGCGGGAGACGCGCGACATCAAGGTCCCGACGGGGATGTCGAGTATGTCGGCGGCCTCCTGGTAGGAGAGATCTTCGACAGCAACCAGATGTAGGGCTTCGCGCTGCTCCTCCGGCAGCAGCATGAACGCCTCGCGAACCTGAGCGAGCCGGACGCTGTGTTCCTGGTGGGCCGGGTAGGATGACACGGCTTCCTGCGCCGTCTGGCTGTCACGCTGGCCGCGCGACATCGCCGATCGTACGCGGTCGATATGGGCGTTGCGAACGATGGCGAAAAGCCAGTTTCGAAGGTTCGCTCCCGACCGGAACGTCGAGCGCCGCTCGTAGGCTCTCACCAAGGCATCATGAACGAGATCTTCTGCGTCGGGCGAATTGCGCGCAAGCGAACGCGCGTAGCGCCGCAGCGCGGCCAGCTGCCCAATAACGTCGAAAGCGCCTTTTTTCGATTCCATACCCGCATATACGGAGCCGATGCGATTTCTCATCCATCGTCGACGAAAAAAATATCATTCAGCCGGATGCAGCAGTTTCAGAGTGCATGCCCGCTGGCAACACCGAAGCGCGCCTGCGCTGGCTATAGGGGCGGCGAGCCGCACCCGCGCCGCGCTCTATGCGCTCGCAGCAAACGCTTCGAGGGTCGCGGCAAGCAGCATACGGGCACCTTCGATGGAATGCGCGGGCTCGACATATTCCGCTTCGTTGTGGCTAAGCCCGTCGCGGCAAGGCACGAAGATCATGGCTGCCGGCGCGACACGACTGACGAACAAGGCATCGTGGAAGGCGCCGGAGAGCATACGCTTGGTCTTCAGTCCGAGCGATGCGGCAGCGCGATCGAGGCAGGCGAGCAGGTCGTCTGAAAAGAGGGCCGGCGGCATGTCGAAGATTTGCCGCGTTGTGCTCTGGCAACCGTTGGCTTTAGAGGCGTTGTCACATGCCTGCCGGACCCGCTCTTCCAGGTCGTCGATGGCGTTGGTCTCCGGGTGGCGCAGATCGACGGTGAACGTGACCGACCCCGGAATCGAGTTCACCGAACCTGGTTCGACTGCGAAGCGGCCGACGGTAAAGCGTGCGCGCGGGTCGCCCGGCATGGCGCTCCTATACAGTGGTTCAAGCGCGGTAACGGCCGCGGCCATCGGGTCGCGACGGAATTCGAGCGCCGTCGTGCCCGCATGCGCTGCCTGCCCATCGATCCTGACCTCCAGCCACCGCGTGCCCTGGATGCCATAGACGATGCCAACCGGTATGTTCTCCCGTTCGAGCGACGGGCCCTGTTCGATATGAAGCTCAAGGTAGCCGGTGATCGGGAAGCCGAGCGGGCGCATTTCGGCTTCCGGCAGGGCTTTCAGTGTTGCCTCCAACTCATCGACGAACAACGCTCCGTCGCGGCCGCGAAGATCGGACCAGGCCTCGGGGATGGCACCGGCGGCAAACGCCATCGATCCCATCGTGCCGGGGGCAAAGCGGCTTCCTTCCTCGTTCGTCCAGGCAACGACCTCAAGCGGAAAATCAGTCTCGATGCCGGCATCTTCGAGACTTTCCATCACCTCAAAGGCCGCCAGGGTGCCGAGCGCTCCGTCAAAGCGCCCGCCGGTCGGCTGGCTGTCGAGGTGGCTGCCGATCACGAACGGCGGCCTTTGGGGAAAAAGGCCCTCCCGCCGGATGAACAGGTTTGCCATCGGATCCTGGAAGACGCGGAAACCGCGCGCAAGCGCGAGTTCCGCTAGCAGCCGGCGGGAGCCCCGATCTTCCACCGACAAAGCCTGCCGGTTGACGCCCCCGGCCGGCGTCCCGCCGATTTTTGCGAAGTCATCAAGACGCTTGAGCAGGCGCTTGCCGTCCACTGTGGTGCGAGAGGTCATGGTCGTTCCCAAATGTCGCCTTGATCAGACGTAGGCTGCGTCATGAAAGGCGATTTCCAGTTGCTGCGCTCGCCCGAAGATAGCGCTCAGGCGTTTGCGCTCGGAAGCCTCGAGCGCGTCGCCGGCAACGTCGAGTTCTTGCTTCAGCCACTTCGCCTGAGCCGCAAACTCATCATCGGCGTGCATTTCGACCCATTCCTTCAAATGTGGATCGGCAAACGATGAACGGGCGGCCCTTTTCGACCAGGTCCAGTACATCCACTCGGCCGCAAACATGGCAGCGACGGTATCGAGGAAACCGCCGTTGCGGGCGATGTCCAGCATACCCGTTCGGAAAGCATCGACCTCGACAACATTGAGATCATAGGCGCCGGGATCGATATTGCGTTCGGCAAAAATCCGTTCGAAGTAGGCGATCTGCTGGTTGGCGAGCGCATCCAGAACGGCAATCAGCCAGCGCTTCTGTTCGATCGTCTCGGCCTTCGCCGCCGCAAAGGCGAAGATCGAGATCGCGGTTTCGACGAAGGCCCCCTCATAGACGAGATAGCGTTCGAAAACCTGCGGGGACAGGCGCCCCATCACGATGTCCTCGACGAAGCGATGGTTCACCATGGCTTCGAAGACGGTGGCGTTTTCCCGCAGGATCTGTTCCGAAAGCGTTTCAGCCGCCATCGTCACGCCTCCAGCGCGGGTTCGGCAGCGGCGCGGAAAGCCTTAACCCGCTCGATATCGACCGGGTTCCACCAGACCCCGCCCTGCTTCAGAGACGAGGCGACGATCACGCCGTTGGTGCGCTTGAGGATTTCGACGATGTTGTCCTTGGTCACGCCCGAGCCGACCAGAAGCGGTAGGTGCGTCGCCGAGCCGATCTCCTCGATCTCCTCGATGGTTGCCGTATTGCCGGTGCGCTGACCGGTGGCGATCACACCGTCGGCGTCGAAGAAGGCGAGGTCGCGCGTCAGTTCCTGGATCGATCGGTCGGCCACGATGGCGTGGGCGCCGTGCTTCACATGGCTGTCGGCAAAGACCTTGATGTGCTCGGCACGCAGCAATGAGCGGTAGCGCATCGCTTCTGCGGCCCGCCCCTCCATGAAGCCTTCGTTGGCGACATAGGCGTTGGCCCACTGGTTGACGCGAATGAACTTGGCGCCGCCCGCAATGGCTGTGGCAAAGGCCGGGATCGGCGCATTGGCAAGGACGTTGATGCCGAGCGGCACACCTGTCGCCCGCGCGATCCGGTCGGTGACGACCGACATGAAGGCTGCCGTTTCGTGGCCGATATCTTCCGGCTTGGAGAACGGCACGTCGCCATGATTTTCGATCATCAGGCCATGCAGGCCACCCTCGACCAACGCCTCGGCGTCACGCATGCAGGCATCGTAGATAACAGACATATCGGCACCCCGATAGCGCGGCGCACCGGGGAAGGCCGGGCAATGGATCATGCCGATCAGAACCTTGTCAGTCCCAAATATTTCCCTTATGGCGCTTGTGGACTTGTCAGATATTTCCTGCATTTCTCTCCCTTTCGAAGGTATGTTCATGCACGCTTACGTAATCGGTAATGTGACGGTGGACGAGACCATCGCCGTGTCGGAAATGCCGGCCGCGGGCGCATCGATCCACGGTAGCCAGCGGTCCCGGGACCTCGGTGGCAAGGGCGCGAACCAGGCTGTTGTCATGGCCCGCACCGGCCTGCCGACGAGCCTTGTCGCAGCCTTCGGCGACGGCTTTCGCGCCGACATGATCCGCCAGCATCTGGCAAGCGAACCGGTGGTCAGCAGACTTGTGCCGGTCCTCGGCAAGTCCACCGACTTCTCGATCGTGCTGACCACGCCGGATGGAGAAAACGTCAACATCACGACCACCGACTCTGCCCAGAACCTCACGCTTGCCGACGCCGTGGCAGCGCTGGCCGACGCGGTTCCCGGCGACCTTGCTGTGCTCCAGGGAAACCTGTCGGACGAAACGACGCGCGGTGTCCTTGAAGCTGCGCGCGCCCGCCACATGATCACCGCCTTCAATCCGTCTCCCTTGCGTCCCTATTTCAGCACCCTGTGGCCCTTGGTTGACATTGCTTTCCTCAACCAGGGTGAGGCGCAGGCAATGACCGGTACCAGCGGCGAAGAGGCTGCCCGCAAGCTGCTTGCGGCCGGCGTTCGCGAAGTCGTCCTGACCTTCGGCGGCGACGGAGCCATGCTCGTCACCGCCGAAAGCAGTGTCCGGATCGGCGCCGTCGAATGCGACGTCGTCGACACGACAGGCGCCGGCGACACGTTCATGGCGGTGGCGCTCGCATCCGCCGCACTTCGTGGCACTCGCCTCGATCGCACCGCGATCGAACATGCAACGCGCGCCGCCGCCATCACTGTCAGCCGTCCCGGAACCCGTTCGGCGTTTCCGTCGATCGAGCAGTTGCAAGCGATCCTGAGCGCGCGCTGAGGCTCTCCTCAGCGCGCGCTCCTCGCTGCGGTTAGCGCTCCGTTGCCGTCATCCACCCAAGGATGTTCTTCCAGAGGCGGCCGTAGCCCTCCCACTCGCAGAATGCCGGCGACAGCCAGTGGGGGCCGATATCGGACGTCCAGGCGGCGGTGCGCCCCTTGCCGAAACCGCCAAGGACGAGCAGCGGGTGTCCGCCCTGATCTTCGGGAAGCCGGGCGACGACCTCGGCTCCATCGCGAACCTCCACTTCATTGACGCCGAGAAGCAACGGCCAACTGCCCGAAAGCCCCGCCATGGTCGGATGGTCCGGCTTGACGACGTCGGCAACCGCGCCCTCGGGAATCTCGACGCGGTCGTCATAGGGAAGGCACGTCACCGGAAGCGTGTCTTCGACAGCCGTGCGGCGCCAGCGCGCCTTACCGTCGATACCCTGGAAGGAGAAGTAGCCGCCGACCATCAACAGCGCTCCGCCCTTTTCGACCCAAGCCTTGATGAGCTTCAACCGGTTCGGAACGGTGCGCGAGTGCAGCCATACGGCCGGCGGCAGCAACAGCGAGTTGGCGCCGATATCCGACAGGATGATCGCATCGTACTGGTCGAGGCCTGCCATTTCATAGGGGAACTGGTCCACGGCGTCGTGTGCGGTCATGTAGGTCAGCTCGAACTCGCTGTCCTTGAGCACCTTGACGAGCGGTTCCGCGCCCAGATGGAAGGTCACGCTGCCGAACTGGTCGAAACCCTTGTAGTGGGTGGCGGAGCTTACCCAGCTCTCGCCGACGAGAAGCACTTTCTTTGTCATGGTCTATCCGTCTGTCTTGAATTGCGTTGGGAGCCGATATCAGGCCCCGGTTTGGAATACCGAGCGGGGGTTGTCCCGCATCATTCTGTCGAGCGCGCCGTCCTCCAGCCCGTGTCGTTTGAGACGCGGCAGGAAGTGGCGCAGGACGTAGGCATAGCCGTTGCCTCCGTAGTGGCTGAGCATCATCTTCAGGAACACATCGTGCGAGAGCAGGATGCGGTCCATGTGGCCAGCGTCCACCAGCCTGGCGATCGCTCGTGCTGCCTCTTCGTCGCTCGGGCACTGTACCTGTTGATCGGCATAGAAGAAGTCCATGCCGATCATGTCGTATTCGATGAACGCACCGCGTTCGGCGAGCTCGCTTTGATAGGCGAAATCGTCGTGGGACGGGTTCATGTGACAAAGCACGGTGTGGCGCAGATCCGCCCCTTCCTCGGCGACGACATCGAGCACCCGATGGCCGAGCCGGAACCAGCCCGGCAGGTGCACCATCAGCGGCAAACCGGTCCGGACCTGCGCCCGGGCGGCCCCACGCAGGGACTTCTCCTCGGCCGGAGTGAAATCGGAGGAGACGCCGATCTCGCCGATCAGTCCGATTTTCACGCCCGTGCCGTCGACACCGTCGATGGCCTCGCGGACGATGCCGTCGGCGATCTGGTCGACGCTCATGTCGGCGACCTCGGCCGGATGCGAGGAGGCAAGATAGTATCCGGCCCCCATCACGATATTGAGACCCGTCGCCTTGGAGATCCGCCGTAAGGCGCGCGGGTTTCGACCGATGCCATTGCAGGTAGGTTCGACGACTGTACGGCCGCCTGCGGTCGCGAAAGCCTGCAATTCGGCGATAGCCAAGGGTTCGTCGTCGAGCGTAATGTTGTGCTTGTTAACGAAGGGGTCCTGGCGCAGTTCGCCGAGGATCTCCATGCAGACGAAGCCTTCGGCGAGATACTGACGCTCCTTCGTTTGCGGTGCGTTCCACCAGCAGCGGCAATCGTTGAGGATATGCTCGTGCATCAGTGTGATGCCGAGTTGATTCGCGTCGATCGCGCCGTTCACCGTCATCACCTTGCCGGACCGCACATGTCCTTCTGACAGTTCCTTGCTCATGACGGTCATCTCTTGCCGCCGAAGCGAAAGTTGGCGGTGAAGATCCGGGTGTTGAGCCAGATCGCAACGAGAATGATCGCGCCGGTAACAATCTGCGTGAAGAACGGCGAGATATGCATGAGGATCAGGCCGTTGCCGATGACCGCAATCGTCATCGTGCCGAGCACGGTCCCGAGGATCGTGCCGCGCCCCCCCATCAGCGATGTCCCGCCCAGCACTACGGCGGCGATAACCTGAAGCTCGAAGCCGACGGCCGCATTCGAAGAGCCGGAGCCGAGGCGCGCGGCGATCAATAGGCCAGCAAGGGCGCAGGCAACGCCGGCGATCATATAGACCGAGGCGATCACCCATTTCGCCGGCATGCCGACGCGGCGAGCCGCTTCCATGTTGGACCCGACGGCGACGACCTGGCGGCCGTATTTGGTGGAGGATATGACGACATAACCGGCGACCGCGACCGCAACCGCGATAAGCGCAGGCATCGGAACGCCCAGCAATTCGCCGCGGCCGAGCATGAAGAAACCGGGAGCGTCCTTGATCGGGATCGAGTACCCTTGCGTCAGATAGAGCGCCAAGCCGCGCAGGATCGACAGGCCGGCAAGTGTGACAATGAAGGCCGGAATACCCTGATAGGCGGTGAACCATCCCTGCACGAAGCCGAGAAAGGCGCCGAAGAAGAGCATCGCGACGACGACGAGAGGCCAGGGATAGCCCATCGCTAAGACAATGGCCGCAACCGCATTGACCAGGGCGACCTGCGAGCCGACAGAGAGGTCGATGCCGCCGGTGATGATGACGAGCGTCATCGCAACGGCGACGATGAGAATCGGCGCTGCCTGGCGGATGACGTTCAGAATGTTGCCGAGCGTCATGAAGGTATCGGTCGTGGCCGCGAAAAAGACGACGCAGGCCAGGAAGAAAAAGGCGATCGACAGGACCTGGGCGTTTTCCGAAAGGAAGTCTGCCGCCGGCGAGCCTTTCGCACGTTCGGTATAGGCCGTCATTGCTTGGCTCCTTCCCCGACGATCAGCTTGACGAGGTCTTCCAGGTTGGTCTTGCCGATTTCGCGCTCGGCGACCTTGGTGCCTTCGTACATCACGGCAATGCGGTCGCAGACACGGAACAGGTCCTGGAGACGGTGGGTGATCAGGATGACCGAGACGCCCTTTGCCTTGACGCGGTTGATCAGCGCGAGCACGGCTTCGACCTCCGCCACGGCGAGCGCCGAGGTGGGCTCGTCCATGATCAGGACTTTCGGATTGAACGAAGCGGCGCGCGCGATCGCGATCGCCTGACGCTGTCCGCCCGAGAGCTGAGCGACCTTGCCGGTCAGACGCGGAATGCGGATTTCCAGCGCATCGAGCATCTTGCGTGCTTCCTCGAGCATGGTCCTCGTATCGAGGAATGGCCCTTTGCTGATTTCTCGACCGAGGAAAAGATTGCCGACCACATCGATGTGGTCGCAAAGGCTCAGGTCCTGAAAGACCATTTCGATATTGCGGTTACGGGCGTCCGCAGGTCCTGAGAACCGAACCTCTTCGCCTTCCAGCGTAATGGTCCCGCCATCGGGAATGTAGGTGCCCGAGATGACCTTGGTCAGCGTCGATTTGCCGGCGGCGTTGTCGCCGACGAGGCCAAGGCACTCGCCGGGATAGATGTCGAGGTCGACGCCACGCAGCGCCTGGTGCGATCCGAACGTCTTGACGATCCCTTTGAGGGACACGCGGGGGCTGACACCGGTGCGGGAGGGCAAAGCCCCCCCGACACCAGCGACAGCGGGAGGATGCTGTCTTTCAGTCGTCATCATTTGAAGATCGCCCGATATGGCTCGACGTTGTCCTTGGTGACGATCGTTACCGGCACGGCGATGGTCTTTTCGACGCTGCCGCCGTCGGAGACCTTCTTCAAGGCGTCGACGGCAGCGGCACCCATGGCAGCCGGATCCTGCTGGATCACGGCGGTGACGTAGCCGGCGTCGATGCCGGCGATCGCCTGGGCCGTCAGGTCCCAACCGAAGACCTTCACGCTATCCTGCTTGCTCTGGCTTTCGACCGCGGCGATGGCACCCATCAGGGCCGGCTCGCCGGTCGCGTAGATTGCGGTCAGGTCGGGATTGCCGGTAATCAGGTTCTCGGCGGCAGCGAGCGCGTTGTCCTGCACGTTCTGTCCATCGACGACGCCGGCCGAGCTGATACCGTCGACATCCTTGATGGTCTTTTCAAATCCCTCCTGCCGAACGTTCTGAATGAAGGAGTTCAGCGCGCCGACGACACCGATCTTGGCTTTGCCATCGGCGTTGGCCTTGATGTAGTCGAGGAAGAACTTGCCCATGTCGGCGCCGGCCGTGGCGTTGTCGACGCCGATCTGCGCCTTCTGCGGGCCTTCCGGAAGGATCGCATCGATGGCAACGACGGGGATCCCGGCTTCGGCTGCCTGGTTGACCGCCGGCATGATGCCGTTGACGTCGATTGCGACGACGGCGATGCCATCGACCTTCTGCTGAATGTAGGTTTCGATCGCACTGTTCTGCGCGGCCGGGTCGTTGTTGGCATTGAAGATGACGAGCTTCGCGCCGGCAGCGTCAGCCGCCTTCTGCGCGCCTTCGTTCATCTGATTGAAGAAAAGCGCCTGCTGGTTGATTTGCACGAGCGCAAAGGTCTTTTCGGCGGCAAGGGCCGGCGAGAGAGCAGCGCCGAGGGTCGTCAATGCCGTGAAACCAAGCGTGGCGACTAAAGTCCTGCGTTTCAAATTCCAGTTCATGTTCTCATCCTCTGTTGGTTCTCCATTGCGTGATTTATCGTTTCGCAGGCGGAGCAACGGATTTCCGCACGACGATTTCGACTGGCAGGAGCTCTTCGACGAGAGCCTGTTTGCCCTGCCAGTTTGTTTCGAGAAGAAGGGAGAGGGCACGCCCGCCGATCGCGCGGACCGGCTGGCGAATGGCGGTCATAGGCGGACCGAAAAGATGGAGCGGGCCGACGTCGTCAAAGCCGATGACCGAAACATCGTCCGGGATCGAAACCCCCTGGTCCCGGAAGACCTCGATCATGCCGATGGCGATTTCGTCCGAGCTGGCGAAGATCGCCGTTGCCGGGCGACCTTCCTCGATGAAGCGCTTCGCCGCCTGCCGACCGAAGGCCACGGTGTAGTCACCGGCGTATTTTGAAAGACGGATATCCTCGCCGAACGCGTCGCGCAGCGTCCGCTCAAGACCGTTGGAGCGCCGACGCGAACTGATCATCGCTTGCGGGCCGCCGACGAACAGCACATCCCTGTGCCCGAATTCCGCCAGATGCCGGCCTGCGAGCGCTCCGCCCAGCTCGTTATCGCAGAAGAGCTTGGGCGCCTGCGCGCCGGGAACGTCTTCGTCGGCGATCACGACTTTGCCGGTGCGGTTTATCAACGTGGCGAGTTGACCGTCGTCCGGGTGGTTGGTGACGAAGATCAGGCCATCGACGTGATTGCGTTCGATCAGCTGGAGATAGGCGACCTCGCGACCGGCCCGGTTCAGGGTGGCGTAAAGCGAGACGGCAAGCCCGCGGGTATCCGCCTCTTCTTCGACAGCTGCCACGAGCGTCGCGAAGAAGGGGTTGGCGATATCGGGAACGACAAGACCGATCGTATCGGAACGACCGCGGCTGAGCCGGCGGGCATGCGGGTTGGGCTGGTAATTGAGGTCGCGGATCGCATCCGAGATCCGCTTCTTCGTTTCGAAAGGCAGGTCGAGCGATCCGTTCAGCAGGCGCGAGACCGTTGTCACGGAAACACCGGCAGCTCGGGCTACATCCTTCAGACCTGTGACGCGTCGTGTGGTCACCTTGGCTCCATCCCCTGCCGTTGTAAACCGATTTACTAAAACGCTTTACAATAAGATTTCGACTTTCGTGTTCTGTCAAGAGACTTTCTCTGACACGAGGTCGGTGCGCCTATGGGGCCACGGATCGAGGCTCGGCCTGGGGCCGATTGGCGGCGGCGAAAAAAGCCGCAAGGTCAATGCCGTTTGCACCTGAGAAAGCAGCATCTTGGCGCCGCGAGGCGGGAACAAATCAGGGGCTGATCGATTGAGAGATCATGAAAAACAAGGTTCCATTGGCGGCGCTGATGCTGCTATCCCTCGCCGCGCTGGCCAATGCCCAGACGCTTCAGCCAGACGCCATCGACGGTGCATCGATTACACCCACATTGTTGGAACGGACGACCGAGACCTCGGACAAGCCAGACCCCGCCATCGTCCGGCTCCAGGTGCTTCTCGATCGGGCGGGGGCGTCGCCCGGTGTGATCGACGGTTTCGCCGGTGAGAATGTCGCCAAGGCGATCGCCGCCTTCGAGACCATGCAAGGCCTGTCCGCTGACGGAACATTGGACGCCGACGTCATCGGGCGACTGCCGGAGCAGACGACGGTGGTCGAGCCCTACGTCATCTCCGAGGACGATGCTCAAGGATTGGTCGCTGAGATCCCCGAAGACTACTCCGAGCAGGCGAAGATGGGTCAGCTCGGATACACGAGCGTCGCCGAGAAGCTGGCGGAGCGCTTCCACATGGATATCGATCTTCTCAAGGCGCTCAATCAGACTTCGGCGTTCTCGGTCGGTGACACGGTTTCCGTTGTGAACCCAGGTCCATCGACGCAGGGAACGGTCAAGCGCATTGAAGCGCACCGGCGCACCGGTCAAATCGTGGCACTTGGCGCCGACGATACGCTGATCGCAGCCTATCCGGCAACGATCGGCAGCCGGGAGACGCCATCTCCTTCGGGAACGCACAAGGTCAAAGGCGTCGCCCGAATGCCGCCCTATGTCTACAATCCCAAGATCAACTTCAAGCAGGGCGACAACCGAAAGATCTTGACCTTGCCGGGCGGTCCGAACGGTCCGGTCGGCACGGTCTGGATCGATCTCTCGAAGCCCACCTACGGAATTCACGGCACGCCGGAGCCGTCGATGATCGACAAGTCGGGATCGCACGGATGCGTTCGCCTGACCAACTGGGATGCGGAGGAGTTGGCGGGGATGGTCAAGCCTGGCGTGATTGTCGAGTTCGTCGACTAAGGTAGCGAAGACGTTTAGGAATTTCTGAACGGGCAAGAAGTCGAAACCGGCCACCGATCACGCGGTGACCGCTCGCGCAATTCCCATGTCGAAGCTTCAGCGGATACGCGTCTGAACGCGCACGATGTTCATCTGGAGCTCGTGGCTGGTTGCCTGTCTACCGAGCATCTTGATCAGGCGCTGCTCTTCGGTTTTGTGAATACCGGTCCGCCGGCAATAATCCGCGACGTCCCAGATATGTCTGATCTGGGAGTTGGCGACTGTTCGAACATCCGCGTGTTTCATTCCGTGCCTCCCCTAACCCAATACAACGTTTGGAGGCTGGTTTGGTTCCGCCAGGATGCGTTCCTGGCGGCTGTGGGTGCGTTCGTACCGATCCGTCGTGTATGGGCGCCAGCTACAAGGTGCAAAGCGATCGCGACGTCGGGGTCAGCCGAGAAACCTCGATCCTTCGCCAGCACTGGCTATCCATTCGAGGAAAGACCTCACTGGTCCATCTGACGTCCTTGTTCAGTTGCTCCCGATGCCGTGAAAGGCCGTCGTCGTCCTCATGCATTTCAAACCAGATAAACACCGTTTCGCCCTCACGGACGGGGAGCCTCGGGAAGGCGTTTGCGCTGCGTTCGGTAACGAACACCGCGTCGATGCGAGCACCGGCGTCTTCGAGGATCGGCAGTGCCTCGGCGATGAAGAATGCAGCGAAACGGTCCTCCGTGCCGGGCGCCAGCGAGCAGAGGTTCACGGTGACGACACCTCTGGTCGATTGTACATCTTGCTCCCTTGCAAGGTTGTGAGGAAACGGCTGCGTGCCAGCGACAGGCTTGACCAGCAACACATTGTCCGAGTTGAGCATCGTCTCGTTGGCGCGAGACCCATGGTCCTTCCAAACCGGGCCCGAATAAAAGGCCGCCAACGCGTCGGTTCGCGTTTGCATATCGGCAAAGGAACGTACCCAGACGAAGGCGTCGGGATCGTCGCAGTCGCGGAATTCGCCTTCAAGACGCATTCCGAGCGCTTCCTGCGGTTCAACGAATTCGCGGTCAAACAAGTCGATCAGGCGATCCCTTCCGCCGGGATGAAGTCGGTAGCGGCGAAGTTCGTAAACGGCGTGCGGTTCCATGAATCCTCCAAAACAGGTCAATTGTCCTGTTTCTAATAACAGGTTGATCGACCTGTTTTGTCAAGGCACTATGGCGAACGATTTTTCAGGCGGCGGTCATGAGCGAACACAAAAGAACCAACGATCCTCAAGCGGTGCGCCGCAGGATCGTCGATGCGGCCTACCAGGCCTTTGTCACCCAAGGATATCTCGCGACGGGAATGCAGGAATTGCGCGCGAAGGCATCCGTCTCGGGGGGCGCTATGGCCCATCACTTTCCGGCCAAACGGGAACTTGGATTGGCGGTTATCCGCGACCGCGTCGCCGAAGCGGTGCGGCAAACGTGGATCGACCCGCTGCGTATCTCGAGCGATACGCCCACAGCGATCGATCAGATCTTCACCGAGATCATCAGCGAGCTCTCCGAAAACGGCTCCGTCTCCGGCTGCCCGCTGAACAATATGGCGATCGAAGTCTCCAGGCATGATGACGAGATGCAGCAGGCGCTGGGTGCAATTTTTGAGGCTTGGGAAGAAGCGCTCGCAGCGCGATTCCAGGAAGACATCCGCCTGAAGCGCGTCGCAGGCATTCAACCCGGCAGCCTCGCCACCCTGATCATCGCCGCCTATTCCGGCGCGATGGCGATGGCAAAAGCCAATCAGCACACACGTCCGCTCGTGAACTGTCAGGCGGAGATCGCAGCACTTCTCGCGTCGAAATACGTCTAGGCTGGGTCCGCTCGGCTCCCTCGTGGGGAGGCCGCTGCTCCGGACTATCCGCAAATGTTGGGGGTGTGGGCGACAGCTTGAGATGCTAGAGGTGCTCATCGGGAAGGGGCACTCCAGTAAACAGGAGACTTCTCGATGAGCAGAACTGCCATGAACGCCCTCGGACAACCGCTCCATTATAGCGGAAGTTCGACCGCATGGTTTTCCGCAACCGGATCCGGGTCCACGCTCTACGGAACTCCCGGCAACGATTCGATCTGGGGCGACGGTTCCGTCGATGTGACCATGTTCGGCGGCACGGGCGACGACGTCTACTATCTCTATTCATCGACGAACCGGGCCGAAGAGGCACCCGGCGAAGGGATAGACACGATCGATACCTGGATGAGCTACAGCTTACCGGAGAACTTCGAAAACCTGACCGTCACCGGTGACGGTCGACACGCCTTCGGCAACAGCGCCGACAACATCATCACCGGTGGCTCCGGCAGCCAGACCATCGACGGACGCGCAGGCAATGACGTGCTGGTCGGTTCCGGAGGCGCTGATACCTTCGTGTTCGAGCACGGCAACGGCAGCGACCTTGTCACCGACTTCAGCTCCAACGATACCATTCGCCTCGACGGATACGGGATTACCTCGTTCGAAGATGTGCTGGCGAATGCAGGCCAGCAGGGAGACGATCTCCGCCTCCATCTCGGCGATGGTGAAAGCCTGGTCCTGGCCGATACGACAGCCGACCAACTGCAGGAGGGCCAGTTCCAGTTGAGCCTGGACCGATCCGCCCTGACGCAGA
This sequence comes from Ensifer sp. Root423, assembly GCF_001426275.1. NCBI lineage: Bacteria > Pseudomonadati > Pseudomonadota > Alphaproteobacteria > Hyphomicrobiales > Rhizobiaceae > Ensifer > Ensifer sp. Root423. Next base: position 417,727 of record NZ_LMEG01000023.1, on the reverse strand, counting down.
CCTTCTCGGACGATTTCGACACGCTTCAGCTCACCGACGGTATGGGCGGCATCTGGGATGCCAAATACTGGTGGGCGCCGGAAGAGGGGGCGACGCTCTCGGAAAACGGTGAACTGCAATGGTACGTCAATCCGAGTTACGGGCCGACCGCATCGGCTAACCCGTTTTCGGTCGAGGATGGTGTACTGACGATCACCGCAGAGCGTGCACCGGACGCAATCCAGTCCGAGATCGGTGGCTATGACTACACGTCCGGGATGTTGACGACCTATTCGTCCTTTGCACAGACCTACGGCTACTTCGAGATGCGGGCCGACATGCCGGACGATCAAGGTGCCTGGCCCGCTTTCTGGCTGCTGCCCGCCGACGGCTCCTGGCCGCCGGAGCTCGACGTCGTCGAAATGCGCGGGCAGGACACCAATACCGTCATCACCACCGCCCATTCCAGTGAAAGCGGCGAGCACACGATCGTCAGAGACGGCGCGCAAGTCGCCGATACCGACGGGTTCCACGATTACGGCGTGCTTTGGACGGAAGACGAGATCGTCTGGTACTTCGACGATACCGAGATCGCCCGCGCCGATACCCCCGCGGACATGCACGAGCCGATGTACATGCTCGTCAATCTCGCGGTCGGCGGAATGGCCGGCACACCCGATGGCGATTTTGACGACGGGTCGCAAATGAAGATCGATTCCATCGAGGCCTATGCGCTGGACGCCGACTGGCTGATCTAGGCGGAGAAGCACGAAGGGGGCCGGCAGAGTCCGGGCTGCTGGTCCCGGCCTGTCGAAGCTGGAACGTTCGCCGTTCCAGCTCCGCAACAGGGCTAGTCCGCGATATGCGTGAGCCAATGGCGCGGCTTGTTGTCGGCGAGCTGAGCGACCTTATCGATCTTGTTGCTCATCACCCAAGCCATTGGCTGTTGGTGCAGCGGCAGCATGATGATCTCGTCCTTGACCATCTGCAGTGCCTTGGTCTGCAGATCGAGCCGCTTGGTCCGATCCATTTCGGTCGATGCCTGGATGATCAGCTTGTCGATATCAGGATAGCTCCAGCCGCCCCAGTTGAAGACGCCCGCCTTGTCGCTCCTCGTCTCGATCATCTGAAGCAGGATCGAGTAGCTGTCGAGCATTGGCTCGTTTGCCCAGCCGATGATGTAGACATCCGACAGACCGCCCGTGCGCTTGGGCGCCTGTGCCGCCGTCGGGCCGATGTCGAGTTGCGGCTTGAAGCCGGCGCGGCTCAGCATGTTGACAATGCTCTGGCAAAGCTCCTCTTCATTGACATAGGCCTCGTTCGTGCAGACGAGCGTGAAGGGGAGATCGCTTGCGCCGGCCTCGGCGAGCAGCTTTTTCGACAGTTCGGGATCGTACGGCACGACCTTGTCCAGTGCTTCGACATATCCCGGGATTTCCGGCGCAACGATCGCACCCGCTGTCCTCGACTTGCCGCGCATGACCCGCTTCTGGATGAGTTCTGTGTCGAGCGCATGGGCGACGGCCTGGCGGACACGCAGGTCGTTGAACTTGTTGTCGACGCCGTCGGCCAGTTTCGGTTTGCGGTTGAAGCCCATCATGATGGTGCGAAGGTCGGTGCGCTCCATGACCTTCAGGTCCGGCTGCGCGACAAGGCGCGGAAGATCCTGCGCTGGCGCATTCTCAGTGAAGTCGATCTCGCCTGACAACAGTGCCGCCACGCGTGTCGCGGCTGAGACAATCGGCGTAAACTCGATGCGATCGATGTTGGACTTCGCCGGGTCCCACCACTCGCCGTTCTTGACCAGAACGGTCTTGCTGTCGGGCGTGCGGCTCTCGAGCTTGAACGGACCCGTGCCGTTGGTGTGGTAGGTAGCGTAGCCTTCTATCTTCTTGCCGACATCCGTCGGCTTCAGCGAATTGTTGTCGGCGAGCCACGTGGCGTCGAAAATGTGGATGTTCGTCAGGTCGTTCAAGAGCAGCGGATAGGGGCCGGTCAGTTCGATATCGACAGTGCGGTCGTCGACCTTCTTCGCCGACTTGTATGCCGGGAGGTTGCCCCGCAGCGGAGATGCCGGATCGCTGACCCGCGTCAGCGAGGCGATCACGTCATCGGCCGTGAAATCAGCGCCATTGTGGAACTTGACGTCCTCGCGCAGATGGAACCGCCAGACCGTGTCCGATACCGTTTCCCAGGAGGTCGCCAGTGCCGGCTCGATCTTCAGGTCGGCGTCAAAGCGCACGAGCCCTTCATAGACGTGATTGAGAAAAGACAGCGTGTAGCTGTCGCCATACGAATAAGGGTCGAGCGAGTAGATATCGCGCGAGGAGCCCCATTTGAGCGTCTCCGCGTGAGCAGCCGCGGAAAGCGCCGTCGACATGGCGGCTGCGAGGATCAGTTTCTTGAGCATTCTGCTGTTCTCCTTTGTTGAGGTCACCGGCCCCCTTGAACGGGAAGCTTCTTTTTAAGAGGCAAGGACGGCTCACAGGCCGTCCATCTCGCCGCCCGACAGGGGCGGCCAGTGGCGTGATCTGCTGTTGCGCGGCATGACCTTCTCGGTCGTGTCGATCACCGCAAAGACCTTCGGCGGCCTATGCGGGAATCTTGATCAACTGGCGTTCTTGGACGGCGATGCACCCAAACGAAAGCCTCCTGGCGATGCTTGAAGCACCAAGTCCCGTTGTCGATCGGCGGTCATTCGATGGCCAACGCCAAGCATCAACTCGAACAGGGGCATACCTCTCCGCCGCTTCATGGAGGCGGTTCAGAAACCCGAGTCCAGTGTTGGACGCCGCAATGGCGATCGAATGAGGAGATGTCAGGCGAGCCGGCCCGGCGGTGCGGGCTCGTGCGTGCGGCATTGCGAAAAGTCGTGCGAGTACGCGGTCTTCTGGAGCCCTTGCATCAACCTGCTCCTCCCTAGCTCGTTGCTGCTAAGCGGCACCATCGCACGCCAAAAGTATTTGTCAACGCCTTTGTCGACAATCTTGAATACGCTTATGGCGACAATCCAAATGACCGATTGATCGGCTCAGGCGCGAGCAACATTCCGGGCAATGGAGAGGACGCCTTAGCCCAAGGTACGCTACGGCCAGCTCGATAGGGAAAGTCACAAGCGGTCAACCTGTCACTTCGCCACGGAGGCCTGCTCGCTGCCGCCGCAAAGACTGTCGATGCGGGCGCGAACCCGGGCGACGCCCTCGGCAATGCTTGTGCTTGGAATGGACGAATATCCCATGCGGAAGTAGCGGCAGGGCTGGTCGCTTCTGGGGAAGAAGGGCGAGCCGGATTCGACCAGCACGCCGTCCTGCCGCAATTCGCTGACCAGCCGGTCGGCATCGAGCCCTTCCGGTCCCTCCATCCAGAAGGACGTGCCGCCGAAGGTCGAGGAGCCTGCGACTTTCAGGTTCGCCCTACGCAGTGACTCGGCCATGATTACGTGGCGCTTGTGATATTCGGTCCGCATCCGGTGGAGCACGGCGTCATAATGGCCGAGCGCCAGGAAATAGGCTGCGGTGCGCTGAAGGTGTCCGGGCGGGTGGCGCAACATCAGCGAGCGAAGCGCACGCGCCTCGCGAATGAAGGGGGCTGGCGCCACGAGGTAGCCGAGCCGAAGCCCGGGAAAAAGCGATTTCGAGAAGCTGCCGATGTAGAGCACCCGGCCTGACGGATCGAGCGCCTTCAGCGCCGGGGAAGGCGGAGCGAGGTAGCTGATCTCGAACTCGTAATCGTCCTCGACGATCACGAAATCTCTTTCTTCCGCAGCCTGCAGCAGTTGCGTTCGCCGATCCACCGGCATAGTCGCGCCGGTCGGCGAGTGGTGGCTCGGGGTCACGAAGACGGCATCGACGTTTTCCGGCAAGGCATCCGGTGACAGGCCCTCGACATCGACATCGACGGTGGTGACGTCGGCGCCGCTCAACAGCAGCGAGGCGCTGATATCGGGATGGCAGGGGTTTTCGCAGACGGCGGCGGAGCCCTTCTCCAGGATCAGACGGGTCACGATCCAGAGCGCATTCTGCGCCCCGACGGTGACGAGGATTTCGTCCGGCGTGGCGTGGATGCCCCGGCGCGGCAGTGTGCGCGAGCAGATGTAGTTGACCAGCCGCACATCGTCGGCCGCGGCAAAGTCGCTCGCCATCAGCACGAAATCCTCTCGCGCCAATGCCCGCCGGGCGCAGTCGCGCCAGGCATTGAGATCGAACAGTGTCGGGTCCATCTGGCCATAGAGGAAGGGGAATGGATAGCGCCGCCAGTCCAGCGGCTTGGCGACCTGGCGCACGACGCCAAAGCTCATCTTGATCTTGCGGCTCCAGTCGATCGGATTGGAGCCGGCGGATGGGCGCTCCCCTTCCACATCCATGCCCGGCGGATTGCCGGAGATGCGATAGGAGCTGCGGTTAACCGCCTCGACATAGCCCTGATTGATCAGTTCCTGATAGGCGAGTGTCACCGTGATGCGCGATATGCGCAGATAGTCGGCGAGCTTGCGGCTGGATGGCAGATGCGCGCGCGGCTGCACCCTTCCGGCGAGCACTGCCGAAACGACCGTCTCGCGCAACTGCGCCTGCAAGCCGATCCCACTGTCGCGATCGATAAAAAAAATGGTTTCGGAAACGTTCATCTGCACGACGCCTGCTCCCCCGACGGCGTTAAACTGGATCTATTCAACTTCCAGACTGGATATAACGCAAGCCGGATCTCGGCCTTATCGTCATCAGCAAGACCGGAGAAACGGTCAGCGAATAAACAAAGAGGAGGAAGACAAATGCTACATGGACATTTCAGACGACTGGCCGCAGCCGCCAGCATTGTCGCGAGCCTGGCCGCATCCGGCGTCGCTTATGCCGAAACGAAACTCGTCGTCGGCTATCAGCAGATCGTCGGCCCGTTCGTGGCTGCGATCGCCGATGGCCGTTTCGATGCAGCCGCCAAGGAGGCCGGCTATTCGATAGACTGGCGCCAGTTCAGCTCGGCCGGCGACATCACTACGGCGCTTGCCTCCGGTGACGTGCCGATCGGCGTTCTCGGTTCGACCGGTACTGCGGCTGCCGCGACGCGCGGCGTCGAACTGCAGCTCTTCTGGATCCTCGACAATATCGGCCAGTCGGAAGCGCTGGTCGCCCGCGAGGGCTCGGGCATCGAGACGCCGGCCGATCTCAAGGGCAAGAAGGTCGCCGTGCCTTTCGTCTCGACGTCGCATTTTCACTTGCTGGTCGGTATGAACAAGGTCTGGAACGTCGATCCGCGCGAGGTGGAAATCCTCAACCTGAAGCCGCCGCAGATCGTTGCCGCCTGGCAGCGTGGCGATATCGACGCCGCCTATGTCTGGCCGCCGGCGCTCTCGGAAATCCAGAAGACCGGCAAGACGATCTCGGATTCCGAGGTGATTGGCGCGGCTAGCGTGCCGACCTTCGACGGGCTGGTGGTCGACAAGGCCTGGGCCTCGGAGAATCCGAAGCTGATGGAAGCCTTCACCAAGGTTCTGGCGGACGCTTATGCCGACTACAACGCCAACAAGGCGGCGTGGACGGAGGAGTCGCCACAAGTGGAAGGCATCGTCAAGCTGATCGGCGGCGATGGCCCGAGCACCGTCGAAGCCTTGCGCCTGCTTTCGTTCCCGAATGCGGATGAGCAGGCCTCCGAGGTCTGGCTCGGCGGCGGCGCCACGCGTGCACTGACCGAAAGCGCCAAGTTCCTCGTCGAGCAGAAGCAGATCAGCCAGTCGCTCGACGACTACGCGCCTTATGTGAACGCCGACTTTGCCAAGGCGGCCGCACAATAGGCTAATCTGTCGATTGCCCGGCCGTTGAGGAGCGGCCGGCGCACCACCATAGACCGTGACCGAGGTGCAGGGAGGCATTTCTCATGGAAACATTGAGCGTCAGAAACATCAGTCTGACCTACCCGGGCCTCTATTCGGACCAGGCAATCATCGCCTTGAAAGGCGTCAACCTTACCATCAACAGCGGAGACTTCGTCGTTGCGCTGGGCGCATCGGGCTGCGGAAAGACGACGCTGCTCAACCTGATGGCGGGCTTCATGGCCCCGTCGGAAGGCGACATCACCCTTGGCAACCACCAGGTCAACGGACCTGGCGCCGAGCGCGGCGTTGTCTTCCAGAAGCACGCGCTTCTGCCGTGGCTGAACGTCATCGAGAATACCGAGTTCGGCCTCAAGCTGCGCGGCGTCGACAAGGCGACCCGGCGGGATCTTGCCACCAAGAACCTAGCTCTGGTCGGCCTTCAGGACTTCCACCGCCACATGATCTATCACCTCTCAGGCGGCATGCAGCAACGTGTTGGCATCGCAAGGGCGCTGACCTGCGATCCCGCGATGCTCCTGATGGACGAACCGATGGCAGCACTCGACGCGCTGACACGCGAGACCATCCAGGAGCTGCTGCTCAAGGTCTGGCAGCTCACCAACAAGATGTTCTTCTTCATCACCCACAGTGTGGAAGAAGCGTTGTTCCTCGGCTCGCGGCTGATCGTCATGTCGCCGCGCCCGGGCCGCATCACCCACACCTACGAGCTCAATTTCAACAAGCGGTTCCTCGCCGAGGGCAATGCGCGCGCAATCAAATCCAGCCCGGAATTCATCCGCATGCGCGAAGAAGTGCTCGGCATCATTTATGGCGACGAACGTGCGTCCGGCAACCCGGAGGTGGCCCATGCTTGACAGAGTGACACGCGCCAAGCCCGTAAAGGCCGGCAAGATCTTCGGCGCGCCCGGTGAAGGCAGCAGCGGCCTCATCAGCTTTTCGACGACGGTCGTCATCGTCGCTCTCTGGTTCCTCGTGACCGAAGGCGGCTGGGTCAAGCCGCTGTTCCTGCCGTCGCCGCTGGCGGTCTGGGACAAGTTCATGCTGGCGATGACCGACGGTGTTTCGAACTCGACGCTGATGCAGCACACGCTTGCCAGTATCGGCCGCGTGTTCGGCGCTTTCCTGCTGGCGCTGCTGACCGCCGTGCCGATTGGCGTGCTCATGGGCGTCAATCGCTTCGTGCGCGGCCTGTTCGATCCGATCATCGAATTCTACCGGCCGTTGCCGCCGCTCGCCTACCTGCCGCTCGTCATCATCTGGCTCGGCATCGGTGAGTTCCCGAAGGTGTTCCTGATCTATCTGGCGATCTTTGCGCCGATGGCAATTGCCGCAAGGGCAGGGGTGCGTTCGGTCTCGACGGAACAGATCCACGCTGCCTATGCGATGGGCGCCACCCGCGGGCAGGTCATCAGTCAGGTGATCATGAAGGCCGCCTTGCCGGAGATCTTCACCGGCATGCGCATCGGCATCGGCGTCGGCTGGACCACCCTGGTTGCCGCCGAAATGGTGGCGGCCAACCGAGGCCTCGGCTTCATGGTTTTGAATGCCGCCGAAAACCTCGAAAGCGACACGGTGATCATGGGCATCTTCATCATCGGCATCTTCGCCTTCGCCTTCGATCTTCTGATCCGCTACCTCGAAAAGGCGCTGATCCCCTGGAAGGGCCGCCTCTAACCGGCGGCTACCTCCGACACTTCAACTGAATACGGCCTGGCGGCCTTTTGAAGACGGCCTTTCCCGTCTCCGGCGAAGCCATGCCTTACGACCAAGACAAAGGACAGGACCATGACACTGACGGCAACCGATCTCAAAACCTTGTTCGATGCCTTCAACCGGCATGACATCGACGGGGTCATGCACTTCTTCGCCGAAGATTGCGTATTCAACGCCGTCGGCGGCCCGGAGGTCTACGGCAACCGTTTCGTCGGCACCGGTCCGATCGCAGATGCCTTCAGCGGGGTCTGGAAATCGATGCCGGACGCCGAATGGGGCGACCACAGCCACTTCGTCGAAGGCGATCGCGGCGTGTCCGAGTGGACCTTCTCCGGCACGGCTGCCGACGGCAGCCGCATCGAGGCAGAAGGCTGCGACCTCTTCACCTTCCGCAACGGCAAGATCGTGCGCAAGCAGGCGTTCCGCAAGAACCGCCCGGTCCTGCAACCCCGCTACTGATGGCCTGGAGCTAGAGCCATGCAACTGCGCGCCACACCCTTGAAGCCAGAAAGAGAGCCGTTTGACCCGGCCTATGACCCCAACCATGCCCGCAGCCCCGGCACGGGCAAGGACTATGCGCCGACCTACTGGATCGGCACTGCCGGTCCCGAACCGGAGGACGACGGTCCGATCACGGGCGATATCGATGTCGATGTTGCGATCATCGGGTCCGGCTATACCGGTCTCTCCTGCGCCATTCATCTGGCGCGCGAGCACGGCATCAAGGCAACGGTTCTGGAGGCCAATGGCGTCGCCTGGGGCTGCAGCACCCGCAACGGCGGGCAGGCACAGATTTCTGCCGGCCGCCTGAAGCGCTCGCAATGGATCGCCCGCTGGGGCGTGGACGTTGCCCGCAAGATGCATGCGGAGATTTCCGAGGGATTCGACCTCTTTCGCTCTCTCGTCCGCGAGCCCGAAATCGACTGCGATCCGCAGGATGGCGGCCATCTCTATATCGCCCACCGCGACAAGATGCTGCCGGCGTTGCAAAGCGAGGTCCGCGTCCTCAACGATACCTTCAGCTATCGCGCCCGCATGGTCTCGCGCGACGAGATCCACCGCGATTTCGTTCGCGACGAGGAAGCCCGCGGGGCGATGTATGAGCCCGATGGCATGGGCATCCATGCCGCCAAGCTCGCCTTCGGTTACCTCAGGCTTGCCCGCAAGCTGGGGGCAAAGGTGCATACGTCGAGCCCGGTACTTGATTGCACCGCCAAGGGCGGCATGCATTACCTGACGACGCCTGGCGGAACGGTGCGGGCGCGTGCCGTCTGCATTGCGACGGCCGGCTACACGTCACCCGGCATGAACGCGCTCACCCGCCACCGACTGATGCCGATCCTGTCGAACTCGATCGTCACTCGGCCGCTGACGGAAAGCGAGCAGAAGGCGCTGAACTTCAAGGCGCGCATCCCGCTCACTGATACGCGGACGCTGCGTCACTACTATCGCATGCTGCCGGATGGCCGGGTGCAGATCGGCAGCCGCAGCGCCATCACCGGACGCGACGCGAGCAATCCGAAGCATCTCGAGCTTCTGCTTGCCGGTCTCTACCGCAAGTTCCCGGCACTCCGCGGCATCGACATCGACTACTCCTGGTGGGGGTGGGTGGATGTCAGCCACGACATGATGCCGCGCATCTTCCAGCCGGACCGGAGCCAGAGGCTGTTCTACGCCATGGGCTATGGCGGCAACGGCGTGATGTATTCCGCCCAGGCCGGCCGTCGCATGGCCCAGATGGTCGCCGGCAAAGGCGGCGGCCTCGACCTTCCCATCTTCACTTCGCCTCTGCCGGGCCACGGGCTTCTGACGCCGTTCCGACGGCTCGGCCAATGGGGAATGTACCGCTGGTACTACCTCCGTGACGAGATCCTCTAACTCTCTGAAATAATACCAGGAAAGGAACCACCCCATGAAAATGACCACCGAGGAAGCCTTCGTCAAAGTTCTTCAGATGCATGGCCTCGAACATGCCTTCGGCATCATCGGCTCGGCCATGATGCCGGTGTCGGACCTGTTCCCGAAGGCCGGCATCAAATTCTGGGACTGCGCCCATGAGACCAATGCCGGCATGATGGCCGACGGCTTCAGCCGCGCCACGGGCACGATGTCGGTCGCGATCGGCCAGAACGGCCCCGGCGTCACCGGCTTCATCACCGCGATCAAGACCGCCTACTGGAACCACACGCCGCTTCTGATGGTCACGCCGCAGGCGGCCAACAAGACGATCGGGCAGGGCGGTTTCCAGGAAGTCGACCAGATGGCGATGTTCGAGGAGATGGTCTGCTACCAGGAAGAAGTACGCGATCCCTCGCGTATCCCTGAAGTCCTCAACCGGGTGATCGAAAAGGCCTGGCGCGGCTGTGCGCCGGCGCAGATCAACATTCCGCGCGACTACTGGACGCAGGTGATTGACGTCGACTTGCCGGCGATCGTTCGCTTCGAGCGCCCGGCTGGTGGCCCGCAGGCGATTGCCGAAGCGGCCAAGCTTTTGTCCGAGGCAAAATTCCCGGTCATTCTCAACGGCGCCGGCGTCGTCATCAGCAATGCCATCTCCGATTCCATGAAGCTCGCCGAGCGTCTCGACGCGCCAGTCTGCTGCGGCTACCAGCACAATGACGCCTTCCCGGGGAGCCATCGCCTGTCGGTCGGCCCGCTCGGCTACAACGGCTCGAAGGCTGCGATGGAGCTGATCTCCAAGGCCGATGTTGTCTTGGCGCTCGGCACGAGGCTCAATCCGTTCTCGACGCTTCCGGGCTACGGCATCGACTACTGGCCGAAGAACGCCTCGATCATCCAGGTCGACATCAACGCCGACCGGATCGGGCTTACCAAGAAGGTGTCGGTCGGCATCTGCGGCGATGCCAAGCAGGTCGCCCGCCAGATCCTGGAGCTGCTCTCGCCGTCTGCCGGCGATGCCGGCCGCGAGGAGCGCAAGGCCGCGATCCACCAGACCCGCTCGGCCTGGCAGCAGCAACTCTCCTCGATGGATCACGAGGACGATGATCCGGGCACGGAATGGAACGAAAGCGCACGCTCGCGCGAGCCGAACCGCATGTCACCGCGCCAGGCCTGGCGTGCGATCCAGGCGGCCCTGCCGAAGGAAGCGATCATCTCCACCGACATCGGCAACAACTGCGCGATCGGCAATGCCTATCCGACCTTCGAAGCGGGCCGCAAATATCTGGCGCCGGGCATGTTCGGCCCCTGCGGCTACGGTTTCCCGTCGATCGTCGGCGCCAAGATCGGTTGCCCTGATGTGCCAGTGGTCGGTTTTGCCGGTGACGGTGCCTTCGGCATCTCGATGAACGAGATGGGCTCGATCGGCCGCGAGGGATGGCCGGCGATAACGATGGTGATCTTCCGCAACTACCAATGGGGTGCCGAAAAGCGCAACACGACGCTCTGGTACGCCAACAACTTCGTCGGCACGGAGCTCAACCCCAACCTCTCCTACGCCAAGGTGGCTGAAGGCTGCGGCCTGAAGGGTGTTGCCGTTAATACGACGGCGGCGCTGACTGAGGCGCTGTCTACTGCGATCGCCGACCAGAAGAAGGGCGTGACAACCTTCATCGAAGTCATCCTCAACCAGGAGCTCGGCGAACCCTTCCGCCGCGACGCGATGAAGAAGCCGGTGCCCGTTGCCGGTATCGATCGCGCCGACATGCGCCCCCAGAAGCGGGCCTGATCCTCGATTACGTCAAGCCCCGCCCGGTACCCCGGGCGGGGCGAAGCCACCCGCAGATGACCGGAACAGAACCATGACCTTCGTCGCCTCCGTCCACGAACGCTTCCGAAGCGTACCCTCCGGCTTTGCGGCCTACTGGCCTGGCTTTGCCGTTACCGCGGCGGTAGCCGTCGCTGCCCAATTCCTTTCCGACCACTACGGCGCGCCGGCCATGCTCATGGCGCTCCTGCTCGGCATCGCCTTTCACTTTCTGTCCGAGGAAGGGCGTTGCGTCGCCGGCATCGATTTCTGTGCCAAGAAAGTGCTGCGCATCGGTGTGGCGCTGCTCGGCATGCGCATCAGCGTCGACCTCCTCATCGGGCTTGGCGCAAGCACGATCCTGCTCCTCATCTCAGCCATCGCCGCGACCATCGGCTTCGGCCTGCTTGCCGCAAAGCTTCTCGGGCGTGGCTGGCGGCTAGCGCTTATCACCAGCGGTTCGGTCGCAATCTGCGGAGCGTCTGCAGCGATGGCGATCGCAGCCGTTCTTCCAAAGAACGAATTTTCCGAGCGCAACCTGATCTTCACCGTGCTTTCGGTCACCGTGCTCTCGACACTTGCGATGATTGCCTATCCGATCCTCGCCCAGACCATGGGGCTCGACGCGCGCGCCACGGGCATCTTCTTCGGTGGCACCATCCATGACGTCGCGCAGGTCGTCGGCGCAGGCTTCTCGGTCTCGCCGGAGGCGGGCGAAACGGCGACGCTCGTCAAGCTGATCCGCGTCACCATGCTGGCGCCGGTCGTGCTCATCTTTTCGCTGTCACTGCGCAAAGTACCGCAGCCTGAGGGAGAGACCGGTAAGCGCCCGCCGCTCTTGCCCGGCTTCGTCGTCGCCTTCCTGATCTTTGCAGCGCTGAATTCCTTCGGTTTCGTGCCGGAACTGGTGGCCAAGGCCGGCATGGAAACGTCGCGCTGGGCGCTGCTTGCCGGCATCGTCGCCGTCGGCATGCGCACGTCGCTTCGCCGCGTGCTCGATGTCGGTGGCGACGCCGTCGCGCTGATCGTCGCCGAAACCGTCTTTATCGCTCTCTTCATCCTCGTCGGCATTCACTATCTGGGGCACGCCTGATGAAACCGCTCGATCGCATTATCGAGGCCGCTAAAGCCGCCCCGCGCCATATCGTGCTCGCCGAGGGCGAAGACCCACGCATCGTCGAAGGCGCCTTGCGCGCCGTGCGCGCCGGTATCGCCAAGATCACGCTCGTCGGCGACAGGAAAATCGTCGCGGAGGAGTTGCACGCCGCCGGCGGCGCACCAGACGAAATCCGCATCGAGGATCCGACTTCGTCTGCGCTGACTGAGCACCTTGCCGTTGCCTACCACGATCTCCGTCGTAGCAAAGGTGTCGACGAAGCGGCCGCGGCAGCAGCCGTACGCTCGCCTCTTGTCTTTGCGGCCATGATGGTCCGCGAGGATCAGGCAGACGGAACGGTCGGGGGCGCTGTCGCCACCACCGCCGATACCGTGCGCGCCGCACTCCAGACCATCGGCCGGGCACCGGATGTCGGACTGGTGTCGAGCTTCTTCCTGATGATGCTCTGCGCGCCGCACCACGAAAAGAAGGGCGCCTTCGTTTTCGCCGATTGCGGGTTGGTTGTGGATCCTGACGCCACCGGCCTTGCCGATATCGCCGTGACCTCGGCACGCTCCTACGAGGCGCTCTCCGGCAAACCGGCGAAGGTGGCGATGCTCTCGTTCTCGACGGCCGGCAGTGCCGCGCATGAGCGCGTTTCGAAGGTGGTGGAGGCGACGCGCCTGGCCCATGCCTCAGCGCCGGGATTGGTGATCGACGGGGAATTGCAATTCGACACCGCTTTTGTCGAGGCCGTCAGCGCGGCAAAGGCGCCGCAATCGGCGCTGCATGGCGAGGCCAATGTCTTTGTCTTCCCCAACCTCGACGCGGCAAACATCGGCTACAAGATCGCCCAGCGCATCGGCGGCGCCACCGCCATCGGCCCGATCCTGCAGGGGCTTGCGAAGCCTGCCAACGATCTCTCGCGCGGCTGCAACGCCGACGACGTCTTCCACATGATCGCCGTCACAGTCGTTCAGGCGTCGGACAGGAAGTCGGCCGGCTAAGTAGCGCAAGTGACAGCGAACCGCCTTGCCGGTTGAGCCTTGCAAAGCTATCACCTTTGGGTCGAATTGGACCATCGGCGGTCCATCGACTGTCGACCTAAAGGAGAGACCGAACAATGACTTGGGCGTCAAGGATCATCGTCTTTCTTACCATGGCCTTCGTATCGTCGGGTATGGCAACAGCAGAGGAGGCCGCGTCGCCTGACGATGATCTCACGATCCTATTGAGGGCGGATAAGGGCGCGCTCACGCTCGAATACCGCAAGCCAGGCCAACGTCTCGTAGATGATCCCACCGTCCAATGCGCCGTTGGCGCTCGGTTCACGCTTCCCGCCGGCGCGGTGGTGAACCTCGAACTCGTCTCGACGGACATCGTCTATAGCTTCGAAGTACCGGGCTATGTCGAGCAGGTAGATCTCGTGCCCGGCCTCGTGAATTATCGGCAGATCGAGACGCCTGCCGAAACCGGCCAGGCCGACGGCGTGCTTCAAGTGCACCCTGATGGTTTGAAGAAGGCCATCGCAGTGCGCTTCAACAAAGAGCAAAGCGCTTTCGACGCCCGAATGCTGTGCGCCAACTAGGAGCACGATCTTCTCGCAGCGAAACCTTCGTGTTCGCGGCGGAGCAAAGCTCGGTTGCCGCGCAGGCTGTCGGTCACGACGTCATGATGAAGGGCCGGCATGTCTCCGGCGGCAGGCCATCAAGTACAAGTTTTCGGAACGCAGCGTCGACTTCCCGGGGAGGCATTTCCGGTCGCTCCTCCAGCCACCAGCGCAGAACGGCGTTGAACGTGGAGACCATGTGACGGATCACGAGGTCACGCGGAAGAGCGGCATGCATCGTGGCGGGGAGCGACTGGCGAAGGACCTCCGCAAGCACCCCGTCAACCGCATCGCGAACGATGCCGCCTCCGCGTCCGCCGGCAAGTGCGACCTGGATGTCCGCGTGTTCGGCGACATGCTCGAACAAGGCGCGGCTGGGATCCCACGCCTCTTCTCGCTCCCGCTCGCGTGGCGATGAGATCGTCTTGTCTTTTGCAGTCACCAGCAGATCGCGCAGACGCTCCAGACTGCGTTTCAGAAGGTCGTCTTTCGACGTGAAGTGCGCATAGAACGTCGACCGCCCGATATTCGCCTCGGTCAGGATGTCTTCGACGGTGATCAGTTCGTAGTGCTTGCGGCGTATCAAGGCGAGAAGAGCTTCACAGAGCGCCGTGCGCGTTCGGGCCACGCGTCGATCGATCGGCAAGTTTGTTCTCCTTTTTCCGAACGAGCGCGCGTTGCAGTCCCATTCGGTACACGAGGCGCCCTTCTGTTTCGCAACTTCCGAACACCGTGTTCCGGATCGTGCTAGCCGAATGTCGTCTAGTCAACATCGAGGAACAGCCATGGTTGCGCTTTCTGCAACGTCCCCTCTCTCTTCCCCATTTCGAAAAGCGGGTGCCTGCGCGCTTTTCCTGCTCACCCTGACGAGCGTGCATCACGCCTATGGCGCCTACATCTATAAAACACCGTGGCGTCTCCATATCGTCCAGTTGGCCGTGCCGGCGGCAATAGTCATTGTGGCCGCCCTGTTCGTTGGCCGGTCGAGGAGCGGGACCACAGCTGGACGTGTCGCGACCTGGCTGGCCGCCCTTGTCGTGCTCGCCTTTCCGGTCGCAATGATCGGCATCTACGAGGGAGGCTGGAACCATGTGGTCAAGAACGCCGCCTATTTCGGCTTCGGAACAGATGCAGCACGGTCCCTGTTTCCCGAGCCCGTGTACCGGTTGCCGGATAATTTGCTTTTTGAATTGACGGGGATCGCCCAATTCCCGCTCGCCGTCATCACCGCGCTGAATACGCTCGCCCTGTTGCGGCGTCCCGTCCGGTGATCGGATTTAGGTGCCGGCGGCCGCGCCGGTCGTTCGGATAAGGCAACGCTGCGAACAAGCGCCGTCAGGCGATTGTTCGTGCGCTATCCGTCATCAGCTTCAGCCCGAGTGCGCCCACCACGGCGCCGGCGGCGCGGTCGATCCAGGTCTTGGAGCGCAGGTAGACGACCCGCGGGCCGTGGGAGGAAAAGCCGAGGGCGACGATTGCGTACCACGCGAACTCGTTGATGAAGAGCAGCGGGGGCAGGGCGAGAAGCATCCAGGTAGGCGCCGGCGACGGCAACAGCGCGGCGAACATCGAGGCGTAGAAGATCGCCGTCTTCGGGTTGGAGATCTGAACGAAGAGCCCCCGCAGCAGGGATTTCCAGAGCGTGCTCGGCTGGTCGGCGGGTGTCTCGGCAATCATTATCTTCTGCGGTGCGGCCCGCCAGATGCTTATGCCGATCCAGGCGAGATAGGCGCCACCGGCGAGCCTCAGGAGGATGTTGAGCCATTCAACCTGAAGAAGGATCGCCGTCAGGCCGGCGACCGCAATACAGGCGAAGAAAAAGCCGCCAATGCCCATGCCGACCGCTGCCATCAATCCATCGGCGCGGGACCGTGCGATCGCGATCCGCGACACCACGATGAAGCTCGGCCCGGGGCTCATGGCTCCAAGCAGGAAGACGCCCAGGATGGAGGCAAGAATTGCAAGTTCATGCATGTCACTATCCTCTCTTTAGAACGCTGCTGCCGTCGACGCAGGGCGAGTATGAAACGCGTTGCGTCATCCCACAATCGGGCATGTCCGCTCCCGCTCTCTCCGTGGAGAGAGTGGGAGACGTTCGTCAAGAATGACCTTCCTCGATCTTCGGGAGGAACCACGCGAGAAGCCCCGCAAGCGGAAGGAACGAGCAGATATAATAGACCGTTTCGACGCCGTAACTATCGGCCAGTATCCCGAGAAGCGCTGCCGCAATGCCGCCGAGACCGAAGTTCAAGCCGTAGAACAGCCCGCCGATAAGCCCGATGCGGTTCGGCAACAGCTCGATGGCGTAGATCAGGATCGATGCGAAGGCGCTTGCCATGATCAGGTTGATCATCACCGTCAGCACGCCGGTCCAGAACAGATCGGCATGTGGCAGGATCAGCGTCAGGGGAAGCGGCCCCAGAACCGAGATCCAGATGATCCGGTAGCGCCCGATGCGATCGCCGACAATCCCTCCGATCAGTGCGCCTGCGGCCGAGGCGAGCAGGAAGATGAACAACATCATCTGTGCGGAAGGGATGGAGAGGCCGAACTTCTCCATGAGGTAGAAGGTGTAGAACGAGCGGAAACTTTCGCCATAGGCGTTCTTGGTGAACATCAGCAGCGTCAGGACCACCAGAGCGGCGCCAATCGTCGCCGGCGCGTGGCGGATGCTGCCCGCCCTCTTGCTGTCCGCCCGCAGCGCCATGAATGCGGCGCTGATCTCCCGCTGCTTGCCGCCGATCCACGCGAGAAGCACCATCGCCAGCAACGCCAGGGCGGCGAACCAGGCGAGGCTCGGCTGCCCCCAGGGAACGATGATCACCGCGGCAAAAACCGGACCGAGTGCGCCGCCTGCCTGGCCGCCGACCTGAAACAGTCCCTGCGCCAATCCCTGCCGGCCGCCGGCGGCATAGCGCGCCATGCGCGTGGCTTCCGGGTGGAAAATGGACGACCCGATGCCGATCAGCGCGACAGAGACAAGGATCATGGCATAGCTATCGGCAAGGGCGAGGCTGACCAGGCCCGAGAGCGTGAACATCATCCCGACGACTGGCGAATAGGGGGCGGGGTGTTTGTCCGTGACCATGCCGATCGCCGGCTGCAGCAGAGACCCGGCAATCTGGAAGGTCATGGTGATCATGCCGATCTGCACGAAGTCGAGCGCATAGGCGTCCTTCAGGATCGGATAGGCGGCCGGGATCAGCGACTGCATGAGGTCGTTGAGGAGATGGGTGACCCCGAGAACGACCAGGACGGCCAGATGCGTCTTCGGGCGTGTCACGGCAGGGATGGCGACTGTCATGGTTGATTTCTTGACTCCAGGATGCCGTGAAACGGCCTGCGGCGATGCCGCGCGGCGGGGAGCTTATGCATCCTCCGATAGGCGGGCAACCACCGGATGACGCTGCGCGCGAAAAAATGAGCTGTCGGGGCGGGAGGTTAGGCTCGCACGGGCACTTTCTTGGCCAACCTTCCTCTGAGGACGCCCCGGAGCTTGCCGGCAAGGCGCGGTTCTTGCTCCGCCGCCTCGTTCGCCCCGACTCAGGCCTCCCCCCGCGAGACAGGTCTCACGGCGCTGTCGGCTTTCGGGTGGCAAGGTCCGCGATCGCGAGGAAAACACCGATCGCGAGGAATACGGCAAGGACCAGCGCCGCTCCAGTTGCACCCGTCACGTCGAGCTGCATCGCAGCAAGCGGCAGCACGGCCAGGATCGTCAGGTTGTTGAGGCTTTCCGAAAGCGAAAGCACCTGACCTTTTTCCTCTCCGGCGAGGCTCGCAAGAATGGCGGTGCTCGTCGGTGCGGCGAGCCCCAAGGCAAAGCCCCATGCCGTCAGGAAAACGAGGTCTCCCGTGAACGACAGGGGGTTGAGCATGAAGCCGCCGACCGCCGCACTCAGGAGGAACAGCGCAACGATCAGCGTGCGATTGTCACCGCGAAACAGCCGTGCGGCTCGGCCGACGCCGAGGTTGCCAAGCAAGAGTCCCAGACCGAAAGCCGAGATGGAGACGCCGGTGGCCCCAACGCCGAAGTCATAACGAAGCCGCAGGACCTCGCCGGCAAGAAGGAAACCGCCGACAGCCGTTCCGTTCCAAAGGCCTTTCGCGGCCAGGGGGCGGATCAAATTGCCACGGCCGAGCCAGACAGGACGCCCCATCTTCGGCACTGGGGGATTTCCCGCCCGGGCGGGAATCGCACTCCGGGCTATGGCAACTGTCGAGGCAGCCGGCGGCAGTCACCAGGAAAGGCGCACGCCAATCGAATGCCTCCGTCAGGACGCCGGCGATGACCGGCCCCGAGACGATGCCTGATGTCATGCCTATCATCGCGGCGGATTGTCGGTGCGCGGGGATGATGTCTGCCACCAGGGCAAAGGCCGTCGGAATCAGAGCCGCCGACGCCAGGCCGCCGAAGACCCGCAGGACGATCGCTGCCCCGAAGCTCGGCGCGATCGTCAGCGCGAGGCCGTCAATCGAGAACAGAACCAGCGACACGAGCAGAAGTCGGCGACGGTCTATGCGATCGGAAAGGTAGCCGAAGATCGGCGCGGCCACGGCATAGGAAAGCGCGTAGCTGCTGACGAGCCATGCGGCGTGCGCCGGCGTCGTCTCGAAGGCCACGGCCAGGGGCGAAAGCATCGCCGACAGCATGAACTCGGTCGCGCCGACAAAGAAAACGGCAAGCGCGAGGGTGGGCAAAATGAAGCGTGAGGGCACGGATTATCGTCCTTGAGCTTGAGAAGCAGGAGAGAACCGGCGCGCGAAGACGTCTAGCCCGTTCGTGGCGCCGGAAGGATCGAAGCGTTTTTTTTGGGGGGGGAGAGTGTCGGCGCTGCGGACCCCGATGGTTCGGGTCATGGCGATGCGAATGAATGCTCGCCTAAGCTGAATACGACAAGGAACCTCTAGCAAAGAGGTTTAGGGAACACAACAGTTCTTCCCGATCGGTATCCGAAACGAACCGCTGGGTGGCCAGCCGCGCTATCGCGCGACCGGCCCATTCAGGCGCTCGTGGTCAAGGCAGACCCTGGCCTCACATGATCTGCGGTGGAACGCTCAGACCTGCCGGTCAATCGGCCGGTCCAGCGCCCAGCGTCCGATCCCATGGGCGCTGAGATAGGCAAAGACGCCGATCCATACCGTCGAAAGCTGAAAGCCCGTGCCGCGTGGGATCATCACCACAACCAGAATGACGATCATCTGGATGAAGAGCATGAAGGCGAGGGGGCGGGTCAGAAGCCCGAGCGCAATTGCGATACCGCCGAAAAGCTCCAAGGCGATAGTCAGATAGGCGAGCGGCCGGATCGAGGCCCCGACTCTGGAAAAGCTCGATGTCACGGGGCATGTCGCCGTTGAAGAGCTTTTCCCAGCCGAACCAGCTCATGACTTCACCCGTCGTGATCCTCAGCATCAAGTAATGCGACAAAGGCCGCGGTGAGGTTGAAGATCAGATAAAGTCCGGTGCTGCTCCCAGATCCGGCAGAACCATGGCATGCGTGGTAGCCTGTGTCACGGGAAGTTCCTTCCATGAATGAGCATTCGTTGTGAGGAGATGCGTGCGGCTCAGCACATGCCGCCGTTTGCCCGGATGACCTGGCCATTGATCCACGCGCCTTCCGGTCCGGCGAGGAACGAGACGACACGGGCGATATCCTCGGGGTCAGCGAGCCGTTCGAGGGGGTTCATCTTTGCCATGCGCTCCAGCAGTTCAGGGCTCTTTCCGCTCAGGAACAGCTCCGTCGCGACAGGCCCGGGGGCGATCGCGTTCACGCGAATTCCGCGGCCACGCATCTCTTGCGCCAGCACCTGGGTCAGTCCTTCGACCGCCGCCTTGGTGGCAATGTAGATGCCATAGGTCGGCAGGCGCATTCCAATCACGCTCGACGAGACGTTGATGATCCGGCCGTCGTTGCGCAGTCGTTTCGCCGCCTCGCGGCAGACGTTGAACGCGCCCTTCAGGTTTATCGCGATGGTATCGTCGACGACGTCGTCGGTGACGTCGGCAATCGGTGCAAGCTTCATGATGCCGGCGCTGTTGACGACGACGTCCACCCCGCCGAAGGCTTGCGTGGCCGTGTCGAACATCGCGGCAACCGCGCCGGCGTCGCTGACATCCGCTTGAATGACGCGTGCGTCGCCACCGCCGCCGATGATTTCGTCCGCGACCGCCTTGGCCGCCTCAGTGCGTCCCGCATAGTTCACGACAATCTTGAAGCCGTCACCGGCGAGGCGCCTGGCGATTTCCGCCCCAATGCCCCGCGACGCTCCGGTAACCAGCGCGACCTTGTTGCTGTTGCTCATGTGCCAAGCCTTTCAGGTGTTCCGTCTATTGATCGCGAGGAGGATACGCCTAGCATGAGAGAAGAAAAAATGCATAATTTGCAGGAGATAAATTACTGAAAGTATGAGTTGTCATGACGTTTGATGCGCGCTTGCTCAGCGGGATCGGAGTGCTTTCAGCAGTCGTCGAGGCCGGCAGCTTTGCACGGGCCGGTGAAGCAATGGGGTTGACTCAGCCTGCGGTCAGCCGCGCAGTGGCCCGATTGGAGGAGCGCGTCGGCATACGTATTTTCAATCGAAGCGCCCGGGCAATCTCGCTGACGGACGAGGGGCGGCGCTTTTATGAACTCGTCGCGCCACTTCTTTCGGCAATCGAGGAGGCCGCGATCATGGCCGGCGGCACCAAAACGCACGTGCGTGGCAAGCTGCGGATCAATGTCGATGGGACCTTCGGGCACTTCGTGCTCGCCCCGAGGATCAATGACTTTCTCGAACGCTATCCGGAACTGTCGGTCGAGATCTTCGTGCGTGACTCGATCGGCGATTTTGTCGGCGAGGGGACGGACGTTGCCGTACGCTTCGGCGAGCCTGGCGCCCATTCGATGCATACGGAGCTGCTGCTGGAAACGCGTGTGTTCACCTGCGCGTCGGCGCAATACCTAAAGAAATATGGCAGGCCGCAAGTGCCAGCCGATCTTTCGCACGGGCACCAATGCGTCCTCATCCGCGACCCGGCGACCGGGCGCCCCTTCGCCTGGGAGTTTCAGAGCCGTGGCGAAGCCATACCGTTCGCGGCGACCGGCCGGGTCATGGTCAATGACACGGGCTCACTGATTGCCGCCTGCCGCAGCGGCGCGGGGATCGCGCAATTGCTCGAGATCTATGTCAGGGACGAATTGTCGGACGGCGATCTGATCCAGATCCTGCCGGACTGGTCAGAAGAAACCTTTCCGCTCCATGCCTATTATCGCCGCTCGGACCTGATGCCTGCAAAACTCCGCGCCTTTCTCGACTTCGTACGCGAGATCGTCGCTTAGCCGCTTCGGATCGCTCTATCCCGCGTTGGGCCGCCACCGCACATGCTCGATGAGCGCGCGCAGCTTCGGCGCAAGGTTCCGTCGATTGGGAAAGTAGAGATAAAAGCCCGCGAACGGCGGGAAATAGTCCTCGAGAAGCGGCACCAGCTGTCCCGCAGAAACATAGGGTCTGAAGGTTTCCTCCATGCCGAAGGTGATGCCGCCTCCGGCGCAGGCGGTCCGGATCATCAGCGACATGTCGTTGGTGGTGATCTGCGGGTTCACCGCCACGTCGAACTCGCGCCCATCCTTGCCGAACTCCCAGCGATAAGGTGCAGTTTGAGGCGCCGGACGCCAGCCGATGCATCGGTGCTGGGCGAGGTCCGACGGTTGCATGGGCTTGCCGAAGCGTTCGATATAGGATGGCGCCGCGACAGCGGTCTGGCGTTGCTCGGCCGATACCGGGACTGCGATCATGTCCTGCTCGATGACTTCGCCGAGCCGCACCCCGGCATCATAGCCTTGGGCCACGATGTCGAACTCCTCGTCCGTGACGGTCACATCGATCTGGATCGTGGGGTAGGCCTCGGCAAAGCTTGCGAGCAGCGCCCCTGATATAAACCTTTCGGCGATCGAGGACACCGCCAGCCGCAACAGCCCGGTTGGGGCCATGTCCCGGTCGGCTGTGGCGTCCAGGGCCAGGCCGACCTCCGCGAGGGCTGGGGCAACGCGCAAGTAAAGTTGCGCGCCAGCCTCCGTAAGGCTGACGCTGCGTGTCGTCCGCTGCACGAGTGCAACGCCGAGCCGATCTTCCAGCCGCCGCAGAGACTGGCTTACGGCCGATCGGGTAACGCCCAGATGCTCGGCAGCCGCGCGAAAACTCCGCGCCTCGGCGACGGCCATGAAGACGGAGATGGCATTAAGATCGACGGCCATTGGACGGCTCAACTTACCAGTGTCGGTGTGATTGGGCAGAGTGATGATGCAATCTTGGCCCGCCGATCGACAACCTTCAAGGCATCAAAGAATGTCGCCGCGAGTTCTACCGCGCCTGTGATCGCCTCCAGAAGGCCTGCCGCGATCGCAAGAGCCCGGCAGAGCCTTCACTTCTTCCCCACCTCCCGCGCGAGAAACGGCGCAATGGACATGCGGCCGCAGAGGCGGGGCGGGAGACACGCGGCAACCATCATTGGCACCAAAGGATCGGGGCGATCCCGGTAACGACGGTCTTCACGTGCTCCCCTTCCGCAATCACCTTTCGCGGTAAAACACCATGCCGCCATGGTGCAGCACGTCATCGATGAACTCGCCATCGGCCGTGAAGCCGGTGTCATCCCAGTAGTCGATCTGGTTGCCGGTCACTTCGTAGCGCCCCTGATAGGCGCTCTTTCGGTTTCCGCGCGCCTCGTCATAACGGCCGTTCGGCAACAGTTCCTGGCGGATCCGCCCGTCCTCGGTCACCCACATGCCGACATAGGGATGATCTGCTTGCTTGCTTTGAGCCTCGCTGCTCATGACGTCCTCCGCGACGGCTTGACGGGAGATCGGCGCGTCGGCAGATGCCAGACCGGCAACAAGGGTGGCGGCGGCAAGCTTGGGGAGATTGTTCATGGCTGCTCTCCCGCAGACTTGTCCTTGCCCGCTTCGGCCCGTTCGGCAAAGAGCTGCGACAAGGATTGCGAGGCAGCAATGGCGCGGGGAAATCCGGCCGGAACGGTTACCATGTAGATGATTTCCTTGAGTTCATCCTCGGAAACACCGATGTTGAGCGCGTATCCGGCATGGACATTCATCAGCTCCGTCAGGCCCATCGCAGCGAAGGCGGCGACCGCTGCCAGTTGCCGCGTCCGGTTGTCGAGACCCGGGCGAGCCCAGACGTCGCCAAGGGCATAGGCCTCGGTCGCATCGGCAAGGAAGGGAAACTCCTGCCGCATCCGTTCCAGGTTGGGCTGCGTCACGCCATTGTTGAGGGTCCGGATGACGGCGGCGCCGCGTTCGCGACGCTCCTCCAGGGATTGGGCGAAGGCGACCTCCGGCGAAAGGCCCAGGAAAACCGCCGTACCTGCGGCTGCGAATTGCGATTGAATGCGATCAAGCACGTTTCTCTCCTCGATAGATTGTCTGTTGGGACATCCGACGATCGCGAACGTCGCCGTTCCTCCGGCTATTCGATGCCGGGGAGGGCGCGACAAGCGCGCGTCCTATCCGCGTCTGCTGAATTTGGGGGAGGCGCTGTCATTCGGAGCGCCGAAAGTCAGCGGGCCCTGTCCAGTTCCTCCTCCGTCTTGCGTTGCAGTGTCGACGCAAAAGGTAGGCGGGGAAGATTGGAACGATAAGACGCCGATTTCGATCCATACTGGTAAATCTGACTAACCAGTCGGAATACTGTTCGGTGGCACGCTCATCGCGACCATGTCAGTTATGACAGGCCAATTTTGTTCTCTCGGGTACGGGCCCTTGGCGTGATTGCGGCGGCACCACCGTTTGACTTCGAAATCACTTACAAGAACGCGCCAGCCTCGCGGCTCAGCGTGTCGATCAGCAGGCAGACACCGGGCAGCATGCCGCGGCTCGCAGGATGTATCAGCGAAATATCCAGTCCGGGGCCGGCTCAGCCAGGCAATATCTGTATGGCGGTTCCCTCGGCGACCATCCTGCGGCCGATGACGGTTGGCAGGCGGCCGATGCCGATCCCGGCCTCGATAGCCTCCGAGATGGCGCGGACGCTGTTGGCACACATGCGCGGCTTGAACTCAACCTTCACCGGGTCTTGCGCCGCATGGTGGAGTGTCCAGGTCTGGCTTTCGCCCGGTGCGATCTGCTCGCCGATCAACGGATAGGTTGTTAGGTCGGAAGGCAGCAGTGACATGCCGTGCGCCGCGATCAGCGCCGGTGCTGCAAAGATAGACGCTTCGGTGCGTCCGATCTTGCGGGCGATCAGGGACGAATCCTCGAGATTGCCGATCCTCGGGAACGTTCCGCCTCTCGACCTCGGCATGGACAATCTCCAGATGATCCGCAACGCCCAATTCCCGCCGGCGCTATCGCCGCCGGCCGTGCAGCCACAGGAACGCTTCATCGCGGGCGGCGAGGGAAATCCGAAGCTGCGGGCCGTCGTTCTCGATCCGGCGCCGGAGCGCCCGAACAAGCCGGCAATCCTGCATCTGCACGGTGGTGGACTGGTCGTTGGCAAGCCCGAAGTCGCCGTTCCCGAACTGCAGCAATTGTCCGCGGAACTGGGCGCGCTTATCGTTTCGATCGACTACCGCCTTGCACCCGAGCATCCGTTCCCGGCTGGGTTCGAGGACGCATACGCGGCGCTCGGCTGGCTGCATCAGGCTGCGGTCGAGCTTGGCGTTGATAGGAAGCGGATCGCCGTGATGGGCGAGAGTGCCGGCGCCGGACTTGCCGCTGCCGTCTCGCTCCGGGCACGTGACCGCGGCGAGTGGCCGATCCGCTTCCAGTTGTTGCGTTATCCAATGCTCGACGACCGCACTGTGTTGCGCTTGCCACCGGCTCACGTCGGAACCTTCATCTGGAACGCGCAGTCGAATGCTTTTGGCTGGACTTCCCTGCTCGGTCGCAAGCCGCTGACGGCGGAACCACCGGCGGAGGCGGTTCCGGCACGCGCCGTCGATCTTGCCGGCCTGCCATCCACCTGGATCGGCGTTGGCACACTCGACCTGTTCGCACAGGAATCGATACATTTCGCATCCCGTTTCGTCGTGGCCGGCGTGCCGGTCGAAATGTCCGTGGTTCCCGGCGCCTATCACGGCTTCGACACGATGGTACCGCAGGCGCGCATCTCGGCGGATTTCATCGCCGGCTGGAAATCGGCGCTGAGCCGATCTTTGGAAGTCGACTAAGGGGCAGGCGCACTGCACGGTTCGCGCCGCATGACTGCCAGGGCGCAAGAGGCTTTCCGCCCGAAGGCGGCATCTCGCTTGACGACCGCCGCCATTTCTTCCGATAGGGTCAATCTACGAGCAGGTGTGCGGGGAGGTGGCGACTGTGGCAATGCTCTTTGTTCCGGGCTTCATGCTCGACGCCGATCTCTGGCGCGATGTGGTTCCCGCACTCGGCGAGTACGGTCCCGCGACCTATGCCGACCTGTCGCAAGACGGCTCGATCGAAGCCATGGCCCGTCGCACGCTGATGGATGCCCCGGATCGCTTCATACTCACCGGTTTCTCCATGGGAGGCTACGTCGCCCGGGAAATCGTCCGGCAGGCGCCCGACCGGGTGACCGCACTGATCCTCATTGCCACGTCCGCGCGCGGCGACAGCGACGTCGAGCGCCAGCGAAAGGCTGTCGTCGCCGGGCAGGCCGCTGGCACGGCATTCAAGGGGCTCAGCCGATCGGCTATCCTCTCGTCCCTGCACCCCGACAATGCGGGGCGGACCGATATCCTCGATCGCATCCAGGTGGCAGGCCATCGAATGGGAGGCGACGCCTTTCGCCGACAAGCTCTCATCGAGCGGAGGGACGAACGGGACGCTCTGGCGTCGATCCAGTGCCCAAGCCTGGTCATTGCCGGCGAAGAGGATCGGTTGAGGTCGCGCGCCGAAACGCTGGAGCTTCACAATGGGCTCGTCGGCTCAAGCTTCGAGGTCGTCGCCGACACTGGCCACATGGTCCCGATGGAAGCGCCGCAACGCCTCGCCACCATCATTCGGGAATGGCTCGCTCAACAGAAGGCCGAAGCGTAACGCGCCCGAGCCAAACTCCACCGTTCGCCTCCCGTTGTCACCCAATTCTTGCCGTTTGCAGCCCTGGCCGTTCCAAATCCGGCGGGTGTCACGCTTGGGCTGAGGACGCTTTGGCAGTCTCGCCAAGCAGGACGTTCCACGGAGGAGAAGGATAGCAACCCGGCATTTCCGCTCACCCTCCACTTCGGTTACAGGACAGCTAGAAGAACGCTGTTGACAAAACACACCGATGACTGGCAAATGTCAGAAATGTACAGAGGACGCGGGTTGTCGGTTGGTTTCAGGGGAGACAGGAGCCTGGAGCCGAAGAACCGGGAAGCATTTCCGTCTGCACAGATGCCAGCATGGGAGGGGACATCGTGGCTTTTCAGATGGATCGGCAGCTCGGCTTTCTCGCCACTGTGAACGTTGCCGCCATTGTCGCCGGTGCGATACTCGTCGGCGCGAGTTTCGTCGAGCTCTATAACTTCCAGTCCATGGCGTCGCAGGTCCCCGAACTGGGGTTCCTCGCCCTTGGCGTCATGCTGGCCATGATGTCCGGCAACGGCGGCATCGACCTTTCCGGCATCGCGCTTGCCAATCTCTCGGGCGTTGCCGCCTACTACTTTCTGCGCGACGTGATTCCCGCCGACGAGGCTCCGCTTCTCTTCACCTGGAGCCTGATCGGCTTAGCGCTTGGCGTCGGCCTTGTCGGCGGCATGCTGAACGGTTTCCTGATCGCGAAGGTTGGATTGACGCCGATCATCGCCACGCTCGGCACGCAATTGCTCTTTACCGGCCTGGCGATCGTTCTCACCAATGGTTCGGCGCTCAGCATCGGCTATGTCGAGCCGCTCGACGATTTCGGTAATGCCACGATCCTGAGCGTGCCCCAATGCTTCGCTCTGTTCCTGGTCGTCGCGCTCGCGATCGGCGCCATCCTGCGTTTCACGCCCTTCGGCCAACGTCTGCTTCTGCTCGGCAACAATGCCAAGGCCGCGCGCTACGCGGGCATCCCGGAAAAGCGCATCCTGTTCCTGACCTATACGGTTTGCGGGCTATTGGCGTCGGTTGCCGGCATCGTCATTGCCGCGCGCACCTCGAGCGTGAAGTGGGACTACGGCACCTCCTATGTCCTCATCGCTATCCTGATCGCCGTCATGGCCGGGGTTCGCCCCGAGGGCGGCTATGGGCGAGTCATCTGCGTCGTGCTTTCGGCAACGTCGCTGCAGATGCTCTCCAGCCTCTTCAACTTCATGAACATCTCGAACTTCTTCCGAGACCTCGCCTGGGGCGTTCTTCTGCTCGTTTTCATCGCCACCTCCGGCTTCGACTTCAAAGCCTGGTTCAGGGCGGCCCGCAGCTAACCCCGTTTCCGCCAGGGCCGGGCGCGAGCCTTCGCGCGTCACAGCTCTTTCCTTTCGAAGGCGCAATGGGAGGAACTATGCCTGATTTTCGTAAAATTGCCGCCTGCACCGTGGCTCTCAGCACCATCTGGAGTGCCGCGGCTGCCATGGCCGAGGAGAAGCCGAGCATCGTGACCGTCGTCAAGGTCACCGGCGAGAATTGGTTCACCCGCATGGCCGAGGGCGTCGCCGCCTATGGCAACGACAACGATACGGTTGCCACGAGCCAGATCGGCCCGGGCAAGGCGGATGCCGCCCAGCAGGCACGCCTGATTGAGGACCTTGTCGCCAAGAAGGTCAGCGCGATTGCCGTCGTGCCGATGGATGCGTCGTCGCTCGAAGGCGTGCTGAAGCGCGCCGCCCAGCGCGGCATCAAGGTGGTGACCCACGAGGCCGACAGCATGAAGAACACGCTCGTCGACATCGAAGCCTTCGAGAACAAGGCCTTCGGCGCCCGCTTCAACGAGAAGATCGCCGAGTGCATGGGCAAATCAGGAAAATGGACGTCCTTCGTCGGTTCGCTCGGCAGCCTGACGCATGTCCAGTGGGCTGACGGCGGCGCTGAAAACGCCAAGAAGTACCCAGAAATGGAGCTGGTCTCGGAGAAGAACGAATCCTTCAACGACGCCAACCGCGCCTATGAGAAGGCCCGCGAGATCCTGCGCAAGCACCCCGACATCAAGGG
Source organism: Ensifer sp. Root423 (assembly GCF_001426275.1). Lineage (NCBI taxonomy): Bacteria > Pseudomonadati > Pseudomonadota > Alphaproteobacteria > Hyphomicrobiales > Rhizobiaceae > Ensifer > Ensifer sp. Root423. Next base: position 389,722 of record NZ_LMEG01000023.1, on the reverse strand, counting down.
CTTCCAGGGCGGCTCCGCCATCGACGTCATCGGCATCGGCCGCGCCGTCGAAGAGGCCGGCCTGCAGGACAAGACCTGCGTCTTCGGCATCGGCCTGCCGAAGGATACCGGATCCTATCTTGAATCCGGCGCCGTCGATGGCATCAGCTTCTGGGATCCGAAGGATGCCGGCTACGTCATGAACAAGGTGGCCGACATGGTCATCAAGGGCGAAGAGATCAAGGACGGCATGGATCTCGGCGTGCCCGGCTACGAAAAGGTGACGGTCAAGAAGGGTGCCGGTGACGGTATCATCGTCGTCGGCGAAGCCTGGGTCGACGTCGACAAGTCGAACTACGGCAAATACCCGTTCTGATTGGTTCTGCCGACTAATACCGTCGCGCCATAAACCGGCGCGGCGGCGTGTCCCTCGAACGCCCTCATGCACCATCAGGACAAAGCCATGCAGCCCCAGCCCACTGGCGGTGAACCGCATCTCAAGCCCGCGCCCCCTTTTCTGGAGGTGCGCAACATCGAGAAGCACTTCGGTGGCGTGCGCGCGCTCAAGGGCGTGAGCCTTTCGATCGAGGCCGGCAACATCTATCACCTGATGGGTGAGAATGGCTGCGGCAAGAGCACGCTCATCAAGATCATTTCCGGGGCTCAAGGGGCTGATGCAGGCGAACTCTTGATCGACGGCAAGACGGTCACCGGACTGACACCGGTCGCAGCCCTCGCTGCCGGCATCGAAACGGTCTATCAGGATTTTTCGCTGCTCCCCAATCTCTCGGTCGCCGAGAACATCGGGCTGACTCAGCAGTTGGTGTCCTCGTCGGGCAAGCTTGCGCGGCGGCTCGACATACCGAATATGCGGGCGACGGCCGAGCGCGCCCTTGCGGCCGTTGGCCTGCCGGCGAGCAGGGCCTTTCTTTCAACGCGGACGGACGAGTTGCCGATGGCGACGCGGCAGCTGATTGCCATTGCCCGCGCAATCGCCTCCGACGCCCGCCTCGTCATCATGGACGAGCCGACGACCGCGCTGACCAAACACGAGGTCGACAATCTCATCGGCGTAGTCGATCGCCTGCGCGCCAAGGGCGTGGCCGTGCTGTTCGTCACCCACAAGCTCGACGAGTGCAAGTCGCTCGGCGGGCGGGCGATCATCATGCGCGATGGCCAGAAAGTCGCCGAATGCGACGTCGAGGGCCATTCGAAGGCCGATCTGGCCTTCTGGATGACAGGCAAAGTGCTGGACGACACCCGCCAGCGGTCCGCCGTCACGCTCGGCGAGAAGCTGCTCAATGTCGAAAAGCTCTCACGAACCGGATTTTTTGCAGACGTGTCCTTGTCGCTGCACAAGGGCGAGATCATCGGCATTACCGGCCTGCTCGATTCCGGGCGCAACGAACTGGCGCTTGCGCTCGCCGGCGTTTCGCCGGCCGACGGCGGCGGTGTATTTCTCGAAGGCAACGAGATCCGCCTTGGCAAACCCGCCGATGCGATCGCTTCCGGGATTGGCTACGTTCCCGAGGACCGGCTCTCGGAGGGATTGTTCCTTTCGCAATCGATCAAGGACAATATCGTGGTTCCGGTCCTCGACCGGCTGCGCAATGCCTTCGGCATCGTCGACGGGCGCCGCAGCCGAGCGCTGGCCGAGCGCACGGTCGACGACCTTCAGGTCGTCTCGGCCGGCGTCGACAAGCCGGTGCAGTCGTTGTCCGGCGGCAACCAGCAGCGCGTGCTCATCGGGCGCTGGCTGACGATCGAACCAAAACTGCTCATCCTGCACGGCCCGACGGTCGGCGTCGACGTCGGCTCCAAGGACACGATCTATCGGATCATCCAGCGGCTCGCCGGCGACGGCATGGGCGTCATCATCATCAGCGACGACCTGCCCGAACTGCTGCAGAACTGCGACCGCATCATGGTCATGCGCAAGGGTCGAGTCGTCAAAACCTTTGCCGCCGAGGGGCTGGCGGAAGACGTTCTCTCCCGCGCGCTGACCGACGATACCATTGCGAGGCTTCAATGAGCGAAACCACCTTCTCCCCGGCAGAACCCCGGTCTGAAAGCGCGGGCGCTGTTGCCGGCATCTGGACGTGGCTCATGCGCCACCCACCGGCCTTCACGCTGATCCTGATCGTCGCGGTTTCGCTCGTCGTCGGTGCGATCAACACGGACTTCTGGCAGGTGTCGAACCTTTTCGACATCCTGCGTGCGTCCGTCGTCCGCGGCCTCTTCGCGCTCGGCGTGCTCGTCGTCCTTGCCTCCGGTGGCATCGACGTCTCGTTCACGGCGATTGCCGCCTTCGTCATGTACGCCGTCACCATGCTGGTCGTGAATGTCGTGCCCGACATGCCGATCGTCGCGATCCTCGCGCTCGGCGCAATCGGCGGCGCCTGTTTCGGCGCGCTCAACGGCGTTCTGGTTCACGCGCTCAAGGCGCCGTCTCTGATCGTGACGATCGGCACGCAATATGTCATCCGCAGCTTCTTGCTCACCTTTGTCGGCACGGCGCTGTTCATGAACATTCCGGCGGCAATGGACGCGTTCGGAAAGCTTGCGCTCTTCACCCATCACAGCGCCAACGGTTCGACCTCGACGCTGCCGGCCTTCGTGCTCATCCTCGCCATCGCTTCGCTCGTCACCTGGTGGATCCTTGAGCGCACCCTCATCGGCCGTGCAGTCTACGCCGTCGGCGGAAACGCCGGTGTGGCCGAGCGGCTCGGCTACAACCTGCGCACGGTACGTATCTTTGTCTTTGCCTATGCGGGGCTTCTCGCCGGCGTCGCCGGGATCATTCACGTCTCCAGCAACCGGCTGGCGAACCCGTTCGATCTCGCCGGCGCCGAGCTCGAAATCATCGCCGCGGTGGTCCTCGGCGGCGCGCGTATCACCGGCGGCTCCGGCAGCGTCATCGGCACGCTTCTGGGCGTCGTGCTGATCACGCTCGTCAGTAACGTCCTCATTCTCGTCGGCATTCCGAGCACCTGGCAGCTCGTCATCGTCGGTATTTTTATCATTCTCGCCGGCGCGATCTTCTCGATCCGCGGCAGACAATCCTGACGGCTGGCCCCGGGGCCGCCAAGCGCGGTCAGGGCCGGCGTCATTCGACAACCCTGTTTCCTTGAGAAAGGTTTGAGTGCATGGCGCACGATGTTTCGGTCATCGGACTTTACATTCTCGACATCCTCGGTCGCCCGGTCGATCGCATTCCCGAGGGCGGCAATGTCGAGTTTATCGATGAGATCCGCTTGACGGTTGCCGGTACCGCCGGGGGCACCGTCGTCGACCTTGCAAAGCTCGGTCTCAACTGCCTCGCGGTTGGCGCCGTCGGTGACGACGAGAAGGCCGATTTCGTACTTTCGACCTTGCAGCGCTTCGGCGTCGATACGGCCGAGATGCAGCGGATCCCCGGCGTTCCGACGTCTGCCACGATCCTCAACATCCGCCGCAACGGCGAAAGGCCTGCTCTTCACGTCCGCGGCGCGTCCGGTCATTTCGAGATCGCAGCCGAAGCGCTCGATCGCGTGACGGCGGCGCCGATTGTCCACCTTGGCGGCACGGGCCTGCTCGACCGCCTCGACGGTGAGCCGAGCCGCGTGCTTCTCGAAGCGGCCAAGACCAAGGACCGGATCGTCACCTTCGATCTGCTCGGCGCCAGTGAGAAGACGCTTTCCCTCATCCGCCCGCTCTTCCCCTATATCGACTACTTCATGCCGTCGGTGGAGGAGGCCATGCTGATTTCCGGGCGGAAAACCGCCGAGGATGCAGCGCTCTTCTTCTGCGATCTCGGTGTGAAGCATTGCGTTTTCACACTCGGCGGCGACGGCGTCTATTTCATGGATCCGGACCGAAAGACCGTGAAACTGCCGGCCTTCGAGATCGACGTCGTCGATACGACCGGCTGCGGCGACGCCTTCAATGCCGGTTTCATCACCGGCCTGCACCACAAAATGGACACGGAGACATCACTGAAGTTCGCGCAGGCCTCGGCCGCGCTGGTGGCGACCGGTCTCGGTTCTGATGCCGGCATCGCCTCCTTCGAGGGGACGCAGGCATTCATGCGCACCGCGCGCGTGAAGGCAAACTGACGGGCTGGCAGGGCGCTCCTGACGGAGCGCCTCAGACCCCTTCGGCCAGCAGCATCTCGGCGGTTTCGATGTCGGTGACAAGGTGAGTGGCGTAGCCGCCATTCATCGTCGCGCGGATTGCCGTTACCTTGTTCGCGCCGCCGGCGACACAGACGCGGCTCGGGATGCGCACGAGTTCGTCGAGCTCGATGCCCACCATGCGATCGTCGAGTTCGCCGCTCACCTGTCGGCCCGCCTCGTCGATGAACCGGCAGATCAGCACCGCGACTGCGCCGTGCGCCTGGTAGGAGTCGAAGTCCTCCTGGCTTGCGACATTGGCCGACCGGATCAGCGTGTCAGGACCGATATCGCCGACGCCGAAAACCAGGATGTTGGTCGAATGGATAAGCTCGAACTGCTTGACGAGCACCGGTTCGGAGAGAAGCCAGCGTTTCAGTTCCGGCGTCGACAGCAGCGCCGGCGCCAAAAGGTTGACGCAGCGCGCGTGAATGCGCTGGGACATCAGCGAGGTACAGAACTCCGGCGAGAATTCGGGATTGGCGATGGAACTACCCGAGACCTGGACGACAGTCAGCCCATCGAGTGCTTCGGCCAGCGAGATCTGATCGGCGACTGCAAGTACGGTCCGTCCCCAGGCCACACCGATCGTGTCGCCTTGCTTGATCATGTCGGCAAGCAGGCGGGCGCCCGCCTCACCGAGCCGCGTCACCAGCGACGCAGGCTCTCCCGCGGGAATGACCAGCGCTCCTTCGAGCCCGAACTTCTCCTTGAGCTTGCGAGCCACGGCGACGCGTCCGCCGACATCGGTGTTGACGCGGATGGTGACGAGGCCGCGCTCGCGGGCCTCCTGAAGGTAGTTGACGATGGTCGCGCGCGACATGCCGAGGATCTTGGCGATGTCGCTCTGGGTCAGTTGATCGACGTAGTAGAGCCAGGCGGCCCAAACGACCCCGTCATCGAACTCGGGCGGCAACGACTTGCCTTCGCCGATCATCCAACTTGCCCGCGCGCTCTCCGTCATCCGTCACTCCGCTTGATACCGTTTGCGCCACCTCAAACCGGAAAAGCGGCTGCCGTCAAACAAATTCGAACGCTCAATTGACATTTGACACACTATGCTGTCATTTGTTTATGTTCCGTTGTGACGGACGATCGAGAACGGAATCGCGCTTGAACACGCGGCCGCGGATGTGGCCGCATGGGCAGGCGAGACCGCGGCAGACAGGATCGGACCCGCGCCTCTTCGACGCGGCCCGCGCCAGACGCCGATCCCAAATTTCCCAAGCGGCCTTTCCCGTCAGCCTCCTGTGGCTCGGTGGGCATGGTCCCGCCATGTCATTTTTGTCCGGAGCCGTCGCAGGTGATGTCTGCCGGAAGCTGAGGAGCCTTTGCATGAAATCGAGATGGTCTGAAACCGAATATGCCAGTGTCGTCGACGCCTACGTCCGCAACGGCGTCAACCGCGACCTGGCGATCCGCACCTACACCACGCGCCTGCTCGGATCGGATCCGGAACTGGTGCTGCACGGCGGCGGAAACACGTCGGTGAAGACCACCTTTACCGATCTCGACGGTTCGGAAATTCCGGTTCTTTGCGTCAAGGGAAGCGGCTGGGACATGGGCACGATCGAACCGGCAGGACTGCCGGCCGTCCGCCTGCAGCCCCTGCAGGCGATGGTCGCTTTCCAGACGCTTAGCGACGACGACATGGTCATGCTGCAGCGCCGGTTGCTGCTCGATCCAGCGGCGCCCAATCCTTCTGTCGAAGCGATCCTGCACGCCAACCTGCCGTTCAAGCACATCGACCACACCCATGCCAACGCGATCGTGTCGCTGACCAACCAGCCGCACGGGGAAGATATCGTTCGCGAACTCTTCCCCAAGGCGATCATCGTTCCCTATGTCATGCCCGGCTTCGATCTCGCAAAAGCCTGCGACGAGGCCTTCCGCGCCGATCCGACCGCCGACGGCATGATCCTCTTGAAGCACGGCATCTTCACCTGGTCGGAGGATCCGCGCGAAGCCTATGAAAAGATGATCGTGGCGATCGACATGGCCGAGCGCCGCATCGCCAAAGGCAATCCGCGCCCGTTCGTTCAGGCAAAGCAACCGGCAGCGATTGCGTCGGCCGCCGAAATCGCCCCGATCCTGCGGGGCGCCGTCGCCATCGACACCGGTGTCGAAGGCTCTCCGAAGCGCTTCGTGCTCGAACACCGCGCGAGCGAGACCGTGCTCGAGTTCTGCAACGCAGAAAACGCTGCCGATCTCGCGCGCCGCGGCAATGCGACGCCGGAACATGTCATTCACATCAAGCGCTTCGGACTGGCCCTGCCGGCGCCGGTTACCGGAGAAATGGCCACCTGGGCAGAGACGGTGCGCACGGCGGTGGCGGATTACATCGCCGAATACCGCGCCTACTTCGAGCGCAACAACGCGCGTGTTGGCGGCAACAAGAAGATGCTCGACCCGATGCCCCGCGTCTTCTACGTCGCCGGCGTCGGCCTCTTCGCAGCAGGTCCCAGCAAGAAGGCGGCACGCGTCGGCGCCGATGTCGCGGAAGCCACGATCAACGTCATCCGCAACGCCGAGGGCATCGAGAGCTTCGAGGCGCTGTCGGAACAGGATCTCTTCGACATCGAATACTGGTCGCTTGAGCAGGTGAAACTGGCGAAGCAGGTGGAAAAGCCGCTCAGCCGACAGGTCGCGGTGGTGACCGGTGGCGCCGGCGGCCTTGGCCTTGCGATTGCCGAGGCGCTGCGTGCGGAAGGCGCCGAAATCGCCCTCGTCGATCTTGCCGAAGCGGCGGTCACGAAGGAGGCCGCCCGGCTTGGCGGCCTTGGCGTCGCCTGCGACGTGACCAACCCCAAGGCCGTTGAAGCCGCTCTCGCCGGCGTTACCGAACATTTCGGCGGTGTCGACATCGTCATTTCGAACGCCGGCGCTGCCTTCCAGGGCGCCATGATCGAGGTCTCCGACGAACTCTTCGAGAAAGCCTTCGCGCTCAATTTCTGGGGGCATCACTACATTGCCCGGACTGCGACCAGGATCATGAAGGCGCAACGCACCGGCGGCGCGCTGGTGTTCAACGTCTCCAAGCAGGCGGTCAATCCCGGCCCCAACTTCGGTCCCTATGGCACCTCGAAGGCGGCGCTGATGGCGCTGATGCGGCAATACGCCGTCGAGCATGGCGCGGACGGCATCACTTCGAACGCCGTCAACGCCGATCGCATCCGCACCGGTCTCATGACCGACCAGATGGTCGAGGAGCGCAGCCGCGCCCGCGGCATCACACCGGAAGCCTACATGCGCGGCAATCTCGTTCATCGCGAAGTCGCAGCCAAGGATGTGGCCGAAGCCTTCGTGCATCTTGCCAAGGCACGCACGAGCACAGGCGCGGTCATCACCGTCGACGGCGGCAATGTCGCGGCGATGATGCGATAGCCAGATTGTGCGGCCGCGGTGAGCACCACCGCGGCCGTGCCCTGCGATATGAAGAGCATCGGCTCGACCTGCCGATTGTGTCGCCGTGGCGAAGAAAGTTCGACAACGCGACGGCCTAAGCCAACGGACAGCGAAGGTCTACCTGACGAGCTGGCGCCTGGGCTCCTAGATCCCGGAGCCGTCCAGTTCCTGTTCGTCCTCGCCTTCCCAGGGCAGGGGCATCGCGGCGCGATCGAGATTTGCCATGGGCATCGGCATCCAACACTTCAGCTCAGGCTCGGCATACTCGATGATGCGACCGGGCGAGGAATCGGAGGCGCGCCAGCCTTCGGACCCAAACTGATCACCCTTCGACCAATAGGCGAGATCGACTTCCGCGGCGCCTTGTTCGGACGGGCGGATCGTGACGAGGATCCGGCTCCCGTTTTTCGGCGCGCTTGCCATATGACGCCAGTGGTCCGCCTCAGCCATCATTACCCTCCTGCCTTGCTGCACCTCACAAGTGTCGCCTCGGCGCTTAAAACGGTCAACTCATTGTTTGCGTGGGCGAGGGGAGGAGGCAAGGCCAAGCGACAGACCTAGGCAAGCGCGGAACCGGGCTGGGTAATAGATGAGCGGATGATCAGGTCTTCCTCGTCGTCCAAATGACGAATCCGAACTCGGACGCGGAAACCTGGCCGGCGAGGCTGTCGACCGCCGGCCGGCTTCGCCCGCAGTTCCCGAAATAGCGTCGGCGCCAGCAAACTTTACGGGATGGCGATGACCGCTTCGATCTCCACCTTCGCGCCCTTCGGCAGAGCGCTGACCTCGTAGCAGGCGCGTGCCGGGAACGGCTTGGTGAAGAAGCCCGCATAAACCTTGTTGATCTCCGCGAACTGTCCGAGGTCGGTGAGCAGAACCGTGGTCTTGACGGTGTTGGAAAGGGTCGTGCCCGCTGCGGTCGCAATAGCCCCAAGGTTCTTGAGGCACTGCTCGGCCTGCGCGATCGCGTCGTCCGAGTTGAACTCTCCGGTGGCCGGATCGATCGGAAGCTGACCGGAAACGAACAGGAGGTTGCCGACCTTGATTGCCTGTGAGAAGGGACCGACGGCACCCGGCGCGTCGGTGGTGTGGATTTCCTGGATCATGATCCGTCTCCGAGATTGGTGGTTGATTGGAACACGCTTATGCGTAGCGGGCGATCGCGAGATCGGTGGCGTCGATTTCCGGCTGGCGTCCGCTGACGAGATCGGCGATGACGCGGGCCGAACCGGAACTCATCGTCCAGCCGAGCGTACCGTGACCGGTGTTGAGATAAAGGCCGGCGACCTTCGTCGGGCCGATCACAGGCGTGCCATCCGGCGTCATTGGGCGAAGCCCCGACCAGAAGCTTGCCTTCGACACGTCGCCACCCGGGAAGAGATCGGTGACGGAGTGCTGGAGCGTCAGGCGGCGAGGCTCGCCGAGATCGTTGGTATAACCCGAGATTTCCGCCATGCCGCCGACGCGGATGCGATCGCCAAGCCTGGTGATGGCGATCTTGAAGGTTTCGTCCATAACGGTCGATTCCGGCGCGCGCGAAGCGTCGGTGATCGGGATCGTCAATGAGTAGCCCTTGACCGGATAGACCGGCAGACGGATGTCATGCGGCCTGACGAGGAGAGGGGAGAAGCTGCCGAGCGCCACGACGACGGCGTCGGCCTTGAGCGTGCCATGCGCCGTGACGACGCCCTTGATCCGGCCGCCTTCCACGTCGAGGCTGCGGATGATGCTGCCGTAGTTGAAGCGCACGCCGAGCGCTTCCGCCTTTTTCGCAAGTTCGTTGCTGAACTTGAAGCAGTCGCCGGTCTCGTCCTTCGGCGTCAGCAGGCCGCCGACGATCTTCTCGCGCACATGTTTTAGCGCCGGCTCGACGCGAATGCAGCCGTCGCGGTCCAGAACTTCGTAGGGAATACCGTCGGCGGCGAGCGCCTTGACGTCTTTGCCGGAGGCGTCGAGCTGGGCTTGGGTGCGGAAGAGCTGCAGCGTTCCCTGCATGCGCTCGTCATAGGCGATGCCGGTTTCAGCGCGCAGCGCAGCGAGCGAGATGCGGCTGTAGTCGGCAAGCCTGAGCATGCGGCTCTTGTTGATCGCGTAGCGCCCGGACGTGCAGTTCGAGAGCATCTTGATCATCCAGGAGATCATGGCGGCATCGACCTTGGGTCGAAGGATGAGCGGCGCGTGCTCCATGAACAGCCATTTCATCGCCTTCATCGGAATCCCGGGTGCTGCCCAGGGCGAGCAGTAGCCGAAGGAAACCTCGCCGGCATTGGCAAAGCTCGTCTCCAGCGCCGGTCCGGGCTGGCGATCGATGACGGTGACCTCATGTCCGCTCTTGGCAAGCTGGTAGGCCGAGGTGACGCCGACGATGCCGGCGCCGAGAACGATAACTTTCATGATGTCCTCAAAAGGAAAGGAAGCTCAGCGATACTGCCGTTCGTAGCGATGCCCGAGACCGGTCAGGATTTCGTAGGAGATGGTGCCGGCATCGCGTGCGATGTCTTCGAGTGTCTGGTTGGGCCCGAGGACCTCCACCAGGCTGCCGAGTTGCAGGCGCCCCTCCGGCAAGGCGGAGATGTCGATGGTGATGCTGTCCATCGACACCCGGCCGACGATCGGCAAGCGAACACCGTCGCAATAGACCGCACCGCGATCGCTCAAGCTGCGCGGCAGGCCGTCGGCATAGCCGGCAGCAATGGTGGCAAGCCGGGTCGGGCTTGCGGCGACATGGCTGCCGCCATAACCGACGCGCGCTCCGGTCGGCACTTCACGCGTCTGTACCACCGCAACATCGAGCTTGATGACCGGCTCCATCGGGTTTGGATGACCATCCGTCGGAGCACCGCCATAGAGTGCAATCCCTGGCCGAACGAGCACGCCGTGATAGGCTTCGCCGAGGAAAATGCCGCCCGAGTTGGCGAAGCACAGTTCGTATTCCGGAAACTCCGTGGCGATGCGTCGGAGTTCGGCAAGCTGGTTGCCGTTCTGCTCGCTCAAGACATCGTCGGCAGAGGCCAGGTGGCTCATGACAAACTGGATGTCGATCATGCCGCAGGTCCGCAGCATCGATGCGATCGCCGGTCGTTCCTGCGGCGGGACACCGAGCCGCGACATGCCTGTGTCGAACTGCAGCGCCGCGGGAAGGCGACGGTTGAGGTTTACAGCCGCACCGGCCCATTGCCGCAATTGTTCGAGGGAATTGATGACTGGAACGATGCCATCGTCGGCGCAGGCGAGCTCATTGCCCGGCTGCAGGCCATTCAGAACGAAGATCATCGCATCGCGGGCAAGCTGAGGTCGCAGGCGCCGAGCTTCCACGAACTGGGCCACGAAGAAGTGCCGGCAGCCGTGGTCATAGAGGCGCGCCGCGACCCGGTCCGCGCCAAGCCCATAGGCATCCGCCTTGACGACTGCTGCGGCCCGCGCCGGCGCAATTTCAGACACAAGCCGGTCGTAATTGCGAACGAGCGCCGCAAGATCGATCGTGAGGTAGCCTGAGGCGCCGCCCTTGATCGCTTTCTGCTGCGTATTTTCCCTGACTGCGCCGTCCATGGCCGAGCCTCCCAACTTGTCCGGAGGGTAGTGAAACGATCGCAGAATTGTCGACGAATTGTCGATTGATCGTTGCGCGGATTCGTGATCTTTGAATGAAACAGCGAAGAATTGGTATAATCTGCAATGCCCGCGCTCGACACCATAGACCGCAATATCCTTCGGCTGCTGCGCCTGGACGCGCGCCGGAGCAATGCCAGCCTCGCGACCGAGGTCGGGCTCTCGCCATCCGCTTGTCTAAGGCGGATAAAATTGATGGAACAGTCCGGCGTCATCCGCGGCTATACCGCCCTGGTGGACACCTCGAACGTCGAGGCCAGCATTGCCGTTATCATCAACATCACGCTGGACCGCCAGACGGAGGACTATCTCGACCGGTTCGAGGCGGCTGTACGAAGACATCCCGAGTTGCGGGAGTGTTTTTTGATGACCGGTGGATCGGACTATCTCCTGCGCGTCGAAGTCGCCAATGCCGGCGAGTTCGAACGCATCCACAAGGAGATTCTCTCGGCTTTACCGGGGGTCTCCCGGATCCATTCGAGCTTTGCGATCCGCAACGTGCTCGCGACACGTCCCAAGGCGCGTCGATAGGCTGCAGTGTCAGAACCCCGGCGGCCGCCCCTAGCAGAGCAGGAGGGCGACAGGCATCAAGGCGATGAGGCGGGCAAGTCCATCGGCCGCAAGTCGGTCGCGCAGGCTGTGGGTGGTTGGCGATTTGTATCTCGCCCGGGACAATTGTGCCTCCAGCGTTCATATATGAAACAGAACGAATATTCCGAAGGCGGAAATTTGCGAATTCTGCATTCTATTTTCTCTTGCAGGTTCGTTATCGTTCGTTTTTAATCAGCGCACTTTCGCTGCGAAAGTCAGGCGCGACTGATTGAGGAGGATCAACGCGACTGAGCACCGAGACTTGTCGTCTCAATATTGGGAGGAACCGCCATGAGAGTTTTGAAATGGACGCTTGCGGCCACATCTGCAATCTCGATCTTCGCCGCCTCGAACGCCTTCGCGGCAACGGAGCTTGCCTGGTGGCACGCGATGACGGGCGCCAACAACGAAACCGTTGAAAGGCTTGCCAAGGAATTCAATGAAAGCCAGTCGGAGTACAAGATTGTCCCCGTGTTCAAGGGCACCTATGGCGAGACCCTGAACGCGGGTATCGCCGCGTTCCGCTCCAAGCAGGCTCCCGCCATCCTGCAGGTGTTCGACGCCGGCAGTGGCGTGATGCTGGGCGCGGAAGGTGCCGTGGTCCCCGTGGCGGAGGTGCTTAAGAAGGGCGGCTACGAGTTTAATAAGGACCAGTATCTGCCGGGCATCGTCGCCTACTATTCCAAGGCTGACGGGACCATGTTGTCCTTCCCCTTCAACTCGTCGTCCCCGATTCTCTATTTCAACAAGGACGCCTTTACGAAGGCTGGTATCGATACGGCCAAGCCGCCGGCCACCTGGCCCGAGGTCTTCGAAGCGGCAAAGAAGATCAAGGCGAGCGGCGCGGCAAATTGCGGCTTCACCTCGACCTGGCTGACCTGGATCCAGACCGAAAACTTCTCGGCCTGGAACAATGTGCCCTACGGCACGAACGAAAACGGGCTTGCCGGGCTCGAAGTGGAACTGAAGATCGACGCGCCGCTCTTCGTCGACCACTTCCAGTCGATCGCCGACCTCGCCAAGGACGGCACCTTCCGTTACGGCGGTCGCACCTCGGAAGCCAAGCAGCTGTTCATGTCGGGCGAGTGCGCTATCCTGACGGAATCCTCCGGTGGCCTCGGCGACATCGTCAAGTCGGGCATCAACTACGGTGTCGGCGAGCTTCCCTACTATGAGGGCCATGGCCCGCAGAACACTATCCCGGGTGGCGCAAGCCTCTGGGTCTTCGCCGGCAAGAGCGATGGCGAATACAAGGGCGTGGCCGAGTTCTTCCATTTCCTCTCGAAAACGGAAACCCAGGCCCAGCTTCACCAGGTTTCGGGCTACCTGCCGGTCACGCTTGCAGCCTATGAGGAAACCAAGAAGTCCGGCTTCTATGAAAAGAACCCGGGCCGCGAGACGCCGATCAAGCAGATGATGGGCAAGGCGCCGACCGAAAACTCCAAGGGCGTTCGCCTCGTCAACCTTCCGCAGGTTCGCGACATCCTCAACGAAGAGTTCGAAGCGATGCTTGCCGGCCAGAAGGATGCCAAGACCGCGCTCAGCGAAGGTGTCGTGAAAGCAAACGCAGCGATCAAGACTGCAGTCGGAAACTGACCCCCAAAACGAAATGTCCGCATCGCCGAAAGGCGGTGCGGACCGGTCTTTGATGGGGAGGGGAGTCCATGCAGTCCGTCGTGTTTCCAAACAAGGTGCTGCCGTATCTTCTGCTGGCACCTCAGATCGTCTTGACGGTCATCTTCTTTTTTTGGCCCGCCAGCCAGGCGCTCTACCAGTCGGTGCTTCGCGAGGATCCGTTCGGCCTTAAATCCGGCTTCGTCGGTCTCGCCAACTTCCGGGCAATCCTTGCCAACCCGGACTATCTGCATTCGCTAAAGGTCACCGTGGCCTTCAGCCTTGCGACCGCGCTGTTGTCGATGGCGCTCGCGCTGCTGCTCGCCACGGCGGCCGACCGGGTGGTGCGCGGGCGCAACGTCTATCGCACGCTGCTAATCTGGCCCTATGCGGTTGCCCCGGCTGTTGCCGGCATGCTGTGGCTGTTCATGTTCAACCCGGCAATGGGCACCTTCTCTTACATTCTGCGCCGCAATGGCTTCGCTTGGGATCCGCTGCTCAACGGCAATCAGGCGATGTTTCTGGTGATCGTGGCGGCAGCCTGGAAGCAGATCAGCTACAACTTCCTCTTCTTCGTCGCCGGCCTGCAGGCGATCCCGAAGTCGCTGATCGAAGCGGCAGCCATCGATGGTGCCCGCGGCACTAAACGGTTCTGGACCATCGTCTTCCCGTTGCTTGCGCCGACGACGTTCTTCCTGCTCGTCGTCAACACCGTCTACGCCTTCTTCGACACCTTCGGCATCATTCACGCGGTCACAGGCGGAGGCCCCGCCAAGGCCACCGAGACGCTCGTTTACAAGGTCTATAACGACGGCTTCGTCAATCTCGACCTCGGCAGTTCGGCAGCCCAGTCGGTGATCCTGATGATCATCGTCATTGCGCTGACGGCGTTCCAGTTCCGCTTCGTCGAGAAGCGGGTCCACTATTCGTGAGGCGCAGATGATCGAGAACCGTCCCATATCAACTGCGATAAGCCACCTGATACTCGTCATCGGGATCATCATCGTAGCGCTGCCGATCTACTATACCTTCGTCGCCTCAAGCCACAGTTCGATCGAAATCGTGCGGCCGCCCATGTCGCTGGTGGTCGGAGATCACCTTGTCGAGAACTATCGGGAGGCGATCGGCGGCGGCGTCGAGCGTGTCGTCGGCGTCAGCCTCGAGCGGCTGTTGTTTAATTCGACGGTCGTGGCGATCGCGATCGCTGTCGGCAAGATCGTCATCTCCTTCCTGTCAGCCTTTGCGATCGTCTTCTTCCGCTTTCCGCTGAAAATGCTGTTCTTCTGGATGATCTTCATCACCCTGATGCTGCCGGTCGAGGTGCGCATCCTGCCGACCTACAAGGTGATCGTCGATCTCGGCTTGATCGACACCTATGCGGGGCTGACGCTGCCGCTGATGGCGTCGGCAACGGCGACGTTCCTCTTTCGCCAGTTCTTCCTGACGATACCAGGGGAGCTGGTGGAGGCCGCGCGCATCGACAATGCCGGTCCGTTTCGCTTCATGAAGGATATCCTGCTGCCGCTCTCGGCAACGAACATCGCGGCGCTCTTCGTTATCCTCTTCATCTATGGATGGACCCAGTATCTCTGGCCGCTGCTCGTCACCAATGACGCGAAGATGAACACGATCATCATCGGGCTCCGGCGGATGATCGATTTTACCGACGCCTCGACGCCTTGGAACTATGTGATGGTGACGGCGATCCTTGCAATCATCCCGCCGATCGTCGTGGTCGTGCTGATGCAGCGCTGGTTTGTCAAAGGTCTTGTGGAGACAGAAAAGTAATGGCTGAAATTACCCTGAATGACGTCCGCAAGACCTATGGCACGGTGGAAGCGATCAAGGGCGTTTCGCTCGAGATCAAGGACGGAGAGTTTGTCGTTCTTGTCGGGCCGTCCGGCTGCGGCAAGTCCACGCTGTTGCGCATGATCGCCGGGCTCGAGAACATCAGCGGCGGAGATATCCTGATTGGCGGGCGTCGGGTCAACGACGTCGAGCCGGCAGAGCGCGACATCGCGATGGTCTTCCAGAACTACGCGCTCTATCCGCACATGACGGTGCGCCAGAATCTTGCCTATGGGCTCAAGAACCGGAAGACACCGCCGGCCGAGATCGACCAGCGCATTGCCACGGCCGCAAGGACGCTTGAAATCGAGCCCTATCTCGACCGCAAACCACGGCAGCTTTCGGGCGGCCAGCGCCAGCGCGTTGCCATGGGGCGGGCAATCGTTCGCCAACCCGCCGCGTTTCTGTTCGACGAACCGCTCTCGAACCTCGATGCCAAGCTGCGCGGGCAGATGCGCATCGAAATCAAGCGGTTGCAGCGCTCGCTCGCAACGACGAGCGTCTATGTCACGCATGATCAGATGGAAGCGATGACGCTTGCCGACCGGCTTGTCGTCGTCAGCGCCGGCCGCATAGAGCAGGTCGGCACGCCACTGGAGCTTTACGAGAAGCCCGCGACCACCTTCGTCGCCACCTTTATCGGCTCGCCCTCGATGAACCTGCTGCAAGGCAAGGACATGTCGGCGGGATGGTCGCTCGCATCGGATGTGGCACGCCCGAATGGCGATTACACGCTTGGCGTCCGTCCGGAAGATATTTCGCCGATGCCAGGCGATGCTCCGGCGCGAGCCTTCGAAGCAACGGTCCACATCGATGGCATCGAGTTGGTCGGCGCCGAAAGCCTCATACACGGTCGCCTCCAAAACGGCGACGAGCTGGTTTTTCGCGTTTCCGGGCGCGCGCGCAACGAGATCGGTGACGAGCTGAAGGTCGGGGCAAACACCGAAGCGCTCCACATGTTTGATGGCAATGGGAACCGGCATGGATGATGGCCGAAAGGTCAGGGAAGGCCGGCAGCACCCTCTTGTGCAGCCGTAAGTACTGACGAGAACTATCCGGCCCTGAGTAGGGAAGGCTGATTTGCGGCTACCTCGTCGGTAAGGAGTCTTCCAAAATACGATCAACGTGATCAGCGCCAGTCCTTCGGAGTTCGAGCGCGGCAGGTTTAGTTTGCCGCGCTGGGATCAAGAAACCGAAGATGTCATTCACTGGCCTCGGGGCCCCTTGCAAAGCGCGGCAAGACGAGCGTGTGCCAACCAGTCGGCATGTTGTCGCAGGCGAAGCGATGCGGGTTTTCAAGGTCGAAGCCCCGGTGTTCCAGCCAAAGAGTGAAGCCGTGACCGTCCGGCTGGATTGTCCAGTGCTATGTAGATCAGCGTCGTGCCGGGATCGACCTCGATGACACGGCACGGAACCGCTAACGGGCCCGAATGGATGCTCGCAATTAAGTTCCAAAGAGTGCAGTTTCGGCTGCTGTAGCTGAGTGAGTGAGTGGCTGAATGTCGGCAGGGCAGGGGCTGAACGCGTCACGCCCTCTATCTCGGTGTTGCGGTACCGATTTTGGGACGTTTGTTGCTCTTATTGTGGAGACCTTCGCAACAACGAACGGCACTGTAGCGCCGCCTGCTGAGGCCGTTGTTGCTATTTATTGCGTTTTGAAGTTCAGGGCACTGTTCCGTTGCAGGCTCCTCGGTGCCATGGAGATGACCTCGTTGAGGAGGTTCGGATCCCCGACCAAGACCACGGTCTCGACGGCCCGAGTGACGGCGGTGTGAGGCAAGGTCCTGTCCAAGAGCCTGGATCGGACCAGGGGCATGATGATCGGGCGGCGGCCGATCGCGGTTCGCGCCCGAGGCGGTTTCCTCGAAGATGCGGGACAGCTCGACCCTGCGTAGCGCGTCGAGCTGTCCCGCGACGGTTTGTTCGCGGGTGGAAACGCGCATAGCCGATCAGCGCCAACACTTCCTCATCACGCTGCGGCGCTCACATCGTACTCGAAATGAATGCGATCATAGGGAAACTCGATTCCATTCTCTGTCCGGTCGATGACACCAGCATTGACGAGCGTCGTCACGTCACGATGAACGGCCTGCACATCGCGGTTGACCCGACGCGCGACCTCGCGGATCGACAACGCCCCATGTCCCGCGAGCGCCTTGACGATAGCGAGGCGGGAAGGCGCGAGCACTCGGTGCATGTCATCGTAGGAGGTGAAGTTGACCGAAGGTACGGCCTCTGCTGTCTCCCCTGCAAGCGCCCGCCTTCCGGCCTCGACAAAGCGAGCCTTGGCATCCGCTATGGTACTCAAGCGCACAGTCAAAGTTGTCATCTGAGCATCCTTTCCATGTCAGCTTGGAAGGCATCGTAAAGTGCTTCAAGGGACGTAAATTCGATGGCTTCTTCGCGGTTACCTAAGTGCCGGTGATCGCCTTTCCCGCGCTCATTGTCGTAGCGGAGAACGCACTCACCGTTCACAACGAAGGCCAGCCGATACTTGAACGGGTGCGTGCTGCCCGGAACCGGGTTGGGTAGGTGCCATAACACGACCTCAAAATACGTCTTGTCATTGATCACCGTTCGCGATTTCTCGATCAGTCTGGCCTTCATGTTGTTATTGATAACAACACTCTGGCGTTGTTGTCAATAACAACGCTCTCAATGTGGATGGGCAGCGCATTCGACGATCTCTGGAGATGACTGCGGCGTGTCGACGGTCTCAAGGACGTTTTCATCGCCGAGGTTCCCGGACGAGCCGGCGCTGATCAAACCAGCCGTCGCTGGCGGCAACGATGTCGAACTGAGATTGAGTGGCATGTTGCGTTGCAGGTGAAAGGACGCGCCACACTTCGATGTAGCGCGAGAACGCAACAGCCAAATGGCCGTTCACGCCAGTTTCGGACGATCGCCTAAAAGGTCATTTGGCACGAAAAAGCAACACTTTCCAAATAACCGTCCAGTTCCATAATGTATGTTATGCGACTTAAATCTGTAGCCGCAAAGTTAAAGTGTCCTGATCCTGCAAAGTTGGAATGTCACTCTCCCCGGGTTTTGATGACCTGGGAGATTGCGGATGGGATTGATTGCGA
>NZ_LMEG01000023.1:0-371406 GCF_001426275.1 Ensifer sp. Root423 | reverse complement strand
GTTGGTGTCGGCGGCACATGTGCTTGAGCTGAGCACCCGCCAGGTTCGCCGGTTGCTGGAGCGGATCAGCACTGGCGGTGCGGCGTCGATCCGGCACCACGCTATGACCGTGCGCACCGCATGTTCGGCATCTTCCTAAGACATGTAGTTTTCGAGCTCCCCTGAAAATCGGGTAAAGGGCGCGTGGTGACTCGGTCGGTCGTCGAGCGCGCGCCGGATGAGCGTTGAAAGCGGGACGTAAGCTAAAAGATGCTCCGCAAACAGGCGCTTACGATTGTCGACTTCAGCAGCGCAACGGAGGCCGACGTCTCTCAAAAGATGACCCGAAGCCTCTGATAAGGCAAGGCAATTGCAAAGCGGCATTGACTGCGGATTGACAGTCGACGGAAATGGGCGGATAGCCGGGATGCCATTTTAAGGCTTCAAAGCACCCTGCAACCGGTTCTAGGGCTTTGGCAGCGATGCCGTTGACGGTTAGATGGGCCAAACCGATTATGAAGCCGACCCCGGGCTCTCGGCCGCCCGGCAAAGCCACAAGAATTCTTCCACACGGACAATCAGAGGAAATCATGGAAACGGTAGAAATCAGCGATCGTAACGACTTTGCCCTTTGGGCCATTCAGCGCGCTCAGGAAATCGTGACGGGAGAAGGCGCAGCCTTCGCAATCGCAGCCCAGGGCGCAGACGAGGAAACCCTGTCGCAAACCGCGGCCGCCCTCGGCCAGGCGATCAGCGATGCCATGCTCGAGGTTTTCGACGGTCTCGTCGCTTCATAAATTCTATCTGCGCCGATTGGCTCTTGCTACCGTCTCGCAGCCCGGACCAGCCAGCAGCGTGGTATGGCCTCCCCATAGGATCGCGCGCCATGCTCACGAAACTAGTCGTGACCGGTGGTACTACAGTCTCAGCCCCAAGAGCTTCGACGAATTACTGAAGGAAGCCAGCGCAAGCCGGCTCCCTCCAGCAGAAGCATTAGATGACGCCGAGCGCGTCCATCGCTTCGGCGACCCTCACAAAGCCGGCGATGTTGGCTCCGAGCACATAGTCGCCGGGGTTCCCGTATTCCTCGGCGGTCTCGGCGCAACGGTCGTGGATCGACCGCATGATAATGGCAAGCCGTGTTTCGGTTTGCTCGAACGTCCAGCTGTCGCGAGAGGCATTCTGCTGCATCTCCAGAGCCGATGTCGCAACACCGCCCGCATTGGCGGCCTTGCCAGGGGCAAACATGACCCCTGCATCCTGAAAAATGCGAACCGCTTCCGGGGTCGACGGCATGTTTGCCCCCTCGCCTACTGCGATGACGCCATTCTTCACCAGAGTGCGGGCATCCTTGCCCGTGAGCTCGTTCTGGGTCGCCGAGGGCATCGCGACATCGCAAGGAACGTCCCAGACGGAGCCGCCCTCGACATAGTGTGCCCTGGAACCTTTCAGCCTGGCGTACTCGGATATCCGCTCACGGCGAACCTCCTTGATCTGCTTGACCAATTCAAGATCGATACCGTCCTCATCGACGACATAACCGTTGGAATCGGAGCATGCGACGATCTTGCCACCGAACTCCGCGACCTTTTCCATGGTGTAGATAGCGACGTTTCCGGATCCCGATACGGTCACGCGCCTGCCTTCGAAATCGAGGCCCTTGGTGCTGAGCATCCGCTGGACGAAGTAGGTCGCACCGAAGC
Organism: Ensifer sp. Root423; assembly: GCF_001426275.1. Classification (NCBI taxonomy): domain Bacteria; kingdom Pseudomonadati; phylum Pseudomonadota; class Alphaproteobacteria; order Hyphomicrobiales; family Rhizobiaceae; genus Ensifer; species Ensifer sp. Root423. The sequence continues at coordinate 369,724 of NZ_LMEG01000023.1, read as the reverse complement.
CCGTTGCCTCCTTGCGTGCGCGCGAGCCGCCGTAAATCAGCGCCTTGCCCGTCAGCACCCCGGCCTCATACCGGTTGGTGAGCCGCTTGTACTGGCCGAACATATAGCCGATCTCCCGGCCTCCGACGCCGATATCGCCGGCAGGAACGTCCGTGTATTCGCCCAGGTGTCGGTGGAGCTCGGTCATGAACGACTGGCAAAATCGCATGATTTCCCCATCCGTTCGCCCTCTCGGGTTGAAGTCGGAGCCGCCCTTGCCGCCGCCGATCGGCATGCCTGTCAGGGCGTTCTTGAAGGTTTGCTCGAAGCCGAGGAACTTGATGATCCCGACGTTGACGGAAGGATGAAAGCGTATCCCGCCCTTATAGGGCCCAAGTGCGGAGTTGAATTGCACGCGGAAGCCGCGGTTGATCTGTACCTGCCCGGCGTCGTCGACCCAAGGCACCCTGAAGATGATCTGCCGCTCGGGTTCGCAGATCCGTTCTATAAGGGCCTGTTCCGCATAGCGCGGATGCTTGGCAATGACACGCCCCAGACTTTCAAGCACTTCCCGTACGGCCTGGTGAAATTCCAGCTCGCCGGCGTTGCGCCTCAGCACTTCCGTTAGAATTGGTTCCAGCTTCTCATCGACATTCAAGATGGTTCTCCTCATGCGCGCAGGTTCTTAGGCGCAGACCCCTCGCGCATTAACGGAAGCTGGGCGGCAAGTGAAGATTTATTTCCCGCGGCCATGCAATTCTTGATTGCTTACTTGGGCGCCGTTTTCCTTGGGAAAACAGGTTACCGCGCACCTGGAATGCCGATGGCGAGCTGAAGGGCTGCAGCCCGTGGAAGCGAGGCAGCCGCCCGATAGAATGGATTGCTCGCCCCGACAGCAAACTAGCGCGCGCATCGTCACCGTTGCGGTTGCATAGGAAGGAGAGCTAACTCGCCCTTCCCGCGATCCTGACGGGCCGCGTGCGCTTGCGCGTCCAACTCGACACGTGCTGAGCCAAAACGCGGATTGGAACCGACCTCCTGATCTTGGCAGCAGGAGTTCCTATATTACAGTCCATCTCCCGCGCTGGCCCGCAGCCAGTGGGAGACAAAGCGAAGACGCGCTCACGAACCAGGTGGAGGATATCTGAATGACCGAGAGAGCTGTTCTGGCCGGCGGTTGCTTCTGGGGAATGCAGGATCTGATCCGCAGGCTCCCCGGCGTCACCGGCACCCGTGTGGGCTATACCGGCGGCGACGTGCCCAATGCGACCTATCGCAACCACGGTACCCATGCCGAGGGCATCGAGATATTCTACGATCCGGCGAATACCTCCTATCGGCGGATTCTGGAGCTGTTTTTCCAGATCCACGACCCCACCACGAAAAACCGTCAGGGCAACGACATCGGCACCTCCTATCGTTCGGCGATCTACTACGTCGATGACGAACAGAAGCGCATTGCCGAGGACACCATTGCCGATGTGGAAGCCTCTGGCCTGTGGCCGGGCAAGGTAGTGACGGAACTGGAACCCGTTGGCGACTTCTGGCAGGCGGAGCCGGAGCACCAGGATTACCTGGAGCGCTATCCGAACGGCTATACCTGCCACTTCCCGCGTCCGAACTGGGTGCTGCCGCGACGGTCCGCCGCGGAGTAACAAACGCCCCGGCGAGCGTCTGGCGAACCGTGTCCGCATGCAGCCGCCAGGTTCGGCGGACATGGACGCCGGCCGCATCATTCGAATTCAGGACAGTCGTTGCGACCTTGGGATGATTGTTCTCCTTCCTGGAGCATCACATGAACTTCAACAGTCAAAGACTTGAATTTACCGGCCATTCCGGCGCTACCCTTGGCGCCAGACTCGACCTTCCAAACGGCCCGGTGCGGGCCTATGCGGTTTTCGCCCACTGCTTCACCTGCTCCAAGGATCTGGCGGCGGCGCGTCAGATCTCGGCCGAACTCGCGCGCGAAGGGATCGCGGTCCTGCGCTTCGATTTCACCGGCCTCGGATCAAGCGAGGGCGAGTTCGCCTCGACCAACTTTTCGTCCAACATCGCGGATCTTCGTTCGGCCGCCGACTATCTACGGCTACACTTCGAGGCGCCGTCGCTCCTGATTGGCCATTCGCTTGGCGGTGCAGCCGTCTTTGCGGTTGCCAACGAAATTCCGGAAGTTCGCGCCGTGGCCACGATCGGCGCACCCGCGGACGTCGGCCATGTGCTCAAGAACTTCGGAGCGAGCCTCAAGGAAATAGAGGAAAGTGATGCCGCCGAAGTCGATCTTGCCGGTCGCAAATTCCTGATCAAGAAACAGTTCGTCGACGACGCTTGCGCCCAGCGCCTTCATGAGGCTGTGGCCACGCTCAGGAAACCCGTTCTCATTCTCCACGCGCCGCTGGATCAAACGGTCGGCATCGAAAACGCCAGCGACCTCTTCCAGGCGGCCAAACATCCGAAGAGCTTCGTTTCGCTGGACAAGGCCGACCATCTGCTCACCGATCCTGCCGATGCCGCCTACGCCGCCCGGGTGATTGCGGAGTGGCTGAGCCGCTATCTCGTGGCCGACACTCCGCAGGGCACGGAGCCGGTGGAACAGGTCCAGGTGACGGAAACGGGCGAAGGCAAATTTCAGAATTCGGTTCAAGCCGGCAGGCATCGCCTCTTTGCCGACGAGCCGCAAAGCGTCGGCGGGTTCGATTCCGGGCCATCGCCCTATGACTACCTGTCGATCGGGCTTGCTGCCTGTACCTCCATGACGCTGCGCCTCTACGCCGACCACAAGAAGCTGCCGCTCGGGCGCATCAAGGTGGAGGTCTCGCATTCCAAGATCCATGCGCGGGATTGCGAAGACTGCGCTGCAACGGAGCGCGCCGACAGCGGGAAGATCGACCGGTTCGAGCGGGTCATAGCGATCGAGGGCGAGGTCGCAGACGAGCTTCGCTCCAAGATCGCCGAGATTGCCGACAAGTGCCCGGTCCATCGCACTCTGGAAGGGATCGCCAAGATAACGACGGCCGTGAAATAGTCCGCGGCCCTGCCCTGAATTTTCCTTTGTAGTATTCCGCTAGTACCCGTTGCCTCAGCCGGATTGCTAAACTCCGCCCATTGGTTTTTGGGAGGAAACAAATGGCAAACTCGAAAATTCTGATGATCACCGGTGATTTCACCGAAGACTATGAAACGATGGTTCCGTTTCAGACCTTGCTCGCCTGCGGCCACACGGTGCATGCCGTCTGCCCCGGCAAGAATGCCGGCGAGACGGTTGCGACCGCGATCCATGATTTCGAAGGCGACCAGACCTATTCCGAAAAGCGCGGCCATAATTTTGCGCTCAACGCCACCTTCTCCGCCATCCGCGCTGAAGATTACGACGCGCTGGTCATACCCGGCGGTCGCGCGCCCGAATATCTGCGTCTCAACCCGGATGTCATCAAGGCTGTCCAGCATTTCTTCGCGGCGGGAAAACCGGTGGCGGCCATCTGCCACGGCGCACAATTGCTTGCGGCGGCCGGCGTGTTGAAGGGCCGCACCTGTTCGGCCTACCCGGCGTGCCGTCCGGAGGTCGAACTTGCTGGCGGCATTTATGCGGATATTGCGATCAGCGACGCGGTCGCCGACGGCAACCTCGTTACCGCGCCGGCGTGGCCCGCCCATCCGTCGTGGCTGCGCCAGTTCATGGCTGTGCTCGACGCCTCGGCCCTGTTACAAACAGACGCCGCCTGAGAAGGCGGCCACGGGAGGGGCGAGATGTGCGAGTTGTTCATAAAGGCGGATGCGCGGCTCTGGGAGAGCACCACCCGGTCGCTGCGCATCGATGGCATGGTGACGAGCGTCCGGCTGGAGAACTTCTTCTGGTCGAAGCTTGAGGAGATCGCGCGGCGCGATCGTATGAACGTCACGCAGCTGATCACCAAGCTGCACCACGAGTCCATCGATGCCGGGCATGATCTCGGGAACTTCACATCATTCCTGAGGGTCTGCTGCGCGCGCTATCTCGACCTGCAGCTGTCAGGCGACATTCCGACGGATGTCAACCAACCGATCGCCGGTCTGAACGCTCCGGCGATCCTCACGCGCAAGCAGGAAAAATATCATTGAGCTGCGGCAGGCTGCCCCCTTCGCGGGGGCAGTCCCGGCTCGACGCGCCCCTCGCCTGCTGCCGCGGATCCAGGATCATCAAACCGAATTCGTTTGGTTCAAGCCCCGGCGACAAGACTATGCTATTCAGGGGGCCAGCGATTCTGAGTTTGTAGTGCAATGAGCCCCAAGACCCGCGGTTATCTGTTTGCCTTCCTTGCCATTTGCATCTTTGCTGGCCAGGACGCCATCACCAAGTATCTTGGCGACCGCTACCCCGCTTTGTTCATCACGATGATCCGATTCTGGGCGTTTGCGCTCTTCGTGTTCGCTTTCGCCGCCTCGTCATCGGGTGGACTTCGCAAGACCGCTCACACGCGCCATCCCTGGCTGCAGGTCGTGCGAGGCCTGCTGCTCGTCGCCGAAATCGTCGTCATCGTCATTTCCTACGTTCACGCCGGGCTCGCCATGAGCCAGTCGATCTTTCAGGCGACACCACTGATCATCACCATCCTCTCGATCCCTCTTCTCGGGGAGACCGTGGGATGGCGGCGCGGTGCGGCCATTCTGATCGGTCTGATCGGCGTTCTGGTGATCATCAATCCCGTCAACGTGCACTTCGACATGTCGCTGCTTCTGCCGCTCGCAGCCTCTGTGCTTTTCGCGCTTTACAGCATTGCCACCCGCGCCGTCAGTCGCGAGGATTCGGCCGTCACGAGCCTCTTTTATGCCGGTGTTGTCGGCGCCGTGGCGATCTCGCTGGTTGGCCCGTTCTACTGGACAGAGGTGGTGCCGTCCGATTGGTTTGCCCTTGCCGCGCTTTGCGTCTGTGGCACCCTCAGTCACTTTTTCCTCATCAAAGCCTACGGACTGCTGCCGGCAGCCGAAGTCCAGCCGGTTACCTATTTCCAGCTGGTCCTCAACGTGATCTTCGCCGTCATGCTCTTCGGCGAGACGATCACTCACAACATGATCGTCGGCGCGCTCATCGTCGTCGGCGCCGGTCTCTTCACGATCTGGCGCGAGCATCAGCTGGCGAGACGGTCGTCGGTATCGCGCGCCTAGTCCTGCTCGCTGACGGGCCGCTCAGGCGCCGCCAGCGTCTTTCGAAGGCCGAGATCAAGCCGCTTGTCCTGCCGGACGATCATGCAGAGCCGCCGGCTCAGTTTTTGGCGAAAGGGCCTGACCACAAGCTCGCTCGATGCTGCCGCTTCGCCTGTTCATCGCCCACATGCATGGCGCCTTCAGGCTTGATGATCCAGGTGCGTTGCCCGCTGAGACCCCGCAGCATCCTTCATCGCACGCTCCGCAATCGTTGAAAGCCTGAGTTCGGCAAACTCCTGCAGCAGGGTCCGCTCCGCTTTTTCGAAGGCGTCCACCAGCGCCGCATTCGCTGCGCGCTCCACCGGGCAGGTCGGATGGTCCTCGGACACGCCTGCCGCCAGAACCTGCCCATCGTCCAGCGCCCGCTGCACATCGAGCACCGTCAACTCCCCAAGCGGCCGCAGAAGCGCCCAGCCCCCTCCCCGGCCGCCTTCGGAACCGACGACACCCTTGCGCTTCAACGCCCCCATCGTCCGGCGAACGACCACCGGGTTGGTGTTCAGCATCTTGGCGATGGTCTCTGACGTCTCCCGTCCCCCGAGCAGTGCCATGTGTATGAGCACATGGATCATCCGCGCCAACCGGCTGTCTTGCTTCATTCGACACCCCATAGCGTAACACTATAAGTTACGCACTCTTGACGCCACCTGTTTCCGTAACTTATACAAGTACGGTATCAGGGTGTCGAGAAGGAACCAAGATGCAGGCCCAGACAATCCAGACCCGAACCATCCGCATGGGCTTTATCGAACGGGGAAACGGCCCGGCCGTTCTGCTCTGCCATGGCTTCCCGGAGACCTCCCATGCCTGGCGGCACCAGGTAGCGGCACTTGCGGAGGCGGGCTTTCGCGCGATCGCGCCTGACATGCGCGGCTACGGCCTCTCGGAATGTCCTCCATCGGTCGACGAATACAGCGTGTTTCACATCGTCGGCGACATGATTGCTCTGCTGGATGCCCTCGACCTATCAACGGCCATCCTCGTCGGTAACGACTGGGGCGCGACCGTTGCCTGGCAGGCGGCACATATGCGGCCCGACCGTTTCTGCGGCGTCGTCGCCATGAGCGTGCCGATGATGGGCCAGCCGCCCGTTCCGCCGACCCGGATCTTCCCGCGGACCGACGAGGCAGAATTGTACACGCTCTATTTCCAGGAGCCTGATGTCGCCGAGGCGGAGCTAGAGCGTGACATCGGCCAGACGCTGCGAAAGATCCTCTTTGCGGCTTCCGGCGACGCGGGCGCGCGACAGGCCGGAGACCAGACACCCAATCCGTTCGGCATGGTATCGCGCCGGCATGGACTGCTTGCGCCGCTGCCCGACAGCATGCCCGACTGGCTCACTGCTGCAGACCTCGACACCTACATCAGCGCCTTTGCCACGACCGGTTTTCGCGGAGGGTTGAACTACTATCGAAACCTCGATCGCAATTGGCAGCTGCAGGCCGCTTTCGCCGGCGTAAAGGTCGAAATTCCTGCCCTGTTCATGGTCGGCGAGCGCGACACGGGCCTCACCATCCCCGGGATGCGCGAAATTGTCGATGCAATGCCGCCCCTCGTCCCGCAGCTCAAGGAAAGCATCATCGTGCACGGCAGCGGCCATTGGCTGCCGCAGGAGCGCCCCGATGTCGTGAACGAGGTTCTCATCCGGTTTGCCCGGAATGTTTGAAAGCCACGTGATCGACGAGCGAAGGACACCCCCTATCCCCCGAGACCAAAAAATGCATGATCGCACACGCAAAACGTGTTGATCCAAGGGGTGCATCTCGATGAAACGGGTGCGGCCCGGGCCCTCATGAGACTTAAATCCAAACTTAAAGTATTCTCAGGATTCCTCATGAAAACCTTTCGATATCTCTTTTTGCCCGTAATCGTTGTCGCCTTGTCGGCTTGCACCACAACCTCCGACGATTCCCGGCAGCAGGCGCTATCGATCACGGCGCGCAGCGGGGTGAAGACGCTCGTCGCCAAGAACTGGCATATCGACGATAACTGCAGCCAGATCGACTATCCGGCGATGACGATTGCGGAGAAGCCCAAGCATGGCCACCTGGAGATTGTCCACGAGGCGGTCTATCCGAAACTGGTGGGCAAGCAGTCAAAATGCGCGACAACCAAGGTGAATGGCGTCGTCGCCTACTATACGCCGAACCCCGGCTAAACCGGCCGCGACCGGCTTGTCATTCGCTCCCCCTATGAAGACGGAAAGATCGAAGAAGGCGTATTGAGCGTGACTGTCGTCAAATAGACAGCCGCTTGGTCGGGCGGCGGAAGCACCCTGGAAAACGAAGTGCCATCGAACCGGTTCCGCGCTATAATCGGGTGCGGGGTGGAAAGAAGGTGAAGCCAAATGAAGAGGCTAGCAATCTTTGCCTTGTCACTGGCGGCGGTGGCTACGAGTGTTCCGCCGGCCATGGCATTTCCTCCAGCCGTTACGGCGGAGATCGAGGCATCTCAAGTCCAACCGGTTCAGTACAGGCACCACGGCGGCGGCTATCACGGCGGCTACAACCACGGGCATCACCACGGCGGTGGCGATGACTGGGCATGGGCGCTCGGCGGATTGGCAACCGGCGCGATCATCGGCGGGCTGCTCGCGCAGCCTCGCTACTATGGCCCGGGCTATTATGACGAAGGCTATTACGGCCCGACCTATTCCGCCCCGCGCTACTATGCGCCGCGCTACTATCGCCAAACCTATTACGGAGGCAGCGCCCACACCCGCTGGTGCTACGCTCGTTACCGGTCCTACAGGGCCTATGACGACACGTTCCAGCCGTATTACGGTCCGCGGCAGGCGTGTGTCTCCCCCTACTACTGAAGCGTTAAAGCTCAGCTGACACGGGCTTCATAACTTCGTGCAGATCCCTCGGTCCGGCACTTGCCGGATCGACGCGGCAGGCCACCTCTAATTGTCTGCAACTTTTATTCTTTTTGTCGAAGCCGATGAAAGGAAAGTTTTGCAACCCTAATGTACGCAATGGTAGAGTGCAGTGTTTGCGCTACCCGCGCAGCCTGATTTGTAGCGTTTAGAGCACTTTAAGAGGCCCCCGGGGACCGTCAGCATGCTGAACCTGCCTCGCCTGCCGCTTCTGGACAACCTTAAGGGGTATCAGGGAAGTTGGTTGCGCAGCGACATTTCCGCAGGCGTCGCCATTGCCGCGGTCGGATTGCCGAGCGCCATCGCCTATCCCGCCATCGCCGGGCTGCCGCCCGAGACGGGCCTTTATGCGAGCATCACGCCGCTTGTCGCCTACGCCCTTTTCGGTCCGTCGCGGCAACTGATCGTCGGACCGGATGCGGCGACGATGACGGTGCTGGCGGCCGTGCTGACGACGGTCTTCGCCTCCTCTGCCGGTAGCGCTGACCGCGTAACGGCGGCGGCCCTGCTGGCCCTCATCGTCGGCATGCTCTGCCTGATTGCACGCCTCGTCCGTCTCGGCGTGCTCGCGACCTTTCTGTCGCGCCCGATCCTCACAGGCTTCTTTGCTGGAATTTCCCTCTCGATTCTGGTTGGACAGATCAAGCGCGTCACCGGCGTCCAGATCGAGTCGGACGGGCTGATCAGCCCTATTCTCGAACTTCTGAGGCAGGCCGGCTCCATCCACTGGCCCACTCTGGTGTTTGCCTTGGCGTGTTTTGCGCTGCTGCAGGTCGCCCGCTTCTATCGCTCACCCGTTCCAGGTCCTGTTATCGTCGTCTTCGTCGCGGTGTTGTTGTCATATCTCTTCGACTTCGAAGGGCGCGGCATGACGGTCGTCGGCAACATTCCCGACGGCTTGCCGACCTTCGTCCTGCCTCGTCTCGAGGGTCTGCCGATCGATGGATTGCTGACCGGCGGCGCGGCAATCTTCCTCGTCAGTTTCGGTTCCGGCGTCATCGCCGCGCGCAGCTTTGCGGCGCTCGGCGGCTACCGCGTCGATCCGAACCGTGAACTGAGCGGCTTCGGCGCCGCCAACATTGCGGCAGGACTGTTCGGGACGTTTCCGGTGACCGCCTCGGATTCACGCACGGCCGTGAACTTTGCCGTGGGTGGGCGTTCGCAGATCGCGAGCCTCGTTGCGGCAGGGACCCTGATGGTGGTGCTGCTCTTTCTTGGTGACGTCCTTCGCATTCTGCCGGTCGCCGCGCTCGGGGCGATCCTTGCGGCAACGGCGCTCAGCCTGATCGACATCGACGGCCTCAGACGGATCTGGACCGTCAACCGCATCGAGTTCATTTTCGCGCTGATTGCCCTTTGGGGACCGATCGGCCTCGGCGTGCTGAACGGCGTGGTCATCGCCATCGCTGCAACACTGGTCTACCTCATCTTGCAGACCATGTATCCGCACGACGCCATGCTGGGCCGCATCCCCGGGCGCGACGGCTTCTACAAGCTGCATCGCGTGACCGAGGCACGCCCGGTTCCAGGCTTCGGTGCCTGCATGGTTCAAGATAGTCTGCTTTTCTATAACGCCGATTACGTCCGCGAGCGCCTCGAGGTGATCGCCGAGAGCCTGCCGAAACCTACCCGCTGGCTGGTGATCGATGCGAGCGCCATCCCGCAAATCGACAGCACCGCCGCGGACATGCTTGGAGAGTTGCAGAGCGACCTGAAGAACCGCGGCGTCACGCTCGGCCTGGCCGAATTGCATACCGATGCGCGCGCCCTGCTCGAGCGCTCCGGAGTCGTCGAGAAGATCGGCCCGGGCATGATCTTCGAGGGAATGGAAGATGCGCTCGACGCTTACGAGACCAAGTACGGGCGGAACGACGGTCAGCCGACCGGTTCTGTCGAGATCAAGCCAGATGACCATGTCCGAACGGGAGGGAAAAATGGGCAAGCATGACGGCAAGAAGAAAAAGGGCAAAGACAAGAGCGAAGGCGAAATAGCCGATGACGCGACGACTTCGGACGACTCGTCATCCGAGGGCTATGCCAAGGAGCTCGCCCGGCTGCAGCAGGAAACCGCCCATCTGCAGGCCTGGGTGAAGAAAACAGGCGCGCGCATCGTCATCGTCTTCGAAGGCCGCGATGCGGCCGGCAAGGGCGGTGTGATCAAGCGGCTGACCGAGCGTGTCAGCCCACGCGTCTTCCGCGTGACCGCGCTGCCGGCGCCGACCGACCGCGAGAAGTCGCAGATCTACATGCAGCGCTATATCCAGCACCTGCCCGCCGCCGGCGAGATCGTGATCTTCGATCGCTCCTGGTACAACCGCCCCGGCGTCGAGCGCGTTATGGGTTTCTGCTCGGATGACAGTGCCCGACGCTTTCTCGAGCTCGCGCCGCGTTTCGAAGCGGCCATGGTCGAAAGCGGCATCATCCTGCTCAAATACTTCCTCGACGTCAGCGAGAAGGAGCAGGAAAAGCGCTTCCGGCAGCGCATTGCCGATCCGCTGCGCCAGTGGAAGCTCAGTCCGATGGACGTCGAATCCTATCGCCGCTGGTGGGATTATACCCGCGCCTACAACGAGATGATCCGTATGACGGACACCGATTTCGCGCCCTGGTGGATCGTACCGTCGGATGACAAGAAGCGTGCCCGCATCAACTGCATCTCGCACATTCTCTCGTCGATCCCATACGAGCGCGTGAAATTCTCGGAGCCCGATCTCGGCAAGCGCCAGAAACGACCGGATGACTTTGCTGCGGACGACCACGTGCGTAGAAACGTGCCCGACGTTTTATAAGACTGAAAAGCCCGCACCAAAGGTGCGGGCTTTGAACGCTTTCGATCGGGACGGGCCGCAGCGCGACAACGCGATGCGACGCCGGGACGGTCGTACTCAGGCTTTTTCGGGAGCCCAGTTCAAGAAGAACCCGACGTCACCGGGCACGCCACCCGGGAAGTTGATGATCATCGCCTTCAACTTGTAGCCACTTGGCTTGCCGAAGGCCTGATAGCGGTCAAAGAACTCTTTTGCTTTTCCCTGCAGCGTGTTTGGCCAATCCCGGTCGCCGCTGTTGATCGCGCGGCCGCTGTCGGTGCAAAGCTCGGACGGGAAGCTGTAGACCATCGCTTCGAACTTGCCGGCCTTCACGGCGTTCGCGACCAGCCGGCGAACGATGGCGATTTCCTCTTCCGTTACATGCTTCTTGAGAAAATCCGCGGCAAAGTCGGCGAGCTTTTGCTCTTCGATGGATTTTAGTCGCCGCTCCTTGTCCATCTCGTCCATTTCACGCTGGAGCATCTGCATTCTGAGGTCCTGTGCACTTGGAGGTGCGCCGGCATTCTTGTTGTCAGACATCACGTCGATCCACTTCAAGCAAATGGGCGCTCTGTGACGAAGCGATACACGGTTTCCGTGCATCACATGACCAGGGACGTCCCGCAGTTACATCCAAGGAAACCCAAATGGCAGTGCAATTCGGGGACGAAACATTTTCGAATGTGAGCCGCTATATCTCCGATGGCCCTCTATTCATTGGTCTTTTCACTGCAAAACGAAAGAACCGCGACTGGCTCTCCCGATGCAAGGCTATCCTAAAATACCACAACCGCAAGAGGACAGTGACAACTTAACAGGGGCGGCAAGATCAGTCGAAAATCCATGCGCATGCAAAGCACTCGCGGGCCTTACATAACGATCAGGCCACGGATGCCGGGGCGCATCCTAGAGCGCGGAATGCGCCTGCGCGCTGCCATGTGTTTCCGGCGAGCCATAGCGGGCCGGCAGGCCGCAAATGGCCTCCATCCTCGGGTCGTTCTCGCCAATACGCTCATCAATCCATGATTTCGCCCAATGATAGGCTTCGGCGAACAGTTCGGAGTGCCGGCTCCAATCCATAAAGCTGATCGCGGCTGAAACCGGCGGGGAAATCAGGATGTCCTTTTCCCCGAGAGCGATCTCCTGCGGCCGGTGCGCCAGCATGCTTGCGGCAATGACCTGGATCAGGTTGGGGATTTTCGGCAAGCCCGAGCGGCCGAAGGGGTTGAGCAACCGAACGGTCAGTTCGGACGCGCCGGGAATACTGTCATAGTCGATGTGTTGTTTTCCCGGACCGCCCCCACCCAGGCTCACGACGACGTTCGGCCCTGTCTTCAGTTCCTTCATCTGTTCCAGTGGCAGATTGTTCATGATCGCCCCGTCGACCAGCATGTCACCGTCGGCCGTGAAGAAGGGCGGCAGTATGCCGGGGATCGAGCCCGACGCCCTGACGGCCTGCCACAGTTTTCCGCGGCGATGGACATGCGCTTGCCCTGTGCTGAGATTGGTCGACAGCGCGAAAAATGGCAGCCAGAGGTCTTCGATAAGAACGTCGCCATATTCCGCCTGCAGGGTGCGGTCGAGCACCTTGTGATCCAGCAGCGCATATTGCGGCACGGTCAGGCGACGGAACGCGCGGCTGCGGACGAAGATCTCGTGCGTCCCACGATTGATCTCGTCGGCGTTCATGCCGCGGGCGAAGCCCGCCATCATCGCCGCTCCCGAACTGGTGCCTCCCAGATAGTCGAAGGAGGCGCCGGCCTCGATAAAAGCCTTGTGGACGCCAAGATGCGCGCATCCGAGCGAGCCCCCGCCGGCTGCGACAAAGCCCCTCGCCTGGCCGGCAATGAAGCGGACCAAACGCTCGACATCCTCAATGTCTTCGAGCGCCACGTGATGATGCTGCCGGAGTCCGGGGCGCTCGTTCAGCCAGCCGCTGGTGCCGACGACCGTTGCGGCGCGCTTGTCATGCACCAGAACGAGCCGCACGCTCGATGGCGAGTGCACTGACAGCGCCAGTTGCTCTGACGGGTTGAGTTTTGCAGAGCCGGACGGCTCGCCGACCAACAGGACACCATCGGCCTGGCGGATGCAGACACGCGTCCAGTCGCTTGGTTCGTCGTCGGTGATGTAGACGATGCCTCCGGTCTTGGCTTCCAATTGGTTGAGCCAGTCCAGCACCGGCTGATCATCGATCGGAACGCCGGGAAAGCGCTCTTCGATGTCGGCCCTCGCCAGGAAAGCCGTGCGCGTGGATCCGGAAAAAGCCTTGCGCAGTAGGTCGATGAAGCGGGGAGAAACCCGGCTGCTTCCGGCAGCAACAATTGCGAGCGTCCTTATCCGGCAGGCGCCCTTGGCATGCGGCGAAGCCGGTGCCTGCTTGGCAAACCGTCGCGCCAGAAACGTGGTGACCGATTGGCGCAGGCTCGGCAGGGCACTCGCCGCCTTTTCGAACTGGTGGTCACAGATCGAAAGAACAATGGAATCGCGAGCAGCAACGACCGTAGCCATGCGCGGCAGCCCGGCGAAGAAACCGACCTCGCCAACGAGTTCGCCCTGCCCTATCTCGGCAATAGGGTCGGAGACGTCATCCCGGTGGACGGTAAAGCGGCCGGACAGGACCACGAAAAACCGGTCCGACGGCTCGCCTTGGCGGACCAGGATCTCGCCGCGCCGCACGATGCCGCGATCGGAATTGGCGGCCAAGGCTTCCAACGCAGCCAATGACGTCTGGTCGAACATCAGGGTCTCCGACAACAGCTTGGCAGCAAGGGAACCGGTGGCGTCCATTGAACCTTCCTTGGAAACAGGCCGCTTACGAGCTTAGCCGTTTCGATCGGGATTGCCGAACACATTTCCTCGCCACGCCATATGGCGCAGGCGGCCTTCACCGGGTCATAAACAGATGGGCTCGCCCCTGAAGACACGATGGCGACGCCGGGTCGAGGGCGCCAGCGGGACACAACCTTTCTGTGCAGAATAGCATTGCGTTGCACCTAGCCTGAGACGGCAGGGTATTACCCTAAGACTCGAGACGGCGCTCAGGACTATCGCAAACCTATCGTTAGGCTTGCTTCTTGCCGCCCTCGTCGCTCGCCTTACCCTCCGGCTCCACGTCAGGCTTTTGGTGTCGCACGGCCTTGGCTTCGAAGTAGCCGATGATGGTGAGAACGGCGAAGGCGGAACCGACCGCCAGGCCGGCAACGATCCAATGGCCGAAGCCGACCGAAATGCCGATCGCGCCGGCAAGCCAGAGGCTGGCCCCGGTCGTCAGGCCCTGAACCTCGCCGCGAGACAAGACGATTGTGCCGGCTGCAAGAAAGGCGACACCGGCTGTGACCGCCTCCACCACGCGCAGAGGATCGATGCGGACGCGTTCGTCGAAGAAGCCGCCGAGGCGGACGCTTTCGATCGAGATGATGCCGAAGGTGCAGGCTGCGAGGCAGACGAGCATATGGGTCTTGAGGCCGGCTGGTCGTGCCTTGACCTCGCGCTCGAAGCCGATGACCGCGCCCATCAGCAGCGCTCCAAGAATGCGCGCAAAAATGACCGGATAGGGAATTTGCGATGGCGGGAACAATTCGGCAGTGATCTGATCCATGCGGAACCAACGCGAATGCTTCGCATTGGTTCCGCATGATGGCGCCCGCGCCTCACCCAGTGCGCAGACGCCAGGAGCGGCCTGTCCCCACCCCGCTCCGAAGCGCTAGAAGTCGCTTAGTTACCGAGCGCCGCGAGGGCTGCGTCCAGGCGTTCCTGAGCCTTCTTCGGGTTCTTCGCTCCCTTGACCGCTTCCAGGTTGGCCGGCGCATCGCCGACCTGAACGACGCCGACCATGCCCATGCCGTAGTGCGGCGTGCACTTTACGCCGTAGACGCCCGGCGCCGTGAAAGTCACCTTGTAGTTTTCATTGATCTTGCTTTTGAAGGCCTCGGCGCCATCGGGGATCATGCCCTTGATGGTTTCGACGTTATGTCCCTTGTCGGTCGGGATGAAGGTGACCGTGTCGCCAGGCGCAACCTTCAGCGACGCCGGCTCGAAAACCATCGCGCCGTCCTTGCCCTTGTTCAGCATGTGCACTTCGAAGTCCGCGGCGGCTGCCGGTGCGGCGACCAGCATTGCCGCGATCGCGATACCAAATCCGCTCTTGATTGCATTCAACATCGTCTTCTCCATTTGAGCGACCAGCCCGTGCTCGGGTTGTTCGAGAAGAGGATTAAGCCTAAGACGCCCCCTCCACTTTGATGCGCGTCAAATTCGCGCCGCTTTTTTGTCGGCATTGACAATACATAGGATTCCTATATTAATGACCACATGTGCAAGGAACCTGACACGACACCGCCCCTGATCGACCGTATCGGCGACGGCCTTTCCCGCGTAGCGACGGCCATGCGCACCGAGGCCTGGTCGAGTGCTGAAGCGATCGGCCTCAATCCGACGCAATTGCAGATCCTGACCTTCCTGGTTGCCGGTAGACGCAGCGGAATGCGGGTAAAACAGATCGCCGGTTATCTCGGCGTCAGCCAGCCGACGACGACGGACTCGGTCAACGCGCTCTTGCGCAAGGGGCTGGTCGAGAAGCGGCCGGATCCGAGCGACGCGCGCGCCCTTTCGGTTGCCACCACGCCGGCCGGCGAGGACGCAGTGCGACAGGCGGGGCGGCTCGCATCGGCCACGGAGGATGCCATCGCTTCGCTTTCGAGGCTGGAGCAGCAAGATCTGCTCATGCATCTCGTCAAGATCATCCGTAGTCTGCAGGCGGCTGGCGCCATCCCGGAACAGCGCATGTGCGTCAACTGTCGATACTTCCGGCCGCATGTCTATGACGACCCGAAGGCGCCGCATCACTGCGCGTTCGTCGATGCTGCGTTCGGACCGGCGGAACTGCGCGTCGATTGCGGCGAATACGAAACGGCAGAACCCGAAGCACAAAGGGCCGCCTGGCGTCTCTTCAATCGCGAGACGGTCTGATCATGCGAAACGATCCAGCCGCCGGCGCCAATGCCGGCGGTTCCGAAGGCGTCGCTAAGCCCCCCGGCGCCTCGCCACAAGCTTCACCATCGGAATTCGCGAGCGCTGTTTCCTGCGTCGCAAGCGGACAGACGATGATGTCGGCGCCGGTCCGACGACTGCCATCGGCGGACCGGCAATTTTCTCCCTCCAGCAAATAGAAAGAGAAAACCATGAGCAGAATTAATCTAGTCGACCCCGTTTCGGCAACTGGCGCCAGCGCCGAACTGCTTGGCGAAATCCGCTCCGCCTTCGGGGTAGCACCCAACATGTTCCGCGCCGTCGCCAATTCACCGGCGGCCCTTGCCAGCATGTGGGGCTCCTTCGGCGCGCTCGGCAAGGGACGCCTCGGCGCCAAGCTCGGCGAGCAGATCGCCGTTGCCGTCGCGGATCGCAACGATTGCCACTATTGCCTGGCGGCTCATACTGCCCTTGGCCGCAAGGCCGGCGCGACCGCCGAGGAGATGACGGCAGCGCAGCACGGCAAGTCCGCCGATCCGAAGACGGCGGCGGCCCTTGCCTTTGCACAGAAGCTCGTCGAGGCGCGCGGACAGGTATCCGACGTGGATGTACGCACCTTGCGCGACGCCGGATTCGATGACGAGGACGTCGTCGAGATCATCGCGCATGTCGCGCTCAACCTTTTCACCAACTACATCAACGTCGCGCTTGCCGTTCCGGTCGACTTCCCCGGCGTGAAGCTCGTTCGCGAAGCCGCCTGATCCGCACATGTCGCAAAGGCCGGGCGACGAGCGTTCGCCCGGCCGTCTTGGAGATGAGGACAATGAACAGCAATCACAGGACCGCGGCTCCGGAACTGGCCGTTTCGACCTGGTTCAACACACAGGAACGTCCGAGCCTTGCGCGGCTTCGCGGCCGGGTCGTTTTCCTTCATGCGTTTCAGATGCTGTGCCCGGCCTGCGTTTCGCACGGACTGCCGCAGATGCAGCGCGTCCAGAGCATTTTTCGGGATACCGATCTTCAGGTCCTCGGCCTGCATTCGGTGTTCGAGCATCACGCGGTCATGACACCCGAGGCGCTGAAGGCTTTCATTCATGAGTATCGCCTGACCTTCCCGATCGCCGTCGACCAGCCTTCCGAGCAGGGACCGATACCGAAAACGATGGAGCGCTACGGCATGCGAGGCACGCCGACGGCAATCATCATCGGACGCGACGGTCATGTCGAACACCACCGCTTCGGCATCGAAGACGACATGGTCATCGGCGCGCGTCTTGCGACACTCCTTTCCGCCCCGATCCCCGATTTCAGCGGGGCCACCGCCACTTCAGCCGGGTGCACGAGCGAAGGATGCGTGCCCGACGCGCGTGCCGGATAGAACCTCTGAGCATGGGAGAACAGACGATGACGACCAGAATGGCACTCGCCCTCAGACATGTGCATTTCGAAGATCTCGGCAGCTTTGCCGGACCGCTGCGGGCGGCGGGATTTGAAATCGAGTACCGCGATGTCGGCGACGAAAATTACCTCTCTTTCGATCCGTTGGAGCCCGATCTCGTCATCGTGCTCGGCGGTCCGATCGGTGTCTATGAAGACGAGGCCTATCCCTTCATCGCCGGGGAAATCGCCATGCTTCAGGCACGTCTTGCCGGCAACCGGCCGACGCTCGGAATCTGCCTCGGCGCCCAGCTGATCGCCCGCGCGCTCGGTGCCCGCGTCTACCCTTCCGGCCTGAAGGAGATCGGGTTTTCGCCGCTGAGCCTTAGCGCCGCAGGCGAGGCCTCGGCTCTCCGCCATCTCGCCGACGTCTCCGTCCTGCATTGGCACGGTGACACCTACGACCTGCCGGCCAGCACTGACCTGCTGGCCTCGACATCGCTGATCGCGCAGCAAGGCTTCGCGCGCGGCAATACAGTGCTCGCCCTTCAGTTTCACCCGGAGGCCCAAGCCGGCGCGGCCTTTGAACGCTGGCTTGTCGGTCACGCCTGCGAACTGGCGACCGCCGGGCTCAGCGTGCCGGGCCTACGCGCCGACGCCCGACGTTACGGGCCTCGCCTGGAGGCGGCGGCCGCGTCGATGATCGGCGAATGGCTGGAGAACATCGATGGTTGAACAGGCCCCGATTGCGCTCGACGCCCTGCTCATCGGCACCCTCACGCCGATCGACGACCGCGGAACCTTAAGCGGTATCGACAAACACCAGGCTCTCGGGCCGGTACATCTCGGCACAACCGGCATTGCCGGCGACCATCAGGGCGATCTGAAGAGGCACGGTGGCCCGGATAAGGCCGTGCATCATTACCCGCGCGACCACTACGAGGCTTGGGTCAAGGATCTCGGAAGCGTAACCAGGCTGGAGCAGCCGGGCGCCTTCGGCGAGAACATCTCGGCCTTGGGATTGACGGAAAGAGATGTCGCGGTCGGCGACCGGTTTCGCCTTGGTAAAGCCCTTCTGGAGGTGAGCCAGGGCCGGCAACCCTGCTGGAAGCTGAACCGCCGTTTCGATCTGCCGGATATGGCCCGCCGCGTCCAGCAGACCGGCCGAACGGGATGGTACTACCGGGTCATCGAAACCGGCTTGGTTTCGCCCGGTGAGCGGATGCAACTCGTCGAGCGGCGCTATCCCGAATGGACGATCGCCCGGCTGTGGCACTATCTCTATGTCGATACGCTCAACTGCGATGCCCTGTCCGAAATCGCCGATCTCGCCATCCTGCCCCCGAATTGGCGGGACTATGCAGCCAAGCGCCTGCAGACGCGGGCTGTCGAAGATTGGTCCCGCCGGCTCGACGGCGAGGCTCCGGCTTCAACGCCTGGCGGCGCCGTCGAGGGTCGTGACCAGTCGTTGCCGAACGGATGACGCCGACCTGCGGCGGGTGGCGGCCCTGTCCGGCCGCGCCAGCATCTCGGCGATCTCATCGGCAATGAAGATGGCGTGATCGTTGACCTGTGGCAGGCCCATGAGTTCGCCGAAGGTGCCGCGCGCCAGCGGCCCGGCAACGATCAGCGATCTCTCGGCCACGCCACTCGTCCCGATCGCCCGACTCGCCTCATCGCAGGCAAGCCCCAGTCCGACACTGTCTAGGCGCAGCCAGCCCTTCGACGCCAGATCCGCGAGCCAGTCCTGGCTGGAAAGAACACCCGTATGCGCCGGACCGGTCGTCACGACGCAGGCATCGAACAACAGGCGTTCCCGGATGCGCGTCTGCCGGTGACGGATATCGACCGCGATGACCTGACCGTAGCGCTCGACGCCTTCGATCGAAGCGCCGAGGACACGCAACTGTCCCGTCTCGATTGCCTGTCGGATCGCGTCATCGATCTGCGGCGCCACGCGGAACCGGTGGGCGTCCCAGAACGGTCGCAGGCGCTGCACGAGGCGGCGTCGCTCTGCAACCGGCAACGCCCGCCAGACTTGCCCGCCCTGGCTACGCAAAGCGTCGAAAACCGCATGCCAGCTGAGCCCCGCCAGAGCGGCCTGCCGCACCGCCAGGCGCACGCGTCGAAGCAGTTCGAGCGCGGTTCGCGCCGGGGTACCGACAAAATCACCGAAGGGTTCCTGTGCCCTTCCCGCGTGGCCTCGCGAACGAAGTCCGCGGCGCGACAGGGCGACGATCGAGCCGCGGTGGTCGGCGAGCCTCAGCGACGCAATCACGTCCGCCGCCGTCAGGCCGTTTCCAAGCACCAGAACGTGATCATCGGGACGAAGGCAGGTAAGAGACCCGGCGACCGTAGTGTCGGCGACGAAACGCGGGTGGCCTTCGAGCGCCTGTGCAACGCGCTTCGGCGCACAAGGCGAGGGATGCGTCGTGGCGATCACGACGATGTCGGCCAGCAGCTCCGTCCCAGCGTCGGAGGTCAGCTTCCAGCGCGCTCCACGCCGCTCGATGCGCGCGATGCGCTCGCGCCGGTGCACGACCTTGCCGCTCCGCACAAACGGCGCGACGAACGCGCCGACGTATCGCCCGAACACCGCCCGCCGCACATAAAGATGGCCATCGGCCGCCCTTGCGTCCGGGTCGCCGCGTGGCTCGCCATGGGCCGCCAGCCAGTTCAAAAAATCGTCGGGATCATCAGGAACGAGGCTCATGCGGGCCGCAGGCACATTCGTGCGATGGGCGGGATTGCCGCTATCATAGGCAAGGCCGGCGCCGAGCCGGTCTCGCGGCTCGAAGACCACGATGGCGGCGCCGTCGCTGGCGGCATGGCGTGCAAGGTTCGCCGCGACCACTGCGCCGGTGAAGCCGCCGCCGACAATGGCAATGACCGGTCGCCGCACAGCTGTCACGACTGGGAGACCTTCAGCTTCGGGCGATGATCGCCGGCGATGGTTTCGCCGAACGGCCCGGTGTTGATCGACGTCTCGCGTGCCGGGATGGCGTGGGCCAGCGGCAGATGCGGCAGAACCAGTTCACCGAAGCGATAGGCCTCTTCGAGATGCGGGTAACCGGACAGGATAAAGCTGTCGATGCCGATTTGTCGGTATTCTTCCATGCGCGCCCTGACTTGATCGGGATCGCCGACGAGCGCCGTTCCTGCCCCTCCGCGCACCAGGCCGACGCCGGCCCAGAGATTGGGAGCAATTTCGAGCTTGTCACGGCGACCACCATGCAGGCGGCTCATGCGGCTCTGACCAACAGAATCCATGCGCTCGAACACCTTCTGTGCGGCAGCAATCGTGTCGTCATCCACATATTGTATCAGTTCGTCGGCGGCCTGCCACGCTTCCTTTGCGGTTTCGCGAACGATCACATGAAGGCGGATGCCGAAGGTAACGTCCCTGCCCTCGGCTTCGGCCAGGGCGCGCACTTCGGCGATCTTGCGGGCAACGTCCTCGACCGGCTCGCCCCAGGTCAGGTACTTGTCGATCGTGCGCGCTGCCACCTCCTGGCCCTTGCCGGAGGAGCCGCCGAAGTAAAGCGGCGGGTGGGGCTGCTGTACGCACGGAAACAGGAGCTTCCCGCCTTCGATATCGAAGTGGTTCCCCTTGAAATCGACCTCTTCGCCGCGAAGCACGGCCTTGTAGACGTTCAGGAATTCCTCGGTCACCTCGTAGCGTTCGCCATGCGCGAGATGTATGCCGTCGCCCTTGTTTTCGATCGGATCGCCGCCGGTAACGACGTTGATCAGCAGCCGTCCACCCGAGAGACGGTCCAGCGTGGCCGTCATGCGTGCCGCGAGCGTGGGCGAAAGCAGGCCGGGCCGAACCGCGATCAGGAACCGCAACTTTTCAGTGAGCGGCGCCAGCGCCGAAGCGACCACCCAACTGTCCTCGCAACTCCGCCCCGTCGGGATGAGCACGCCATAGTAGCCGAGCGTATCGGCGGCCTGCGCGACCTGCTTGAGATAATTGAGGTCCACGTTTCGGCCGCCGCGCGTGGTTCCGAGATAGCGGCTATCGCCGTGGGTCGGCAGAAACCAGAGCACATTGATCTTTTCGGGGATCTTCTCGGGGATTTCGTCGGGCACAATTCCCATTCGCGCAAGCCTCCTCGCAGGTTCCTTCGGAGGCACGCAAGAGCGTCCCTCGATTGCCAAAAAGCATAAACTCTATAAAATTTATTGACAATAAGAATTCGGACGATCATTTTTGATGTGAGGAAAAATTTTTCCCGCAACAGCCGTGAGCGACCGGGAATTAGATTAAATTTTTCGAGGATTTGGCCATGACCATTGCGCTTGCCGCTTCTCCCGCATTCGATGCCATCGTTCCGACCGCCAATGGTTACGGGTCGATCACCACGCCGGCGCTGAAGGCGGCCATGCGCAACTTCTCAGGTGGCGTCTCCGTCATCACCGCAGGGATAGGCGAAGAGCGTACCGGCGCCACCGTGACCTCCGCAACCGCGCTCGCCGTCGATCCGCCGACCATGATCGTCAACATCAACCGCACATCCTCCACCTGGCCGGTCATCGAGCGCTATCGGCATTTCTGCGTCAACCTTCTGTCGCGCGAACAGCAAAGGGTCGCCGAGCGTTTCTCCGGTGTCGATGGCACCAAGGGCGCCGCTCGCTACGATGGCGCCGAATGGATCCGGCTTGCCAGCGGCGCGTCGGCGCTTGCCGGCGCGCTTGCCGCCATCGATTGCGAGGTCGAGGAGATCATCGAGCGCCATAGCCATGCGATCATCCTCGGTCGGGTGGTGGCGATTACCGCGGGGACCGGCGAACCGATCGTCTACCACAACGGCCGCTACGGCGGCGTGCAGTTCTGACGCTGCTTTCCATGCATGGCACAGAGCGCTGCCACGGATCTCAAATTTGGAATGGGCTCTCTGCAAAGCCGCAAAAAGCGGAATAATTTATCTACATAAAATCCATTCTTTTAATCAACATAATGTCAGGACTTCCCGAGGAAGCCGCAACCGTTGAGGAGCATACGATGACGATCCGCAGACGCACCCTTCTTGCCGCCAGTGCCGCCCTCTTGGCGGCGAGCCAGCTTTCCCTTCCAGCCCATGCGGACGAAACGACGCTGACCATCGGCTACCAGCCCATCGTCGAGCCGTCGCGCGTGCCGCAGGCAGACGGGACCTATGAGAAGGTGACCGGCGCCAAGATCACCTGGCAGAAATTCGACGGTGGCGCAGACGTGATTGCGGCACTTGCATCCGGGTCGATCGACATCGGCTATGTCGGATCCTCGCCGCTGGCCGCCGCCGCGAGCCGCCAAATTCCGCTCGAAACAATCTTCGTCGTCGGCCTGATCAGCGACGCAGAGGCGCTGGCTGTCAAGGGAATCGACAAGCCGGAAGAGCTTGCCGGCAAGAAGATTGCAACGCCCTTCGTCTCGACGGCGCATTACAGCCTGCTCACCGCCTTGAAACACTGGAACATTGACCCGAAGGCGGTTGAAATCCTCAACCTCCGGCCACCGGAGATCGCCGCTGCATGGCAGCGCGGCGATATCGATGGCGCCTATGTCTGGGATCCGGTTCTCTCCGAAATCAAGAAGACCGCGACCGTGCTTGCGACATCGAGCGACGTCGCGAAATGGGGCGGACCGACCTTCGACGCCTGGATCGTCAGCAAGAAGTTTGCCGAGGAATATCCTGAAATCGTCACCGGCTTCGTCAAGGTGACCGGTGACGCCTATGCGGACTACCGCGCCAAGCCGGAGGCCTGGAGCGCGGGCTCGCCGCAGGCCGAGAAGATCGCACGGCTCACCGGCGCAAAGCCCGAGGAGGTGCCAAACCTGCTAAAGGGCTATTACTTCCCTTCGCTCGAAGAGCAGGCGAGCGCTGATCTTCTCGGCGGCGCGACCGTCAAGGCGATCGCCCAGACCTCGGCCTTCCTGCTCGAACAGGGCAAAATCCCGGCAGTCCTCCCCGACTACGCGCCCTACGTTTCCGCCCGCTGGGCGCAGGAAGCGGCAAAGCTCTCGTTCTGACGTTCACTCAATTGCTGCCCGCCCGGATGAAATCTTCGGGCGGGCGCACTGCGCCATGCCAGGAGAACAGCATGTCCGTCCTCTCGCTTGAGAATGTCACATTGCGATACGCGGCCGATGCCGGCCGGAACACGCCGGTGCTTGCATCGATCGATCTGTCGATCGACCACGACGAATTCGTTGTCGTCATCGGCCGCTCCGGCTCCGGCAAGACCAGCCTTCTCAATCTAGCTGCTGGCTTCGTGAAACCAAGCAGCGGCCGCGTTCGGCTCGATGGCGCGCCGGTCGCCGGCCCAGGGGCAGAGCGCGCCGTCGTGTTCCAGGACGATGCGCTCTATCCGTGGCTGACCGCCCTCGACAATGTCGCCTTTCCCCTGCGCCTGCGCGGTATTTCCAAGGCGGATCGGCTTCGGCGGGCGCGAGCCCTTCTCGATCAGGTCGGGCTCAGCGATGCAGCCGAGCGGCATGTCTGGGAACTGTCGGGCGGCATGCGCCAGCGTGTCGGCATTGCCCGTGCGCTCGCCTCCAGCCCGAAGTATCTGTTGATGGACGAGCCGCTCGGCGCGCTCGACGCGCTGACCCGCAGCCGTATGCAGGGCTTTCTTCTGGACATATGGCAACAGAATAGAGTCGGCGCCCTCCTGATAACCCACAGCATCGAGGAGGCGCTGCTGCTGGCAACGCGGGTTATCGTGCTTGCCCCCAATCCCGGCCGGATCACCAGCGAAATCTTCACGACCTTCGGCCGCGATCACCTCGCAGGGACACCGCTTTCGGAAATCCGCAGCTCAGCCGCCTTTCGCCGGCTGCAGGACGAATTGACCGTGCTCATCCATGCCGAAGAAGAAGAAATTGCCGCATGAGCATCTCGGTTGAAGGCCTGCCGCCCATCATGCCGACGGCACGCGACCTAGACGAGCAACCGGAACAGAGCGCCGACCGACCACCATTGCCGCTTGTCTGGATTTCGCTCGCGACCATTACGGCACTGCTTTTCCTCTGGAGCCTTGCCTCCAGCTATGGTTTCGTCTCGCCGCTGTTCCTGCCGTCACCGGTTGCCGTCTACCAGGCACTCCGGAGCCTTGCCATCACCGGTTTTGTCGATGCGACGCTCGCTGAGCACGTCGGCGCCAGCCTGCTGCGGATCTTCGGCGCCCTTGCCGTCGCTCTCGTCGCCGGCATTCCCGCCGGCCTTGCCATCGGAGCGAGCCGTCTCGGCAAAGGCATCCTCGATCCGATCGTCGAATTCTTGCGACCGCTGCCGCCGCTTGCCTATCTTCCCCTGGTGATCATCTGGCTCGGCATCGGCGAAGCGTCGAAGATTGCGGTGATTGCACTGGCGATGTTACCGCCGGTCATCCTTTCGACGGCAACGGGCGTCCGTTCCGCGTCGGCCGATCACGTCAACGCGGCGCGCTCCTTCGGCGCGTCGCGGCTACAGGTCCTGCGCCATGTCATCGTGCCGAGCGCCCTGCCCTCGATCCTCACGGGAACCCGTATCGCGCTCGGCGCCGGGTGGTCGACGCTGGTGGCGGCCGAACTCGTCGCCGCAACCCGCGGCCTCGGTTTCATGATCCAGTCCGCCGCCCAGTTCCTTGTGACCGACGTGGTCATTGCCGGCATCGTCGTGATCGCCGCCGTCGCCTTCCTGTTCGAACTGGCGGCACGCCTCATCGAGCGCTGGCTGGTGCCCTGGGCGACGCGGCGCTAAGCGGCAAGCCTTAGCCAGTCTTCAGAGTGACCCGGTTCCGGGTTGCGATCAATCGCGCCGCGGCATAGGTCTGCGTGACGATTTCCGGCACGAGATCGATGTCGGGCAGGCTGCCAACGCCGAGCGGCCCGATTGCGTAGAGATCGCGCGTCGGGCCTCCGCCCGCGAGCACTTCGCCCGCAGGGCTGACGGCAATGCCGAGATCGAGTTCGTCGGGTTCGGCAAGGCCGCCGGAAAAAAGGCTCTGCATCAACGGCGCCTGAAGATCGGGCGCCGAACAACGACAGTCTATCACCTGGTCGGCTGACAGCAGCGTCTCCTGGATTTCACCGGCAAAGCGCACCATCAACCCTTCCGGACGGCGCCGGCCGGCCCAGCCCTTGCGCAGCACGGTCCGCTCGCTGGCAAGCTCCTGCCGGAGACGCAGGTAGAGGGGTGCCGGCAGGCGATTGCGATGGCTGTCGTAGATCGACCGCAGGTGCCGGTTAAAGCGATGTTTTTCTTCCTCTGGCAGCGCCTGCCACAAGGATCGCGCCCGTCGACGCAGGCCGTTCATGGCCGCCTGCCAGCCGAGCCCTGCCTCTTCTGCCTCGGCACAGGCCTGCCGGACGAAGCGAACGATCTCGCCGAGCCGCGTCGGCATCGGCTCGACCGGAAATGTCGGCGCTGCCGAAAGACGGGTATGCGGCTGCGGCAGGAAACCATGGCGGGAGAGGATGGTGACCTCGCCGGCAAAGCCGTTATCGCGAAGCTGCAACAGGCGGTCGACCACCCGGACTCCGCTACCGAGCAGCACCGTGTGGCGCGGCACGACGAGACGACGGGCGCGCACCAGTGGCTTTTCCTCGTCGGCGACTTCCATCTCTCCGCGGCGCAAACCAAAACCAGTCGCCAGCACAACGGCGTCGCATTCCACCGTCGCGTTGTCCTGCACCACGAGAAAGCGCCCATTAGCCTGCTTGCGAAGACCAAGCACCGCCTGACAGGAGAGCTGCATCGAAATATCCGGCCGGCGCGTCAGCGCCTCGGAGAAGCGCTGGTAAACGTAGTCGCTGAAGATGCTCTTCGGCACGAAGATCTGCTGGAACCCGGGAATGGCGGCCGGCACGGCGGCGCGAAACTCGGCATTGGCCGAGAGCCAGTCGTTGAAGTCTTCGGGCTGACCGGCGGCCACCGAAAGGTCGCGAACGCGGCTGTTGAGGATTTCGCCGCTCTGGGCGGCCGCCAGGACCTGCCCGCCGCTGATCGTCGGTTGCGGGTCGAAGAGATGGACGTGAAAGGCGGCCCGCACAGACTTCATCAGGGCGATAGCCATCATTACACCGGAAAAACCGCGGCCGACGATGGCGATATGCGGCTTGCCCCTGGAAGCCATTTCCGTCGGAGACGTCTTGGCAAACAATCCATGGACAGTCATGTGCACTCTCCTATGGCCGGCCCCGCCGGCAAAGTTTGAAATGCATGGCTGTTTCGGTCCTCAACGCAGACACCGACCGAATTGTGAGGGTATCGGCGACCATCTGCAGGGTCGCGAGAAGATATCCCGCAAGGACGGTCGAGCCCGTATGTCCTATCCCGGCTGGCCTGGCACCTTGGCGCATGCGCATCCCTAGACGGTATATTCTATAAACTTTGTGCGTTATTAGAGCGCGAAACGGCGCCGACATCAAGGGCCGTGTGACACGACCACGCAAAGCGGTCTCCCTCGCCATGCCCTGGAGCGTTCAAGCCACGCCGTTTGGCAAGGGTAACTGCTCTGAAAATTCGCCCGGCTGCGCACGTGCAAACTCCCGACGCGAAATCCCGTTCAACACCCTCAATAGGTCATAGCCATGCGACCAGCGGCCAAAACCACTGGCAATGTTGATGTGCCCGGCATGGCCAAGATCGACGAGGCGGCTGCCCCAGCGGGTCGAAAAATGACGCAGGCGGTCGAAAGGCATATAGGGGTCGTTCAGGCTGCCGACGACGAGGCTCGAAAAAGGCAAGGGCAGGTCGGGCATCGACCCGAAATCGATGGCACCCGGATGAAGCCGATCGGTCGGACCGAGATCGCACGGCGCGACGAGCAAGGCGCTGCGCACCTGCCGGGCGAGCGGGCGCCGCACGAGATTGGCGACCAGAAGGCAGCCGAGGCTGTGGGCCACGAGGTCGACTGTTCCATGCCGGAAGATCTCGTGTTCGAGCCTGTCGCGCCAAAGATCGAGCCTCGGGCGATCCCAATCGTCCTGTTCGACAAGAACCGCCTGCGGATTGTCATTGAGCCAATGGCGCTGCCAGTGGCCGCTGCCCGATCCGAACAGCCCGGGAATGATGAGCGTTGTTGCCATGACATCAGCCGCTTACAAGAATGTTTCAAAGTAACGGGCCGCGCATTCTGCCGCGCCCGATTCATGGCTTGATTATGGAAGAGCGGGACACAGCGCGTAAGCAAGGAACATTCAATATCTATAAATTCTATAGCATAACTTTTCAGCTGCATCGTTTGCCTTCCATCATTTTAGATGTCAGGCATGGAACAAAGTTGGGAGCAGAGTGTTTCTTGAGACGCGGTCAGAAGCGAAAATCAGTTTCCCTTCCGGCCGCCGAAGCGTCAAAAATTTGCGTTGTTGGAGCCCATGAAATTGGTAGTTTGGTGCCGAAAGATACCGGCGCTCGAACAAGCCGGCCAACCGGCGGTTTGAAGATCGGTTTGGATGAGGGGATAGCGCAGCCGCTCGCGGCTGCGGGGCTAAGAGGTGACCGAAAGGTGACGGAGCGACGCAATGGGGACCGGTGGCAATTTCGCCAGCCGAGTGTTTTGCCTGGATTTGGATTGTCGCTCGGGATCACGCTGAGCTGGCTGGTTCTGATCGTGTTGATCCCGTTGTCGGGACTGGTGTTTCGGGCCAGCGGGCTCGGCTGGGCGCAGTTCGTGGCGCTGGCGCTTGATCCGCGCACGCTCAATGCCTTGAAGATCTCCTTCGGCACGGCCTTTATCGCCGCCNGCCAGCGGGCTCGGCTGGGCGCAGTTCGTGGCGCTGGCGCTTGATCCGCGCACGCTCAATGCCTTGAAGATCTCCTTCGGCACGGCCTTTATCGCCGCCGTTATCAATCTCGTCTTCGGCGTCATCCTCGCCTGGGTATTGGTGCGCTACCGGTTCCCCGGCAAGCGGGTGATCGACGCGATGGTCGACCTGCCCTTTGCGCTGCCGACCGCGGTTGCCGGCATTGCGCTGACGACGCTCTATGCCCCGAACGGCTGGATCGGCCAGTTCCTGGAGCCGCTTGGCCTCAAGATCGCCTTCACACCGGNGCCGACCGCGGTTGCCGGCATTGCGCTGACGACGCTCTATGCCCCGAACGGCTGGATCGGCCAGTTCCTGGAGCCGCTTGGCCTCAAGATCGCCTTCACCCCGGCCGGCATCGTCATTGCCCTGATCTTCGTCGGCCTGCCCTTCGTCGTCAGGACCGTGCAGCCGATCATGGAGGAGATCGACAAGGAGGTGGAGGAAGCTGCAGCCACCCTTGGCGCCAGCCGCTTCCAGACGATCAGCCGGGTATTGCTGCCGGGGTTGCTGCCGGCCGGCCTCACCGGCTTTGCGCTCGCCTTTGCCCGTGGTGTCGGCGAATACGGCTCGGTGATCTTCATCGCCGGCAACCTTCCTTATGTCTCCGAGATCGCGCCGCTGCTGATCGTCATCCGGCTCGAAGAGTTCAACTATGCGGCTGCGACAGCAATTGCCGCGGTCATGCTGGCGATCTCGTTTGCCATGCTGCTCCTCATCAACTCGATCCAGGCCTGGAGCCGGCGGAGATATGTCTATGTCGCATGACCTGACCGCCGNGTCATGCTGGCGATCTCGTTTGCCATGCTGCTCCTCATCAACTCGATCCAGGCCTGGAGCCGGCGGAGATATGTCTATGTCGCATGACCTGACCGCCGCCTCAGCACCCAGTCCCGGCCTCAGTCCGGCCTCCGGCCCTCGCGCCGCCCTGCCGGAACTGGCCGCYGCCACCTCCGAAAGCCGCTTTGCCCGACTGACGCTGACGATCACCGCGCTCGCCTTCGTCGCGCTGTTTTTGCTTTTGCCGCTCGCCGCCGTCTTCACCGAGGCGCTGCGCAAGGGCGTGACGGAATTCGTGCTGGCSCTTGGCGATGCCGAAACCTTTTCCGCCATCCGCCTGACGCTGATCGTCGCCGCCATCGCCGTGCCGCTCAACCTCGTCTTCGGSGTGGCCGCCGCCTGGGCGATCGCCAAGTTCGAGTTCAAGGGCAAGGCCTTCCTGACGACGCTGATCGACCTGCCGTTCTCGGTCTCGCCGGTGATCTCCGGCCTCGTCTTCGTGCTTCTGTTCGGCTCGCACAGTGTCCTTGGTCCCTGGCTGCAGAGCCACGGCATCCAGATCCTCTTTGCCGTGCCGGGCCTGGTGCTCGCCACCGTCTTCGTCACCTTCCCCTTCGTCGCCCGCGAGCTGATCCCGTTGATGCAGGAACAGGGCAGTAGCGACGAGGAGGCAGCCTTGTCTCTCGGGGCATCGGGCTGGCAGACCTTCTGGCATGTGACGCTGCCCAACATCAAATGGGGGCTGCTTTACGGCGTGCTTTTGTGCAACGCCCGCGCCATGGGCGAGTTCGGCGCCGTCTCGGTGGTGTCCGGCCATATCCGCGGCGAGACCAACACCATGCCGTTGCAGGTCGAAATCCTCTATAATGAATACAACTTCGTCGCCGCTTTCGCGGTGGCGGCGTTGCTGGCGCTGCTGGCGCTGATCACCCTGATTTTGAAGACGGCGCTGGAGATCCGCTACAGCGCCGAGATCGCCGCCAGCCGCAGGCACTGACCGGGAAAGCCGGCATTCGAAAGGTATTGTCATGGACGTGCGCGTTCACAACATCCGCAAGGAATTCGGCCGCTTCCCGGCGCTCGACGACGTCTCGCTCGACATCCGCTCCGGCGAGCTGATCGCGCTGCTCGGCCCCTCCGGCTCCGGCAAGACCACACTTCTGCGTCTCGTTGCCGGGCTCGAAAGCCCGACCGAAGGCACGATCTTCTTCGGCGACGAGGATGCCTCGCAAAAGACCGTGCAGGAGCGCAACATCGGCTTTGTCTTCCAGCACTATGCCCTGTTCCGCCACATGACCGTGCTCGACAACGTCGCCTTCGGCCTCAAGGTCCGCCCGTCGAACCGCAGACCGCCGTCGGCCGAGATCCGCAAGCGCGCCCTCGATCTGCTCGACCTCGTGCAGCTCTCCGGCCTCGACAAGCGCTATCCGGCGCAGCTCTCGGGCGGCCAGCGCCAGCGCGTGGCGCTCGCCCGCGCCATGGCGGTGGAACCGAACGTGCTTCTGCTCGACGAGCCCTTCGGCGCGCTCGACGCGCAGGTCCGAAAGGAACTGCGCAAGTGGCTGCGCGACATTCACGACCGCACCGGCCACACGACGATCTTCGTCACCCATGACCAGGACGAGGCGCTGGAGCTCGCCGACCGCGTCGTCGTCATGAGCAAGGGCGTGATCGAACAGGTCGGCACCCCCGACGAGATCTACGACCATCCGGTCTCGCCCTTCGTCTACGGCTTCATCGGCCAGTCGAACTGCCTCAATGTTACGCTGCAGAACGGCGAGATCTGGTTCGAGGATCGGCCGATCGGGCTGCGCGCCCCGTCCGAGCCCGACGGCCCCGCGAAACTGCACTTCCGCCCGCACGACATCGAACTGATCGACGGCTGCGGCGGTTGCCTTGCCGGCCTCGTTGCCGCCAGCCGCCGCGTCGCCGGCACCCGTCATCTCGAACTTGACCTTGGCCGCAACCATCCGCATGTCGAGATCGAACTCTCGCCCGAACGCGCCGCTGCCGGCGACCACAGCCGCATCGCCTTCCGACCGACAAAGTGGAAGAAACTGCACTTCCGCCCGCACGACATCGAACTGATCGACGGCTGCGGCGGTTGCCTTGCCGGCCTCGTTGCCGCCAGCCGCCGCGTCGCCGGCACCCGCCATCTCGAACTCGACCTTGGCCGCAACCATCCGCATGTCGAGATCGAACTCTCGCCCGAACGCGCCGCTGCCGGCGACCACAGCCGCATCGCCTTCCGACCGACAAAGTGGAAGATCTTCAGGGAAGGTCGACCGGAGATGAAGATCGCTCCGGCCGGAGCCACGGAATCCCAGCGCCAGACGGCCGATGAGGCCGAATCCATGCTCGCCGCTCAGGTCTCCTGGGCGACTCCCTAAGGAAGTTCAAGCGGCCAGACTTCGACCACGCCGTGAGCAACGGCGCAGGGTGTCTGCGAAACCAGGGCGATGGCTTCGTCGAGATCGGCCGCTTCGATCACCGCGAAACCGGCCACCGGCAACGGGGATGACAGGAACGGACCATTCTTGGTTTCGACCCGCGCCGCATCCGCATTGCGCACCTGCACGGGCGCGCCGGCAATCCCCATCAACACGCCATCGGCCTGAAGTCGCGCGTCATGCGCATGCGCCGCATCGCGCACCACCGCCGCCGTGCGATCGTAGCCGGCGCGATCGCCGTATCCGATGGTGATGAATTTCGGCATGAACCTCTTCCTTCAAGTTGCTCGATGAGAAACGCGTCTAGCTCTGACGGGCTAATTGACAGCCCGGCCTTCAGGCCGTTCCGTTGAAGGAACGCGGATGCGCCGGGAAAGTTGCGACGCCGGTGCACAGCGTCAAAAGAGGGAGGATCCGATGCCGACCATCATCGCCCATCACAACATTACCAAAGGCGCCGATCACTGGCTGAAATCGCCGAGACGCAAGGAACTCTTCGGCGCGCTCGGCATCACCAACATCCGGACCTTCGTCGACCCAAAGGACCCGACGCGCGTGGCCGTCATGATGGATGTTCCCGATATTGGCGCCCTCTCGCAGGCGATGCAAAGCCAGGCTGCGGCGGACGCCATGGCCTATGACGGGGTTGTGCCGTCATCGCTTGTGATCCTGGTTGAATCGTAGCGCGCCTTCGCGCGGCGTGCCTCTGTACCTTGCCATGTAGGGTGAAAGACCGCGCTTCGGCCTTTCGCCATGGCGTCGAGATTGAGCCGCTACAATGCGGTACATATTGCGGCGAAGACCGACACATCCGGGATACCTCGCCTGAACAGATTGCCATCGTTGCCTCACGAACAGAAGAAGGAACGATCGCATGAGCCACCGCATCCTCCCGACCATCGCGCTTGCCTTGGCGACAAGCGTCGTCGCCTTCGCAGCGCAAGCAGCCGAGATCAAGAACATCGTCATCGTTCACGGCGCTTTCGCCGACGGTTCCGGCTGGAGAGAAGCCTCCGAAATCCTCGGGCGCCGCGGCTTCAACGTGACCGTCGTCCAGGAGCCGCTGACGTCGCTCGGCGCGGACATCGAGGCGACGAACCGCATCCTCGATCTCCAGGACGGCCCGACCCTGCTCGTCGGCCACAGCTATGGCGGCATGGTCATCACCGAGGCCGGACACCATAGCAAGGTCGAAGGCCTGGTCTATGTGGCCGCCTTTCAGCCCGACAAGGGCGAAAACCTTGCAACGCTCGCCGGATCGAAACCTGCGGCCGCCATGAGCGTGCGCGAAACCCCGGACGGCAAGTATCTCTATCTCGACCCAAAGGCGTTTCCGGCCGACTTCGCCGCCGATTTGCCTGCGGCGGAGGCGGCCTTTGCGGCGAAATCGCAGGTCCTTGCCGCCAAGGAGGTCTTCGCCGCCAAGGTCGGCGACCCCGCCTGGCGCACCAAGAAAAGCTGGTCGATCGTCGCGACCGATGACCGCGCCATCAACCCGGACCTGGAGAGAAGCATGGCCAAGCGCGCCGGCAGCCAGGTGACCGAAATCAAGGCCAGCCACGCTGTCTTTGCTTCGCAACCGGAGAAGGTTGCGGGCGTCATCGAGGCCGCAGCCAACGAGGCCGGCAAATAGCCCGAATGCCGTCCTCCGCGACCTGAGTGTGACCTTCGGCACTCAGGTCGCTTCCTTAACGGCAACCGAGATCTGGCGCCAAAGACCTGTAACAATCCTTCGGTAGTTTGCCTCGGATCACGCCTCAGCGCGAAGCGCTTTCGCCATGTCCCGTAAAGTCGCCGCCGAAGCGCGGCTTGACAGCGTGCGGCCAACGGCGGCAAACTTTGCTGATGGGGGTGCGATCACCCCATGAGGCGCCAGCCGAAGCATCGCGTCCATAGAACCGCTCATCCGGAGGACGCGTCATGTCGTCGTATCTCGAAATATCATCGGAAAAACTCGCTCGCCTCATCGGCACGCCGAACTGTCCCGCGCTGATCGACGTTCGCGTCGACGAGGACTTGGACGCCGATCCACGTCTCGTCCCGGGATCCGTCCGGCGCGACTATCGCACTGTGCAGGACTGGACACACGACGTCGACAAAGCGTCGGCGATCGTCATCTGCCAGCAGGGCAAGAAGCTCAGCCACGGCGTTGCCGCCTGGCTGCGCAATGCCGGCATCTCCGCCGATGTGCTCGAAGGCGGGTTCGAGGCGTGGGTCGAAGGCGGCAGCCCCGCCGTGCCGTCTTCGGCTCTACCGGAACGGAACGCCCAAGGGCACACGGTCTGGGTCACCCGGGCGCGGCCGAAGGTCGACCGCATCGCCTGCCCCTGGCTGATCCGGCGCTTCGTCGATCCGCATGCCGTTTTCCTTTACGTAGCGCCGTCGGAAGTGGAGATGGTCGGCGAGCGCTTCCGGGCGACACCGTTCGACATCGACGCGTCCGTGCGCTGGAGCCACCGCGGCGAGCGCTGCACCTTCGACGTCATGGTCGAGGAATTCGGGCTTGCCACGGCCCCGTTGCTGCGGCTCGCCACGATCGTGCGTGCTGCCGATACCGCCCGCCTGGAACTCGCGCCGGAGGCATCGGGCCTGCTTGCCGCCTCGCTCGGGCTCTCGCGCATGTATGCGGACGATCTGGATCAACTGGACGCCGGCATGCTGCTCTACGACGCCTTCTATCGCTGGTGCCGGGATGCTACCAACGAGACCCACAACTGGCCCTCGGCCAAGAAGGACGCCTGAGATGACCGACATCGCAGACAGGGCCGCGCCGGGACCGGCGCGGCAACGGGAAAGCCACGGCATCTCCTTCGGCGAAGCGGTCCGGGTCTGGGCGCGGATTGCGGCGCTGAGCTTCGGCGGGCCGGCTGGACAGATCGCCGTCATGCACCGCATCCTGGTCGATGAAAAGCGCTGGATCGGCGAACACCGTTTCCTGCACGCGCTCAACTACTGCATGCTTCTGCCGGGACCCGAGGCGCAACAGCTTGCCGTCTATATCGGCTGGCTCCTGCATCGCACCGCCGGCGGTCTCGTCGCCGGCATCCTCTTCGTGCTTCCGGGGTTCCTCGCGATCCTGGGCCTGAGCTACATCTACGCCGCCTTCGGCAATGTCACGGTCGTCGAGGGCCTTTTCTTCGGTCTGAAGGCCGCGGTGCTCGCGGTCGTCGTTCAGGCCGTCTTCCGCATCGGCGGGCGAGCGCTGAAGAACAAGGTGATGATCGGCATTGCCGCAGCCGCTTTCATCGCCATCTTCGTTTTCCGGGTCCCCTTCCCGCTCATCATTCTTGCAGCCGGGGTGCTTGGCTACATCGGTGCACGTTCCGGCTCGGATTTCTTTCGCATCGGCGGAGGCCACAAGGCCGGCACGGGTCCGGTACTCAAGGACGAAGACTCCGTGCTCGGCGACGAAATTCCCGCGCATGCGCGCCCGAGCCTCGCCTGGTCGCTGCGGATCTCGGCGATCCTGCTTGCCCTGTGGCTGGTGCCGCTGGCGTTGCTCGTCGCCATTCTCGGCACGGGCAACGTCTTCAGCCAGATTGGCCTCTTCTTCAGCCAGATGGCGGTGGTCACCTTCGGTGGCGCCTATGCCGTACTTGCCTATGTCGCCCAAGAAGCGGTGCAGCACTACGGCTGGTTGAAGCCGGGCGAGATGCTCGACGGGCTCGGCATGGCCGAGACGACACCTGGGCCGCTGATCATGGTCGTCCAGTTCGTCGGCTTCATGGGTGCTTATCGCGATCCCGGCACGCTTTCGCCCATGGCGGCTGCGACCCTCGGAGCGATGCTAACGACCTGGGTCACCTTCGTTCCCTGCTTTC
Organism: Ensifer sp. Root423; assembly: GCF_001426275.1. Taxonomy (NCBI): domain Bacteria; kingdom Pseudomonadati; phylum Pseudomonadota; class Alphaproteobacteria; order Hyphomicrobiales; family Rhizobiaceae; genus Ensifer; species Ensifer sp. Root423. Next base: position 334,712 of record NZ_LMEG01000023.1, on the reverse strand, counting down.
TCTGGATCTTCCTGGGCGCGCCCTTCATCGAGCGGTTGCGCAACAACGTCGCGCTGACCGGCGCCATGTCGGCGATCACCGCCGCCGTCGTCGGGGTCATCCTCAACCTTGCGGTCTGGTTTGGCCTGCACACGCTGTTTGCCGAAGTCGCCCCCTGGACGCTCGGGCCGTTGGCGCTCGATATTCCGGTCCTAGGGTCGCTGGTATTGCCGTCGCTGCTGCTGACGCTCGCGGCCGGCGTGGCGATCTTCCGCTTCAATGTGTCGGTCATAACCACGCTGCTTGCCTGCGCGCTCGCCGGCATGGCCTGGACGCTGGCAACGAACTGAGGGCGGAGCCGGCGCTCAGTCGTCGTAGACAGATTGCGGCAGGTGAAATCCCTCCGGCAATTGCGATCCGTATTGGCGCTCTTCCGGTGGCGGCGGAGGCTCGCGGTGCTTTATTGCGCGAGCCGCAAGCACGGCCTTCAGCTGCACGGGCCGGTAGTGTTCGACAAGGCTCGGAAGTGTCTCTTGCTTGTCCGTCTGTCGCGACATCGCGGGCTCCTTGGAAAGGTCTCTCGCCACCGAGCGACAGTGCCAGTCAACCGACTGTGTTGCAACAGTTGCCGCGCGATCGACGGTCCCGAGGGGGCCATCGCCTCCGCCATACCTGCCGCGAGCGACGCACAAGATATTCGGGTGAACTGTGGCGCCTGCCCTTGCGTCCGTAACCGCTCACCCTACCTCTGCAGCGCTGCCAGATGGCAGGCAACACGCAGCGAGGACACGACTATGCAAGGCACCCTTTCGAAACTCGGCCTGAGACATCCCCTGATCGTTGCGCCGATGGCCGGAGGTCCTTCGTCGCCGGCGCTCGTGGCAGCCTCTTCCGCCGCCGGCGCGCTCGGCTCGATCGGCGCGGCCTATTCGAGCCCGCCGGCGATCGCAGAGTTCGCCCAGGCCGTGCGTGCCCGAACCGATTGTCCCTTCGCCATAAACCTCTTCATCCAGCATCCGCAGCCGAAGATCGACGCGGCGGCGCTCGAGCGCGCCCGGCGCGCGACGGCGGGATACCGCGTCGAACTCGGCCTGCCCACGCCGGAATTTGCAGCGCCCTACGAAGAGGATTTCGACGCGCAGTTCGAGGCGGTGCTGCGGGCAAAGCCTGCGGCGCTGAGCTTCGTCTTTGGCGTTCTGCCCGCCGAGCACATGCGCGCTGCTCGTGACGCAGGAATGCTGATCATCGGCACGGCAACGACGCCCGAGGAAGCCCTGGCACTCGAAGAGAGCGGCGTCGATGCCATCACGCTGCAGGGGTACGAGGCCGGCGGGCATCGGGGTATCTTCGACCCGTCCGCGGAAGACAGCGAAATCGGCCTTGAAGACCTGCTCGCCTGGAGCCTGGGAAAGGTCAAGGTACCGCTCATCGCCGCGGGGGGGATCATGACGGGTTCCGACATCCAAGCCGTTCTCGCAAAAGGCGCCAGCGCCGTGCAGATGGGTACGGCCTTCCTCAAGACCGCCGAAGCTGGGACGTCGGCCCCCTATCGCGCGGCGCTAGAGGGCACGGAGCGGAAGACGCGAACGACGCGGGCCTTTTCCGGCCGGTTTGCGCGCGGCGTCGAAAACCGTTTCATGAACGAGGTGGATGCCGCCGCCGTAATGCCCTTTCCGGCCCAGAACAAGTTCACGCGTGACATCAGAGCGGCGTCCACGGCGAAGGGGTCGCCAGACTTTCTGTCCTTGTGGTCGGGAACCGGCAAGGGCGAGCTTTGGCAGGGCTCCGCGTCCGATTTGATCGCTCGCCTCTTTCCGGCGTAGCTCAGAAGTTACAGCACTCTCCTATGCAGTGCTGTCGGCCCTTTACTTCCGCCGTCTTGCAGACGAATTCTTGCTGATTGACGTCATCTCTTGCGAAAGTCGGCAGAATGGATCGTATCGATGCGATGAAGGTCTTCGTCACGGCGATTGACGAAGGCAGCCTTGCGGGTGCGGCCCGTCGGCTGAAGCGATCGCCAACGGCCGTCAGCCGCGCGCTGAACCTGCTCGAAGCCCATGTCGGTGTCGAACTGCTGCACCGGACGACCCGCTCGCTGAAACTCAGTGAAGCGGGCCAGCGCTATGCAGCAGCCTGCCGGCGGGTGCTGGTCGATCTCGAAGAGGCCGATATGCTCGCAGGCGGCGAGCGCGCGGCTCCGCGCGGCACGGTAACGATCTCTTCGCCGCCGATCCTCGGTGAAGAGATGCTGCGCCCGATCCTCGACGACTTCCTCAATCTCTACCCGGCGGTTTCGGCCAGGTTGCTGCTGCTCGACCGCTTCGTGAACCTTGTCGACGAAGGCGTCGATATCGCGCTGCGCATAGGGCACCTCGCGGATTCTTCGCTGATCTCAACACGCATCGGCGGCGATATCAGGCGCGTCGTCGTCGCTTCCCCACGCTATCTCGCCAGTCATCCCCGCATCGACGAGCCGGCAGACCTCGCCAAGCACCAGATCGTCGCCTTCACCAATTTCGGCCTTGATTCCTGGGCCTTTACGCCGGCCGAAGGTTCGCTGATCCCGCGCACGGTACAGTTCACGCCGCGCTACATCGTCAACAGCGTGCGCGCAGCGGTCGATTCCGCCGTTGCGGGCACCGGCCTTACCCGGCTCTACTCCTACCATGTCGCGCGCCATGTCCACGACGGACAGTTGAAGATCGTGCTGGCCGATGCCGAGCATCCGCCGATGCCGGTTCATCTTCTGGCACCGCAGGGCCGCATGTCGGTTCCCAAAGTTCGCGCCTTCGCGGATTTCGCCTTGCCGCGGCTCAGGACCGAGTTCGCACGCATGGCGATGGAAGCTGGCACGCTTGACTGATTATGCCGAATTTCGGTTGATTGACCGCCTATTATCGTCAATTCTCCCACAGCTCGGATGGGTCTAAATCTGATTGCACCAACGCCGAGGGCGAAGGACGGGCTGCACGAACGCCCGTTGCAATCGAAGAAGGATCACATCTATGAGCAACGAACAGAAGGTCGCCATCATCACCGGTGCATCGCAGGGTATCGGCGCCGCCCTGGTGCAGGCCTACCGCGATCGCAACTACCGTGTCATCGCCACGTCGCGCTCGATTAGGGAGAGCGCGGACGCTGGCATCCTCGCCGTTGCAGGCGATATCGGAAATCCCGAGACCGCCGAGCGCGTCGTGCGCCAGGGCCTCGAACGGTTCGGCCGCATCGACACCCTGGTCAACAATGCCGGCGTCTTCACCGCCAAGCCGTTCACGGACTTCACCCAGGAAGACTACGACCTGAACATGAGCGTCAATGTCGCCGGCTTCTTCCATATTACCCAGCACGCCGCCCGCGAGATGCTGAAGCAGGGCTCCGGCCACATCGTCAGCATCACTACCAGCCTCGTCAACCAGCCGATCGCCGGCGTGCCCGCCGCGCTCGCCTCCATCACCAAGGGCGGCCTGAATTCGGTAACCCAGGCGCTCGCGATCGAATTCGCGACTTCAGGCGTTCGCGTCAACGCGGTTTCGCCCGGCATCATCAAGACGCCGATGCACGCGCCGGAAACGCATGCGGCGCTTTCGACACTTCACCCGGTCGGACGAATGGGCGAGATCCGCGATATCGTCGACGCCGTTCTCTACCTGGAGGGTGCCGGCTTCGTAACGGGCGAGATCCTGCATGTGGACGGCGGCCAGAACGCCGGACGCTGGTAGGCCAGTAACTCTCCAAACAAACGCGGCACCTTTGGGTGCCATCAAGTTCCAGAAAGGAGACGGCAATGCCGATCGTAACAGTTCAGGTGACCCGCGAGGGCACCACGCCGGAGCGTCAAACGGTGACGGCGGAGGAAAAGGCCGAGATCATCAAAGGCGTCAGCCAAGTGCTGCTCGACGTGCTCAACAAGCCGCTGGAATCGACCTATGTGGTCATCGAGGAAGTCGATCTCGACAATTGGGGCTGGGGCGGCCTGCCCACCGCCCAGTATCGCGCGCAGCTTGCTGCAAAAGCTAAAGCCTGACGCGATCAGCCACAGTTCCCACGACCCGCCGCTTGACAGCAAGCGGCGGGTTTCCTTTGTGAAATTGTGTCGAAATGTATCTGCAGGCGCTTGCATTACATTCGCATGCAAGTCTGGATGTTGCGAACACACCGACGACATATCCAGAGCGTCAACCAGACAGAGCAAGTGGCACAGCCCCCTCGCCCAGAAGCGGCGGCACCGTGCGAAGACCAAACCGACTTGAGGAGTTTGCTCGATGGAGCATATCGACCATGTGCTGATTGTCGACGACGACCGAGAGATCCGGGAACTCGTGTCGAGCTACCTGAAGAAAAACGGCCTGCGCGCGACCGCGGTCGCCGACGGGCGACAGATGCGCAGCTTCCTCGAAGGCGATACCGTCGATCTGATCGTCCTCGATGTGATGATGCCGGGCGACGACGGGTTGGTGCTCAGCCGCGAGCTGCGCGCCGGCAAGCATAAAGCGATCCCGATCATCATGCTGACCGCCCGCTCGGACGAGATGGATCGCATTCTCGGGCTCGAAATGGGTGCCGACGACTATCTCTCCAAGCCATTTTCCGCGCGCGAACTGCTGGCCCGTATCAAGGCCGTGCTTCGGCGCGCGCGCATGCTGCCGCCCAACCTGCAGATTTCGGAGGCCGGGCAGTTGCTGCGCTTCGGCCGTTGGAAGCTCGACACGACGGCGCGGCACCTGATCGATGCTGATGGCACCGTGATCGCGCTGAGCGGAGCGGAGTATCGGCTGCTGAAGGTGTTCATCGACCACCCCCAGCGCGTGCTCAACCGCGACCAGTTGCTTAATCTCACGCAAGGCCGCGAGGCCGATCTCTTCGACCGCTCGATCGACCTGCTCGTCAGCCGGGTCCGCCAGCGACTCGGCGACGACGCCCGCGAGCCGGCCTACATCAAGACGGTGCGCAGCGAAGGCTATGTCTTCTCGGTGCCGATCGAGATCGTGGAGGCGCGCGAATGACCGCGAACGCTGCTGAAAGAGGCTTTCGACTATGGCCGCGCACGCTCAGGGCGCGGCTCTTTGTTATTCTGCTGGCCGGCCTCGCCATCGCACATGTGATGTCGTTCACAGTTCTGTTCTTCGAGCGCTACATGTCAGCCAAGTCTGTCATGTTCAACACGCTCGAAAACGACATAGCGACCTCGATCGCAATCCTCGACCGCCTGCCCGCTAACGAGCGTGCCTCCTGGCTCAATCGCCTCAGCCGCGACAACTACGGCTTCATTCTCGGACCGGGCGTGCCCGGCAACGCGTCGGTCGATCCGGCCACCGCGGAGCTCTCCGCCAACATCCAGCGCGCGACTGGCCCGAAATATCCGGTCACCATCGAGACGATCCCCGGCGATCGCCGCCACGTGCAGGCGCATCTGACATTGAGCGACGGCTCGCCGCTGACGATCGACGTCTATCCCAAGGGGGTCATGCCGCTCGCCGACTGGCTGCCTTACGTGCTGCTGGCGCAACTCGCGCTTCTGCTTTTCTGCAGCTGGTTTGCCATGCGGCAGGCCGTCCGCCCGCTCGTCAACCTTGCCGCAGCGGCCGACACGCTCGACCCAAACCGCAACACGCCGCGGCTCAGTGAGACCGGCCCGACGGAGGTCGCCTATGCGGCAACCGCTTTCAATGCCATGCGCGACCGCATCGCCCAGTATCTTGAAGAACGTGTCCAGATCCTTGCAGCCATTTCCCACGACCTGCAGACGCCGATCACCCGCATGAAGCTGCGCGCGGAAATGGCCGAGGATTTCGCCGATCGGGAGAAGCTGATCCAAGACCTCGGCCAGATCGAGAGCCTTGTGAAGGAGGGGGTTGCCTATGCCCGCAGCGCCCACGGCAATGTCGAGAAATCGACGCGCGTCGATCTCGCCTCATTTATCGAAAGCCTCGTCTACGATTATCAGGACACCGGCAAGTCCGTCAGCGCCAGCGACATTGATGGCGGCACGATCGCGACCCGGCCACAGGCGCTCAGGCGCATTCTCACCAACCTCGTCGACAACGCGCTCAAATTCGCAGGCAGCGCCGAGATCGAGGCACGGCGGCTTGCTGACGATACGGTGGTTATCAGCGTGCTCGACCGCGGGCCGGGCATCCCGGATGATCAACTGGGCGCCGTTTTGAAACCGTTCGTCCGGCTGGAGGATTCCCGCAATCGCGAGACCGGCGGGACCGGCCTTGGTCTCGCCATCGCCCAGCAGTTGGCAGTCTCCATCAACGCGTCGCTGACCCTGCGCAATCGAGACGGCGGCGGCCTTTTGGGCGAGTTGGTGATCAGTCCTCAGTAGTGGAGCGTTTCAGAAAACGCCATATAATACGATATAGAACAATCATATATCGTACTTTTCTGATGTAAAAATTGAGGTCAAAAGCTCAAGAAGCCAAGGCTTACCGGGCTCGGCCAGCCCATGGCCGATGCAAAGAGCGGCGACCCTGATGGTCGCCGCTCCGGAGGTGACAAGAGCTAGTGCTGATCAGACGAGATTGATCGTCACGTCAATGTTGCCCCGGGTCGCCTTGGAATAGGGGCAGGTCTGGTGCGCGGCATCGACGAGCCGACGCGCGACGTCGGCGTCGATCCCCGGTAGGCTGACATTCAGCCGTGCCTTCAGGAAGTAGCCGCCGTCGCGGTTCAGCAGATCCACTTCGGCATCAACGGCGACGTCGGCGGGAAGCGCGACCTTCGACTGGCCGGCCGCCAGACCGATCGCGCCGATGAAACACGCGGACCAACCGGCGGCAAAAAGTTGCTCCGGGTTCGTCCCCGGCCCCGAACTGCCGGGCGTGGAAAGCTTGGTGTCCAGGCGTCCGTCGTCGCTGCGGGCAGCGCCGTCGCGGCCGCCGGTCGTGTGGGTCTTGCCGGTGTAGAGTACCTTTTCAGCTGCGCTCATGGTGTTTTCCTTTCGACAGGTTTGCCGTCCGGGCCCGATTGCCCTGCGACTGTCGAGACGCATCTGGCGCCCTCAAGATGTATCGGATGTTTCACCGACGCCCGAAAATGTATGGAAACCTGCCCAGGTGCCGGCGCCGATACACGCTGATACGAAGTCCATCCGAAAGTGGTTGTCGCCCATTGCGCCACACCAGCATGACGCGGCGCCGCATCCGGCGGGCCCTGTCTCCAATCACCGCGCACAAAAAAACGCGGGGCCGGCGAACCGGAGCCCCGCGCCTCCACGCAATCTGCGGGAGAAAAACTAGAAACGATCGACGGCGACAATTGCCTCGGCAAAAGCGAGCGGCGCCTCCTGCGGCAGGTTATGGCCGATGCCGCCGGCAATCAGCCGATGCTCGTATCTGCCGGAAAAACGCTTGGCGTAGGCGGCGGGATCGGGATGCGGCGCGCCATTGGCGTCGCCCTCAAGCGTGATGGTCGGGACGGTAATGGTAGGGAACTGCGCCAGCCGCTTTTCGAGGTCGTCGTACTGTGCTTCCCCCTCGGCCAGGCTGAGCCGCCAACGGTAGTTGTGGATCGAGATATCGACATGATCGGGGTTTTCAAGCGCCTCGGCACTCCTGTCGAAAGTGGCGTCGTCGAAGTTCCACTTGGGCGAGGCAAGCTTCCAGATCAGCCGGGCGAACTCCTTGCGGTTCTGCTTGTAGCCCTCATAGCCCCGCTCGGTGGCGAAGTAGAACTGGTACCACCAGGCAAGCTCGCCCTGCGGCGAAAGCGGCTTCCTGTTCACCTCCTGGCTGCCGATGAGATAGCCGCTGACGGAGACCAGCGCCTTGCAGCGCTCGGGCCACAGGGCCGCGATGATGTTGGCGGTTCGCGCACCCCAGTCGCAGCCGCCGATGACCGCCTTCTCGATCTTGAGCGCGTCCATCAGGGCAATGATATCCGTTGCGATCACAGCCTGCTGGCCGTTCCTTGGAGTCTCGGCGGACAGGAACCGGGTCGTGCCATAGCCGCGCAGATAGGGAACGATGACGCGATAGCCGGCATTGGCGAGCACCGGCGCCACGTCCACATAGGTGTGAACGTCATAGGGCCAGCCGTGCAGCAGGATCACGGCAGGAGCATCGCTGGCGCCAAGTTCGGCGTAGCCGACGTTGAGCACGCCCGCATCGATCTGCTTGAGGACGGGGAAGGACTTGTTCGTGCCCGGGGCGACGGCGGGTAGGCGCGGCGCCTCACCGGCTCCCGCTTGCGCTCTCACCGCGCCAGCCGATGCGAACTGCGTTGCCGCCAGCGAGAGTGCGATTGCGCCGATGAAACGACGGCGCGGGTGGTTGATTTCGTCCGACATTGACTACCCTCCGGGGAACTGAACTGGCATCACGAATGGAGTGCTGGTGTATCTGGGGCGTGTGCTTGGCGGCGTCCTATTGAAAGCACGTGTAGAAACCGCAGGGGCTGGATACACGGCGATACAATCGCATTTTCAAGGCAGGTTATTGCCGTCAGGCAACGCCTTCGCGCGCATTGCGTCGGATCGTCTGGGGCGGCTGCCCGAGCGTGCGCAGGAAGGCCCGGCGCATGCGGTCGCTATCGGAAAAACCGGTCTGCTCGGCAATCACGTCCATCGAGTGACGCCCCTGCTCCATCAAGAGCCGCGCGGCTTCCACCCGCAGATGCTCGACCGCTTTTGCCGGCGACTGGCCGGTCTCCGAACGGAAGGCGCGACTGAACTGGCGCGCACTTAAGCCCGCGGCGTCCGCGAGTTCGTCTACCGAGAGGACGTTTCGCAGGTTGGCCTTGGCGTAATTGACCGACTTCTGAATGCGGTCCGACTTCGGATCGAGTTCCAGCAGGGCGGAAAACTGCGACTGGCCGCCGGCGCGCCGGTGATAGACGACGAGCTTGCGTGCCACCTGACGGGCGACATCCTCGCCATGGTCCTTCTCGATCATCGCCAGCGCGAGATCAATGCTTGCCGTCATGCCGGCCGAGGTCCACACGCTGCCATCGACGATGAAGATACGATCCTCCTCGACCTTGACCTCGGGAAATCGCTCGCGCAGTTGACGGGCGAACACCCAATGGGTCGTGGCGCGACGACCGTCGAGCAGTCCGGACTCGGCGAGGATGAAGGCGCCTGTGCAAGGGGCTGCCACCCGGCGCGAGACCTCCAAGGCATGGCGCGCGAAGGCGGCGAGTCCCGGCGTTACCGGCTCGATCACGGTGCCCGCGCCGAACATGACGGTGTCATAGACCGCGTCGTCGAAGGCCTTCGTGAGCACGCCGAAGCCGGCGGACGCCTTGATCTCGCCGCCGGCCTCCGACAGCAATTCGATCGCATAGGCTGGTTCGCCAAGCGTCAGGTTGGCGATCTCGAAGGCGGTGACCGCCGCGAACCCCATGAGCTGAAATCCCGGAAAGACGACGTAGCCGATCCTGTGCATCTCACACCACCCCTGTCCGACTCTGTCTGGAATGGCCGCTTATAGCAGATTTACGCCATGGAGGAAACGCGACGGTCATGGCCGGCGCTCATTCGGGAAGCGGCTTGCCCGCATGTTCGGCCACCATGTAGGCCGCATACCAATCCGGCCAGTTATGGTCGTGCTCACCACCGTTGCGCTTCTCGTGCTCGCCATGGGCGGCGGCAGCGCGACGCAGGGCCGCCGCAAGGTCACCGACGGAAGCAAAGTCCGTCACCTCGGTATCCACACGCCCGGGCAGACGTTCGGTCACCTCTTGCAGCAGCCAGCCGTTGCCGTCGGGGTCGCTGAAGGTGGCATAGGAGCGGTAGCTGCGGCGCGCGGGATCGCGTCCGCTGATCGCTGGCTTTCCGGGGCCCTCGCGGTGGAAGATGTCGCTGACCTCGGCGCCCCGTTCGACGAGTTCCGCACGCGCGGCTTCGATATCCGAAACGACCAGATAGAGGCCGCTCGCCGAACCGGGCGTAGCCGAGGTCAGCCCGGTGCCGAAGTGGATCGATGCCGGCGAGCCCGGGGGAGTGAACTGCACAACGCGAAACGCATCGCCGACGGGAAAGTCGGCATCGAGCCGCCAACCGAGGCGACCGTAGAAATTTTTGGCGCGATCGACATCCGCGACCGGAATGACGGCGACCTCGAACTTCAGATCGACCGATGGTGCTCTGTTGTTGCTATCTGCACCTGTCATGACACTTCTCCTTTGTTGCGACGGTGGGGCGCGCTTTCGCACGCCTCTTCCTGTCAGCTCGGTTGACGCAGTGACTTGAATGAAGCCCTCAACTCGTCGACTAGGGCTTGCGGCTGTTCCCAGGCTGCAAAGTGCCCGCCCTTGGCGAGACGATTATAATGGATGAGCTTGGGGAATGCCTTCTCCGCCCAGGATTTTGGTGCCTGATAAAGCTCGTCCGGGAAGGCGCTGACGGCCACCGGGATCTGCACGCCCTTCGGCTGGAAGAAGGCAAGCTTGTTTTCCCAATAGAGCCGTGCCGACGACACGGCGGTATTGGTCAGCCAGTAGAGCGTGACATTGTCGAGCACGTCATCGCGCGTCAGCCCTTCCGGCTTGCCATCGAAGACGCGGGCGATCAACTCGTAGCTGCGGGCATCGTGGTCGAGCATCCAGCTCGCAAGCCCGATCGGCGAATCCTCAATCGCATAAAGCGTTTGCGGACGTTTGCTCATCTCCTGCGCATAGGACAGCCCGTTCCGGTAGAAGAAGTCGAGCTGCTCATAGGCGCGGCGCTCGTCGGCCGAAAGGTTCGCTGGTGCCGGCTGGCCGGCATCGAGGCTCTTCTGGATCTCGTCAGGCACGGTCGCCGGCATGTTGGTGTGGATCCCGAGCAAGCCCGCCGGCTGCTGCAGCGCCATCTGCTCGGTAACAGCGTCGCCCCAGTCGCCACCCTGCGCGACGTAATGGGAATAGCCGAGACGCTGCATCAGCACTGCCCAGGCGCGCGCGATCCGGACAGGGTCCCAGCCGCGCTCCGTCGGTTTGCCGGAGAAGCCGTAGCCGGGAAGCGAGGGGATGACCACGTCGAAAGCATCGGCTTCCGTGCCTCCATGCGCGTTCGGATTGGTCAGGGGATCGATGATCTTCAACTGCTCGATGATCGAGCCCGGCCAGCCGTGGGTGACGATGAGTGGCATCGCGTTCTTATGCTTGGAGCGCACGTGAATGAAGTGGATGTCAACGCCGTCGATGTTGGTCACGAACTGCGGCAGGTCGTTGAGTGTCTTCTCCACGCGGCGCCAATCGTAGTTTGTTGCCCAATAGTCGGCGAGCTTCTGCATGGTGGCAAGCCGCACGCCCTGGGTGCCGTCCGCCACCAGTTCGCGATCCGGCCACTTGGTCGCCGCGATGCGCTGCTTGAGGTCGGCAAGTGCGGCATCACTGGCGTGGAATTGGAAAGGGCGGATGGATTCGTCCGTGGCCGGTTTGGCAGCCGACGTGATTTGGACGTCGCCGCCGGCGGAGACGCCCGCCGCTTGAGCGGCGAGCGGAGGAAGCAGGATCGCGATCGCGCCCGACAATGCCAAGGCGGCCAGTCGGCGGTTTTGGACAATGGGCATAGAACGTCTGAACATCATCATTCTCCTGGTTCGATTGGCGAGGCGAGGAACCGCCTCGAAAGTCCGGGTTGGGAGGTTGCCGGAAGGTGAGCGGGCGCTAGCTCCCGATACGGTAGCGAGCGGCCGGCGTTTTCCTGGAAAGGTTCGGCATCAGCTTCTGCCGTGCGGCCTCATAGGCTGCCCAGTCAGCGGCATCCGGCAGCGCTGGGATAGTGATCACTTCGCCCTGGTCGAGGCCGGCAAGTGCCGCGTCCACCATGTCCTCGGCGCGCATGACGATCTCGCTCGGCACGTGTTCGATGGGGGTGCCGGCAATGCCCCAGAAATCGGTGGCGGTCGCACCCGGCAACACGGCCTGGATGCGGATATTCTTCTCGGCAAGTTCCTTTTGCAACGACAGGGTGAAGGCCAGGACGAAGGCCTTGGTGCCGCCATAGACGCCGTTCAGAACTTCCGGCGCCACGCCGACGATTGAGGCGATGTTGATGATCGTGCCAGTGCTGCGCGCCGCAAATCCGGGTGCCACCGCATAGGTCAGCCGCGTCAGCGCGCTGACGTTGAGCGTGATCATCTCGTCCATCTTGTCGACATCGGAGGCAAGCAGCGGCGCCGTCGCGCCGACCCCGGCATTGTTGATCAGCATCGTGATGCTCGCATCGCTTTCGAGGATCTTCTCGACCCGCCTGACATCATCCCTGTTGCCGAGGTCCGCGGCGACGACTTCGATGGCGCGGCCGGTTTCGTCCGCCAGCCGGCGGGCTAGATCGTCGAGGCGTACGCGGTTACGCGCGACGAGAATGAGGTCATATCCGCGATGTGCCAGGCGGTCAGCATAGATCGCGCCGATACCGGACGAAGCACCGGTGATCAGTGCAGTGCCTTTTGATTTGCTCATTTCAAGCTCCTTTGCTTGGGTTGGAGCCTCAATGGTACGGCCGAAAGATCGCGTCTCAAATGTCGTAATTCCGTCTTTTCAGGACATAACCCGCCTGGGCGGACGCGAACCAAATTTCGCCGTGACCATGCGTGTGCTGTGTATCCGCGATGTGTTCGGAAGCGGCGTCTGTGTATCGCAATGTTTGAACGGCCGCGGACGGCGGCAAACCGATACGAAATGCCCTGGGGTTTCTGCCACTGCGCCTTAGCGTCAGAAAGCGAAACGGGGCCGACATGACGTCGGCCCCGCTATCGTCTGCAAGCAACTCCTTGAAAATACAGGAGGCTCAGAGATTGTAGAGACTGCGCGCGAACGCGCCGATGCCCTTTGCGTCGAGCAGGTTGAGCGGGGCACGAAACGTTACCCGCGCCACGCCCGGATGGCGGCCGATCTCGATTGCACCTGCGATCGTTGCCCGGTTCATCACTTCGGGAACGCTGAGACCGAGCAGGTCCGCCGCCCGCTCCAGCCCGTTCGTGGTCGCATCGTTGAGGTTCGCGCCCGTGCCGATGAAGGTGACCGGGGCGTCAGCTTCGACCTCTCGGACACCGTGCTTGCGGGCAAGTGCCGCCACCCGCGTTCGTTCCGCCTCGTCAAGCGGACGTGCAAGGAACGGTACATCTTCCAGCACCGGCAGAAGGATCGGCCCGTCGATATTGAGCCCCTTGATGACATGGACCTCCAGCGTCACCGTGCCGGCGACGTCGCAGGTATGGCCGGCAATTTCGCCGTCGCCCTGCAGGGCATGCATGTCCCCCATATAGATGCCACCACCCGGTACCTTGACCGGGCAGATCAGGATCGCGCCTTCCCGCACGGTATTCACGTCCATGTGGCCGTCAGTCTTATGCTGGACGAGTTCGTCCGCGGTCAGGGAATAAGCATGTGGTGCGTCGGTCAGAAACTGGCCGAAATCGCCGGCATTGTGCGAGTCCGGCATCGCCTTCGACGGCGTCGTGCCCAATTGGCCGAGGAATGGCCGAAGCCTTGTGGCAACACCGATGAGGTCCGCTGGCGCGAAGGTCAGGATCGGATGCTGGATCGAGCCGTCCGGCAGGGCCAGCAGCCGTTCCGCATCCGTGGCAAAGGTCTCGGCAGTCGCTTTGCCGACGGTCAGCCCCACCTGGCGCTCATCGTCGAAGGCGATCGTGTAGCCGTTGGTGAAGATGAAGGGCGTCGCGTCCGCGCCGCACTTCTCGCAGCGGATCGCAGTCTGGCCGATGCCCTCCACGCGCGTGCGCGGCCATTCCGTGCCGCAGCCCGGGCAAACGGCCGCGCAGAAGGGATCACCGTTGAAGCGACCAGCCACCACCTCGTCGTTGCCCGAGGCCGTCGCCGCGGACGTGACGATCAGCGATCGGATCCGAATGGCAACGGCGTCGCCGATTTCAGCGCCCGCGACCGCCACAGGGCGCGTCACCTCATGTCCGCCGCGGATCTCCGGCGTGATCATCGGCCCCCAACATCCCGGCGCCGTGTTCGCGATGATGACACCGCCATCGGCGACAGGCCCCAGCATCGGCTCGGCGGGGTCGAGTATCCCGTTGGTCAACTCGTTGACAAATACTGTCCGAGCCCCGGTCGTCTGGCGCTCTCTCGTTTTCTCCAGCATGTCACTTTCCTCCAGGTTGATTGGCATCAAAGGTTCGGGCCGCCCGTCTCGGCGGTACTATCGTCAGTCGAAGAACGGATCGGCAAACTCCTCGTGCGGCGCCTCTTGCAGCAATCCTGCTCCCTTCTCAGCAACCGTTGCAGATCCGGAACCGGAGACGAGTGCGGCAAGAAGCGAGGGTTCTCTCGGGTCGCTATCCCAGGCGCATGGTGCCGCCGCGAGCGCGGCGATGGCGAAAACTGTCGCGAAGATACGCATGATGGCTCCTTCCGTTATTGATGTCAGCAGCGGCGTTTCGTCGCCGAAGGCTCGAAACGTGCTCGCGGCCAGAGTGTCTCTTGGGCGTATCGCGGATGTGTGCAGCAGGCCGCGAAACTGTATCCTTTGTAAAAGGCGGATCTGGCTCGGTCCTCTGGGACGCCTCACGGCGCCTCATCAGCTAAGAAGCGCTGTCCGCCACAAGCACCGGCTTCTGCCGATAGAGGCCCGGAAACAGACGATGCAGCGCGCCGATCTTCGGTTTCTCGTAGATGACCACATAGGGCTGGCCGGGATTGTTGTAGACGTAATCCTGGTGATACGCCTCGGCCGGGTAAAAGGTCTTCCCGTCCTCGATGGTCGTCGCAATCGAGCGGCTGAAAACGCCGCTCGCATCCAGTTGCGCGATATAGTCGGTGGCAACCTTCGCCTGCTTTTCATCGCGCGGAAAAATCGCCGATCGATATTGCGGTCCGCTATCGGGTCCCTGCCCACCAAGCTGCGTCGGATCATGAGCGACGGAGAAGTAGATCTCGAGCAGCTTGCCGTAGCTCACCTGCTTCGGGTCGAACGTGATCTCCACCGCTTCGGCATGCCCTGTGGCGCCGGTCTCCGTCTCTTCGTAGGTCGCCGTCGCGGCGATGCCGCCCGCGTATCCTGACGTGACGCTCGCGACGCCAGCCACGTGCTGGAACACCGCCTGCACGCCCCAGAAGCAACCGCCGGCAAAGACCGCCGTCTGGCGGCCGGCCGTCGGCGCGATATCGTGGAGCGCCTTCGGCACAGGCCTGGTCTCCTGTGCCGCCGACGGCGGCCCGTTGAAAACGAAGGTCAATCCGCCACCGACCATGGTCGCGGCGACGAGAAGGCGTCGCGTGAAGGCGGACCAGGTGCGCCTGCGCCGTTTTTCATTGTCGCTCATGGCAAACTCTCATCCAAAGGTGAAAACGAAGGCTTCTGCGCCGGGTGCGAGAAAGCGGATCTCGAAGGTCCGCTCCCGGGCTGCTCCGGACTGGCGGACGAGTTGATAAAGGCGGGTCGCCGTAACGGTACCTTTGCCGGCCGCATCGATATCCGCGCCATGGTCCGCGCCCGGCGCCACCCCATCGATGGTTATCTGAAACGGAACCGGCCTGCCGCCGGCGCCAGTGCCGAGCACCAGGTGCAGGTCCCGCGCGCGGAACCGGTAGGTGATGCCGCCGCCGGCCTCGTTGAGGCGCGCCTCTTCGGCGCCGACCGTCCAGTTGCCGGTCAGCCCCCATTCATTGAGCCCCGGTTTGCCGACCGTGTACCGCGCGGACGTATTGGCCGAGACGCCCTCGGGCGAGACGAAGTTTGCGGCTCGCGCATAACCGACATAGGTCTCGCCGGATCCGAGGCGTGCCAGGTCCGGCGAGGCCTCGGCACCCTTTGCCTCCGGCTTGACCAGATCGCCTTCGGCATTCTTCTTGCCGGCGGCTTCCGCCAGCAGGTCCTGGATCACCCGCTCGGATCCTTCATAGTCGCCCTCGCCGAAATGGGTGTAGCGGATCTGCCCCTCGGCATCGATGAAGTAGTGGGCCGGCCAGTAGCTGTTGGAGAAGGCGCGCCAGATGGCGAAGTTGTTGTCGATCGCCACCGGATAGGTGATCTTGAAGTCGCGCACCGCCTTCTCGACGTTGCCGATCTGCTTTTCGAAGGCGAATTCGGGGGCGTGCACGCCAATGACGACCAAACCTTGGTCGCGGTACTTCTCCGCCCAGGCCCGAACGTAAGGGATGGTGCGGATGCAGTTGATGCAGGAATAGGTCCAGAAGTCGACGAGAACGACCTTGCCGCGAAGCTCGGCCGGCGTCAGCGGCTTCGAATTCAGCCACTGAACCGCGCCGTCGAGCGACGGAAATTGCCCTTCCACCGGAAGATCGCTGCGATAGGCCGCCTGTCGCGTATCCTTTGCGGCAAGGGTCATGCGGGTGCTTGCGACGTCCACGGGCGAAGCACCGCTGCGCAGGCGATCGAGGATCGACTGTTCGACGCCCGACGTGCTGGCATAGGAAAGCTGCGCCAAAAGACCGGTGTCGAGGCCCAGCGCGATCGCGCCAACACCGGCGAGCACCGCAACGCCGAGACCCTGGCGGATGCGGTCGCCAAGGCCGAGGAAGCGCTTCATCGCCGCGAATACTCTGGCACCGGCCAGGACGGCGAGCGCCAGCGAGGTCGCAGCACCGGCCGCATAGGCCACAAGCAGCAGCGTGGTCTGCGCATTCGCGCCGTTCAGCGCCGCCCCGGTCAGCACCAGACCGAGCACCGGTCCGGCGCAGGGCGCCCAGAGCAATCCGGTCGCAACGCCAAGGAGGATCGAGCCGCCGATGCTGCCCTTCTCCCCGGTCGCAGCCTTTCTCGACAATCGGTTGCCGAGTTCCACGAGCGGACCGGTCACAAAGGCGGCAGCCCGCGTCGAGAGCAGCGTCACGCCGAAGACTGCGAGCATCGCGATCGCTGCGTAGCGGCCATAGGCGTTCGCCTGCACCGCCCAGTTGCCGCCTAGGGCTGCAAGCGAGGCGATACCCGCAAAGGTCACGATCTTGGCGAGCAGCATCGGAAGAATGCTGGTGGAAAAGGGTTGGCCGGCGCGGGCAAGCACGAATGGCAGCACCGGCAGGATGCACGGGCTGACGATCGTCAGCACGCCGGCAAGATAGGCTACAACAAAGAGGATCATCACCGTCTCTCCGCATGGGATCAATGCCCGAGGCACAGATCGCTTGTCACGTGCGGCAGAGGACCATCGCGACGTATCGCGGATGTTTCCGACAGGAGCGGAATTGTATCTCAGTGCATCAGGGTGGCTCCCGATCGTCGCAAATCGCGCAATCAATATATTCCATGAAATATAACGACATGCCATAGTGCGGCCTGACCGATCCCTCTCGCTATCGTGGCCTTCATGTTGAAATCTCTTGCGATAATCTTCTCAGCCGTGCTCGGCCTTGCCTCAGGCGCAGCCGAGGCGCGTACGATCACCGATGCCGCCGGGCGGACGGTTGAGGTTCCCGATACCATCACCCGCGTGCTTGCTGCCGGCCCGCCGGCCTCGGTGCTCACCTATGTTCTGGCACCGGACAAGCTCGCCGGCTGGGTGCGCGAGCCGACGGAGGAGCAAAAAGCATATCTGCTACCGTCGGTCCGCGACCTGCCGACCTATGGCCAACTCACGGGCAAGGGCGGTAGCGCCAATGTCGAGGCGGTGCTTGCCGCCAAGCCGGACATTATTCTCGACGTTGGAACCGTCAACGACACCTACCGCTCGCTGGCCGATAAGGTGCAGGCGCAGACCGGCATTCCCTACGTGCTGATCGATGGACGCTTCGCCGATAGCGGCAAGACGCTGCGCGACGTCGGCGCGCTGCTTGGCGTGGCCGAACGCGCCGAAACGCTCGCAACCTATGCCGACCAGCGGATCAAGGATCTGAACGACAGTCTCGCCATGATACCGGCCGATCAAAGGCCGCGCGTCTATTATGGCCGCGGCCCGGAAGGGCTAGAAACGGGGCTTTCCGGCTCGATCAATGTCGAGATCCTGGAAGCCGTCGGCGCCGAAAACGTCGCGGCGGCAGCCGGCAAGGGCAGCCTGACCCAGGTGTCGCTCGAACAGATTCTCTCCTGGAACCCGGACGTCGTCATCGCAGCAAGCGGAAAGTTCAGCCTCGGCAAAGAAGGACCCGCTCTGGGCCGACGTGAAGGCAATCACGACCGGTCGAGTCTTAACCGCGCCGTCCCTGCCTTACGGCTGGTTCGACTCGCCGCCTGCGATCAACCGAGTGATCGGCGTCGTCTGGCTGCAGAACCTGTTTTATCCCGACCGCTTCAAGGGGGACCTGAAGGCTGAGACCCGCGATTTCTACAAGCTGTTCTACCAGGTCGACCTGACGGACGAACAAGTGGCCACGCTCCTGAAGGGGGCGGTGCCGGCTTCGAAATGAATCGGAGGCAGGAAACATCGGACATGCTAGCCGAAGGGCGCAAAGGCAATCTCTGGCTCCTCGTCGGCCCCCTCCTCCTGCTCGCCCTGGTGTCGATGTCGGTCGGCAAATATGCCGGCCCGTCGGAGATCGCCGGGGCGCTGCACGCGGCCCTATCGGGACAGCCGAGCGACCCCGTTCTTTCAACCGTGCTCTGGAACGTGCGGCTGCCTCGGGTGGGGGGTGCGATCCTGATCGGCGCAGCACTTGCCGCAGCCGGCGCCACCTATCAGGGGCTTTTCCGCAATCCCCTCGTCTCGCCGGATATCCTTGGCGTTTCCGGCGGTGCCAGTCTCGGCGCCGTCATCGGCATCTTTCTGTCGCTGCCGGTCCTGGCAATCCAGGCGATCAGCTTCGCAGGCGGGCTGCTCGCCGTCGCCGCAGTCTATGCCGTCGGCATGGCAATCCGCGGACGCGATCCGGCCCTGACGCTCGTTCTGGCAGGGATCGCCATCGGCGCTCTCGTCGGTGCCGGCATATCGCTGATCAAGATCCTCGCCGATCCCTATGACCAGTTGCCGGCGATCACCTATTGGCTGCTCGGCAGCCTCACTGCGATCACGCGTCTCGACGTCGTTTCGATCCTGCCGTCGCTTTTGATCGGGCTGGTGCCGCTGGTGCTTTTTCGCTGGCGCATGAACCTGATGACGCTCGGCGACGAGGAAGCCCAGACCTTGGGCGTCGACACGCGTCTTACCCGCGCATTGCTGATCGCGGCGGCAACGCTGATCACGGCGGCGGCCGTCTCCGTCAGCGGCGTCATCGGCTGGATCGGCCTCGTGATCCCGCACATCGCGCGCATGCTGGTCGGCCCGGACTTCCGCCGCCTGCTGCCGGCCTCGATGATATCTGGTGCTGCCTATCTGCTTGTTGTCGACATGCTGGCGCGCAGCATTGCGCTCATCGAAGTGCCGCTCGGCATCCTGACCGCTGCCGTTGGCGCGCCCTTCTTCCTGTGGCTGCTCGCCTCCGGCCGGAGGGCCTGGCTATGACGCTGGACATCAAGAATCTCGCCTTCGGCTATGGCGGACGCACGGTAGGCGAGAATGCCTCCCTGTCGCTTGAGTCCGGCGAGGTTCTGGCCCTGCTTGGCCCCAACGGCGCCGGCAAGACGACGCTGTTCAAGACCGTCCTCGGTCTCCTGCCGGTCAAGGCCGGCGATATTATCCTGGACGGTCGACCGCTTTCCGCCTGGTCGCGGCGCGAACGCGCCAGGCAGATCGCCTATGTTCCGCAGGCGCATGCGGCACTTTTCCCGTTTACAGTGCTGGAGGTGGTGTTGATGGGGCGAGCCCCTCACCTCGCGCCGTTCTCATCGCCTGGCGCTCGCGACCGTCGGATTGCCATGGAAGCGCTTGGCGGCCTCGGCATGGCCCACCTTGCCATGCGCCCCTATACCGAGACCAGCGGTGGCGAACGCCAGATGGCGTTGATCGCCCGCGCACTGACGCAGGAACCCGCCATCCTCGTCATGGACGAGCCGACCGCCAATCTCGACTATGGCAACCAGATGCGGGTGCTTTCGCATGTCCGAGCGCTGGCGGCACGCGGGCTTTCAGTCGTGCTTTCGACGCACAATCCGGATCACGCCTTCCTGGTCGCGGACCGCGTCGCCCTTCTCCACGCCTCGAAACTCATCGCGCTCGGCTTACCCAAGGACGTGTTGACGCCCGCCGCTCTCAAACAACTCTACGACATCGATGTGGTGATCGGCTCGATCGACGGCAGCGACGCCCGTCTCTGTGCGCCGCGCCTCACGACCCCCTCTATAAGGAAAGGAACTGACCATGGTCCGCCAGAACGAAATCCGTGAGAACGAGGTGGCCGTGGTACCGCCCGCGGCAACCGACGCCGGTCTCGTCTTTATCGGCCGCATTTCCACGCCCTGGACCTCGCGCATGGAAACCCCTCGCCAGGGTCGGCATGACGGCCCGGTCTGCCGTATCGAAATCTTCGAACCCTGGGTCCTGGCGCTGAAAGGCGTGGAGGCGTTCGAGCGGCTGGAAATCCTCTACTGGCTCGACCGTTCGCGGCGCGATCTGGTGTTGCAAAGCCCAGCCAGCAACGGCGAAGTGCACGGAACATTTTCACTGCGCTCGCCGGTTCGGCCGAACCCGATCGGCACCTCGATCGTCAAGCTCGAAGCCGTGGAAGGCTCGAGCCTTCTCGTGCGCGGCCTTGATTGCCTCGACGGTACGCCACTCATCGATCTGAAGCCCGACCGGACGCTGTTCAAGCCGATTGCGCCGCCGCAACGCGGCGACTTCGAGACCGGCGACGGCAAAGCGCATTACTGCCAGAAGGCGTGATCCGGTCGCGATTTGGCAGGGCGCGACGGTCGATCCACGCGCCCTTGCCGCAAGCGTATCAGTCGATGCCGACCATGACATCCGAGGCCTTGATGACCGCATAGGCTTCGCCACCGACCTTCAGGCCAAGTTCGTCGACCGACTCGTTGGTGATCGCTGCAGTCACGATCGAGCCGCCGACGTCGATCCGGACATGGGCGGTGGTGGCGCCCTTGATGACTTCGACAATCTTGCCCTTGAGGCGGTTGCGCGCGCTGATTTTCATGCGGTTCTCCTTCGTGTTGACCAGGCTGAATGTCGCGGTCACCGCATTCAGCCGCTAGGCCGGACGGGGTTTACCCCGGATCGCGGCTGCGAATAGCGGCGTTCGAGGCGAAACAGTATCACCGTCGCGCATGGACGTGCAGTCTCCCCGCAGCATTGTCAGGTCAATCGCGGAGCGTGATCCACACCGGCGCATGATCGCTCGCACCCTCCATGCCACGAACCTCCCGGTCGATGCCGGCACCGGTAAGCTTGCGAGAAAGCTTGCGGCTGAGCAGCATATGATCGAGCCGAAGCCCCGCGTTGCGCTGCCAACGGTTCCGGCGATAGTCCCAGAAGGTGAAAAGCTGGTCCTTCGGGTGGATCTTGCGCAGCGCATCGAGCCAGCCCTGGTCGAGAAGTTCGCCGAATGCGGCGCGGCTTTCGGGCTGGACCAGCGCATTGTCGTCGTAGGAGGTTGTCGGGTAGATGTCGCGCGGCTCCGGAACTATGTTGTAGTCGCCGGCAAGCACGACAGGCAGATCTAGGGCGAAGAGTTCGGCGGCATGTTTGGCCAGACGCTCGTGCCAGGCAAGCTTGTAGACGAACTTGGGGCCTGGCTGTGGGTTGCCGTTGGGCGCGTAGAGACAGGCGACCAGGATGCCGCTGACGGCAGCCTCGATATAGCGCGCCTCGGCATCCGACGGGTCGCCGTCGAGCCCGACACGGGTCAGCACCGGCTCGCTGTCTCGGGCGAGGATCGCGACACCGTTCCACGCGGATTGTCCCTGCCGCACGGCGCCGTAGCCGGCCGCTTCGATCGCCGAGCGCGGGAACTGCCGATCGGGCGCCTTCAACTCTTGCAGACAGACGATGTCCGGCTCCGCCTCGCCCAGCCAGGCGATCAGGTTGTCGAGCCGCCTGTTGATGCCGTTGATATTGAAGGTGGCGATCTTCATTCCGGCGATCGGATCAGCGTGTCAGCCGGGCAGCCCAGGCTGCCACCGCATCGGCCAAGGTCCTTAAATGATCGGCGGTCGAAAAGCCGGAAATGCTCTTGCGCGGTTTGAGATCATGGTCTCCGTCCTCGAGCCACAGGACTTCGATCGCATCGGAAAGCCCGTAGTTCTGCACTTCCTCGCGCGTGCCGAATTCGTCGCGGGTTCCCTGGCAGATCAGCGTCGGCGTCTTGAGGCCGGCCAGGTGCTTGGTGCGCAGTTGCTCGGGCTTGGCTGGCGGATGGAAGGGATAACCGAGGCAGAGCAGCCCGGTGATCCTGCCGGCCGCATGCAGCGGATCGGCGATCATGCTCGCGACGCGTCCCCCCATCGACTTGCCGCCGATGATAAGTGGGCCTTTGACGTCCAGATCCTCGATGGCGGCGAGATATTCCGGATTGAGCGTGTCGGCGCGAGGCGGCGGCTTGCGCCCCTCAACGGTGCGCCTTGCCGCCATATAGCCGAACTCGAAGCGTGCAACGCGAAAGCCTGCCGTCGCAAGCGCCCCTGCGGTCGCGGTCATCGAAGCCGAATCCATCGGCGCGCCGGCGCCATGGGCAAGAAGGATGGTGACCGCGGCATCGTCGGGTCCGTCGAAGAGAAATTTGTCGCCCATATCAGCCTGTTCTCGGGCGGCTCTGCAGGTCGACATATTGCACGCCGCGCTCCGCCGTTCGCGCCCATTCGCTATCGCTATCGAGTTCGAGATAGCGGGTCCACCAACGCTTCGCCTCCGCGAGATCGCCGGCATCGAATTCGAGTTTCGCCAAGTTGAAGACGGCGTCGGCATAGTCGCCGTCGATCTCGATCGCCTTCCCGAGATGCCTGCGCGCGGCGTCGATCCGCCCCCGTTCGTTCATCAGCCCCGCGAGGTTGAACCAGGCCTCGACGAAGGATGGATCGAGCTTGATGGCGCGGGCGTAATCATGGGCCGCATCTAGCTCCCGTCCGGCTGCCTTCAGGCAATTGGCGCGGTTGAAGGCCGCGACCGAATCCGTCCGGTCCATGGCAAGATAGCGTTGATAGAAGGCCGCAGCCTCCAGGTAGTCGCCATTGGCTTCCGCCTCCTCGGCCAGATCGAAGAGATCTTCCAGGGCGGCATCGTCGGGTGTGTCGAGATCGAAGAGCAATTGCCCATTCAGCTCGCTCAGGCCCTCGGCGCTGCGGGCATAGATCGCATCGGTGCCACCGTGGTGCAGCGAAAGCGCCGTCAACGAGGCGACCGGTCCGGAGCGATGAACGGACCGGGCGATCGCGCTCCAACTCGCGCCGCTGGCAATCAGCTCGGCATATTTCCTGGCGAGGATGAGGTCGCGGAACGAGTAGGGCTCGCTGTCATGCTCGAAAGCGTCGAACAGCGAGAGCAGGTCGAAGATGCGCGGCGAGAGCCTCGCCTGATCGATCAGCGACTGGCGACTAAGCGCGGACGCAGCCGGCACCGACATCAACCCCAATAGGCGAAGAAAGCCGTTCTCGCTGATAAGCCACCGCCCGGACGAATGTTCGGCATCGAAGCGGGCTTCGATCTCCGCCTCGCTCGATTTGGCAAGCAGGCTGCGGCCGAACACCAGATAGGTCGTCTGGCGCGTCACGCCGCGACGCACGTGGCCGTGCTGGCGCTCGACCTCGCGCGCCACAAGCCGGCGCGGGAAGGCCGACAACGCCCCGACGATACCGAATGTCTGGCCTGCAACAGCCATCAGGCTTTCTTCTTCGCGGCCGGCTTTGCCGCCGTCCGCTTGGCTGGCGCTGCCGCCTTGGTGGTTTGCTTGGCTGCCGGCTCGGCCTTGGGCTTGCTCTTTGCAGGCGGCTTCGACTGCGACAGGCTCGCCTTCAGCGCATCCATAAGGTTGATGACATTGCCGCGCTCAGGGGCTGCCGCAATGATCGGCTTATGACCTTTGAGCTTCTCGCGGATCATCTTCATCAGCGCGATCTCATAACGATCCTCATAGTTCTTCGGGTCGAAGACCGTCATCTTCTGCTGGATCAAGGCTTCGGCAAGCTGCAACATTTCAGGGTCCGGATGACCAACGGGTACATTGCCGAAATATTCAGCGGTTCCGCGCACTTCGCTCGGGTTTCTCAGCGTACAGACGAACATTCCGGTTTCGCGCGCGCCGATGGTCACGACGCGTTCACGGCTCGAAAGCACCAGGCGCGCGATCGCCACCTTGCCGCTCTTTTTCAGCGCTTCGCGCAGGACGACGAAGGTTTCCTCGGCCATCGCGCCGTCGGGCGCGAGATAATAGGGTGCGTCCTGGTAGATCACGTCGACGGAGCCTTCATCGACGAAGGCCTCGATGTTCATCGTGTGATTGGATTCGATCCTGACGCTGTCGAGATCGCTGTCCTCGATGATGATGTACTTCTTGTCCTCGTACTCGTAGCCCTTGACCAGATCCGAGCGCTCGACGAGCCCGAGTTCTGGATCGACCGGCTTCATGTTGATCCGGTTGTGGGTGTCCTTGTGCAGCTGGTTGAAGCTGATGCGCTCGCTCGAACTGGTCGCCGGATAGAGCCTGACGGGGCAACTGACGAGACTGAGTTTGAGATAACCTTTCCAACTTGCCCTGGGCGCCATTGATGTCTCCTACGCGGCCAAACGCATTACGTCCTCGTTTCGGACAGAAGCGGCAGATCCTTGGCAAAGTCGTCGATATCCGCCCAGGGATCGCCGAAAGTATCCAGAAGTCCAGGCAGCGAAGAATAGTTCAAATCCTCCGGAGCGTCGATAGTCTCCAGATCCGCCCACTGAAGCGGGGCCGAAGCCGGCAGATTGGTGCGTGCCCGCAGCGAATAGGGAGCGGCCGCCGTATGGCTGCGCGCATTGCGATGGAAGTCGATGAAGATGCGCTTTTTGCGGTTTTCCTTGCCCATGGTCGTGGTGAAGGTCTGGGGTGCGGTCGCCGCCAGCCGCGTCGCTATCGCGCTCGTTGCCTGGTGTGTCTTCTTCCAGTCCAGCTTCGGTTTGACCGGCACCACGACGTGGATGCCGCTGCCGCCAGACGTCTTGACGAAAGGAACGAGGTCGATTGCTTCTAGCTCGCCGCGAATATGGACCGCTGCCTCGACCACGTCGCGCCATGAGATCCCCTCGCCGGGATCAAGATCGAAGACGACGCGATCGGGCTTCTCCAAGCGCGTGCGCCGCGAACCCCAGCTATGAAGCTCGATCACGCCGAACTGAGCGAGCGCCAGATAACCCTTCGTGCCCTCGATCGAGAGGAAGGACTTGCTCTCGCCCTCGGAATTGGTCGCGTTGAAGCTGACGATGGAGGGCGGCATGCCGGTGAAGGGATGGCGCTGGAAGAAACAATCGGCCCGCTTCCCCGTCGGGCAGCGGAAAAGCGACACCGGGCGACCGAGGATATGCGGCAGCATGAAATCGCCGACGAGCGCATAGTAGACGGCAATGTCGAGTTTGGTCGGTCCGGATCTTCCGAACACCCGGCGGTCGGCATTGGTCACCTGGATCGTCGCCAGGTCGGCGTCCGTGATCAGCCGCTTGCGCGGCGCCGTCGCCGTCGCCGGGGCCGAAAGCTCGACATCGCGAAGCCCCTTGAACACCGCATGCCGCAAGACATTGTCGGTCGTGCGGTTGGAGTAGTGGATGCGGGCGGATAGCACCGGCCGCACCCAGAGGATTTCCTTGGGCGCACCGTCCAGCGCGGTCTCACCCCCGCGCAAGGCTTGCAGCCGGGCGAGTAATTGCTTGGCTGTCGCCGCATCGAAGCCGGTGCCGACCTTGCCGCGGTAGTGCAGCTCGCCGCCCACCCACTCCCCGAGCGCCAGTGCCGCCAGCCCCTCGGCCGCCTCGGAGACGGTGTAGCCTGCGATCACGAAGTCTTCGCTTTTGAGCGCTTTGGTCTTGGTCCAGGTCTGGGTGCGTCCGCTGCGGTAGGGTGCGGAGGCACGCTTTGATACGATCCCTTCCAGCCCCAGCTCGGCGGCCTGATCGTAGAGCCCGCGCCCGTCACCTTCCACATGGTCGCTGAACTGAATGGCGGAACGGCTCGATATCTGCTCTTCAAGCAGCTGCGCCAGCAGACCCTTGCGCTCTTCCAATGGAACTTCGGCGAGATTCCAGCCGTCGAGATGGAGGATGTCGAAGGCATAGAAGACGAGCTTGCCATCGGTCCCGGATGAAAGAGCCTCCTGCAACAGGGAGAAGCGGCTGATGCCCTTGTCGTCGAGAGCGACGATCTCGCCATCGATCATCGCTTCCCGACAAGGCAACTTGCGGAATGCGTCTGGCAGATCGCCGTAGCGTTTCGTCCAGTCGAGCCCGCTGCGCGTGATCAGCCGTACGGAACCATCCGAGAGATCCGCCATCGTGCGGTAGCCATCGAACTTGATTTCGTGCAGCCAGGTCTGTTCTCCCGGTGAGGCCCCGGGCGGTTTCGGGATAGGGCTGGCGAGCTGCGGCTCGATCCGCTGCGGCTTCGGACCTTTCACAGCGCCCGGCAGCGAACCAGGCTTGAGGACGGCCGGTTTCGCCGCTTTAGCCGGTTTCCTTGGCGGCTCGACCAACTCTTCGATGCGCCGCCCGCTTTTCACGCTCTCCGGGCGTGCCGTCAGAATGTCGACATCAGGATCGGCGGCTGGATCATGCTCTTTGAACAGCAGCCAGTTGCGCGTATCGTCGTCTCCCGGTTTCGGCTTCAGCCGCGTCAGCATCCAGCCGCCATTGAGCTTCTCGCCGGCTAGACGGAACTTGAACGCGCCGGTTCTCAGGCTCTTTTCGATATCGTCCATCGGTGCCCAGACGCCGGTGTCCCAGACGATCATCGGTCCACCGCCATATTCGCCTTCCGGGATGACGCCCTCGAAGTCGATGTAGTCGAGCGGATGATCCTCGGTCTCGACAGCCAGCCGTTTGTCAGCGGGGTTGAGCGACGGCCCCCTGGGGACCGCCCAGCTTTTCAGCACGTCGCCGACCTGTAATCTGAGATCATAGTGATCGGCAGTGGCATGGTGCTTGTGCACGACGAAACGATTGCCCTCCGCGCCACTTCTTCCGGCAGGCTCCGGCGTCCGGGAAAAGTCCCGCTTCGCACGATAGGTCGTGAGTTTCGACGTCGCCATGCAGCAAAGCTAGAACGTGTTCGCAAAGGTCGCAATATCCGCCACGGCCAGGACACGCGGCACAGAAATTTCGGAAAACAATTGCTTTCTCAACTCGGCTCACCTAAAAATTCGATGAATTTGGAAAGCCGCCATGATCGAAAAGCAGAAGACGCCACGCTCCCGTGGCCGTCCCCAGGTCCGACCGGACGACGAGACGCGCCAGGTGATCGTCCTCGCCGCCGAACGGCAATTCTGCGACTTCGGCTACGAGGCGGCGAACATCAACGTCATAGCTCAGAATGCCGGCGTTTCCACCAAGACGCTCTATCGGCTGTTTCCCACCAAGGCCGATCTCTTCGAGCGCGTCATCTCCCTCAGGATCGCCGAGTTCGTAGTGGAAGCCGATGACGAGAACCTGGAAGATCTGGGCGTAAGGGGTGGCCTGGTGCACCTGCTTGCCGCCTACGGACATCTCGTGCTCTCGCACGACACGATCTCGATCATCCGCCTGGTGCTCGCCGAGGCAGAACGCTTTCCCGAAGTTGCTGCCACATTCTGGGAACAGGCGATCCAGCGGACAAGTGCCACCTTGGAGCGATGGCTGAGGACGCAGGTGGCCCACGGCCGGCTCGCGGTGGCAGACCCGCGTCTGACCGCAGGCATGCTGCGCGGCATGATGGCGATGGAGCCGCAACGCGCCGTCATGATGGGTTGCCTTGGCACCATCGACGAGGCGACGATCACGGCGCGAGCAGAAAGCTGCGCCGACATTTTCCTGACAGGCGCCTTGCCGAGATAGAGCCGTCGCTCTCCACGGCAAACTTTGGCGATGTCATCCAGCTGTCATCAAGCTGTAACGTGAGGCCGTATAACTCTCCGCGCGGAAGCCCTTCCGCCGGACGCATGAGGCGTCGCGACCAGCCTTCGGCATGGCCTCCTCCCCTTGCACGTCCGGTGATTGTTATGCGTTTGTCCGCGAAGCTTCCTCTCGCTGCGGCGGCTCTGGCCGCTTTTTCCATTGCTGCCACCAGTCTTGCCAGCCTGACCGTCAGCGGCAATCTCTCGTCACGCGCGGCAATTGAAAAGCTGGAGGCGCTCGCCGATGCCCGCCGCAACGAGCTACGCCATTACCTCACCACCGTGGAAAACGACCTGCGCAATCTGCAAGCACAGAAGTCCGTCGCCAAGGCGCTAACCGACCTCAATGGCGCAGCCGCCAAGTTCGGGGAAAAGACCGAAAGCGAATTGCAGCGCCGCTACCTGGCGGAAAACCCCAACGCCGAAGACAAGCGCGCCCTCTACAGCTCCGCCGGCGTCGACGACTACGACGCGCTGCATGCGCGCTATCACCCGTTCTTCCGGCGCTTCGCCGAAGCCCACGGCTATCGCGACGTGCTGCTCGCCAATCTCAGCGGCGATGTCGTATACGCCCTCAACAAGAAAGGGGATTTTGGCGTCAGCCTCAAGGACGTGGCCTGGAAGGACACCGGGCTTGGCCGCGTCTTCCGGGAAACGGCCGAGGGAACGGACAAGAGCAAGCTCGCCTTTGCGTCCTACGAAGCCTATGCCCCGCTTGGCGGCAGCCCCGCTGCGTTCGTCGCCATCCCCCTGGAATCGATTGACGGCAAGATCGGCACGCTGATCCTTGAAATGCCGGATGGGCGCATCGGCGAAATCGTCGGCAACCGCACGGGCCTTGGCGAAACCGGCGAAACGATTTTGCTCGACAGTAACGGGTTCTTCCTCGCCGACAGCGCCGCCACACCCGGCAACGATATGCTGAAGGCCCGGATCGTGGTTGAGCAGCCGGCGGAAGACGGCATCGTCAGCAGCAGGCTTGCGGATTTCCGCGACGAGGAAGCCCAGATGGCGGCCACCAACCTTGATGCTTTCGGCACGCGCTGGACCATTGCTGCGGTCATGACCTCGCGGGAGGCCTTTTCCGCGGTTACCGCCTTGCGCAACTGGACGCTCGCGACCGCGCTTGCCGTCCTCGCGGCTGCGCTGGCGATCTCCATCTGGTACTCGCGCCGACTGACACACCCGATTACCGGTCTCGTCCGCGACATGAGCCGGCTCGCCGATGGCGACACGACGATCAGCGGTGTTGGCGGTACCCGCAAGGACGAGATCGGTGACATGGCCCGCTCCGTCCTTGTTTTCCGGGACGCTCTTCGCGACCGTGCCCGCCTCGAAACCGAGGCAGCGGAGACGCGAACCATGATCGAGGAGGAACGGCACGGCCGCGAGACGACCCAGGCCGAGGTATCGCGCCAGATCAACGAGGCCGTCGAAATGCTGGCCTCGGGGCTCGAACGCTTGTCCCACGGCGATCTGACGGCCCGCATCGACCGCCCCTTCGGCGCCGGCTTCGATCGCCTGCGCTCGGACTTCAACCTGTCGCTGGAGAGCCTGGCGGTCACGCTCGGTGACGTGAAGGCGAGAAGCGCCGAGATCGACGGCGAAACCGGCGAGATGCGCCACGCCATCGGCCAACTCGCCAAGCGCACCGAACATCAGGCGGCGACGCTGGAGGAAGCGACCGCGGCGCTCGGCGCAATCACCGCCACCATCGGCCGCACCGCAGAACACGCCACATCCGCAACCACGATCGCCGCCGCTGCCAAGGCGAGTTCCGATCGTTCGGGTCAGGTGGTGATGAACGCCGTCTGCGCCATGGCCCAGATCGAGAAGGGATCGGTCGCCATCTCTCAGATCATCGGCACGATCAACGATATCGCCTTCCAGACCAACCTCCTGGCGCTGAACGCAGGGGTCGAGGCGGCGCGTGCCGGCGAAGCGGGTAAGGGCTTTGCGGTCGTTGCCCATGAGGTGCGGGAACTCGCGCAGAAGTCGGCGCAGGCCGCCCGGGAGATCAAGGCGATCATCACCGCGTCGGCCGAGGAAGTGGCGAAGGGCGTTTCTCTCGTCAGGGCCGCTGGCGACGCGCTCGACGAAATCTCCGGTCAGATCCACGCGATCAACGAGCAGACGCTGCAGATCGCGGGCGACGCGCGCAACCAGGCAACCGACCTGCAGCACATCAACCAGACCATGCTGTCGCTGGACGCCGTGACCCAGCAGAACAATGCGATGGTCGAGGACAGCACCGCCATGACCCACAGGCTCTCAGGCCAGGCATCCGCCCTGTTCGATCTGGTCGAGCGCTTCCGCACGACATCCAGCGGACGTCGATCTGAAACGGCCGCGGTGGAGCGGGCTGGCCTTCGCCGCACGGCCTAGCACCGCACATCGGCGCCGCCATCCAGACGCATGGCTGCCACCGCTTTGGCGCCGCGACCACGGCCTTGACGCTTCGCCGAACGCATTTTACGCCATGGCGGGAGTGCTCATGGAGCGCGGGGAAATCATGCGGATAGCCAGCCTTGCGATGTATGTCAGCCCTCAGCCGCTCGCGGCCGCAACGGCAACGCTCTGGGCGTTCCTGCGCGACGACCTGCGGCGCGAGGGCCTGACGGATGTGCCCGACCGATTGGACGCCGTCCTCCATCATGCCGATGCCTGGCTTCATCCGGCGCTGCTGCTCGCGCAGACGTGCGGTTATCCCTACGTGCGGCATTTGCGCGGCAAGGTTCGCCTTGTCGCTACGCCGGTCTACGGGCACCCGGGCTGCGACGGGCCCGACATGTGCAGCTTCGTCATCGTGCGAGCAAACGCACCGGTCCGTTCCCTTGAAGATCTCCGGGGGACACGGGCTGCCATCAACGATCCGATCAGCAATTCCGGAACCAACCTGTTGCGCGCGGCGATCGCGCCCCGCAGCCGCAATGGCCGGTTCTTCTCCTCTGTTGCCGAAACCGGCAGCCATTTGGCAAGCATCGATGCGGTTGCATCGGACACTGCCGACGTGGCCGCCATCGACTGCGTGACCTATGGCAATACGCAACGTTTTGATCCGGAACGCGTGGCCGGTCTGCGGGTCTTGACCGCCACTGCCAGCACGCCGGGCCTGCCTCTCGTCACCCGCGGCGACGCCTCGGACGACGAGCTTTTGCTGCTGTGCAGTTCACTCGGACGGGCGATTACGGAGCCCAATTTGGCTGAGGCCCGCGCTGTGCTTTCCCTAAAAGACTTCGCGGTTCTGTCGGATGCCGATTACGAGCCTGTGGCGGAACTGGCGCGGTTCGCGCATCGTCTCGGCTACCCCGAGATCGCCTGAAGACGCGCAGTTGAGTTCAGGTACGTCAGCCTGCCTGTGCCAGCGCCACCGCATCGTCGCCGGCCGGGAAATGGAGCTGGCCGGACAAATCGTTCGCCGCTTGCCAGACGGCCTCCGCGACGTCGGCCTCGGTCGTCACCAGAGACGGTGCTGCAAATTGGGCGAAGATCGGCGCTGCGAATTCGGCATAGGCCTCGGGGATCAGGTCCTCGACCCGCATCGTCGTGTTGTGAGCAAAGCGCGTGGTTGGCGCGTAACCCGGCTCGACCAGCTTGACACGGATATCGAAGGCGGCAAGCTCGTGGGCAAGCGAACCGGTGAAGCCAGTGATCGCCGTCTTGCTGGCGGTATAGGCGGCAGCCAGCGGCATGGAAGCAAGCGTCACGCTGGAGGTGACGTTGACGACGACGCCGGACCGGCGAGCACGGAACTGCGGGATCACCGCCTGGGTCATCGCCATCACGCCGAAGGTATTGGTGTCGAAGACCTTGCGGATATGGGACATCGGCGTTGCCTCGAAGGCACCCACCACGCCGATGCCCGCATTGTTGACGAGCGCATCGATCGGACCGCTTTCCGCGATGGCGGCTGAGACGCTGTCGGGATCGGTGACATCGAGTGCCAGCAAACGAAGCCGCTTCGAATTCGGCAGAATATCGTGTCGGGGCGAGCGCATCGTGGCAATCACGCTCCAGCCTTCGGCATGAAAGCGGCGCGCAGTCTCCAGCCCGTAGCCGGAAGAGCAGCCAGTGATCAGTACGGTCTTCATAGCGGTATCCTTCGTGGTTGCGATGGAAACGGAGTACTGCGCGGACTGCGGACGTTCTACGGCTTGAAGTCCTGATTTTATTTGCTAGCATCCTGAAATGACCGATCCCCTCTCGCAGCTTATTCAGCTTCTCCGCCCACGCACAGTGTTCACCAAAGGCATCAGCGGTGCCGGCCGCTGGGCGGTTCGCTACTCCGAATTCGGTCATCCGAGCTTTTGTACCGCCATCGAGGGATCGTGCCGGCTGGCAGTCGATGGCGAGGCGCCGGTGACGCTGCAGGCGGGCGACTTCGTGTTGTTGCCTCGCACGCCCGGCTTCACCATCTCGGGCTTCGATCCGGTTCAGCCGACCTTCATCGATCCCAAGGCGGCGCCGTCACCGGTCGGCGAAGTTCGC
The DNA here is from genome assembly GCF_001426275.1 of Ensifer sp. Root423. Classification (NCBI taxonomy): domain Bacteria; kingdom Pseudomonadati; phylum Pseudomonadota; class Alphaproteobacteria; order Hyphomicrobiales; family Rhizobiaceae; genus Ensifer; species Ensifer sp. Root423. The sequence continues at coordinate 302,464 of NZ_LMEG01000023.1, read as the reverse complement.
CATGGCAGGCAGGACGGCGAACCGGACGTGCGCCTGCTCGGCGGCTATTTCGTCCTCGACTCGTCCGACGCCGGACTGCTCGTTTCGCTGCTGCCGGCATTGATGCATCTGCGCGGGATAGAGCGGCTTTCGACGCTCGTCCGCATTGTGGGCGAAGAAGCACGCGACGAACGCCCGGGCCACGACCTGGTTCTCGCACGTCTTGTGGAAGTGATGCTTGTCGAGGCGCTTCGATCAATTGAAGGGGAGAGCGCGGCACCCGGCCTGTTGCGCGGGCTGGGAGATGCGCGGCTGGCGGTGGCCATTCGCCAGATCCACGCCGATCCCGCCCATCCCTGGACCGTGACTGAGCTGGCGCACGAGGCCGCACTGTCGCGCTCCGTCTTCTTCGAGCGCTTCACGCGCGCCGTCGGCGTGCCACCGATGGAGTATCTGCTCGTCTGGCGCATGGCGATCGCCAAGGACCTGCTGCGGCAACGCGAACTGGATCTTGCCGCCGTCGCCGAACATGTCGGCTACAGCTCGGCAAGCACCTTCAGCACGGCCTTCAGCCGCCATGTCGGGCAACCGCCAGGGCGCTACGCGCGCATGGCGGCTGCCCAATAACGCCGGCACGGCTTCTCGTGAGAATTGTCTCAAATACAGAAGTCAGCCACATTTACACCCTGCTCTCTGGCCTATAGACGAGCTTTGGGGGCCGTAAACGGACCCCGGGCCAACAGAGAACCGCACCTCATGCTCCGACGCCTGTACGATTGGACAATGTCGCTCGCGACACGGGAAACCGCCATTGTCTGGCTTGGCATCATTGCCTTTGTCGAAAGCTCGATCTTCCCGGTTCCGGCCGATCTTCTCTTGATCCCTATGGCGCTGGCGCGCCCGGAACGGGCCTGGCGCTATGCGCTCGTGGCGACGGTCTGCTCGGTACTTGGCGGCATCGCCGGCTGGTATCTCGGCCATTATGCCTTCGACACCATCGCAAGGCCATTGCTCGAGTTCTACGGCAAGCTCGACACCTTCGAGCATCTGAAGTCCTCGGTCGACAGTGAGATGCTGGCATTGCTGCTCGTCACCTCGGGACTGGCGCATCTGCCGCCGATCAAGGTCGTGACCATCCTTTCAGGCGCCGCCAACATCAATCTCGGCCTGTTCATCGTCTCGGCGATCATTGCCCGCGGCGCGCGATTCTTCCTGCTCGCCTGGCTGCTGCGCCGTTTCGGCGAAGAGATCCGGGATTTCCTCGAAAGGCGTCTTGGCGCGCTGGCGGGCGCGGCGGCGACATTCCTGATCTGCCTCTTCGCCGCACACCGCTTTCTGTCCTGACGGACCGCGGCCGGAATTACCTGCGCGGCAGTGAGAGCGGCGCAAGTGTCCCCATTGCGCGACCCTTCGTGTCGTTCTCAGCCGCCTTGCGGCAAGCGTAGTCCTGCGCTTCCTGGAGCTTTGCGAGCGCGCCGTCATAATCGATCAAGGTCGGGCGGCCATCACTGACGACGCAAGTGCCGTCCACGTGGACACGCTCGATCGCCCGCTCCGCCGCGCAATGCAGGAGATTGCGCAAGGGGTCGTAGACCGGCTGCATGGCGTGGTGCCTGAGATCGACCACCAGGAAATCCGCCTTCGAGCCGACGGCGATCCGGCCGATGTCGTCCCGGCCAAGTGCCCGCGCGCCGGCGGTCGTCGCCGCCTCGAAGATGTCGCCGGTGGATACGTCGAAGACGGACTTGCCCGAGAGCCGCGCGCAGATCATCGCCTGGCGCATTTCTTCGAGCATGTTGAACGGATAGCTGTCGGTTCCGAGCGCGACGTTGACGCCGGCGCGGCGGTAGCGGCCGACCGATTCCAGCGCCATGCCGCTGCGCGAGAAGGTGACCGGGCAATGGGCGACGGTCGTCTGGCGATCGGCGAGCAGACGCAAGTCGATCTCCGTGCGCTGTCGCGTCCAGGAATGGCTGTCGACGAAGATGCAATGACCAAGGATCATGTCCTTGCCGAGCAGACCCAGCTTTTCGAGATATTGTACGGCCGTCAGCCCGTTCCGGCGCAAGAGTTCTTCGTGCTCGGTCATGGTCTGGGCAGCATGAATGGTGATCGGCATGCCGCGCTGACGCGCTGCCGCCACCGCATCCTGCAGCAGTTCCGGCGAGCAGGTCTCGATCTGCGACGGTGCGACGACGCCGCCAAGGCGGCCCGATGGGTGTGCATTCGCAGTATCGACGACCTCAAGCGCTCGCGCAAAGGCATCGCGTCCCCGCGCCCTGTCCCAACGGAAGTCAAGACGATGGCTGTCTTCGACGTGCCATTGCGCTTCGCGGAAACCCGGCGCGACGAAGGCGCGTGCACCACTTTTGGCAAGCGTCGGCAGCCAGCTCGTATGCGGGCCGGCAATATCGAGCAACGTGGTGACGCCACTACGCATCAGGTCGCCGACCATGACCGTCAGCGACGCCTCGATCGCATCGTCATCGATTTCCAGAAGGTTGGAGTATTCATAGAGCGCATTGCCCCAGAGCGCTGCCGTCCCCATGTCCTCGAAGATGCCCTTGGAGATCGGCTCCTCGCCGGAATGGCAATGCACGTTGACGAAGCCCGGCAGGATCATGCGATCGCGGCCGGAGCTTTCGCTGACGAACGGACCGTCATAGTGGCCGCCGACATGCACGAAGCCTTTCTCGTCATAGGCGACGTCGGCGTCGTTGAGATAGACATTGCCATTAAGCTTGCGGTCGAAGGCGACAAGCGTATGCGCTTTGCGGATGACGTGGATCTCTTTAGTCATGCGTGGTCCTGAAATATTGCTCGAGGAAACGGCTGTAAGCCCCCATGAGAGCGCTGAAAACGAAGTATACAACAGCCGCGAAGACATAGCCCTCCAGCACCGCGATGCCCTGCCATTGCGGGTCGCGCATGGCGGTGCGGACGGTGTCGAGGAAGTCGAGCAGACCGACGATCGTCACCAGCGTTGTATCCTGGAAGAAGCCGATGAACAGGCTGACCAAGGGCGGAATGACCTTCTTCAGCGCCTGCGGCAGCACGATTTTACGCATGATCTGCCAGTAATGCAGACCCAGCGAATGGCCGGCCTCGACCTGCCCGTTGGGAACCGCCTGCAGGCCGCCGCGCACGATCTCGGCGATATAGGCGGCGGCAAAGAGGATGATCGCCACCTGCGCCCGGACGAGCTTGTCGATGGTGATGCCATTGGGCATGAACAGGGGCAGCATGACCGTCGCCATGAACAGGATGCTGATCAGCGGCACCCCGCGTACGATCTCAATGAAGCCGACGCCGAGGACGCGGATTGCCGGAAGGCTCGATGCGCGGGCGAGCGCCAGCGCAATGCCAAGCGGGAGCGCGCAGGCAAGCCCGATGAAGGAGAGCATGAAGGAAAGCGGCAACCCGCCCCATTGCGTCGTGGGCACGACCGTGAGCCCGAAATAGCCGCCCGCCATCAGCACATAGAGCACCGGCAGGACGACGGCGACCCAGGCGATCAGCAGTCCCCGCCCCCAGACCTTCGGCATCATCGAGACGAGGCAGGCGCCGAGAAACAGAAGCATCGCCGTCAGCGGACGCCATTGCTCTTCAAAGGGATAAAAGCCGAAAAAGATGTAGCGCATCTTCGCCGACAGGAACGGCCAGCAGGCGCCGCTCGTCGCCTTGCATTCCGCCGGCGTGCCGACAAAGGTGGCGTCGACGAAGAGCCAGCCGATTGCGAGCTTGGCGAGCGCAAAGACCGTGCCGAGGCAAAGGATGGTGATCAGCGCATTGCCGGGCGTGCCGAAATAGGCGCTGAACCAGCGGCTGCGCGATGCCGGTGGCGCTTCGCGGCTCGGCGCAAGCGTCGCATTGCTCACGAGGGTGTCGACCTGTGTCATGGCTCAGCGCTCCCTCAGCGCGACCCGCGCATTGTACCAGTTCATCACCAGCGAGATCAGGATCGACAGGCCGAGATAGACGCCCATGAAAATGGCAATGGCTTCAATCGCCTGGCCCGTCTGGTTCATAATCGTGTTTGAGACCATCACCAGATCCGGATAGCCGATGGCGATCGCGAGCGAGCTGTTCTTGAACACGGTCAGATAGGTGTTGGTGAGCGGCGGAATGATGATGCGTAGCGCCTGCGGCAGGATCACGAGCTTCAGCGTGCGTGCGCGCGACAGGCCAAGTGCCGTCGCCGCTTCCCACTGCCCCTTGCTGACTGCCTGGATGCCGGCGCGAACGATTTCCGCGACATTGGCCGACACGCTGAGCGTCAGCCCGAGCAGAAGCGCCACGAATTCGGGGCGCAAATGATAGCCGCCGCTCAGGCGGAAGCGGCCGAGTTCCGGCACGTCCCAAGTGACCGAGATGTTTGCGAAGAGGATGGTTGCGGCAAGCGGCAGCAGAAACCCGATCGTCGCGAACAGGGCAATCGGCCGCTCCTTGCCGGTTGCGATGCGGCGGCGGCCGAGAATGCGCGCGGTAGCGACGGCGGCAGCGACGCCGACAACAAAGGCCGTGACCAGCGCAGCGAAACCGCTCTGCCAGTGCAGCGCCGGCGTGACCAGACCGCTGTTCGACAGAAAGACGCCGGGAAGCATCTCGATCGCCTGCTTGACTGGCGGAAACACGGAGATGATCAGCGAATACCAGAGCAGAAGATAAAGCAGCAGCGGCACGTTGCGCAGCGCTTCCACATAGGCAAGCATCAGCCGCGACAACACCGGATTGTGCGACAGCCGCCCGATGCCGACCAACAGCCCGAGAACAGTGCCGAACAGGGCAGCGAGCAGCGAAACCTTGACCGTGTTGGTGATGCCGACGAGGATCGCGCGGCCGATCGTATCCGTCGGCTCATAGGTGATGGCAGATTCGGTAATGACAAATCCGGCCTGGCGCGCCAGGAAGCCGAACCCGGTCGCAATATCCTGCTTGGCAAGATTGGCGCTTGCGGTGCTGAACATCACCCAGGCGATGAGCAGCACGACGCCGACGGCGATCGCTTGATAGAGATAGGCGCGAATGCGCGCGTCATAAAACAGGGGCATCGGCACCCGTCCCTTGGAGCACAATGATCTCGGGCCGGCGCGACCCAAGATCATAACTTGATCGATTTCTATCGTTTATAGTACGGCGGCATACCGCGCGCACTCTCCACGGGCCGATTAGGCACCATGTGGAGACGTGGACCCGCGCGAAACGCGCGGGCCCGTCAATTCTCAACGGAACGGCGGTGCGTAGAGCAGGCCACCTTCGCTCCAGCGTGTGTTCGGGCCACGCGTCAGGCCAAGCGCGGTCTTGGTGCCGAGGTTGCGCTCGAACACTTCGCCGTAGTTCCCGACGCCCTTGATGATGTTGTAGCCCCACTTGTTGTCGAGGTTCAGCATCTTGCCGAGTTCTTCGCTGACGCCGAGCATGCGCTGGATCTCCGGATCCTCGCTCTTGGTCATCTCGTCGACATTGGCCTGGGTGATCCCACGCTCTTCGGCAGCCATCAGCATCCAGGCAGACCAGGAGACGATGTCACGCCAGTTGGAATCGTTCTGGCGAACGGCCGGCGCCAGCGGCTCCTTGGAGATCGTTTCCGGCAGCACGACGTAATCGTCCGGGTTGTTGGCAACGGCGCGGATCGAGGCAAGGTCCGAACGGTCGGACGAGATCGCCTCGCAGCGGCCGGAGAAGAAGGCGTTGCGGTTTTCGTCCGGGCTTTCGAAGACGACCAGCTCGAACTTGCCGCCGATCGTACGGAAGAAGTCGCTGAGGTTCTGGGCGGTCGTGGTGCCCGGCAGCGTGCAGATCGCCGCGTCGGTCAGTTCCTTGGCGCTGCTGACGCCGAGCGACTTCGGCACCATCAGACCCTGGCCGTCGTAGAACACGGTCGGGCCGAAATCGAGCCCGAGTGAGGTTTCGCGCGAAAAGGTCATGGTCGTCTGGCGCGACAGCATGTCGATCTCGCCGGACTGAAGCGCCTGGAAGCGCGTATTGATGTTGGTCAGGACGAAGTCGACCTTTTCCGGATCGCCGAATACGGCAGCCGCCACGGCGCGGCAGACATCGACGTCGAAGCCCTCCATGTGACCCTTGGCATCGGCCGTCGCAAAGCCCGGCGTGCTCATCGAGACGCCGCAGATCAGCTTGCCGCGGGCCTTGACGGTTTCGAGCGTCGTCGCGGCGTTGGCAGTGGTCGTGGCCACCAGGCCGACGGCGATGCCGGCAACTGTCGCACAGAGCTGCAGAATCCTGCTGTTCATGAATTCCCTCCCATTGGCTGTTCCCTTTCAGGCCTTCTCAGGTCGCGCGGTCCTCTCCGCACGCCTCCTCCCGAACCGGCCGGCACCGGCCTTTTTTTGTCGGCGCCTGCAATTGCATACGACAAGAGAATACAAACATCAACATTATTGTATACAATATTGACGACCATTTGGACGGGCGCTATCGAAGACAAGGGACATGTTCGGCCGGTCCCCGATCGGCCCGTTGGGGAGGCAACCTTGTCTGAGAAATCTAGCCGCAGCGAAGTGGTCTACAAGCTTTTGCGCCAGGCGATCCTGGAACAGGCCCTGAGGCCCGGAACGAAACTTTCCGAAGATACGATCGCCGACCATTTCAAGGTCAGCCGTACCAGCGTTCGGGCGGCCCTGGTCCGGCTCAACGCAGAAGGCATTGTCGATTTACGCGCCAATAAGGGCGCCTGCGTGGCCGAGCCGACATTGGAGGAAGCCCGCGACATCTTCGCACTGAGACGCATGCTCGAAGCCGAGGTGATCCGACGGCTCGTCGCCGATCTCGACGCCGCCGGCGTCAAGCGGCTGCAGCAGCATGTCCGGCAGGAGGAGACGGCGCTTACAGATCACGGCCCGCTTTCGATCCGGCTCGCTGGCGAGTTTCACATCCTGCTTGCCGAGCTTACGGGCTCACAGGCGCTGACGCGGTTCGTCCGCGAGATCGTCTCACGCTGTTCGCTGATCCTCGCTCGCTTCGCGCGGCTGCATTCGCCGGAATGTGCCGTCGACGAGCATGTCCAGATCATCCGCGCCCTGCAATCGCGCGACACCGCCACGGCGGAACGGATCATGCTCGAACACCTCGACGCGGTCGAGCTTCGCGCCGAACTCGACACCGACAAGACCGAGCCGGATATCTCCGCGATCCTGCAACGCTACGCCCGCAAGGGGTGACGGCGCCTCAACTATTCGGTCGAGAATACGACTTTCTTTCGCCGATCTGCGCCACCATCTGTCGCGCGGCAACACACCAGGCGCGGCATCTGTCTCCAATATCTGCAACGATACCGGTTACACCGGGTGGGTCTTGCAAGAGAGGGAGTAAGACATGCCAATTGAACTGGAATTCATGAGCAAGCAGGTTGCCGCGGGCCGGCTGTCGCGACGGGAGTTTCTCGGACGCGCCGCGGCACTCGGGATAACCGCCGCCTCGGCGAACCTGCTGCTTGGCCAAGCGGCCCGCGCCGCAGGGCCGGTCAAGGGCGGAACACTCAAGGCGGGCCTCGTCGGCGGGGAATCGACGAACAGCCTGGACCCGGCAACCTGGGCAAGTCAGGTCCCCTACACGCTCGGGCGCTGCTGGGGCGAACAGCTCGTCGAAGTCTCGCCGACGGGCGAGATCGAGTACCGGCTTGCGGAAGCCTACGAGGCGACGCCGGACGCCAAGACCTGGCGCTTCAAGATCCGCAAGGACGTGACCTTCCACAACGGCAAGGAGCTGACCCCGGCCGACGTGGTGGCGACGTTCGAGCGTCATGGCGACGCGGACTCCAAGTCTGCGGCCCTGCCCTTCGTTCAGGACTTTGAGACGATCAAAGTCGATGGCGACAGCGTGGTCATCGCGCTGCGCGCGCCCAATGCCGACCTGCCCTATATCGTCAGCGATTACCACCTGATGATCCAGCCGAACGGCGGCAAGGACGACCCGACGGCGGGCATCGGCACCGGCCCCTACAAGGTCGTGTCCAACGAGCCGGGCGTCAAACATATCGCAGAGCGGCACGAAGGTTATTGGGGCTCGGCCGAGCGCGGCCATGCCGATCAGATCGAAATCGCTGTCATCAATGACTCGACCGCTCGAACCGCGGCCCTCCAGAGCGGCCAGATCCACATGATCAACCGCATCGAGCCCAAGGTGGTCGCCCTGATCAGTCGCCTTCCCGGCGTCGTCATACGGAATGTGCCGGGCAAGGGTCACTATGTCTTCATCGCCCATTGCAACACGGCGCCCTTCGACAACAACGACCTGCGCCTGGCGCTGAAATATGCCGTCGACCGCGAGGAGATGGTGGCAAAGGTGCTCGCCGGCTATGGCACCGTCGGCAACGACACGCCGATGATCAAGGGCTATCCGCTGTTCGACAACGATATCGAGCAGCGCGTCTTCGATCCGGACAAGGCGAAGTTCCACTTCAAGAAATCCGGGCACAGCGGCTCGGTTCTGCTTCGGACCTCCGATGTCGCCTTTCCCGGCGCTGTCGATGCGGCACAACTCTTCCAGATGAGCGCCGCCAAATGCGGGATCACCATCGACCTGAAGCGCGAACCGGGCGACGGCTACTGGTCGGACGTCTGGAACAAGCAGCCCTTCAGCATGTCCTATTGGACCGGCCGGCCGACGCAGGACCAGGTCTATTCGATCGCCTATCTCTCCAAGGCCGAGTGGAACGACACCCGCTTCCTCCGGGAGGACTTCGACAAGCTGATCTTTGCGGCGCGTGGTGAACTCGACAACGCCAAGCGCAAGGCACTCTATCATCAGGCGGCGATGATGCTGCGCGACGAAGGCGGCGTCATCGTACCGATGTTCAACAACTATATCGACGCGACCAACGACAAGGTCGGCGGTTGGATCGACGATCCGAACGGCGAACTGATGGGCGGGCACGCGCTGACGAAATGCTGGCTCAACGCCTAAACCAGCGACGCGAATGACGGGAGGTCGGCACGCGGCCTCCCGTTCTCATCGACGGGTTTTCAAGCGGTCCGGCGCAGTGATACCGTGCCGTCTGTTGCGCGCTCCACCGCGATGTCGTGGTAGCGGGCAAGCGTCATGTGCGGCGTTCCCTCGGCGGCCGCATGCGCACCGGTGACGACGACGACATCGGCCCCGGCTGCGAGCCCGGCCAGAATTCCGGCCGGCGCGTCCTCGAACACCAGGCAATCCTCCGCACGCACGCCCAGCCGCTCGGCCGCCATCCGGTAGCCCTGTGGATCGGGCTTGCCGATGGAAACATCCTCACCGGTGATCATCAGTTGGGGCATCGGAATGCCGGCGGCCGCGAGACGGCGCACGGCGAGATCCAGCGGCGCGGACGTTACGATCGCCCACCTTTCCGGCGGCAGAGAATTCAGGAAATCAACCGCACCGGGGATCTCGACAATACCTTCAACGTCGGCGATCTCGGCCAGCGCCAGGTCGTAGGCTTCCTTCTCCGGATCGATGTCCGGCAGCTCGAGATTGCGGATCGTATCGACGGCGCGCACGCCATGTACGGTTTTGGTAAACTCGACTGGGTCGAGACCATTGCGCTCCGCCCATGCGCCCCAGACACGCTCGACCACGGCCATGGAGTTCAGCAACGTGCCATCCATATCGAACAGGAGGGCAGCAAAATTCTTCGTGAAAACGGATGAAGGCGCGGCGTCCAAGGCAATCCCCTGAGATGATGAGACGGGCGGCAAAGGCTTCGCCCAGCGGAGAAGCCACACCTACTACCGGAGAGCCGCCCGCACAATGCCATTTACGCCACCGATGCTAACGCTCACTCGACGCGCCAGGCAGCCTTGCTCGCCGTCAGGAAGTCGATCGGCCCACCCGCCTGATCGTCGTCGAAGATGGCGCAGGAGAGGATGCCGCTGAACACCGCGCCGGAATCGACATTGGTGCGGTTTCCGACCGTGCGCGGATTGGCCGTGCTCGGCGTGTGGCCATGACAAAGGTGCCGGCCCCAGTACTCGCCGGAATAGTCGTCGGGCGGCCGGATCCAGAGGAAAACCCCGTCGTCCTGCTGTTCCAGCGGCCGCGTGTCGTCGACGCCCGCATGAACGAAAATGCGAAAGCGCTCGACCAGGATCGTCGGCAGCTCCTTGATCCATTTCAGGTGCCGCCCGGGAACCGTGCCGTCATAGGAGATCAGCGTCTCGCGGCCACCGTTGACCAGCCACCAGTCGACATCGCTTTCACCACTGCTGGCACCCCAAAGCATTTCCTCGTGGTTGCCCTTGAGGGTCAACCAGGTCCAGCCGGGCTTCGTCGGGCCGGCCATGATCAGTTCAATGACGGCGCGGCTGTCCGGCCCCCTATCGATCAGGTCGCCGAGAAAGATCACCCGCCCCGTTGGCGCATAGTCTTCGATTTCATCCAGCAGCGCGCGCAGCTGGTCGAGGCAGCCGTGAATATCGCCGACGGCGAACGTCAGATGCCGGACGGCCATGCATTCACTCTCCAAATTCCGATAGCGGGCGCCGGCCGCTTCGAGGCCGAAAATATCGCCAGATCAAGGCGCTATAACATGCCTTTTGCGGAAAGGATGCAAGATGCCGCGGCCGCGACGCGGACCCGTGCGACAATTAAGAATGAGGGCCGCCGTGTAAGGAGCGACGGGCAAAATGCCCGCACTTGGGAGCCACTATTGTGCCGTCCTGATGTCAGCGTCGGGAATGGCCCTTGGCGATGGTCGAGCTGGCGATCGACACCGGGTCGCTTGCCGGAAAAGTATCCTCGAGCCCTTCGTCGAGTTGCTCTTCCATCGCATCGCGATCATGCGCCCGGCGCGCGTTCGGCAGGGTGCCGCGACGCACCCCTGCCTGGTCGCCGGCGGCCGCGACCGTTTCGTCGGCCGCAATGGCCGCATGCAGAATTTCCTTTGCCTTCGCGATCGCGTTCAGCCGGTTAAGGGATCCGGCCTTGTCCTGGGGACACATCACTGTCACCACCTCATCGCCATCGCCTATGAATTCGACGGTAAACCCTGAACGACCGGCTCTTTCGGCAGTGACCTGCAGACCGACGATGCGCATCGGACCTCTCCTTCCTTGGGCTGTCCCGAAGGGCCGAGGCCGCGTTGGCCGTCTCGGCCGTGGCGGGAACGAAATCGGGGTGTGTTTTCAAGGAAGCGTCGAGGCCGGGTTTTGTTCCGACCGTGGGCAAATTTACGGGCCGTTAAAGGGCGCCTGGAAACCCTGAGGAACGCACGGGGCTTGCCGGCAAGTCGTTGGTCGTATCCGCGGCCTGGAACGCCGACCCGCCGCCCGGCTTCTTCGTGCAGCTCGCAAAGGCATCAAGGCCCGGCTTGTAGACCTTGGTCTCGACATTCATCATGCCGAGCACGGTATGAAACAGGTTGTCGTGGGATTTCGGCTGCGCCGTATCCTTGGCGAGGCACGCCGTATCGACACCCATTGCCGCCTGGTAGGGCTTCGAGAACCACGCAATAAACGGCACCTGCGTCTGTTCGCGCGGGGCGATGGCATAGGGCGCGCCGTGCAGATAGATGCCGTTCTCGCCGAGCGACTCGCCGTGATCGGACATATAGATCATCGCGCCGGCGATCTGGTCCTGATGCTTTTCCAGCAACCGGGCGACACTCGCCACCACGTAGTCGGTGTAGAGTATCGTGTTGTCATAGGCGTTCGTGATTTCTTCAACCGAACACTTCATCAGTTCGGCCGTGCGGCAATCGGGCGTGAAACGCCGGAACTTCTCGGGATAGCGCAGGTAGTAGGACGGTCCGTGGCTGCCGAGTTGGTGGAGCACGATCACGCTGTTCTTCTTGGTCGCCGAGAGCTTCTTGTCGAGCTCACCGAGGAAGATCTCGTCCAGGCATTCCCCGTTTTTGCAGAGCGGGCTGTTCTTCTGGTCGGTCATGCTGGCGAAGTTGATGAGGTCGGCAATGCCCTTGCTTCCGGTGTTGTTGTCCCACCAGGTGGTCGAAACACCGGCGCGCGTCAGCACGTTCATGAGGTTTTCTGTCGAGCGAGCCTTCCAGTCGCTGTACTCATCACGCGGGTAGACGGAGAACATGCAGGGGAGCGACGTTGCCGTCGCCGTGCCGCAGCTCGTGGTGTCGGTGTAGTTGACGACGCCCAGAGCCTTGAGTTCCGGATTGGTCTCGCGCCCGTAGCCGTTCAGCGAGAAGTTCATCGCGCGCGCGGTTTCGCCGGCAACGACGACGACAACCACGGGCTTGCCGGCAGCTTCAATCCGCGCACCCTGTCGGGCATCGGTTGCGAGTGGCTGCACGACGATGTTGCGCTGCTTATAGGTCGAGGATGCATATCGCACGGCAGCCGAAACCGGCCCCGTCGGGTTGAACCGCTTCATCAGGTCCTTGTGTTCGCGGATCACGTAGGCGACGTTTGCAAAGTTCGCGTAGACCAGCCCCCCGCTGACCAGGAGGCAGGGAATGATCACCGCCAGGTTGACCGCAGCATTCGACAGGAAGGGCCGGTAGCGGAGCTTGAACCAGATCACCAGCAGCGACGGAAGTACCCCGTAAAGCAGCAGATGCGTCGCCAGACTGCCGGTCAGGAGGTGGCTGGCTTCGGCCTGCGTCGTCACCGCCGCGTTGCCGATCATGTCCTTGTCGATGATGACGCCGAAAGTATCGATGAAGTAGGAGGCGGCGGCCGATACCATGATCAGGAAGATCATCACCGGCTTCATCACATATTTGACGGAGGCCAGCGTCAGGCCTGCGAAGGTCAGCAGACACAGAGCCGCGCTGAAAGACAGACGCGCCGTGAGGGAATCGTCGAAATAGGCGACCGTGTGTGTCCAGAAGGATTTGTTGGTGGCAAGGAGCAGATAGGCACTGACAAGAGCGCTGAGCGCAATACTGCCGATTTCGGGGCGGCGAATACCTGAAAATCTCAAAACTGTAGTCTCCTGCGGTGACTGCAAGAGCGCCTGGGAGGGGCGCTGCAGGCACGGGCATTCAATCGAGATGGAGGCCGCGTGGCGGCCACCTGCTAGGTTGCAGCCTCCCCCTCAGCCGTTGAGATACGACGGACAAGCTGTCCAAACCCCGTCAAGATTGCTCATTGTTGCGCCGATACGCGCGCTGGTAGGTGTCGCGCAGGCAGTTGGCAGTCCCGGCGAAAGCCCATATGGTCGGCGGTGGCCCTGTAATATCGAGACGAATCAATGCGCCTGCTCCTGGTCGAAGACAGTCCGCGACTGGTTGAACTGGTCGGTGAAACCATGCGGGATGCGGGCTGGCGCCTCGATGCGGTTTCAAGCGTGGCCGATGCCGAAACGGCGATCGCGGCGCGCGAGCATGACCTGGTGCTGCTTGACCTCGGGCTGCCCGATGGCGACGGCCTGTCGCTGCTTCGCCGCGTCCGCCTGGAGTATCCCGGGCTGCCGGTGCTGATCATCACGGCCAAGGGCTCTGTCGACGAGCGCATCGCCGGGCTCGACGCCGGGGCCGACGACTATCTCGTAAAACCGTTCCACCATCGCGAGCTGCTGTCGCGCTGTCGCGCGATGCTGCGGCGCAATCCCCAGGCCGTACAGCCGGTACTGGAAGCCGGGACATTGCGCTACGACCCGGCAACCGCCGACCTCACCTGCGACGGCACGGTGGTGCCTTTGCCGCCGCGCGAGCGGTCGTTGATCGAGATCCTGATGCGCGAGGTCGGTCGCGTCGTGCCGAAGCGGAAGCTCGAAACGGCCCTTTCGGAATATGGCCAGGAAGTCACGCCCAATGCCCTGGAACTGGCTGTTTCAAGGGTGCGCAAACGCCTGCAGCCGCTCGATAGCGGCGTTCAGATCGAGACGGTGCGCGGCATCGGCTACCTCCTCAGGCAAGCTCCATGAGGAGCCGAAACCCTTCCCTGATCGGTATCGTAGCCCGCCGCATCATCGCCTTCTCGCTGCTGGCCATGGCGATCCAGATCGGCGTCGTCTTCGCCGACTACTGGTTCGACGACGACAAGCTGAGCGTGCTCATGCTGCAGCAGGAAACCGAAAACCTGATCGAGTATGTCCAGGTGCGCGACGGCGTGGCGCGTTACGAGCCCAATCGCGACGTGCGCGAACGCTATCTCGACCGGTCCGACGACAACGGCGCGATTTTCCTGCGTATCCGCACTGCGTCCGGCGAGATGATCCATTCGAACTGCACGGCCGAATGTGCCCAGCACTTCCTGCCGCTCAACGTCGACGCGCCGCAATTCTGGAAACGCCTGATCGCGCCGGGCAAACCTTTCAGCGTTGCCGGCGGCCAGACTTTCGAACGGGGCGGCCTGGTCGTCCTGGTCGAACTCGCGATCCTCAACGATCCGAACGGCTTCATGTACGGCGCCTTGCTGCACGAGATGTTCGATTCGATGATCGTGCCGATGACGCTAATGTTCTGTCTCGTGATCGGCGCGACGATCTGGTCGGTGCGCAGCGCCTTGCGGCCGGTCGCCATGGCCGCGCAGGCCGCCGACGCCCTCGACCCGCGCGACAGCAATGCGCGCCTGCCGTTGACGCGGATGCCGCAGGAAATCGCCCGTCTCGTCACCGCAGTCAATCGGATGCTGACCCGGGTTGCCGATCTCATCCAGTCGCAAAAGCTGTTCTCGTCGTCGATCGCCCATGAAATCCGCACGCCGGTGTCGATCGCCAAGATGGAACTGAGCCGCATCGACGACCCGCGGGCGCGCAATGCGGAGCGCGACCTGGACGCACTCACCCATATTCTGGAGCAGTTGACCTCGCTCGCGCGCGCCGATGCCGTCGATCCCTCCGCCTACCAGCGCACCAGCCTGTCTCAGATCGGCGCCGCCGTTGCGGAGGCGATTGCACCTTTCGTCTTCGACCACGACAAGTCCCTCGAATTCGTAGACGAAGGCACGCCACAGATAACCGCCATTCCGGCGCTCGTCGAAAACATGCTGCGCAACCTCATCGAGAACGCCGTCAAGCACAACCCGCCGGGAACCCGGATCGTCCTGACCTGTGGCCCCGGCCCGGTCGTCTGTGTCGAGGATGACGGCAAGGGGCTGATCGACCTTCCGGAGCACAACGAAGACCTCGGCTATGTAAAAAGCTCCGGGCAGCTCGGCCTCGGCCTGAAGATCGTGCGGCGTATCAGCGAATTGCACCAGGCAACCGTCGCGGTCGATACGACGCCTGGCCGTGGCACCCGGTTCTCGATCGATTTTTCCGCCGCCCTGTCGGGCTGACGAGCCCGACTATAGGGACAGCACGCGCCCGCGTGTGCATCGCACATTTTTTAGGCGCGATGCATATATTTCAATCCAACGCCGGTTTTTGGATGCGGATTTCATGCCCAATGCTGCGCCATGTGCTAATGGCGTGCCCAAGTCCGTACCTCCCCTCCCGAGAGGCTCCATGTCGAAGGCCCGCGCGTACATCAAGCGTTTCATCCCATCGCTCGTTCCGATCAGCCATCTGGAACGCCTGCGTGCGTCTTTGGGCGCTCTTCTTGGCATCCTGCTTACCGGCTTGATCAGCAGCTATGCCCTCGGGGCGGGCGCCAGCCTGCCGCTGCTGATCGCGCCAATGGGCGCCTCGGCCGTCCTTCTCTTTGCCGCCCCGGCCAGCCCGCTCGCCCAGCCCTGGTCGATCGTCGGCGGCAACACCATCTCTTCGCTGATCGGCGTGACCGCGGCGTTGCTGATCCCGGATCCGGTCGTCGCAGCCGCAGTCGCCGTCGGGCTCGCCATCGCGATCATGCTGCTGCTCGGCTGCCTTCATCCGCCGAGCGGGGCGGTTGCGCTGACCGCCGTGCTCGGTGGCCCGGCGATCCACGAGGCGGGCTACTGGTTCGTCCTGTCGCCGGTCGCCATCAATTCGGTCGTCATCCTCTTGATCGCGCTGGCGTTCAACAACGTGACCGGTCGCCGCTACCCGCATCTTGCGCAGGCGCCGACGCTGCATGGAACGAGCGACCCCGCGCCGACGCACAGGCTCGGCATCGTCCCCGAAGACCTGCAGGCCGTTCTCGCCCAATATGGTGAAGTGGTCGACGTCAGTCCCGAAGAGCTCGACGCGTTGATCCACCAGGCGCAGATCCGCGCCTTCAACCGCCGCTCCGGCGAAATCACCTGCGCCGAGATCATGTCGCGCGACGTCGCCACGGCCACGCCCGAGACGACCTTGCGCCAGGCCTGGCAGACCCTGATCAAGCATCACATCAAGGCGCTACCGGTCGTGACTGAAAAGGACGGCCTCGTCGGTATCGTCACGCAAACCGATTTCATGAAACACGCGATGCTCACGCCGCAGGGCGGCATCCGCCAGCGGCTCGGAAACGTTATCGGCTTCGGGCCGAAAACGCCGCGGCTCGTATCCGACATCATGACCCGCAAGGTGCAATCCGCCCTGCCGGAAACCATGATCGCCAAACTCGTGCCGCCGATGTCCGACATGGGGCTGCACCATATGCCCGTGGTCGATCCGGATAACCGGCTGCTCGGCGTCGTCACCCAATCGGATCTCATCGCCGCCCTCTTTCAGCGCCGCCTCGAACGGGGCGAAGAGCGCGACGTCGCTTAGGCCAAAAGGTTCACCGGAGGTTCCTCGCCCGCAAAATAGAGCGCCACGGCAAAACCGCTGTGCGCCTTTGTGCGACTTGCATTCTGCAACACGACCTCATCGATGCAAGGCATGTCGTCATCCGTCACGTAAATTCATTCGATTGACTTAATCAATGGAATGATCTAATTTCAGTATGTCATGAAAAAAGAAACCTCGCCCCGTCCGACCAAGCAGGACCGCGGAGATGTCACCCGCGAGAAACTGCTGACCAGTTCCATCGACGTCTTTGGCCGCTACGGCTTTGACGGCGCAACCACTCGCATGCTCGCCGAAACGGCAGGCGTGAACCTCCAGGCAATCCCCTATTACTTTGGCGGCAAGGAAGGCCTCCATATCGCCGCTGCGGAGCACCTTGCCTCGATCATCATCGACCACGTCGCAGACCTTCGAAACGCGGTTCTTGCTCGCCTTGCCCACCTCGACAGCCAAGGCCAGCCGTTGGAACCCCAGGAAGCCCGCGACATGCTCACCCAGCTGGCGCAGCACATGGTCGCCCTCTTTGTGAGCCGCCAGTCCGAAAGCTGGGCGCGCTTCATCATCCGCGAACAGATGGAGCCGACGGAAGCCTTTGAGCGCGTCTATTCCAACGTCATGGGCCCGATGATCGGCATGGCCGCCAGGCTGGTTGCCACCATCCTTGGCGAGCCTCCTCAATCGGAACAGGTCCGGCTGAAAACCCTGTCCTTCGTCGGCAGCATCCTGGTCTTCCGCATGGCCCACGCAGCCGTGCTTCGGCAGATGAAATGGCAGGCGGTCGGTCCTGACGAGCTCGACCTCTTGCGCCGACATGCTGCCGAGCTGGTCGCGACCATTGGAAGCAAGCGGGAGGACCGGTCATGAACAAGCCGGCAGTAGCCCTTGTATTGCTTGCCGGAGCCGCGGCCAGTGCCTGGTGGTTCGACGTGCCGCAGCGGCTCGGCTGGATCGGCACGGAGCAGACCTCGGTGCTCTACGGCAATGTCGACATTCGGCAGGTTTCACTCGGCTTCCGCGTCAGCGGCCGAATCGCAAGCCTTGGCGTCGACGAAGGAGACGTGGTCAAGCCCGGGGACGTTCTGGCGACGCTGGACGCCGCCCCGTTCGAGCAGGCGGTCGCCGCGGCGCAGGCCGATCTCGGTGCGCTCAGGGCCAACCTTGCAAAGCTGAGGGCGGGGGCACGCCCGACCGAGATCGCCCAGGCGCGCGCGACCCATGAGGAACGTCTGGCCGATCTCGAAAACGCCAATCTCGCTTATGAACGCGCCCGGCAATTGCGCCCGAACGGCACCATCTCCCAGGCCAATCTCGACGAGGCGAACGCCAACAGGGCGGCAGCCGCAGCGCGCGCCACCTCCGCCCGCGAGGCCCTGGCGCTCATCGAAGAGGGAAGCCGGATCGAGGATATTGACGCCGCCCAGGCGCAGGTGCTCGCCGCCGAAGCCAAGCTCGAAAGCGCCCGCACCTCGCTTGCCGATACCCAATTGTTCGCGCCGAGCGCCGGCACGGTCCTGTCACGGGTGCGCGAGGCTGGTGCCATCGTCGCGCCTTCCGACACCGTCTACGTCGTCTCGCTGAACGAACCCGTCTGGGTGCGCGCCTATGTGGCGGAACCGGACCTTGGCCGGGTGCATCCCGGCATGGCCGTCGAGGTCACGTCCGACAGCGCCCCGGACCACCGCTACAAGGCGACGGTCGGGTTCATTTCACCGGTCGCCGAATTCACGCCCAAGTCGGTGGAAACGCCGGAACTGCGCACCGATCTCGTTTATCGCCTGCGCATCGTGGTCGACAAGCCGGGCCCCGATCTCCGGCAGGGCATGCCCGTGACCGTGCATCTGCCGGAAAAGGCTGGAGCCGCGCAATGAGCGACGAGGTGCCGTTCGTTCGCATCGCGGATGTGGTCAAGCGCTTCGGCGATGCCCCGCCGGCGCTCGACCATATCGCTGGCGAAATCTTGGGCGGGCGGATCACCGGGCTCGTCGGCCCGGATGGCGCCGGAAAGACCACGCTGATCCGCCTGATGACCGGGCTGATGGTGCCGGACGAAGGCAAGGTCGAGGTTCTCGGTTTCGATACGGTGGCGAATGCTGCCGATATCCAGGCGGCCATCGGCTACATGCCGCAACGCTTCGGCCTCTATGAGGACCTTTCCGTTCAGGAAAACCTCAATCTCTACGCCGATCTGCGCGGCCTGCCGCTTGGCGAGCGCACAGCGACCTTCGACGAACTGCTCGAATTTACCGACCTCAAGCGTTTCACTAGCCGCCTTGCCGGCAAGCTCTCCGGCGGCATGAAGCAGAAGCTTGGCCTTGCCTGCGCCCTGCTGCGCAAGCCGAGGCTGCTTCTCCTCGACGAACCGGGCGTCGGCGTCGACCCGATCTCGCGCCGAGATCTCTGGAAGATGGTCGAAAACCTGACGAAGGAAGGCATCGGCGTCGTCTGGTCGACGGCCTATCTGGACGAGGCGGAGGCCTGCGACAGCGTTCTGCTCTTGAACGAAGGCAAGCTCCTGTTCACGGGCAGTCCCGCCGAATTGACCGCCAGGGTCGCCGATCGCGTCTTCAAGGTTTCCGGCATTCCCCATGGGCGGCGCCAGAAGCTCGCAAGCTATCTCGACGACGACGATGTCGTCGACGGGGTCATCCAGGGCGAAGCGATCCGCCTGGTCATGAAGCCAGGGACCAAACCGCCAACCCCGGAGGGACATTCGTCCGCATCGGGCGTGGCGACGACCACGCCGCGTTTCGAGGATGCGTTCATCGACATGCTCGGCGGCGGTCCCGGTGGCCGCTCCAAGCTCGCGGAAACCCAGACCCCCTTCCCGACCGACGGCGAACGCCCGGTCATCGAAGCGCGCGGACTGACGAAACGATTCGGCGATTTCACCGCCGCGGATGCGATCACCTTCGACATACCGCGCGGTCAGATCTTCGGGCTCTTAGGCCCGAACGGCGCCGGCAAATCCACGACCTTCAAGATGCTGTGCGGGCTGTTGAAGCCCACAGCCGGCGAAGGCCGCGTCGCCGGTTTCGATCTACGGCGAGACGCAGCGGAAGCACGCAACCGGCTGGGCTACATGGCGCAAAAATTCTCGCTCTACGGCGATTTGAGCGTCGGCCAGAACCTCAGCTTCTTTGCGGGCGTCTACGGTCTTGCCGGCGCGCGCAAACGCGAACGCATCCAGTTGATGACGGAAATCTTCGGCTTCGCCCGCCTGCTCGACATGTCGGCGAAAGATCTGCCGCTCGGCCTCAAGCAGCGTCTGGCACTCGCCTGCGCCGTATTGCACGAACCGGAAGCGCTGTTTCTCGACGAACCGACCTCCGGTGTCGACCCCATCACCCGGCGCGAATTTTGGACCCACATCAACGGCCTTGTCGAAAAGGGCGTCACCGTACTCGTCACCACCCACTTCATGGACGAAGCCGAATATTGCGACCGCATTTCGCTGATTTATCGCGGCCGGTCGATCGCGCTCGGCTCACCAGACGAATTGAAGGCGCAGGTCGCCAGCCCCGACCTTCCGGACCCGACCATGGAGGATGCCTTCATCGCTCTGGTTCAAGGCTCGGAGGAGAAGGAGGCCGCATGAGCGCGCGCGCCGCAACGACCGAGGGCCGGGCCACGAGAGCCAGACGCTTTGCCGCGTTGGTGCGCAAGGAAAGCTATCAGATCGTTCGCGACCCGAGCAGCATCCTGATCGCCTTCGTGCTGCCGATGATCCTGTTGTTTCTCTTCGGCTATGGTGTTTCGCTCGACACGACGCAGACCCGCATCGGCCTCGTCGTCGAAGAAGAGGCCCCGCTGACGCGCGATCTCGCTGCGGGATTTCAGGCCTCGCGTTATTTCACGGTGGCGGTCGGTCGGGACCGCCGCGAGTTCGAGGAAGACTTAGTGCTTGGCCGGGTCCGCGGCATCGTTGTAATCCCCAAGAGCTTCGTGGCCGACTACTCGGCCGGTCGGCACCCCGCCTTGCAGGTGCTCGTCGACGGCTCCGATCCCAACACCGCGAACTTCGTCCAGAACTATGCGCAGGCGACCGTAGCCAATTGGGAGCGCCAGCGGTTGAGCGACAGCGCCGGCCGGCCGCCGGCGATCTCGGCCGAGCAGCGCTTCTGGTTCAACCCGGAGCTGACCAGCCGGAACTTCCTGGTGCCGGGCTCGATCGCCATCGTCATGACGCTGGTCGGGACGCTGCTCACCTCGCTCGTCGTTGCACGTGAATGGGAGCGCGGCACGATGGAGGCGATGATGGCGACGCCGGTTTCGGCAGCCGAACTCCTTGCCGGCAAGCTGCTGCCCTATTTTATTCTCGGGCTCACCTCGATGACGCTCTGCGTCCTCCTTGCCGTCTTCCTCTTCGGCGTTCCTTTTCGCGGTTCGGTCGCAGCGCTCTACGCGCTGTCAGCGACTTTCCTGATGCCGGCGCTCGGTCAGGGCCTGTTGATTTCGGCGGCGACCAAGAACCAATTCCTCGCCTCGCAGCTCGCGCTGATTTCGGCGTTTCTTCCGGCCTTTCTGCTTTCGGGATTTCTCTTCGAGATCAATTCGATGCCGACGGTCATCCAGTGGATCACCTTTATCGTGCCGGCGCGCTATCTGATCCCGAGCCTGCAGACGGTGTTTCTGGCTGGCGACATCTGGCCGATGTTCGGCAAGTCCATTGCCGCCATGCTCCTGATCGGCAGCGTGTTCTTCGCGCTCGCCGCCCGCAGTACCCGCAAGAGGATCGGCTGACATGTGGTGGACGAGACTGAAGGCCCTGATCGTCAAGGAGTTGCTGGCGGTGCTGAGCGACCCCAAGGGGCGCACCGTGCTGATCGTACCGCCGATCCTGCAGCTTCTGGTGTTCTCCTACGCTGCGACGCTGGAGGTCACGAATGTCGACGTGCTGGTGCTGAACCGCGACAACGGCCACTGGAGCCAGGATCTGATCGAGGGGATCGACGGCTCGCCAACCTTCCGAAGCATCCGCTTCACCGACAGTCAGCAGGAGGTACGCCTGGCGATCGACACCCAGCAGGTCATTGCGGCGATCGAAATCGGCCCCACCTTCTCGCGCGATATCGAGGCCGGCCGGCCGGCGGAGGTGCAGGTCATCCTCGACGGCCGCCGCTCCAATGCGTCGCAGATCGTCTCCGGTTATCTCGGCCGTATCGTCGGCGCGCTTGCCGCCGAGACGCCCGCCGGCAAGCGCGTGGCATCGGGGGCGGTCACCGTCGTTGCCCGCAACTGGTTCAATCCAAACCTTACCTACCAGTGGTTCATGGTTCCGAACCTCGTCGCCAGCATCGCATTGTTGATCGGTCTTATTGTCACGGCGCTATCGATCGCGCGCGAACGGGAGATCGGCACTTTCGATCAACTGATGGTCTCGCCGCTTCGAACCCACGAGATCCTGATCGGCAAGCTGATCCCGCCGATAATGATCGGCCTCTTCCACATCAGCATTTACATCCTGGCGGCCGTCTTCATCTTCGGCGTGCCGCTGCGCGGCTCGCTGCTTTTGCTCTACGGCAGCGCGGTGTTCTACCTCGCCTCCGTCGTCGGCCTCGGCCTGTTCATTTCTGCCCTGTCGATGACGCAGCAGCAGGCGATCCTCGGCGCGTTCCTGTTCATGGTGCCGGCGATGCTGCTTTCGGGTTTCGCCACGCCGATCGAGAACATGCCCTCCTGGCTGCAGCCGATCACCTATGTCAATCCGCTGCGCTACTTCCTCGTGATCGTGAAGGGCGTGTTCCTCAAGGACATTCCGGCGGTCGAGGTGGCGCGACAGACGATCCCATTGTTTCTGATCGCCATCGTCACCCTCTCGGCCGCCTCCTGGCTCTTCCGTCGCCGGCTGGAGTGATCAATCCTTCAGGAAGCGCGCGATCGCCGCGATTTCATTCTGGCGGATGTCGTGCCCGCCCGAATGCCACTCGATCTCGGTTGCCGCGCCCTGCCCCTGGAAATAGTCCGCGAGCGCCTGGGTCAGCGGCGCCGGGCAGATGGGGTCACGCTCGCCGGCGGTGATCAGGACGCTACGCTCCTTCAGCCCCGCATTGTCCTTCGGGCGGAACGGGATCAAGGGATGCATCAGCACCGCCTTGTCGAAAACACCACCTTCGATCAGCACGTTGGCAAGGATGTTTGCGCCGTTGGAATAACCAAGGCCGATCACCTGAGAAGCCTGATGCTCCGTAGCCAGCGCCTTGACGAAGCCCGTCATCTTTTCGGTGGCGCGAGCAAGGTCGGCCATATCGTAGACACCCTCGCCGGTGCGCTTGAAGAAGCGTGCGGCGCCAAATTCCGAAACGTCGCCTCGTGGCGAAACGATCGTCGCGTCGGGCAGCAACTCGGATGCGAAAGTGAAGAACTGGTTCTCGTCACCGCCGGTCCCGTGGAACACGAAGAAAATCGGCTGGCCGGGCTTTCCGGCCTTCAGCTTGTGAACATAGCCATGATCTACCATTTTTGTCTCCTGGGGCAGGCCTCCGACGGGTCGAAGCCTCGTGCGAACCTGCCTGATTTCAAAGCGTTGACTTCACGGTTTCGACGAAACTGTGAACCGACCTGTGCAAGATCGGGTAGCGAAGGCTCGCCGCCGCGGCGAGCCTTCTTGGCGTCTTAGTCGATCTTCTGCAGGTGACTTTCGAGGATCGGGCGCAGGTGCTTGTGCTGCTGCGGCAGCTTCAGCGCCTCGCCGAGATGGGCGAGGTCCTCGTCCCGGTCGAAGCCAGGCTCGTTTGTCGCGATCTCGAACAGGACGCCGCCCGGCGTGCGGAAATAGATCGCCCAGAAGTAATCGCGGTCGATGACCGGCGTCACCTGATAGCCCGTGTCCATCAGTGCCTTGCGCACCTCGAGTTGCTTTTCGCGGTTATCGACCGCGAAGGCGATGTGGTGCACCGAGCCTGCCCCTTGCGAGGCGCGGCCGATATTCGGCATCGTTTCGAGGTCGATGACGCGGGCATCGTTGCCGCCGGGCACGATTAGACGAGTTACACCATCCTTGCGGTCAAGTTCTTCGTAGCCCATGAACTTCAGAAGTTCCGCCGTCGCACCTTCGTCACGCAGGCGCAGTGCTGCCGAATGGAACCCGCGGATCGCATGATCAGCGGAAATGCCGCCTTCCGTCCAGGGCGTGCGCCCATCGTCCCTGACCTCGACAAGCGCAAAGCCGTCACCATCAGGACCGGCAAAGTTCAGGCGCTTTTCACCGAAGGTTTCTTCATCCTTGAGACCGGTGGCGCCGAGCGTCGCCAGCCGCTCTTTCCAGAAACCGAGCGAACCTTCGGGCACGGAGAAGACGGTGGTTCCGACTTCGCCAGTACCGGCGCGGCCACGCGGCATCTGCGGGAACGGGAAATAGGTCATGACGGTACCAGGCGTGCCGGCTTCGTCGCCGTAATAGAGGTGGTAGACATCCGGCGAGTCGAAGTTGACCGTCTTCTTGACACGGCGCAGGCCGAGCGACTTGGTGAAGAACAGGTTGTTCTCGCGCGCATCGTCCGCCATCGAGGTGACGTGATGCAGACCCTTGATCTGATTGAGCATTGCCGTGATCCTTTCTCTCCGGCGCCACCGGGCGCTCCGTTGGGTCTTAGATGCGCCTATCCGCTTCTCGGCGAAAGACGGCCGCAACCAAACGCATTGTCAACAGATCATTGACGACGCCTAAAACTCGTCAACAGAAGCGAGTTGCAGCGGCGACTTGTGAGCCCTCGCCCCGATGCTTAAGATCGGCGGGCGGCATTTGCTGCAACGACGCGAGGAGGGGCGCGCATATCTGTGAAACATCGCTTGGTCCTTGCGTTCCTGCTGTTGCCGCTGCTTGCAACCATGCTGGCATGGAAAGGCTATGCGGTCACGACCGACAGCTATTTGCGCGAGGCAGGTGCTCAGGCGACCACGGCGCTGCGCCTCGCCGTCACCGCGCTCGACGGCCACCTCAACCGCTACCAGGCGTTGCCGGCACTGATCGCGGATCATGACGATGTCCGCGAGCTCGTCACCCGCCCACGGGACCGGCGACTGCGGGAGGCCGTCGACAGCTACCTCAAGGACATCAACGGCCTGTTGCAGTCCTCCGACATCTACGTGATCACGCCGGATGGCAACACCATCGCCGCCAGCAACTATGACGGGCCGACGAGCTTCGTTGGGCAGAATTTCAGCTACCGGCCCTATTTCCAGGAAGCGCTTCGCGGCGAGCAATCGCGGTTCTATGCACTCGGAACCACGTCGTTGAAACGCGGCTACTTTTTCGGCTCCCCGATCCGGGTCGGCAACGAGATCCGCGGCGTCATGGTGTTCAAGGTCGATGTCGAGCGCATCGAAGCGTCCTGGCAGGGCGGCGAGTACAAGATCTTCGTCTCCGACCCGGAAGGCATCGTCTTCATGTCCGGCGATCCGGAATGGCGCTACGCGTCGATCCTGCCGCTGACGTCGGACCGGCTTGCACGAACCGAGGCCTCCAGGCGCTACGCCGATGCGACCGTACATGCCCTTCCCGTGTCGGAGCGCGTTTCGTCCGACCGTCATTTCCTCACCGTCTCGGCCGAAAACTCGAGCCGCGAATACCTGATGCTTTCGCAGCGGATGCCCGACGCCGACTGGACGGTGAATGTGCTGGTCGACACCGCGTCGGTGCGAACACAGGCGCTGACGACTGTTATCGCCGCTCTGCTTCTGCTCTGCCTTGCCGGTCTCGGCGTCGCCATCATTCTCCAGCGGCGCGCGCGGCTCAACGAGCGCCTGTCGATGCAGGCGGAAGCACAGGCCGAGCTGGAACGCCGCGTAGACGAACGCACCGCTGACCTTGCCCGCGTCAACGGCCAGATCGAGGAAGAGATCGCCGAACGGCGGCTGACGGAGAAGCAACTGCGACGGACGCAGGCCGATCTGATCCAGGCCGGAAAACTGGCAGGGCTCGGGCAGATGTCCGCCGCCCTCTCGCACGAATTCAACCAGCCGCTCGCCGCCGCCAAGACCTATGCTGACAGCGCCGCACTGCTGATCGAGCGGGGTCGGTCCGACGAGGCGACGGACAATATCCGCCGCATCTCCGGGCTTGTCGACCGCATGGCGGCGATCAGCAAGCACCTGCGCAATTTCGCCCGCAAACCGAACGAGAAACTCGGGCCGGTCCCGGTCGAGGAAGTGGTGCGCGACACGATGGAGATCGTGTCGGTTCGGCTGAAGGCGGCGGCGGCGACCATCGACATCGATCTCGGCAACGAACCGCTCGTCGTCCGGGCCGGCTCGGTCCGCCTGCAGCAGGTGCTCGTCAACATCATTTCCAATGCCGCCGATGCCGTCGAGGGCCTTGACGACCGCACCATCCGCCTGCGTGCGAAGCAGGAAGACGGCAAAGTCGTGCTGACCGTCAGCGACCGCGGCCCCGGCATTGCGCCGGCGATTGCCGAACGTATCTTCGACCCATTCTTTTCCACAAAGGGCGTCGGCAAGGGGCTGGGCCTTGGCCTTTCGATTTCCTATAACATTATCAAGGATTTCGGCGGAAGCCTTGTCGCCACTAACCTCGCGGAAGGCGGCGCCGAGTTCCGCATCGAACTCGCTGCCGACAACAGCAATGCCCGGGAGGCCGCCGAATGATCGAGAGCCGGATCCTGCTCGTCGATGACGAAGAGGATGTGCGCCATTCGAGCGCCCAGGCGCTGGAGCTGGCCGGTTTCCGCGTCGATGCCTTCTCGGCCGCCGAACACGCGCTCGAATTCATCAGCTACAGTTTTCCTGGCGTGGTGATCAGCGATATCCGCATGCCGGGCATGGACGGCATGACCCTCCTGCAGCGCATCCGCGAAATCGATGCGGAGGTACCGGTTATCCTCGTCACCGGCCATGGCGATGTGCAACTCGCGGTCCGGGCCATGCGCGAAGGCGCCTATGACTTCGTCGAGAAGCCCTTCGCAGCGCAGATGCTCGCCGGCACGATCCGCCGGGCACTGGACTGGCGCGCGCTCGTTCTTGAAAACCGCCGGCTGAAGGCGGTTGCCGGCAAACGCGACGACATCGAACAGCGGCTGCCCGGTCGAAGCCAGGTCATGGTCGATCTGCGCTACCGCATCCGCGCGCTCGGCGCGGCCGATGCCGATACCTTGATCATCGGCGATACCGGCGTCGGCAAGGAGGTGCTGGCCCGCACGCTGCATGATCTGAGCACCCGCGCCAACAGCCCGTTCATCGCCATCAACTGCGCCGCACTGCCCGAAAACCTGATCGAAAGCGAGCTCTTCGGCCACGAGCCCGGCGCCTTTCCCGGCGCCATCCGTCCACGCTACGGCAAGTTCGAACATGGTCGCGGCGGTACGATCCTGCTCGACGAGATTGGCTCGATGCCCTTCGACCTCCAGGCAAAGTTTCTGCGGGTGCTGCAGGAACGCGTCATCACCCGGCTCGGATCGAACGAGCAGGTCCCGCTCGACGTCCGTTTCATCGCCACCAGCAAGGTCGATCTCGAAAAGGAAGTCGCCGCCGGGCGCTTCCGGGCGGACCTCCTCTATCGCCTCAACGTCGCGACGCTCCGCGTCCCCTCGCTTGCCCAGCGGCGCGCCGACATTCCGCTGCTCTTTCTGCAACTGGTCAGGGAGTCGGCCGCTCGCTACGGCCGGGATGAGGTGGAGATCTCCCAATCGATGCTGGCCGAAATCGCCGAGCGCGACTGGCCGGGCAACGTGCGCGAGTTGCGCAATGCCGCCGAGCGGCTGGTGCTCGGGCTCGATGCGGCTCCCGACGACAGCGCGCGATCGGAAAACGGCAACCGCCTCGCCGACAAGGTGGCGGCCTATGAAAAAGGCCTCATCGCCAGCGCAATCGCCGCCCATGGCGGCGCGCTGAAGCCGGTCTACGAGACCCTCGGCATCTCGCGGAAGACGCTCTACGAAAAGATGCAGAAGTTCGGGCTCGACAAGAAACTCGTCGCTTCCGATTTCTCCGCAGAGAACGAGACCTGACGTTTCCGAGCCCGAGAACGGAAACGGGGACGCGATCGCTCGCGTCCCCGCCAAATTTTGAAGGCCTGTGCCTGCTCAAACGTTGAAGGCAGCGCCGATCAGCGTCTTGGTATAGGGCTGCTTCGGCGCCTCGAAGATCGCATCGGTCTCGCCTTCCTCAACAATCTTGCCGTTCTTCATGACGATCACATAGTCCGACATCGCCTTCACCACCGAAAGGTCGTGGCTGATGAAGATGTAGGAGAGCCCGTGTGAGCGCTGCAGGTCGCGCAACAGCTCGATCACCTGCCCCTGGACCGAACGGTCGAGCGCCGACGTCGGCTCATCGAGGATGACGACCTTGGGCTTCAGGATCATGGCACGAGCAATGGCGATGCGCTGGCGCTGGCCGCCCGAGAACTCGTGCGGGTAGCGGTTGCGGGAGGCGGGATCGAGGCCCACTTCCTTCAACGCTTCCGACGCCCGGCGGTCGCGGTCGGCGCGGGTGAGCTCGGGCTCGTGCACGTGCAGGCCTTCGGTGATGATTTCGCCGACGGTGCGCCGTGGCGAAAGCGAGCCGTAGGGATCCTGGAAGACGAGCTGCAGGGTGCGCCGCAACGGCCGCATCTGCCCGCGGTCGAAGCCGGAGATATCCGTCGTGCCGAAGCGGTAGTGGCCGCTGCTCGGCAGGAGCCGAAGAAGCGCGCGGCCGAGCGTCGACTTGCCCGAACCGGACTCGCCGACGACACCGATCGTCTGCCCTTCCTTCAGGCGCAGATTGACGCTGTCTACCGCACGGAAGACGGACTTGCCGCCGCGGAAGAGGCCGCCACCGATCTGGTAGTCGACGCAGACGTCGCGACCTTCAAGAATGATCGGCGCACTGTCGGGCGGAGACGCCTTGCGGCCGCTCGGTTCGGCGGCAAGCAGCATCTTCGTATAGTCGGCCTGCGGCCGTTCGAAGATGTCGGCCGTCGTGCCCTTTTCAACCACTTCGCCGCGACGCATCACGGCGACACGGTCGGCGAAGTGTTTGACGATGCCGAGGTCGTGGGTGATCAGCACGATCGCCATGCCGAATCGCTTCTGCAGCGATTTCAGGAGATCGAGGATCTGCGCCTGGATCGTCACGTCGAGCGCCGTCGTCGGCTCGTCCGCAATCAGCAGATCCGGGTCGTTCGCAAGTGCCATCGCGATCATCACGCGCTGGCGCTGGCCGCCCGATAGCTCGTGCGGATAGCTGTCGATGCGGCGTGCCGGTTCCGGAATGCCGACGAGCTCCAGCAGTTCGAGCACGCGCGCCCGCGCCTGCTTGAACGTGCCGCCGCGGTGGTGAACGATCGGCTCGGCGATCTGGCGACCGACCGGATAGAGCGGATCGAGCGAGGTCATCGGCTCCTGGAAGATCATGGTGACCTTCGCGCCGCGGACCTGGTTCAAGGCCTTAGCCGGCAGTCCGACGAGCTCCTGCCCGCGGTAGGTTGCCGAGCCGGTCACGGTGCCGTTCTTGGCAAGCAGACCCATGATGCCCATCATCGTCTGACTCTTGCCGGAGCCGGACTCGCCGACGACCGCGAGCGTTTCGCCGGTGCGCACATCGAGATCGATGCCCTTGACCGCTTCGACCGTGCCGTCAGGCGTCGAGAAGTTCACCTTGAGACCGCGAACGGCCAGGATGGTTTCCTTGGTATCTGCCATGTCAGCGATCCTTCGGGTCGAGCGCGTCGCGCAGGCCGTCGCCGACGAAGTTCAGCGAGAACAGCGTCAGGACGAAGAAGATGGCCGGGAAAATCAGAAGCCATGGCGCCGACTGGATGTTGTTTGCGCCTTCCGAGATCAGCGCCCCCCAGCTCGTCAGCGGCGCCTGAACGCCGAGGCCGAGGAAGGAGAGGAAGCTCTCGAGCAGGATCACCTTGGGCACGACGACGGTCACGAAAACGATGACCGGGCCAATCGTGTTGGGGATGATGTGCCGGCGGATGATCTGCCAATCCGTGAGACCGAGCGCCTGCGCGGCGCCGACGAATTCTCGACGTTTCAACGCCAATGTCTGACCGCGCACGATACGGGCCATGTCGAGCCATTCCACTGCCCCGATCACCAGGAAGATCAGGATGAACGAGCGCCCGAAGAACACGACGAGAACGACGACCAGAAACACGAAGGGCAGAGAATACATGATCTCAACCAGACGCATCATGACGTTGTCGACGCGACCGCCGATGTAGCCCGATGTCGCGCCGTAGACGACGCCGATCCCGAGAGACACGAGGCTCGCAAGCAGGCCGACGGCGATCGAGATCTGGCCGCCGAGCATGACGCGAACCAGGAGGTCGCGGCCGTTGGAATCCGTGCCGAAGGGGAAGTATTCCCGGTCGACCTGACCGGTCACCTTCAGCGTCTTACCGTCGTTTTCCGTTGCCACCACCTGGGTGTCACGGAATTCGTTGGCGCGGTCGAAGTAGCGCGTGGCACGGGAATCGATCGGCTGTTCGGAGGTAATCGTCGCGGTGAAGGTTTCACCCTCGAGATTGAACTCCTTGAGCGTGACGCGTGCCCGTGTGGCGACGCCTTCCATCACGTCCTGAAGCGTCGACGTATCTGGACGCGGCTCCAGGCTCGGGCTGATCGAGACGTAGGACGGAAACACCTGATCATAGGTGTGCGGGACGAAGAACGGGCCGAGGAACGAGAACAGCGCGATAAGCGCCAGCATGAAGCAGCCGGCCATGGCGGCGCGGTTGCGCTTGAAACGCATGGCGGCGAGCTGGAAGAGGCTGCGCCCCTTTGTTTCCGGCGTCGCCGCCGGGGTCTGGGCGATATCAGTCATGGCGAACCCTCGGATCGAGCAGGCCGTAGAGAATGTCGACCAGGAGATTGAAAACGATGACGAAGATGGCAACGAGGATAACTGTGCCCATCACCAGCGTGTAGTCACGGTTGATGGCGCCAAGGACGAAGTAGCGACCGACGCCCGGGATGGTGAAGATCGTCTCAACGACGGC
Source organism: Ensifer sp. Root423 (assembly GCF_001426275.1). Lineage (NCBI taxonomy): Bacteria > Pseudomonadati > Pseudomonadota > Alphaproteobacteria > Hyphomicrobiales > Rhizobiaceae > Ensifer > Ensifer sp. Root423. The sequence goes on along the minus strand of NZ_LMEG01000023.1, from coordinate 272,001 downwards.
CGAGCCGGTAAGAAGGGCCGCAGCACAGGGCGCGAGATAGGACACGACCGGCAGCATCGCACCACGCATCGCATGGGTAACGACGACCGTTCGCGATGGCAGGCCATAGGCCTTGGCTGTTCGGATATGGTCGGTATGCAGCGCCTCGATCATCGAGCCGCGCGTGAGCCGCGCAAAAACTGCAAGCTGCGGCAATGCCAGCGCGATCATCGGCAGGATCAGGAAGCGCAGCGATCCATCCCCCCAACCACCGGCCGGCAGCCATGCGAGCACGATCGCAAAGACCAGTGTCAGCACCGGGCCGACGACGAAGTTGGGCACGGTGACCCCTATCGTCGAAAACGACATGATGGTGAAATCGAGGACGCTGTTTTGCCGAAGCGCGGCAATCGTTCCGGCGGTGACGCCGCCGATCAGCGCAATAAGCAACGCGTAGAAGCCGAGTTCCATCGAATAGGGCAGACCCTTGCCGATCAGTTCAGCGACGTTGTTGTCCTTGTAGACGTAGCTCGGGCCGAAGTCGCCGGTCACCGCATTGCTGAGATAGTGCGTGTATTGGCGCCAAAGAGGCTGGTCGAGCTGGTACGTCTTCATCAGGTTCGCCATCGTTTGTGGCGGAAGAGGACGCTCGAGGTTGAAGGGGCCACCAGGGGCGAACCGCATCAAGAAAAACGAAATGGTGACGACGATAAACAAGGTCGGCACCGCACTCGCCAATCGGCGAAGGATGAAGGAAATCATGGACGTGCTCCGGAGGCGACGCGCGACCTTATGACCGCGCGTCGTCTCTGTTCGTTATTCGGCGATGCTCAGGAACTTGCTGAGGTGCTCGTTCGGAGCATTGTCCGCCCAGCCCTTGACGCGGCTGGCAACCAGCCACAGGTCGGCCTGGGTCAGAAGCGGAGCGATCGGCTGTTCCTTCATCAGCAGCGCTTCGGCTTCATGCATCAGCTTCGAGCGAGCGGCCGGATCCTGCTCGTCGTAGGACTTCTTCATCAGGCCGTCGAACTCGGCGTTTTCGAAATGGCCGTAGTTGAAGGTCTTGTTGGAGCCGACGCTGAGCGCCAGGAAGTTCTCGGCATCCGCGTAGTCAGCCTGCCAGCCGGCGCGGGCAACGTTGAACTTGCCGCCTTCCTGCAGGTAGGCGTAGTGCGAGGACACGTCGAGGTTCACCAGCGACACCTTGGCGCCGAAGGTGTTCTTCCACATGTCGGCGACAGCCGTTGCGACGCGCTCGTGGTTCGGGTTGGTGTTGTAGCGCAGCTCGATGTCGAGCGGCTTGCCACCTTCGCCGTAGCCAGCTTCCTTCATCAGGGCGATGGCCTTGTCTTCGCGGTCGAGCTGCGACAGCGTGCCGAACTCGGCCTTGGACGGCTCACCGTAGCTCTCGATGCCCGGAGGAACCATCGAATAGGCGGGGAGCTGCGAACCGGCGTAGATTTCCTTGGCGAGGAAGTCGCGGTCGACGGCCATGGAGAGAGCCTGGCGGACGCGAACGTCGCTATAGGGCTCCTGGCGGGTGTCGAAGGCGTAGTAATAAGTCGCAAGCGACGGCGAGACATGGACCTGCTCGCCATAGGACGTGCGCAGACGGTCGATCTGGTCAGCCGAGAAGTTGTAGACGAGGTCCATTTCCTTGGCTTCGAAACGACGAACCGAAGCAGCCTGGTCGTCGATCGGGTAGAAGATGACCTTGTCGAGCTTGACGTTGGCCGCATCCCAGTAGTTGGCGTTCTTGACGACGGTCAGGCTGTCGTTCGGAACGTGGGCCTGCAGCGTGAAGGCGCCGTTCGATACCATGACGCCCGGCTTGACGAAGTCCGCGCCGTTCTTTTCGACGCTGGCCTTGCTGACCGGAAGTGCCGTCTGGTGTGCGAGCAGCTCCAGGAAGAACGGGGTCGGACGCTCGAGCGTGATTTCGACGGTCTTTTCGTCGATCGCCTTGATGCCGAGCTGATCGGTCGGCAGGTCGCCCTTGTTTACCTTTTCGGCGTTCTTGATCGGGAAGAGAATGTTGGCGTAGCCGGCAGCCGTCTTCGGATCTTCGACGCGGCGGAAGGAGAAGACGAAGTCTTCAGCCGTTACCGGCGAACCGTCCGACCACTTTGCATCGGCGCGCAGCTTGAAGGTGTAGACCGTGCCATCGTCCGAAAGCTCCCACGTCTCAGCAACACCGGGGACGATCTTGGCAGAGGCGTCATAGATCGTCAGGCCTTCGTAGAGGTCCTTGAGGATGAACGCTTCAATGTTGATCGAGGTGTGGTGCTGGTCGAGCGTCTGCGGCTCACCTGCGTTGCCGCGATGCAGGACAGCTTCGGCAAGTGCCGGGCTTGCTCCGATGAGCAGCGAGCCAATCAGCGCGGCAGCGCGGAGGTTGAGTTTCAGTGATGCCATTTTGTTTCTCTCCTTCCCCTTGTTTTGGGTTTGTGATCGCAGGAGAGAAGTGCAAATCGTTCGCGAACGCAAGGCGGATTCTGCGGCTGTCTGCATCTTTATCTATAGGAGGGGAATCGACCTATCCCATAGGTTGTATTTTGTTTGCGATTCTTTTCGTCGCCTTTGCGACGGGCATATGACGTGAACAGGGCATTTTTGCGAAATCTACTGCAACGTTTTAGGTCCGCGCTTTTTGTCGGCCGGATTGGGCCTCGAATCATCCGCGATGCAAAGTTTGTGAATTTTAGCGGCAGTTTACGTAATCTGCGCAAAGAAAGAGGGGCGTTGCCGCAATCTTCTTGCGGGACGTTCACCTCCTGTCGACAGACTGTTTCCGAGAGGGCATCCACCACGATGGTGTAACAGACAAAATCAGCGCCCAATGGTTGCATCCACTGCCCTTGACTCCCCCTCCTCTCAGGCACCACCAGAAAGTGAAAACACTTCAGACTGAAGGTGTTGCATCCAGTCCACAGTAAAATCGATTGAAGCGAGTTTCGACCTCTGGCAACCTGCCTTTTGCCCGGTTGTCAAACCACTTCGATGAACTATTGTGCGCCTGACTTCGGTGGGCGCGACCAATTCGCGCGCGCCGTCACGCCGCACGAAAAAGCCGGCCATCGACTTTGCCATCGATGCATTTCGTGCGGTTCAACGGCCGGATTGTTTTTGTGGTGCGCCGCATAGGTTGCACCGAGTATCCAAAGGGAGATAGCGAATGGCATTGATCACATTGCGGCAACTGCTCGACCATGCGGCGGAGAACGACTACGCGCTGCCGGCGTTCAATGTGAACAATCTGGAATACATTCAGGCCGTCATGCGCGCCGCCGATGCGACCGACAGTCCGGTCATCCTTCAGGCAAGCCGTGGCGCCCGCTCCTACGCCGGTGACGCGTTCCTGCGCCACCTCATCCTTGGCGCGGCGGAAGAATACCCGCATATCCCGGTCTGTTTGCACCTCGACCACGGTGACCAGCCGTCGACCTGCATTTCGGCCATCACCAACGGCTTCACCTCCGTCATGATGGACGGCTCGCTGGAGAAGGACGGCAAGACCGTTGCCAGCTATGAATACAATGTCGCCGTCACCGCAGAAGTCGTGAAGATCGCGCATGCGGCCGGCGTTTCGGTTGAAGGCGAACTCGGCTGCCTCGGCAACCTCGAAACTGGCGCCGGCGACAAGGAAGACGGCCACGGCTTCGAAGGCAAGCTGTCGCGTGAAGAACTGCTGACCGATCCGGAGCAGGCGCTCGACTTCGTCACCAAGACCGGCGTCGACGCACTGGCCGTCGCCATCGGCACCAGCCACGGCGCCTACAAGTTCACCCGCGAGCCCGATGGCGACATCCTGTCGATCGAAACGATCGCCAAGATCAACAAGAAGCTGCCGAACACCCACCTCGTCATGCACGGCTCGTCGTCGGTGCCGAAGGATCTGCAGGATCTCTTCAACACCTATGGCGGCAAGATGAAGCCGACCTGGGGCGTTCCGGTCTCGGAAATCCAGAAGGCGATCCCGCTCGGCGTTCGCAAGGTCAACATCGACACTGACCTGCGCCTCGCCATGACCGGCACGATCCGCAAGAACTTCGCCGAGAACCCGGAAAACTTCGACCCGCGCACCTACCTGAAGCCGGCAACCGCGCTGATGACCGAAGTCTGCAAGGAGCGCTTCGAAGCCTTCCGCACCGCTGGCAAGGCCTCGAAGATCCGCACGCTGCGCCTGCCGGAAATGGCAAAGCGCTACGCGGCTGGCTGATCCGACAATCCCTCCCCGCTCCGGGCCACCGGATCGGGGAGCAGACGGCTTGCCTAGGCTCACAACACCAATCGGCGCGCGGTTCTATTCGCACCGCGCGCCGATTTCGTTTCAATTGGGAATGCCGCGTGATCGGCCGACGATTAGAACGTCGGCGGCGTGTTGACCCAGAGCAGCACGGTTTCGCCGTCATGCCGGTTCGTCCAGGCGTGTCGCCTCTTGCTCTCGAAATAGAGCGAGTCGCCGACACCGAGATCGTAGAACTGGTCGCTGTCGAGAATGAACTCGACGCGGCCGGAAAGCACATAGACGAACTCCTCGCCCTCGTGCCCGTAGGCGCCTTCGCTGGACGCGCCCGGCTCCAGCACGAAGCGGTGGCAATCCATCTGGTTGCGGCCATCGGCAAGCAGTTGCACCGTGACGCCGGGGGTCGTGCGCGGCCATGTCCGCCATTCGCCGGCCCGAACGACGGCGCGCGTATCCGCCTCCTCTTCACCAGCAAGGCTGGAAACGGTGGTTCCGAAGAATTCCGCGATGTTGTGCAGCACAGCGACCGAGACGCCCTGCGACGTGCGCTCCAGCGTCGAGAGCACCGAGGCGGCGATGCCGATCTCGCCGGCGACCTGCTCCAGCGTCTTGCCGGCGGCGTGCCTGAGGCTGCGTAGCTTGCGCCCGATCTGGTTTTCAGGCCCGTCGCTCGTCGCCGATGGGGGCTGGTCGTCCGCAGCTGCTTCGGCGTCCAGCGCCTCACGGATCGCAGCCGGATTGAGACCACGCTCGGCCCGGAACCAGGAGATGCGCTTCAATCGGGCAAGATCGTTCTCGGTATACTGCCGATGCCCCGTCGGCGAGCGCTCGGGCACGACGAGACCTTGCGTCTCCCATAGCCTCAGCGTCGAGGCGGAAACCCCCGCCAGTCGCGCCGCTTCAGCGACCTTGTAGCGCACTGCGCCCATTCCAATTTCCCTTTACCGCCCAGCGGCGCTGCCCGAATCCTTGCAATTCCGGCGTGTCCGCAACCTTAGCCGCCGCGATCGAGATCTGACAAGAACGGCGCATCAGCAACCGTGGTGTCTCGATCACCAAATTTGATTTGCAATCGACAGTGAAAGGTGTACCACTTCCACAATAAACTTGCAGAAAAAATGCAATATATTAACTCCAGACGACAGGAACGCGCCATGACCAGCCTCCCCGACCGCAAGAACGCCGCCATCTCGCGCGGCGTCGGCATGACCACCCAGATCTACGCCGACCGCGCGGAAAATTCGGAAATCTGGGACAAGGAAGGCAATCGCTACATCGACTTCGCCTCCGGCATCGCGGTCGTCAATACCGGCCATCGCCACCCGAAGGTGATCGAGGCGGTCAAGGCGCAGATCGATCGCTTCACCCACACCTGCCACCAGGTCGTTCCCTACGAATCCTACGTGCATCTCGCCGAGCGCCTCAATGCACTGACGCCCGGCGACTTCGCCAAGAAGACCATCTTCGTGACCACCGGCGCCGAAGCCGTGGAAAACGCCGTCAAGATCGCCCGCGCCTCGACAGGCCGTCAGGCGGTTATCGCCTTCAGTGGCGGCTTCCACGGCCGGACCTTCATGGGCATGGCGCTCACCGGCAAGGTCGTTCCCTATAAGGTCGGCTTCGGCGCGATGCCGGGCGACGTCTTCCACGCCCCCTTCCCGATCGAATTGCACGGCGTCACCACCGAACAGTCGCTCGCTGCGCTGAAGAAGCTCTTTGCCGCCGACGTCGATCCGGGTCGCGTCGCCGCGATCATTCTCGAGCCCGTGCAGGGCGAAGGCGGCTTCTATCCGGCGCCTGCCGCCTTCATGAAGGCGCTGCGCGAAATTTGCGACCAGCACGGCATTCTCTTGATCGCCGACGAAGTTCAGACCGGCTTTGCCCGTACCGGCAAGATGTTTGCCATGGACCACCATGATGTCGCGCCCGATCTCATCACCATGGCGAAAAGCCTTGCCGGCGGCTTCCCGCTTGCCGCCGTTACCGGCCGCGCCGAAGTCATGGATGCTCCAGCGCCGGGCGGCCTTGGCGGCACCTATGGCGGCAACCCACTCGGCATCGCCGCAGCGCACGCCGTCCTTGACGTTATCGCTGAGGAGAAGCTCTGCGAGCGCGCCGAGCAGCTTGGCGGCCGGCTGAAGCAGCGGCTTGCCGCAATCCGCGAGCAGGCGCCCGAAATCGCCGACATCCGCGGCCCCGGCTTCATGAACGCCGTCGAGTTCAACGACGTGAAGACCAACCTGCCGAGCGCTGACTTTGCCAACAAGGTGCGCCTGATCGCTCTGGAAAAGGGCCTGATCCTGCTTACCTGCGGTGTGCACGGCAACGTCATCCGCTTCCTGGCGCCGATCACCATCCAGGACGAAGTGTTCGCCGAAGCGCTCGACATTCTCGAAGCGTCGATCCTCGCAGCGCGTGCTTGATCCTCGACCGGGCGACCAGCAACGCGGGTTGCCCGGTGCATAATTCCTCAATTCAGGATCGACTTGAGGGCAAAATTATGCAGCAATTCAAAGTGCTATGGCGGCCTTCGCGCATCCTGAGGGATGCGCGGCGCTGTAGGTGCTGCGCGCCAATTCAGACGCGCAATGCTCGGGTGCCGGGATTGATCGGCACCCGCAAGAACAAGCAAAAGCGGGCCTGCCGTCTCGCGGCAGGCCATCGCCGGAGGATGCCCGCCATGACCTTGACCCCCGCCTTGACCAAGCACTTGCGCGACGCCGACCTGTTCGCTTCGCTTCATTCCATCCCCGCGGCCGGCAAGAATTGGGCTGGCGCAACCTTCGACGTCTTCAATCCATCGACCGGCGAAAAGCTGGCGACGCTGCCGGATATGGGCATCGACGAAGCCCATGCGGCAATCGAAGCTGCGGCCAAGGCGCAAGTTCTCTGGGCGGCAAAGCCTGCCAAAGACCGCAGTGCCGTGCTTCGCCGCTGGTACGACCTGATCGTCGCGCATGCCGACGACCTTGCAGCCATCCTGACGGCCGAGATGGGGAAACCGATCGGCGAATCGAAGGGTGAAGTGCTGCATGCCGCGGCCTATGTCGAGTGGTATGCGGAAGAGGCGAAACGCATCTATGGCGAAACCTTCCCCGCCCCGGCCAACGACCGCCGCATGCTTGTGATCAAGCAGCCCGTCGGCGTCGTCGGCACGATCACGCCATGGAATTTCCCGGCCTCGATGGTCGCCCGCAAGATCTCGCCGGCGCTAGCCGCCGGCTGCACCATCGTGCTGAAACCCGCCGAACAGACACCGCTCGTTGCCGGCGCGATGTTCTTGCTCGCCGAAAAGGCAGGCTTCCCGACCGGTGTCGTCAACCTGCTCTATGCCGCAGAAGGCGCTGCAATTGGCCGCGAACTTTGCAGCAACCCGAAGGTGCGCAAGATCAGCTTCACCGGATCGACCGAGGTCGGTCGGCTTTTGATGCGGCAATGCTCCGACCAGATCAAGAAGGTCAGCCTGGAGCTTGGCGGCAACGCCCCCTTCATCGTCTTTGACGACGCCGACATCGACGAGGCGGTGGATGGCGCTGTCCAGGCGAAGTTCCGCAATGCCGGCCAGACCTGCGTCTCGGCCAACCGCATCTATGTGCAAGCGGGCGTGCACGACGCCTTTGCCGAAAAGTTCGTCAGGCGCGTCGCCGAGCTGACTGTCGGCGACGGTTTCACGCCTGATATCACCATCGGACCGATGATCGACAAGCACGCGATCGAAAAGATCGAGGCCCATGTCGCCGACGCCGTTTCGAAGGGTGCCAAGGTGCGCGCCGGCGGCCACCGGATCGGCACGTCTGGCACCTTCTTCGAGCCGACGGTGCTAACAGGCATTTCGACAGACATGCGCGTCGCCCAGGAAGAGACCTTCGGTCCGATCGCCCCGATCATCCGCTTCGAGACCGCCGAGCAGGTGATCGCCGAAGCCAACGACACGATCTACGGTCTTGCTGCCTATTTCTACGCCGAAAATCTGAAGCGCGTCTGGCATGTGGCGGAAGCACTGGAATACGGGATGGTCGGCATCAACACCGGCCGCATGTCCTCCGAAGCCGCGCCCTTCGGCGGCATCAAGCAATCGGGCATCGGCCGCGAAGGCTCCCGCCACGGGCTCGAAGACTATCTCGAGATGAAGTATCTCTGCATGGGCAATATCTGACCCATGCGGAGACCCGGCGGTTAGTCGATGATGTGGTAGCCGCCGTCGACATAAAGCACCTGGCCCGTGATCAGGCGGGCGGCGTCATGCGCAAGGAAGGCGGTGGCCGCGCCGACGTCGTCGATGTCAATCAGCTCGCGGCTCGGCGATTTGACCTTGGTCTTTTCGAGCAGCGCGTCGAATTCCGGAATGCCGGAAGCGGCGCGCGTCGCCAGCGCGCCAGGCGAAATGGCGTGCACGCGGATCCCCTTCGGGCCGAGTTCGGAGGCGAGGTATCGGACGGCACTTTCGAGTGCGGCCTTGGCGACACCCATGATGTTGTAGTTTTCCACCACCACCTGTGAGCCATGATAGGTCATGGTGAAGAGCGTGCCGCCGTTCTTCATCAGCGGCTCGGCGAGATGCGCCATGCGGATGAAGGACCAGCAGGAAATGTCCATAGTCTTGAGGAAGCCCTCGCGCGGGACATCGACGACGCGGCCGCCGAGCGTATCCTTCGGCGAAAAGGCGATCGAATGGACGACAAAGTCGAGTTCACCCCAGGTCTTCTCGATCTCCTCGAACACCGCTTCCATTTGCCCTGGCACGGCCACGTCGAGCGGGAGGAAGATCGGCGCTTCGATTTCACGCGCCAGGGGTTCGACGTGAGGTTTCGCCTTGTCGTTCAGATAGGTGACCGCCACCTCCGCCCCGAAGGCGCGGAAGGCACGGGCGCAGCCCCAGGCGATCGATCGATCGTTGGCAATGCCGACGATCAGGCCCTTGCGGCCGTCCAGAAGTTTGGCCTTTGCGACAGGAATGGACATCAATTGTCTCCGATGGATCAGGCTGCGCGGGTTTTAAGCAGTGCAAGCGTGTGGCGGGCGATCATCAGTTCCTCGTCGGTCGGGATGACGTAAAGCGCAACGCGGCTCGAAGGCGTCGAAATCAGCGTCGCGCCGGCCTCGTTGGCGGCTGGGTCGAGTTCGGCCCCGAGCCAGGCGATGTTCTCGGCGATGCGGGCGCGGATCTGTGCGGAGTTCTCCCCGACGCCCGCCGTGAAAACCAAGGCGTCGACGCCACGGAGCGCGGCTGCAAGCATCCCGACATTGAGCCCTGCGCGATAGACGAAGTGGTCGATCGCGAGCTTGGCATGGGCGTCTGCGCTTGCAAGCAGGTCGCGCATGTCGTTCGACACGCCGGAGAGCCCCTTGAGGCCGGCCTCGTGGTAGAGCAGGTCGGAAACGGCCTGGGCACTCATGCCGCGCTGCAGGATCAGATAGAGCACGACGCCTGGATCAAGCTGACCGGGCCGCGTTCCCATCGGCAGGCCGTCGAGCGCGGTGAAGCCCATGGTGCTCTCGATGCTGTGACCATCGCGCAAGGCGCACATAGAGGCGCCGCTGCCGAGATGGGCGACGATGACGCGACCACCTGCGACCGCAGGCGCCACATCCCGCAGACGCTCTGAAATGTACTCATAGGAAAGGCCGTGGAAGCCGTAGCGCCGCACACCATCCTCATAGAAGCTGCGCGGCATGGCGTAGCAGTTCACCTCTTCCGGGTGGCCATGATGGAAGGCGGTATCGAAACAGGCGACCTGCGGTACATCCGGGTTGATCGCCATCGCCTGACGGATCGGAGCAAGATTGTTGGGCTGGTGCAGCGGTGCCAGATCCTGGTAGCTCGCGAGGCGATCAAGGACGTTCGCATCGATCAGCACCGGCGCCGCATAATCGGGGCCACCATGTACTACGCGGTGGCCGACCGCCCGTAAGGTGAAGCCTTCGAGCGTCAGCAACCAGTCGCGTGCCGCCGCGATCGCCGCCGGCAGATCGCCAACGACGTCGGCATCATAGCTCTTGTCGATCAGAATGGTGCCGTCGGCCGCTTTCGCCTGCAGGCGGGGACGCGTGCCGATGCCACCGATCTGGCCCTTGATCTGGCGTTCGAGCCCTTGATCCGTGATCCCGAAAACCTGGAACTTCAAGCTCGACGAGCCGGCGTTGACGACGAGAAGCGCATCCATGGTCATACCGCCGCAACTTGCGAGGCCCGCCGGCGCGCCGCATAGAGCGCGGCGACCGCGCAGGAGGCGAGGCGCGTGCGCACGGAGTCCGCCCGCGACGTCAGCACGATGGGCACGCGCGCTCCAAGCACGATGCCGGCAGCGTCGGCATGGGACAGGAACGTCAGGTTCTTGGCGAGCATGTTGCCCGCCTCAAGGTCCGGCACCACCAGAATCTGGGCGCGGCCGGCCACGGGCGACGTGATGCCCTTGATCCTTGCTGCCTCCGGGTCGATCGCGTTGTCGAAGGCAAGCGGACCATCGAGCAGGCCGCCGGTGATCTGGCCGCGTTCGGCCATCTTGCAGAGTGCTGCCGCCTCGATCGTTGACGGGATCTTCGTCGTTACCGTTTCGACCGCAGAAAGGATGGCGACGCGCGGCTCGCCGAGGCCGATCGTCACCCAGAGATCGATGGCATTCTGCACGATGTCGCGCTTGGCTTCGAGGTCGGGAAAGATATTGATGGCGGCGTCCGTGATGAAGAGCGTCTCTGAATGCCCCGGCACGTCCATGATGAAGACGTGGCTGATCCTTCGATCGGTCCTGAGCCCAGTCGCCGACGCCGCGACCTCCTTCATCAGTTCGTCGGTATGGAGGCTGCCTTTCATCAGCAGCTCGCCGCGACCCTCGCGGATCATCGCCACCGCTTTCGCTGCGGCCGCATGGCTATGCGGCGCGTCGACGATCTCGCACCGACCGAGGTCGAGGCCGTGTTCGGCGGCCACGCTGCGGATCTTTGCCTCTGGCCCGACGAGAACGGGCGCGATCAGCCCCATTTGCGCGGCCTCCAACGCACCGCGCAGAGAGGTCTCGTCGCAGGGATGCGCGACAATGGTGACCGCCGGCGTTTCGTCTCGCGCGGTGGCAATCAGGAGATCGTATTTGGACTGCTCAATCGGCAGTTCGGTTACCTCGGACACGTCGATACTCCCCCATCAGGTAGCGGTTCGATTGCGAATGATCTTGCCCGCCGCGATCGGAACCGGCGGCTCGCTGTCCAGGCGGAAGAGCGCGGCAACCTGCTGCAACCGCTCGGCAGCCACGCCCGTCACGGCTCCGGATGCCTCCAGTACCTCACGAAGGGCCGTAAAGGCACTGCGACGCTCCTCGACCGCCTCCGGTAGCAGCTTCGGAAGGGCGGCGAGCGCCGCAGCCTCGTCGATCAGCAGCATGAAATACTGCTCCCGCATAACGGTCTTGAAGTCGGCCAGGCTCAGTTGCTTTGCTTCCGGATGGGAAAGCCGGAGCCGGCGCACAGCCTCGAAGCCGCGTTCGTCCGCGCCTCCGCGCGCCATGCCGACGAAGGTCAGGGCTCTGGCAAGACCTTCACAGGTTCCGCCCACGGCCATTCTGGCCTTGAGTTCGGCGATCCGCGCCTTGACGAGCTCGCGGTGCAAGAGGCTCTTCTCCGCTTTGCGCGGCGGCTGGTCCGAGTTGGTGTCGATGCCGAGTGCCGCTTGCAGGGTCGGAGCGCCGTAGATGGCGTGGAAGCTTTGCTCCGAAAGATATTCAGCCGTCCGTCGCCAGGTCTCTAACCCGTCCACGATCTGCTGCGACAGCGCCTCCTGCCAGGCGATGAACGGGTTGCCGGCGGCAGCAGGTTCGCGGTTTTCACGGACATAGTCCGCGAGCGCCGACGTCCAGGCCATGAAGGGGTTGTCGGGCCCGAAAAGCGCGTATTGCAGACGCAGCGGGTGCATGTTGCGCATCGCCTCCGCCACGGGCGGCGTTGCCGCTGCCTTGACCATCGGCTGCAGATAGGTGCGATAGAGCGCCAGATTGATCTCCGAAAGCTTCGCCGCGGTGGCAAAACGCCTGTCATCCTCGATGTCGTTGCCGCCAAGAGCGCGGATGTCCTCGAGGGTGCGCGGCTCGCAGCGCATCAGCCATTCTCCGGAGACGAGCGCCCTGCCCTCGGCCGCCTCGTTCGCCGGCGTCAGCACCGCCTCGTAAAGCCCAGGCGGCAGCACGTCGATCAACTCGATATTGGAGGCGAATTCGTCATGTTCCTTCCGCGCGACGCCGGCGGAGACGAAAATGCCGAGATGTCCCACGGTCTCGTGGACGGTGTAGACGATCGTCTGGCCGTAGGCCCGGATTTCGTCGACGCTGTCATAGAGGTCGAGGATCCAGTCGAGCGCCTGCTGCGGCGGGGTGATGTTATCGCCCTTGGAGCAGAAGACCACGATCGGCGAGCGGATGTTGCGAAGATCGATCGCCGTGCCGTCCGATGTTCGGATTTCGCCCGCGGCAAGCTTGTTGCCCACGAAGAGTTCGTCGACGATGAACTGCATCTCCTCGGCATTGAGCGTGACGTGGCCACCCCACCAGCGTTCGAACCCGAGGTAGCGCGCGGCTTCCGTGTCGATCTTCGAATAGAGATTGTATTGCTTGGTCCAGAGGGTGTTGGCCGGATTCTGGTTCTCGAAATTCTGCACCAGCCAGGCACCGTCGAATATGCCGCCGCCGAGGTCGCCGGTCAGCGCCGTCAGCCAGCTGCCGCCGAGAAGCCCGCCGGAATAGCGCATCGGGTTCTGCCCGTGCACGCCTGCCCAATAGGACAGCGGCGCGCCGGCAATGATGATCGGGCCGAAGAGTTCGGGACGCAGCGCGGCGACGATCGTGACCGCCCAACCCGCCTGGCAGTTTCCGATCACACAGGGCTTTCCGTCCGCTTCCGGATGGCGGGCGATGACGGTTTCGAGAAAGCCGGCTTCGGCCAGTGCGATGTCCTCGATCGTCTGTCCAGGAACCGGATCCGGCAAGAAGCCGATGAAGTAGCAGGGATGGCCCGCTTTCAGCGCGACACCGATTTCACTGTCGGCCTTGAAGCCGCCAATGCCGGGGCCGTGGCCGGCCCGGGGGTCGACGACGACGAAGGGACGCTTGGCCGGATCGACCGTGACGCCCTCGGGCGGAACGATGCTGACCAGCGCATAGTTCACCGGCCGGGCGAGCGTGCGCCCATCGGTAACAAGCTGGGCCTCGAACTCCAGCACGTTCGGCGCGGTCTGCGTGCGATGTTCCTCGTATTGCGCGCCGCGCTGACGCATGACATCGAGAAAAAGGATCGAACGTTGCCAAGCATCGAGCGAAAAGGAATAGGCATCTGCGAAAGTCGGGATTGTCGGGCTCGTGGAATGCTTGGGCATGATGTCCACTCCTCGGTGCGATTGAAGGTCAGCCCCGTCGCCAAGGCCAATAGAGCAACGCAATTCGTCGCGCATTGACCTTAGTCAAATCGACTGGCGGCAGAGCGCGATATGAACTCGGCATGATGACCCAAGACCATCTGCCCGGGTCGCAGGAACATAACAGCGGAGTGTTACGGCGACTTGTCGCCCTTGCGAATTCCTCGCCTTCGACCCCGTTGAAGAAGCATCGTTTCGCTGGTGTTCAGTGATCTTTCGCAGTGCAGCATTGTCCAGAAATGGGGAGTGCGCAAGTCGGGCCTTGAAATTCAGGACATAGCTTGCCAATTGGGGCGAAACCCAAAGGAGTTGCCAGGCAATGAGCGAAACCGAAATGTCCGTAGAGAAACATGTCTTCGAAGCCGATGTGGCGCGACTGCTCCATTTGATGGTGCATTCGGTCTATTCCGACAAGAACGTCTTCCTCCGCGAACTGATTTCGAACGCGGCGGATGCCTGCGAGAAGCTGCGTTATGAGGCGATCGTCTCGCCGGAGCTTCTGGCCGGCGACCCGACACCCCGCATCACCCTGACGCTGGACGAGGAAAATAACCGGCTCATCGTCGAGGACAACGGCATCGGCATGGGTCGCGACGAGCTTGTCGAAGCGCTCGGCACCATCGCCCGCTCGGGCACACGCGCCTTCATGGAGCGCATTGAAGCCGCCCAGGGCAAGGAGGGCGCGCAGCTCATCGGCCAGTTCGGCGTCGGCTTCTATTCCGCCTTCATGGTCGCCGACAAGGTCGATGTCGTATCGCGCCGCGCCGGCTCGGAGCACGCCTTCCTGTGGTCGTCCGACGGCAAGGGCAGCTACACCGTTTCCGCAGCCGAACTTGCGGACGCCCCGGCGCGCGGCACACGCATCACGCTGCACCTGATGGAAGACGCCAAGACCTACACGTCGCGCTGGACCGTCGAGCGCATCGTCAAGGACCAATCCGGCCACGTGCCGGTGCCTATCTCGATTCTCGAAAAGCCCGATGCCGAGCCTGTCCAGGTCGGGGACGGCACCGCGCTCTGGACCAAGCAGAAGAGCGAGATCAGCAAGGAAGACTACGCCGATTTCTACCGCGGCGTCGCCGGACAGTATGACGACCCAGCGCTGACCGTGCATTTCCGCGCCGAAGGCCGCCATGAATATACGGCCCTTGCCTTCGTGCCCGGCTCCAAGCCATTCGATCTGTTCGACCCCGACCGCAAGGGCCGGATGAAGCTCTACGTCAAGCGCGTCTTCATCACCGACGAAGCGGAATTGCTGCCGCGTTACCTGCGTTTCGTGCGCGGCCTCGTCGACACGTCGGACCTGCCGCTCAACGTTTCGCGCGAGATGATCCAGGAAAGCCCGCTGCTCGCCAGCATCCGCAAGGGCGTCACCAATCGCGTGCTGACGGCGATCGAGAAGCTTGCGGAAAACGAGACAGAGACCTTCGACAAGCTCTGGGAAAACTTCGGCAGCGTGCTGAAGGAAGGCATCTATGAGGATTACGAGCGCCGCGAGCAGCTGGTGGCGCTGTCGCGCTTCCGCACCACTACTTCGGATGAGAGCCAGCGCAGCCTTGCCGATTACGTCAAGGACATGAAGGACGGCCAGTCGGCGATCTATTACTTGACCGGTGACAACCTCGCCCAGCTCAAGGCCTCACCACAGCTCGAAGGTTTTCGCGCCCGCGGGATCGAGGTGTTGCTGTTGACCGATCCGGTCGATAGCTTCTGGGTCACATCCGCGCCCGATTTCGACGGAAAACCGTGGAAGTCGATCACGCAGGGTGCGGCCGATCTCAGCGCCATCGCCAAGGCCGAGGGGGCCAAGGAAGAAGCGCCGCAGGCCAGCCAGTTGGTCATCGACTTCGTCGCGTTCGCCAAGGAGACGCTCGGTGCGTCCGTCTCGGACGTGCGCACCTCCGACCGCCTGACAGAAAGCGCCGTTTGCCTGGTGGCACCCGAACACGGCCCCGACCGCCAGCTCGAAAAGATGCTGCAAGGTGCTGGCCGTCTCGACGACGCCCCCAAGCCGATCCTTGAGATCAACCCGAGCCACGCTCTGATCACCGCCATGGCCGCGAGCCCCGCCGGCGATACGGCGTTCCGCACGGACGCCGTCCAACTCCTGCTCGACCAGGCGCGCGTGCTCGATGGCGACAAGCCGCAGGACCCGCGCGGCTTCGCCGAACGGCTGTCGCGCGTCTTTGATCGCGCCCTCAAGGCTTAACAAAGAAGCCCTGGAAATCTCTCCGATTTCCAGGGCTTTCGCTATTTTCTTCAGGTCACGCCTAAACGAGACACTCAGCGTCTCACGTCGCGTTAATAGCTCTTCGACGCGTCCATCCCGATTTCGGCCAACACCTCGGCCGTATGCTCTCCAAGTCGCGGCACGCCACGCTCGAGCGCAAGCTCGGCGGCCGAAAACCGGATCGGCGTCCGGACCCCGGGCGACGTACCGGCAGCGGCCCCCGAATGCGGCGTATCCACACGCATTTGCCGATGCTCGATCTGCGGATCGGCAAAGACGTCGGCAACGGTGTTGATCGGTCCGCCGGGCACGCCTGCATCTTCCAGCAACTTCAACAGCGTATCGCGCTCGATCTTCGCGGTTTCGGCGGCGAGTTCCGGCGTCAACGTGTCCCGGTTCTGCACGCGAAGCGCGTTGGTCAGATAACGCTCGTCGGTCGCAAGATCCGAACGCCCGAGCAGGGTGCAGAACTTCACGAACTGCCGGTCGTTACCAACAGCGACGATCAGGTGACCGTCCGAGGTCGGGAAGACCTGATAGGGCGCGATGTTCGGGTGCGCATTGCCGAGCCGGCGCGGCGCCTTGCCCGAGACGAGGAAGTTGAGCGCCTGGTTGGCAAGCACGCCCGTCATGCAGTCGAGCAGCGCCATGTCGATCTGCTGCCCCTCGCCGGTGCGCTCGCGCTGGGCAAGTGCTGCCTGCACGGCAATCACGCCGTAAAGACCGGTGAAGATATCGGCGAAGGCGACGCCGATTTTCTGTGGCTCGCGATCGGGCTCACCGGTCAGGTCCATGATGCCGCTCATGCCCTGGACGATGTAGTCGTAGCCGGCGCGGTGCGCATAGGGACCATCCTGGCCAAAGCCAGTGACCGAGCAGTAGATCAGCCGCGGATTGATCTTCTTCAGACTCTCGTAGTCGAGCCCGTATTTCGTAAGCCCGCCAACCTTGAAGTTCTCAAGCAGCACGTCCGACTGGGCGGCAAGGCGGCGCACGGCCTCCTGCCCCTCCTCGGTCGTGAAGTCGAGCACCACCGAGCGCTTGCCGCGGTTGCAGGCGTGGAAATAGGCGGCATCGAGCTTCTCGCCTTCCTCGTCCGCAACGAAGGGCGGGCCCCAGGTGCGGGTGTCGTCGCCGGCCGGGCTTTCCACCTTGATGACGTCGGCACCGAGATCGGCCAGCGTCTGGCCGATCCATGGGCCCGCCAGAATGCGGGCCAATTCCAGGACACGAATGCCCTTCAGCGGCGTTTCCATGACGGCACCGCTCAGAAGAAGGCCTGAAGGCCGGTCTGGGCGCGACCGAGGATCAGCGCATGGACGTCATGCGTGCCCTCGTAGGTGTTGACGGTCTCGAGGTTCACCATGTGGCGCATGACCTGGTATTCCTCCGAGATGCCGTTGCCGCCGTGCATGTCGCGGGCCATGCGGGCGATGTCGAGCGCCTTGCCGCAATTGTTGCGCTTGACGATCGAGATCATTTCCGGGGCCATGCGGCCTTCGTCCATCAGGCGGCCGACGCGCAGCGACCCCTGCAGGCCGAGCGTGATCTCCGTCTGCATATCGGCAAGCTTCTTCTGGAAGAGCTGCGTCTGCGCCAGCGGCCGGTTGAACTGCTTGCGATCGAGACCGTACTGACGCGCCGCATGCCAGCAGAACTCGGCAGCGCCGAGCGCACCCCAGGAGATACCGTAGCGGGCACGGTTGAGGCAGCCGAACGGGCCCTTGAGACCCTCGACGTTCGGCAGCAGCGCTTCTTCGCCGACCTCGACACTGTCCATGACGATTTCGCCGGTGATCGACGCCCGCAGCGACAGCTTGCCGGCGATCTTCGGGGCGGACAGACCCTTCATGCCCTTTTCGAGCACGAAACCGCGGATGGCGCCTCCGTGCGCTTCCGACTTTGCCCAGACAACGAAGACATCGGCGATCGGTGCGTTAGAGATCCACATCTTCGAGCCGACGAGGCGGTAGCCGCTCTCGGTCTTGATCGCGCGCGTCTTCATGCCGGCCGGGTCAGAACCGGCGTCCGGCTCGGTCA
Source organism: Ensifer sp. Root423 (assembly GCF_001426275.1). Taxonomy (NCBI): domain Bacteria; kingdom Pseudomonadati; phylum Pseudomonadota; class Alphaproteobacteria; order Hyphomicrobiales; family Rhizobiaceae; genus Ensifer; species Ensifer sp. Root423. The sequence goes on along the minus strand of NZ_LMEG01000023.1, from coordinate 254,112 downwards.
GGCCGAAGCAGCCGATCCACTCGCCGCTGATGAGCTTCGGCAGGTACTTCTGCTTCTGCTCCTCAGAACCATAGGCATAGATCGGATAGATCACCAGCGACGACTGCACGCTCATCATCGAGCGGTAGCCCGAATCGACGCGCTCGACTTCGCGAGCAACGAGGCCGTAGGCGACGTAGGAAGCGCCGACGCCGCCATAGGTTTCGGAAACGGTGACGCCGAGCAGACCGAGCTCGCCCATCTCGCGGAAGATCTCCGGATCGGTCGATTCTTCGCGGTAGGCGTCGATGACGCGCGGCTGCAGCCGGTCCTGCGCATAGGCCCGCGCGGTGTCGCGGATCATACGCTCGTCCTCGGTCAACTGATCGTCGAGGAGGAACGGATCATCCCATTGAAATTGCGTCTTGCCGGCCATGTTTCTCTCCCATCGGATTATTCGGCTCACGTTATCGCAAGGGGTGCATGCCGTTTCAAACGAAATTGAGGCACCGCCTCATGCGTCCGGGGAATGGCCCCTCGTGCGCCATCGAGCAGCCCATGTTGCAAATTCGCTGGAATATGACGACAAGAACGGACGTCCTTCGCTCCGCTTCCCTCCTTGCAGAACAAAGGGCCAGTTCAACGCCAGAGATCAGAAGCAAGCCACGACCATGGCCAATGACCGCCTCGAACGCTTTGCCCACAATCTCGACTGGAATCTGCTGCGCACCTTCGTCGTGCTCGTCGAGGAAGGCAGCATCACGGCCGCCGCCAACCGGTTGCTCCTGCAACAGCCGGCCGTCAGCATGGCGTTGAAGCGGTTGGAGCAAACCGTCGGCCAGAAACTCATCGACCGGCGTCCCGGGCGTTTCAACCTGACCGACGCCGGTGCGCGCCTGCATGCGCAGTGCCGCGATATCTTCGCAGCCGTCATCCGCCTGCCGAATGTTCTTGAAACCGCCGGCGAGGAGATCACCGGCCATCTCAACATCCACTCGGTCAGCCACGCGCATAATCCCGCCTGGGACCGCAAGCTCGAAAGCTTCTTTCGCCTGCACCCCAAGGTCACGCTGTCGGTCACGGTCGCAACTACCGTGGATGTGTTGAGCGCCGTCGAGCGCAATGTTGCGACCATGGGCCTATGCGACGGCAACATTCCCGACTGGCTGAACAGGCGGTTTCACGTGCGCGAGCGCTATGCGCTCTATTGCGGCAGAAGCCATCCGCTTTTCGGGGTCGAAGGTGTCGACTTCAACGACCTCAGGGGCAATCCCTATATCGCTTTCATCGCCGACGTTTTGGGCGGCCAGCACATGAACTCGGTAACCGCCGTGCGCGCGATCGGGTCTTTTGGCCAGCAGGTCCGCGCCGTCTCCTGCAATGTCGAGGAGGTGATGCGGCTGATCGCCTCCAATGTCGGCATCGGCATGCTGCCGGATCACTTGGCATCGCCAGCCGTCGCGGCGGGCCAACTGTGGCAGCTGCCGCCCTATAGCGATCTGCCCAGCACCGATGTCTTCCGCATCTCCAATCCGAATGCGATCCTCAATCCGGCAGAGGCCGCATTTCTTGCCCATGTGGCCGATACGGAGCCGCTGGACCACTGCCTCGACGATCGGGCCGACCATCATCAGGATTGATAGCCACCTTTCCAGTTATAAATTTGAACACAGATGACGCCTTGCCTATGGTCCGGCCGACAACTAACGGAGGCGGACATGCAAGACTACGACGTGGCGATCATTGGCGGTGGAATCGCCGGCCTGTCGCTTGCCTATTTCCTGGCACCGCATCGCTCCGTCGTGGTGATCGAGCGGGAAGAAGGGCTCGGCTACCACAGCACCGGCCGCTCGGCGGCAGAGTTCGTGCTGCGCTATAACGCGCCGGAGGTCTGTGCGCTGGCGGCGATATCCAAGGGCTTTTTCGATAATCCACCTGAGGGCTTCTCCGAAGTGGCGCTGCTCAAGCAGCGCGGTGGCGTCATGATCGCCAATGCCGAGAAAGTTGCCCGGTTCGAAGAGGTGTTTGCCGCGGAGAGCCGTGCCAACGCCGAAATTGAACGGCTGACCGTCGACGAGGCGATCGCGCGTGTGCCGATCCTGCGCCGCGACTATGTGGCTGCGGCCTATTACGATCCGCAATTCTGGGACATCGAAGTCGAGAACCTGCTGCAGGGTTACGTCCGGGGCGCGCGTCGCCATGGCGCGGTAATTATCGAGCGCTCGGACGTGCTGGCGCCGCGCCGGAACGGCGACCGCTGGGTGCTGGCGACGAGTGCCGGCGAAGTCAGTGCAAAGACGATCGTCAATGCTGCCGGCGGCTGGGCCGATCCCGTCGCACAATCGTTCGGCGTCGCCCCCATCGGCATCGTGCCGCATCGCCGCACCGCAATCACCGTCGACCTGCCCGAAGGCATCGACGCGCTGACGCTGCCCGAAATCAACGAGATCGATGAAGACTTCTACATGAAGCCCGAAGGCGGGCGGCTGCTTTCCTCGCCCGCCGACGCAACGCCGTGCGATCCGACCGACGTCCAGCCGGAGGAGATCGACGTCGCCTGGGCTGCGCACTACGTCGAGGAGGCAACGACCGTGCCGGTGCGCCGTATCTTCAAGAGTTGGGCCGGCATGCGCAGCTTCTCGCCGGACAAGCTTCCAGTGATCGGCTTTGCCCGCGAGCGTTCGGACTTCTTCTGGCTCGCCGGCCAGGGCGGCTACGGCATCCTCACCTCACCGGCGCTCGGCGCATTCGCCGCAAGCCTCCTCGTCGGTGCACCAGCGCCCGAGGCCTTCGAAGCGATCGGCCTCGATGCCGTAAAGTTCAGCCCGGCTCGATTGGAACGCTAGCCCGAGCAGAGTTGGCCGCAGGCGAGGAAGGCCACGCCCAGCACGATACTGCGGGCCGCGCCGGGGTCGAAATACGACTGTGACGAGGTCTTCGGCAATGCCGCGATCGATGAAGGCCTTCGCGCGCTCAGCCGAAGATATCTACCCGGGCGCGAAGTTGCCCGCTCGCTCGCGCGCGGCCCCGTCTGGAGGGCCCGCGACGCAGCAGCCCGCGGCGAGATCAAGCGCCGTTCTCGGATTGCCAGGCAGGCCTGTCGCTGGGCTGCGGCGGCCTGGGGCTGATCCGCTGAACACGCGCCCCACTCCGGTGGCACGCTCGGTGACGCCGTCCGCACGACGAGGCGTTGATGCGGCCGGCAAAACCTGACACGAATACGCGCGGGAGGACGGTTCATGTATTACGCAATCTTGGCCTACCATACAGCAGGCGTCGTCGAATCCTGGACCGAGGAGGAGGACGCAGCGCTGATGTCCGACCTGCTTGAAGTTCATGACCGGTTCGTCCAGCAGAAGGCCTTTGGCCCGGCCGCACGGCTCGGGCCTACCGAAGGTGCTGTGACGCTGAGGGGCAAGGGCGAAGGCATTGTCACCGATGGCCCCTTCGCCGAAACCAAGGAGCAATTGCTCGGCCTCTACGTCGTCGACTTCCCGGCCATCGACGCGGCAGTTGACGCCGCGCGCGAATTGCGCCGCTCCAATCCGACCGCGATCTACGAGATCCGGCCGATTGCGCTCTATATTCCCGGCGCGACGCTGGACCCCGGTCCACAGAGCTAGCAACTGCGCCGGTCCTGCGCCGCGACGGCGGCTCCGACCACAGATATCCGCTCGATGTTGATGCGCGCCCCTTGAAGTTGACGGGAGCGCAGGCGCCTGCGCGCAGCCATTCAAATTTTGTTAACCAAACATGCGGGGCTGTGAACTGTAACAGAACTTACAACAAACTGACATTCCGGCTTCATGAAGCGCCGATATGGCAGGGTCATACCGATGACCGGTCTCCCCGGAAGAGGACCTGCTAGACATGTTTCAGTTGAAGAATGTAACCCGCCAGTTCGGCAAGAAGACAGCCGTGAGTTCGGTTACCTTCGACATCCCCCAGGGCCAGATGGTCGGCGTGATCGGCCGCTCGGGCGCCGGCAAGTCGACGCTTCTGCGTATGATCAACCGCCTCGTCGATCTGTCATCCGGCTCGATCGTCTTCGACGGCACGGAAGTTTCGTCGCTGCGCGGTGCTGCCCTTCGCACCTGGCAGCGCGACTGCGCGATGATCTTCCAGCAGTTCAACCTGGTGCCGCGCCTCGACGTGCTCACCAACGTGCTGCTCGGGCGTCTCAACCACCGCTCGACCGTTTTGAGCATCCTCAACATGTTTACCCGTGAAGAACGCATCATGGCGATCGGCGCACTTGAGCGCCTCGGCATCGAGCAGACCGCGCTCCAGCCGGCCGGCACGCTTTCCGGCGGCCAGCAGCAGCGCGTCGCGATCGCCCGCGCGCTGATGCAGCAGCCGAAGGTTCTGCTTGCCGACGAGCCGATCGCCTCGCTCGACCCGCTGAACGCCAAGATCGTCATGGATGCGCTGCGCGATATCAACGAGCGCGATGGCATCACGGTGATCACCAACCTCCACACGCTCGATACCGCCCGCAACTATTGCGAACGCATCATCGGCATGGCGCATGGCCGCGTCGTCTTCGACGGCCAACCCAAGGATCTGACCGCGGCAGCGGTTGCCGAGATCTACGGCGCCGACACAGGCATCGAGGAATCGATGACCTCCACCAGCATCAACATCCCGGCGGCAGTACCGCAGGAAGAAACGGCATCGGCCGGCCTCAAGCCGCTGGCACTGGCCGGCATCTGACGCCCGCCATGATCGAAAGCCCGCGTCAAGGGCACCTCTTTGAAACCCAATAGGATCCGGCCAAGCCGGACACGGGAGAACCTTATGCTGAAGAAAGCTCTTCTGGGCGCCGTAGCGCTCCTCGCCCTCGTCGGCCACGCCCAGGCTGAAGACCTGAAGGAATTCCGCATCGGCATCCTCGGCGGCGAAAACGAAGCCGACCGCCTGCGCAACTTCCAGTGCCTGGTCGACAAGCTGCCGGCCGCCATTGGCGTCGAGAAGGTCTCGCTGTTCCCGGCCGCCGACTATGACGGCGTCATCCAGGGCCTGCTCGGCGGCACGCTCGACTACGCCGAACTCGGCGCTTCCGGCTACGCCAAGATCTACCTCGCCAAGGCTGACGCCGTCGAGCCGATCCTGACGACCGTTCAGACCGACGGTTCGACCGGCTACCACTCGATCATGGTTGCCCGCAAGGATTCCGGCATCACCAAGATCGAAGACCTGAAGGGCAAGAAGCTCGGCTTTGCCGACCCGGACTCGACCTCGGGCTACCTCGTCCCGCTCGTCACGCTCCCGGAAGCGATCGGCGCCCCGGTCAAGGAATTCTTCGGTGAAACCGGCTTCGGCGGCGGTCACGAAAACCTCGTTCTCGAAGTCGTCAAGGGCACCTTCGATGCCGGCACGACCTTCGGCTCGGGCGTCGGCGAATTCAAGGACGGCTACACCTCGGGCAACCTGAAGAAGATGGTCGACAAGGGCATCCTCGACATGAACGACCTGGTCGAGCTCTGGAAGTCGCCGCTGATCCCGAACGGCCCGATCGTCGTGCGCAACACGATGAACGACGACATGAAGGCGAAGTTCAAGCAGTTCATGCTGGACCTGCCGAAGACCGACGCGGCCTGCTTCTCGGCCATCCAGGGCGGTGACTTCACCGGCTACACCGAAGTCAACGCCGACTTCTACAAGCCGATCATCGACGCCCGCAAGGCGACGATCGGCGGCTGATAGACCCGCACCACTCGGGAACGCTGGCCGCCCAAACGGCCAGCGTTTCACTGTTTGAAGGGGTGCTTTCGCATCCTTCGCCGCATTGTTTTCACGCATTTCCGGGGCGGAAAACCGCTTCGCACTTTACCTGGAAATGCTCAAGAGGCCGGCGAAAGCCGGAACGGTCATGGCAACTTCCCTGCTCCCGCGACATCTGAGCGACAACGGCGCCGTCATCGAGCGTCACTGGCAGGAACTCAGTTCCCGCCGCCGGCTCTATTCCTGGCTTGGCTTCGGCGTTCTCCTCCTGGCGCTATCGGGCTCGCTCTGGTTCGCCAACGATTCCAATGCCGGCAAGTTCTTCGACCGTTTGCCGCATTTCTTCGATTTCGTCGGCGATCTCGCGCCGCGCGACGGGCTAGAAATTTTCCGCGCCATGTTCGACCTGCCCTCGCCCTATGACGATGGCAGCTTCAAGTACAACTACCCCGAGGGCCGGCTGTACCTGACCGAAAGCTTCTACATCCCCGAATACGTGCACAAGATGCTGGAGACCGTGAACATCGCGATCTTCTCGACGGTGATCGGTACGGCCCTCGGTTTCGTGCTCTGCTTCCTTGCCGCGCGCAACCTGATGCCCAATCCATGGATCCGCGGCATCGTTCGCCGCATCATGGAGGTGCTCCGGGCCTTTCCGGAGGTGGTGATAGCCGGCTTCTTCCTCGCGATCCTCTCGCTCGGCCCCATTCCGGCGATCGCCGCTGTCTCGATCCACACGATCGGCGCGCTCGGCAAGCTCTTTTATGAAGTGGTCGAAAACGCCGACATGAAGCCGGACGAGGGCCTGCGGGCTGCCGGCGGCAACTGGATCGAGCGCGTCTGGTTTGGTATGGTGCCGCAGGTGCTGCCCAATTTCACCAGCTATTTCCTGCTGCGCCTCGAGATCAACGTGCGCGCCTCGACGATCATCGGCGCCGTCGGTGGCGGCGGCATCGGCGAATTGCTGCGCCTTTCGATCGGCCAGGGACACCAGGCCAAGACCCTTGCAATCGTCCTCCTGCTGTTTGCGACCATTTTTGCCGTCGACCAGTTTTCCGCCTGGCTTCGCCGCCGCCTCGTTGGCGAGCAGGCCTTCCAGCTTGCCCAGTAGGTGCGTACCATGACCACGACCACACGATTGAACCCGATGGAAATGGACGCGATCGCGAGCCGCCATCCCGACCTCCTCAAATCCTCGACCTCCAGCCGCGTGCGCACCGCAGCCATCGCCGGCGGCGTCGTCGCCTACCTCATCTTCAGCTGGTGGTTCTTCTCGATCGGCCACGTGCTCGGCAATGCCAACTGGGGCATCGCTGGCACCTACCTCGCCGACTGGGTTTCCTATGAGGTACGCCCGGAAATCCACGTCGCCCCCGACCGGACGATGCGTCTCAACTATCAGCGCAATTCGCCGCTCGGGCCCAATCCCAATCCGGATTGGGTGGAGCTCGACAGGCAGACGGTGACGCGCCAGGTCGAGATACCGGCCTCCACCGCGCAGGCGGTCAAGCCGAAGGCAAGCTCGTCGTTCAGCTTCATGGCGCCCGGCTCCGCGCTCGGTGGCACAGCCGCCGCCGAAACGCAGAACCGTGTCGAAACCCGGACGGAAGACGTGCTGACGCGCGTCGTCGTAACCTACGACCGCTCGACCAGGATCGAGATCGCCGATGGTCTGGTGAAGGCTACCCACGGCGGCGACACGTTTGTGATGACCGTCGACGGCGCCGACACGGTGAGGCCGCAGGGCCAACTGCCCGCCTGGGCGACACAGAAGCGGCCAGGCGAAAAGATCGTGCTTGCCTTTGGCGCCACCGGGTGGGCCGAAGTGGAAGGCGACGAGGTTTCCGTCCGCAACCGCTTCTTCGGTTGGGCGAACTTCCTGTTCGACACCAACTCGCCCTTCTTCGGCAAAAGCTATGGCGAGGTCGTCGCGCTCATCACATCCGGCGAACAGATCGACCCGACGCGTTCGAACCTTTCGCTCGCCTGGAACAACATCCTCTATAACGCCGAATGGCAGCATCTGGACGTCTGGACGAAGCTGTTGCAGACGGTTGTCATGGCTTTCGTCGGCACGCTCTTTGCGTCGCTGATCGCCTTCCCGCTCTGCTTCCTTGCCGCCAGAAACATCACGCCGAGCTTCCTGACCAACCAGGTGGTCAAGCGCTTCTTCGACTTCCTGCGGTCGGTGGACATGTTCATCTGGGCACTGTTCTTCACCCGCGCCTTCGGCCCCGGACCGCTTGCCGGCATCTCCGCGATCTTCTTCACCGACACCGGTACGCTCGGCAAACTCTATTCCGAGGCGCTGGAAAACATCGATGACAAGCAGCGCGAGGGCGTGAAGTCGGTCGGAGCGACGCCGCTTGCCGTGCAGCGCTTCGGCGTGCTTCCGCAGGTGCTGCCGGTTTTTGCCAGCCAGGCGCTCTACTTCTGGGAATCGAACACTCGCTCGGCGACGATCATCGGCGCCGTCGGCGCCGGCGGTATCGGCCTCAAACTCTGGGAAGCGATGCGTACCAATTCCGATTGGGAAAATGTCGCCTATATGGTGCTTCTGATCTTGCTGGTTGTCTTTATTTTCGACAGCATCTCGAACGCGTGCCGTTCGCGCCTGATGGGCAGCAAGGCACATTGACGACAGCCAAGCATTTGCGTGTCCGCCATCATGATGTTGTCATGGAAATCGGCTAGCTGCGCATCGCATCCCGCAAACAATCGACCCGCCGCCCTGGCGGGCCGGTCGCTACAAGAAAGTGAAGACCGTGCGTTATGCCATCTATTTCGCGCCGCCGGCGGACGACCGGCTGTCGCAGGTCGCGTCCCGTTGGCTGGGGCGCGACGCCTTTACCGGTGAGGACCTCACGCTTCCGACGATCGCCGGGATTGACGAAGAGACGCAACGCACATTGACGGCTGACCCGCGGCGCTACGGTTTCCACGGTACGCTGAAGGCTCCCTTCGAGCTTGCCGAAGGCCGGGACGAAGACGAGCTCCTAAGTATTTTCGAGTGCTTTGCCGCCGACCTCGACCCGTTCGAGATCCCCGAAATCGTGCTGCACCAGTTGGGCCCGTTCTTCGCACTCGTGCCGTCCGCGCCTTGCGTCGACCTGCTGGATTTGGCCGAAGACGCCGTTCACCGCTTCGACCCGTTCCGCGCGCCGCTGTCGGACGCCGACTTTGCCCGCCGCAAGCCAAACAGCCTGCCTGAGCGCCAGAGGCGCTACCTCAAAGAATGGGGCTATCCCTATGTTTTCGAAGAGTTCCAGTTCCACCTGACCTTGACTGGCCCGGTGCCCACGGAAACCAGCGGCGTGATGCGTACCGCGCTCGAAACCACCTTTGCCGAGCATATCGGCAAGCCACTTCACGTCACGTCAGTCGCGCTCTTCGTCGAACCGGAGCGCGGCGCACCCTTTACTGTCCGCTCCCTGCTGCCGCTCGGCAGCGACACCCAACGAAAGATCGCATGAGATGAGCAAAGAACAGGTTTTGACCAACGCCCGCATCGTCCTCGAGGATAGTATCCTCGACGGTTCGGTGCTGATCCGCGACGGCAAGATTGCCGACATTTCCGAGGGCACGGTTGCCAGCGGCGAGGACTTTGAAGGCGACTATCTGATCCCCGGCCTCATCGAGTTGCACACCGACCACCTCGAAGCCCACTACTCGCCGCGCCCGGGCGTGCGCTGGCTGAAGATCGCGGCAATCCAGGCCCATGACGCACAGGTGGTCACCTCCGGCATCACCACGGTCTTCGACTGCCTGCGTCTCGGCTCCGACGAGGATGGCGGCTTCCAGAAGGGCGAGATGCGCAGCATGGCCGACGCGCTGGCCCAGGCCAAGGAAGAGGGTCGCCTTCGCGCCGATCACCTGATCCACCTGCGCTGCGAAGTTTCAACGTCCGACGTGCTCGATCACTACGAGGACTTCCAGAACGATCCGCAGGTCAAGCTCGTCTCGCTGATGGACCATGCGCCGGGCCAGCGCCAGTTCCAGACGATGGACCAGTACACGCTCTACTACAAAGCCAAGCGCGGCTTCTCGGACGAAGAATTCGCGCGCTTCGTCGAGCGGCAGCAGGCGTTGTCGGCCAAGTATGCCGGTCCGCACCGCACCGCGCTCGCCGAGGCCTGTGCGGCCCGCGGCATCACGATCGCCAGCCATGACGACGCGACCGTCGACCACGTCGAGGAATCGATCGGCTTCGGCATCAAGCTTGCGGAGTTCCCGACGAGCTTCGAGGCCGCCGAGGCGTCGCACCGCGCGGGCCTCAGCGTTCTGATGGGCGCGCCGAACATCGTGCGCGGCAAGTCGCACTCCGGCAACATCGCCGCCCGCGATCTCGCCGAGCGCGGCGTGCTCGACGTGCTGTCGTCGGACTATGTGCCCTTCAGTCTGATCCACGCCCCCTTCGTGCTCTCCGACGAACTCGACGCCGTCGACCTGCCAAAGGCAATCGCCATGGTGACGTCGACGCCGGCGCGTACCGTCGGTCTCGATGACCGCGGCCGCATCGGCGTCGGCCTTCGCGCCGATATCGCTCGCGTCCATCGCAAGGAAGGCATCCCGGTCGTGCGCTCCGTCTGGCGCGAAGGACGGCGTGTCGCATGAGCGCGAACAACCAGGGCGGCGCGCTTGTCGTCGTTGTTGGACCGAGCGGCGCCGGCAAGGACAGCGTCATGGGCTTTGCCGCCCGGCATTTCGCGGATTGTCACGACGTGCATTTCGTCCGCCGCGTCATTACCCGTCCGTCGGATGCCGGCAGTGAGGTACATGAAAGCGTCTCGGAAGACGAGTTCGTCGAGATGCAGAAGGACGGCGCCTTCGCCGTTTTCTGGGATGCGCATGGGCTGAAATACGGCATCCCCGTCGTCGTGCTCAGGAATGTCAGGGACGGCATGACGGCGATCGTCAATGGCAGCCGTGGTGCCCTGCCGGCGTTCCGCGAAGCCTTCGGCGAGATCGCCGTCGTCGTTGTTACAGCCGAGACGCCTGTGCTTGCAAAGCGGCTTGCCGAACGCGGTCGCGAAAGTGAAGAGGAAGTTTTGCGACGCCTCAGCCGCCAGGCTCCAGACGTGACCTCAGGCCCGGATGTCAGCGTGATCGACAACAGCGGTCGCCTCGACATTGCCGGAAATCGCTTCGTCGAGGTGGTTGAACGGCTGCGCACTAAGGCGGATCACGCGGTTTAGCGTGATCTGTTTTCGCGGCCCGGCAGGATTTCGGGTCGCGGGCACGCGTCGCGATCCCCATTCCAAGGACACAGACAAAGGTTCCGAACCTCATGGCTCGGGGCCTTTTCTTTTTGCCTGCGGTGATGACGAACCGGGGGTGAGAAATTCCCGAGAAATCAGAGTTCTACGGTCATCTCCTCAAAGCCCCCGTTCTGTTTCACTCGGCCGATCACCCTTTCCTTTTCCGCAGGCTCCATAAATTTCCCCTTGTGGAGCGAATTAATATGTATATACATTATATTCAGTGGAGGCGACCTGATGAACGAACTCTCGACCCGCAGGCAGACATCCGGCATCTGGCGCAATGTGCGTCTCGTGACGCTTGGCGAAACCGTTGACGGTCTTGGCCTCGTCGAGAATGCGGCCGTTGCGGTCGTCGATGGGCGTATCGCCTATGCCGGGCCGGAGAGCGGACTGCCCGCCGACCTCGCACGCAGCCTTGAAGCGACGGACTACGAGGGCCGCGTAGTGACGCCCGCTCTCATCGACTGCCACACCCATCTCGTTCATGGCGGCAACCGCGCCCGCGAATTCCAGATGCGCCTCGAAGGCGCCACCTATGAAGAGATTGCGCGTGCCGGTGGCGGCATCGTTTCCTCGGTCAAGGCGACCAATGCGCTGACCGTCGACCAGCTTGTCGAAAGCACCCTGCCGCGGCTCGACACGCTTCTTGCCGAAGGCGTCTCGACCGTCGAAATCAAATCCGGCTACGGACTGAACGTCACGGCCGAGCTCAACATGCTGCGTGCCGCCCGCAAACTCGAAACGCTGCGGCCGGTGCGCGTTATGACGAGCTATCTCGCCGCACACGCAACGCCTGTGGACTACAAGGGCCGCAACGATGACTACGTCACCGATGTCGTGCTGCCCGGCCTCGACGCCGCCCATGCCGAAGGCCTGGTCGATGCGGTCGACGGTTTCTGCGAGGGCATCGCGTTTTCGACTGCCGAGATCGCCCGCGTCTTTGACCGCGCCAAGGCACTCGGCCTGCCGGTCAAGCTGCACGCAGAACAGCTCTCCAACCTTGGCGGCGCAAAGCTCGCGGCCTCCTACGGCGCGCTTTCGGCCGACCACCTCGAATATCTCGACGCCGAAGGGGCTGCGGCCCTGGCCAAATCAGGTACGGTCGCCGTGCTTTTGCCCGGCGCCTTCTATGCGCTGCGCGAAGAGCGCCTGCCGCCGGTCCAGGCTTTGCGTGATGCCGGCGCGCGTATCGCGATCGCCACCGACTGCAATCCCGGCACCTCGCCGCTGACCTCGCTGCTTCTCACCATGAACATGTCGGCGACGTTCTTCCGGCTGACGGTTGCCGAATGCCTTGCCGGTGCGACGCGCGAAGCCGCCCGCGCGCTTGGCCTACTGGCCGAAACCGGCACGATCGAAGTCGGAAAATCCGCCGATCTGGCAATCTGGAACATCGAGGATCCGGCCGAGCTCGTCTACCGCATCGGCTTCAATCCGCTTCATGAACGCATCTTTAGAGGGCAAAGGATCGGTCAATGACCATCACTCTACACCCGGGCTCCGTGCCCCTCCGCGATCTCGAAACCATTTACTGGACCGGCGAGCCGGCCCGCCTCGATCCGTCCTTTGACGCCGGCATCAACAAGGCTGCCGCCCGCATTGCCGAGATCGTCGCCGGTAACGCGCCGGTCTACGGCATCAACACCGGCTTCGGCAAACTCGCCTCGATCAAGATCGACAGCGCCGACGTTGCAACGCTGCAGCGCAACCTGATCCTGTCACATTGCTGCGGAGTCGGCGAGCCGCTCGCCGAGAACGTCGTTCGCCTCATCCTGTCGCTGAAGCTCGTCTCCCTCGGTCGCGGCGCCTCCGGCGTCCGCCTCGAACTCGTGCGGCTGATCGAAGCCATGCTCGAAAAGGGCGTCATCCCTGTCATTCCCGAAAAGGGCTCGGTCGGCGCCTCCGGCGACCTCGCCCCGCTCGCCCATATGGCCGCAGTCATGATGGGCCACGGCGAAGCTTATTTCGAAGGCCGTCGCATGTCCGGCGGCGAAGCGCTGTCCGCCGCCGGCCTCAAACCGGTGGTGCTGGCCGCCAAGGAAGGCCTTGCGCTGATCAACGGCACCCAGACGTCGACGGCGCTGGCACTCGCCGGTCTCTTCCGCGCCCATCGTGCCGCACAGGCGGCACTCATCACCGGCGCCATGTCGACCGATGCGGCCATGGGCTCGTCAGCGCCCTTCCATCCGGATATCCATACGTTGCGCGGTCATCGCGGCCAGATCGATACGGCCGCGGCTCTCCGCGCGCTGCTTGCCGGCTCGGCAATCCGCGAAAGCCACATCGAAGGCGATGAGCGCGTGCAGGATCCCTATTGCATCCGCTGCCAGCCGCAGGTCGACGGCGCCTGCCTCGATCTGCTGCGCTCGGTCGCCCGCGTGCTTGAAACCGAAGCCAACGCCGTCACCGACAACCCGCTCGTTCTTTCAGACAACTCGGTCGTCTCCGGCGGCAACTTCCACGCCGAGCCGGTTGCCTTTGCCGCCGACCAGATCGCCCTTGCCGTCTGCGAGATCGGCGCGATCTCGCAGCGCCGCATCGCGCTGCTCGTAGACCCGGCTCTCTCCTACGGCCTGCCGGCCTTCCTCGCCAAGAAGCCGGGCCTGAACTCTGGTCTGATGATCGCGGAAGTCACCTCGGCGGCGCTGATGTCGGAGAACAAGCAGCTCTCGCATCCGGCGTCTGTCGACTCGACGCCGACGTCGGCGAACCAGGAAGACCACGTTTCCATGGCCTGCCACGGCGCGCGCCGCCTGCTGCAGATGACCGAGAACCTGTTCTCAATCGTCGGCATCGAAGCACTGACCGCCGTCCAAGGCGTCGAATTCCGCGCGCCGCTCGCCACGAGCCCTGAATTACAGAAGGCCGCTGCCGCCCTTCGCGCCGTCTCGCCGACGATCGAAGAGGACCGCTACATGGCCAACGACCTCAAGGCCGCCGGCGACCTCATCGCCTCGGGCCGTCTGAACGCCGCCGTCTCCGCCGGCATCCTGCCAAGCCTGGAGGCCTGAAATGGCGGTCGTCGAAGTCAGACAAGGCAACTCGCCGGTCATTCTCGGCTTTCCGCATACCGGCACCGACGTGCCGGCTGCGATCTGGGATCGGCTGAACGATAACGGTCGGATCCTCGCCGATACCGACTGGCATATCCATCAACTTTATGATGGCCTGCTGCCGGAGGTGACCGTCGTTCGCGCCACCTTCCACCGCTACGTGATCGACGCCAACCGCGATCCCGAGGGCGTCAGCCTCTATCCCGGCCAGAACACGACCGGATTGATCCCGGAAACGGACTTCGACGGCAAGCCGATCTGGAAGGACGGAGAGGCACCGACTGAAGCGGATATCGCCGAACGGCTCCGGTCATTCCATGCGCCCTATCACGCGGCCCTTGCCGCCGAGATCGAGCGGGTCAAGGCGATCCATGGCGTGGTCGTGCTTTATGACTGCCACTCGATCCGCTCGCGCATTCCGTTCCTGTTCGAAGGCAAGCTGCCGGATCTCAACATCGGCACCGACATGGGCAAGACCTGCGCGCCTGACATCGAGAAGGCGACGGCCGCAATCGCTGCCGCTGCGGAAGGTTACAGCAGCATTCTCAACGGCCGCTTCAAGGGCGGCTGGACCACCCGCCACTATGGCCGCCCGGAAACCGGCGTGCATGCCATCCAGATGGAGCTCGCGCAATCGACCCATCTCGCCGCCGAAGAGCCGCCTTTCGCGCTCGACGCCACACGATCCGCCCTGTTGCGAAAGCCGCTGGGTGCGATCCTGAACCGCATCGAAACCATCGCATTTGACCTCAAGACACTGACAGGGAGCGAGGCATGACCATCAACAATCCGCGCCACAATATTCGCGACGTGCGCGCCCCTCAGGGCACCACGCTCAATGCCAAGAGTTGGCTGACCGAAGCGCCGCTTCGCATGCTGATGAACAATCTGGACCCGAACGTCGCGGAAAACCCGCACGAGCTGGTCGTCTACGGCGGCATCGGTCGTGCCGCCCGCACGTGGGCCGATTTCGACAAGATCGTAGAGACGCTAAAGGACCTCAACAACGACGAAACCTTGATGGTGCAGTCGGGCAAGCCGGTCGGCGTGTTCCGCACCCACAAGGATGCGCCCCGCGTTCTCATCGCCAACTCCAACCTCGTGCCGCACTGGGCGACCTGGGATCACTTCAACGAGCTGGATAAGAAGGGTCTCGCCATGTACGGCCAGATGACGGCCGGCTCGTGGATCTATATCGGCACGCAAGGCATCGTTCAGGGCACTTACGAAACCTTCGTTGAAGCCGGCCGTCAGCACTATGGCGACAACCTTAAGGGCAAGTGGGTGCTGACCGGCGGCCTCGGCGGCATGGGTGGCGCCCAGCCGCTCGCCGCCGTCATGGCAGGCGCTTCGTGCCTGGCCGTCGAATGCAACCCGGACTCGATCGATTTCCGCCTGCGCACCCGCTACCTCGACGAAAAGGCCGAGACGCTGGACGAAGCGATGGAGATGATCGCCCGCTGGACGAAGAACGGCGAAGCCAAGTCCGTCGGCCTGCTCGGCAACACCGCCGAAATCCTGCCGGAGATGGTCCGCCGCGGCATCCGTCCCGACATGGTCACCGACCAGACCTCGGCGCACGACCCGGTCAACGGTTACCTGCCGAAGGGCTGGACCATGGGCCAGTGGAAGGAGAAGCGCGTCAGCGATCCGAAGGCCGTCGAAAAGGCCGCGCGCGCCTCGATGCGCGACCACGTCGAAGCGATGATCGCCTTTCAGGACATGGGCATCCCGACCTTCGACTACGGCAACAACATCCGCCAGATGGCCAAGGAAGAAGGCCTCGAAAACGCCTTTGCCTTCCCGGGCTTCGTTCCGGCCTATATCCGCCCGCTCTTTTGCCGCGGCGTCGGCCCGTTCCGCTGGGCGGCCCTGTCCGGCGATCCGGAAGACATCTATAAGACCGACGCCAAGGTCAAGGAACTGCTTCCCGACAACAAGCACCTGCACAACTGGCTGGACATGGCACGTGAGCGCATCGCCTTCCAGGGCCTGCCGGCGCGCATCTGCTGGGTCGGCCTCGGCGATCGCCACCGCCTCGGCCTCGCCTTCAACGAAATGGTCAAGAACGGCGAACTGAAGGCGCCGGTCGTCATCGGCCGCGACCACCTCGATTCCGGCTCGGTCGCCTCGCCGAACCGCGAGACCGAAGCGATGAAGGACGGCTCGGACGCTGTTTCGGACTGGCCGCTGCTCAACGCCCTGCTCAACACCGCATCGGGCGCCACCTGGGTGTCGCTGCACCACGGCGGCGGCGTCGGCATGGGCTTCTCGCAGCATTCGGGCGTCGTCATCTGCGCCGATGGTACCGACGATGCGGCCAAGCGCCTCGAACGCGTGCTCTGGAACGACCCGGCAACCGGCGTCATGCGCCATGCCGATGCGGGCTACGACATTGCGCTCGATTGCGCCAAGGAAAAGGGCCTGCGCCTGCCGGGCATTCTCGGCAACTGATCCGCTCTCGACCGACATACTCACGGACATACTGATTGGGGCGCCGAAAGGCGCCCCAATCACTTTTTGATGAGACTAGCGTCAGGACTGCGTCTTCCTCGCTCCGGCGCCTTGCAGCTGTTGATAGCAATGCTAGAAAAATCGAGATGCCATCGCATTGCTGGCGACGCGTTGCAGAACATCTCTGTTCGCTCACGCGAGCGCTGGTTTTTTATGAGAAGGCTTCATGCGCTGGGGCGGGTACGGGAGAAGAACCATTAGACATCTTATGTTTGCCACCGGGCTTCTTGCGAGCGTCTTTGTTGCCTCGTCTGCGGTCGCTCAAAACGTGAGTTTCTTCGGCCCTGTTCGCAACGGAGAACGGCACTTTACCGCCTTCCCGGAATTTATTGGCGTCGGAATGAGCCAAGGGGAGACCAAGAAGAGGGACGTGGTCTTCTCGACAATTCAAATGATCGCCATGGCCGCCGGAATTGAGACCAAGGCCCAACCGGGCCTCGGAAGAAACACCATCGGCGTGATCTTCAGAAAGGATGTCGTCAAGAATGGCCGGGTCGACGTCAGCAAAATTGAAGATTTCGGCTTCGACCCCTACTACGAGCGGCTGCTGAACGATACTGCAGCAACTGGCGTACCAAATTGCGCTTCCGCCGTGAACTATTCCGCGGAAGGGCGATTTGACCGCGCTGTCATCGTTGCAAACAGCGATGTCCCCGATCAGGAATTGGCGACCTGCGTGGCGCAGGCCCAGGCGCACGCTTTGGGGATAGCCACGTTTACCTCCAGCAAGGCCGACTTTTCGCGCTTCTTCGCGAGGATCATGATCCTCGCCGATCAAAAGAAGAGATGTCTCCAGGACAACCAGACAAAGTTCACCTGCAGTTTTGTCGATGAGCCCTGGGACTAATTCACGAGCGGCGGAATGTTTTCTTCCCTGTTTTATCGCCGTCGAGCGCGAGCAGCAGCACCAGCCCGGCAAGGCCTGCGGCGCCGCCAAGCAGCGCCGTGCCCGAATAGTCGCTGATCCGCGTGCCGAGCGCAAAAAGCCCGGCGCAAAGGCCGCCGCTCAGGAAGAGGTTCACGGCGAGCAATGAGCTTCCGAGGCCCGGGCGGTCGGCAATCAGGTCCTGGAGGTAGCTGATCGGGATCGTGATCAACGCGGCGGCACCAAAGGCACTGATCACGGTGAGCGCGTAGATCTGCCAGGTCGCCGTCGAGAAGCCGAGCAGCACCATGTAGCCGATGTAGATCGCGGTTCCGAGCGCCAGCGCCTTGAATGGAACAAGGCTCAGCTGGATGCGCGCCCAGACGAAGATGAACACAACTTCGAGGAAAGCGACGATCCCAACGATGATGCCGATATCGGTGACGCTGCCGCCGATCTCGTCAGTCATGATCAGGGGCAGCACGGCGGCGTTGACGTGCAGCGACGAGGTGATGATCGCAACGGCGATGACGCGCAGGAAAATCCCTGGCGCCAGGATCTCCCGAAAAGACGTCCAGTAAGAAAGCCGCTTGCCGAGCGATGCGTCGGCCCCGCTTTCGTTGGGCAGTTTAAAATAGACGATCAGCAGATTGGCGAGGCAGCCGAGACAGGCGAGCAGATAGGCCGGCAGCATGCTTTCGCCGCCGGCGAGTGCAAAGCCGACCAGTCCTGGCACCAGAACCCAGGACACTGATATGGCCGCGCGGGCGCCCGTCGTGAGCGAGGCGGCGTCATGGCCGCTCATCCGCCGGGCGATGCTGCGCACATTGGCAAAGAGCAGCGTGTAGACCGCGCCGTAGATCGGCAACAGCAACAAGACGCTAACGACGAAGCTCATCTGATGCGGGAGCACATAGACGATGCCGTAGCCGACAACGCCGAAAAAGATCGCCGTCGACATCAGCAGCCGGTAGTTGCCGACGCGATCGGCCAGAATGCCGATCGAAACACTGACGATGACGTTCACCGTCGAGGCAAGCAGGATCAGCAGCGAATAGACGGCATCGCTGAGCCCCAGCTCGTTGATGCCGACGACGGACTGGTAGGGCGAGGTGGCCGCACCGGCAAACCCGAACAGGAAGATTGCCAGCATGCTGATCCGCATGGCCGGGTTGCGCATGGCGCTGAGAATGGTGGAGGTCATGCTAGAATGTGTCCGCGAAGCGGGTGGAGGATATCGCACAATCGCTTAAATTGTGATCGATTTAAGGACGGTGTTATGCGGAAGGCTAAGGCGTTTCAGCGCCCATGCGCGTCGAACGACGCGCGGTGATTTGAGGGAAGCCCCTACCCGAAACTCGGGTAGGAAATGTGCGAAGCATGTCTCAGGCGCCGCTCGACCAACGCGCCGAAAAGCGGGCGACGGGTTCAAAGGAAAAGTCCTGATCGAAGGGGTAGGCCGGCCGCTGACGGCGGAGGCTCGCGAGCCCTTGGATGTCCTGATTGACGACCCCTTCAGTCAGGGCCATCAGGTTGGGGTTGGCGATCGGCGCCAGTTCGGGCGACAGGTAGCCCGATTTGACGACGAGCAGCCGCACCGCCTCAGGGTCGAGGCCCAGCCGCCGGAAGTCCTCGATGTTGTGGTAGGGCCTGCGCCGTGCCGCGATAACGACATCGATCGCGCCGACCCGCACCACCGCCTGCCGCTCTTTCGCAGGCCCGGGATCATCCAGCGTGACGACCTCGGCCAGCATCTCCGCACGGGGGCTTGCCGGATCGAGGCTGCCGCCGATCTTGAGCATCAACGTTTCGCCGACCCCAGCGGCAAAGCAGGCTTCGACCGCCGGCAGGTCCGTGATGCCGGCGATCAACGCGCCCCGCCAGCCGCGGGCGAGCAGCGCCTTCAGCACGTCTGCGCGATCACCAACGCCGCCGCCGGTCGGGTTGTCGCCGGAGTCCGCAAGAATGATCGGCGTCGTCGTCGCCCGCTCGGCGATATCCAGCATTTCGTTGAGCGGTCCGGTGACCGGACCGAAGCGGAAGTTTCGACGTTTCGACCAGTAGCCCGCGGCAATCTCTTCCGCTGCCCGTTTGGCCGCCGCCCTGTCGGTGGCCGTTACGACCGCACAGGCGGTCGCCCGCGGCTCGTCGGCCCAGACGTAGCCCACCATCAGGTTGGCATCGAGAACGCCTGGCCGCTTATCGATCTCGGGCAGTTGCACGTAGAGCGACTTTGCCGGCTCGTCCTCGGTCGAGGTGCATTCGCCGGGAAGCAGGACCGGGACCGGTGCCCAGGCGATGCCCGGGCGCGTCCCGTCTCTCAGCGCAGATACCAGCATCGACCAGGCACGGGTCATGGTCTCCGGCGTATCGATATGCGGCGCGGTGCGGTAAGCGGCAAAAATATCGAGCTGGTCGATGATCTCCTGGCTGACATTGCCATGCAGGTCGTAGCTCGCCGCCACCGGGCAATTGGGACCGACGACAGCGCGGGCGGCGGAGATCCAGTCGCCTTCGGCGTCGTCCATCCCGTCGACCTTGATGGCGCCATGCATGGCGAGATAAAGCCCGTCGATCGGCAGCGCGTCACGCAGCATTTCGAGGAACTCGGCCTTGAAGGCGTCGTAGGTTGGGCGCGACACGGGGCCGCCGGGCACGGCGCGGGCATGCAAAAGCGGCAGATGCTCGACACCCTCGGCCTTCATGAAACTGAAGTACTCGGCGTCCAGCAGCGTTTGGCCGCGCAGAACGCGAAAATCTTCCTCTGTCATCAGAACAGGCGAATAGGTGCTGCATTCGGTATGGATGCCACCAACGGCGATGCGCATGAGCGTTCCTCTCAGAGGTTCGGGCTGAGCGGCGCGATGGCCGCAAAGCGCAGCCAGTCCTTCGCCGACTTCGGTGTCCATGCCGCCTCGGCGATCGCCGGAAGCCGCGGGAAGACGAGCCGGTTGAAGTAGCCGCGCGAAAGATAATGCTCGGACCAGATGCACGCCTGCACGCCTCTGAGGCGGGCCTTCAGCTCGTCCGGGAATTCGCCCTCGGCCTCGTAGCCGTAGGTGTGGGCGGGTGTCGCCGTGCCGGCCCAGCTTGCACCTGGCTCCTGCCAGGCATCGGCCTGCGCCATGTCGAGGTAATAGGCCTGGCCGGGGGTCATCACCACGTCATAGCCTTCGCGGGCGAGCTCGATGCCGACCTCCGGCCGCTCCCAGGCCATCAGCAGCGTATCTTCGGTCGAGACACCGCCGCCATGCGCCACTTCGTTCCAGCCGGCGAGCTTGCGGCCACGCGCCGTCAACATCTGCTTCACCCGCTTCAGGAAATAGGACTGCAGCGCGAAGGTGCCGGAGATGCCCTCCTGCTCCATCAGCTTCTTGGCCAGCGGCGAAGCGAGCCAAGAACCGTTCGCCACTTCGTCGCCGCCGATATGGATGTAGGCGCTCGGGAAAAGCTCGACCATTTCGTCGAGGACCTTCTCCAGAAACTCGTAGGTAAAGGCAACGGCCGGGTTGAGCGCGTTATTGGGATAGCCCTGAACCGAATGGTAGCTCTCCGGGGCCTCCTGACCGTCTGTCAGATCCGGCAGCGCCACCAAGGTCGCCGTGCTATGGCCAGGGATATCGATCTCCGGCACGACATCGACATGCAGCGCCGTCGCCTGCGCGACGATCGCCCTCACGTCCGCTTGGCTGTAGAAGCCGCCGACAGGCTCAGCGCCATTACCAAGCTGCGGCAGAAGCGGCTCATCCGGCCCGCGCAGGACGCCAAGCGTCGTCAGCTGCGGGTAGGCCTTGATCTCCAGGCGCCAGGCCTCGTCGTCGGTCAGGTGCCAGTGGAAAACGTTGAGCTTGAACCAGGCGAGAATGTCAATCAGCCGCGCCACATCCGCCGTCGGGTAGAACTGGCGGGAGACGTCGAGATGGCAACCGCGCCAGCTGTAACGCGGCGCATCCGAAATTTTGCCGCTCGCCGGAAAGCGGAACTTTTCCGGATGGTTGCGTGCCCCATCCAGAAGCTGGGCCAGACTGGTCAAACCATATTGCCGGCCGGCGCTGCCGCCAAAGCTAAGCCGGATTTCGGTCTCAGAGAAGTCGAGCCGATAGGCCTCAGCCTTAAGACCAGCGTCGGCGGTAAAGACAATCGCCCGCCCCTGCTTCGAGGCTGCCAGGCTGAAGGGGGCGTGGCCCGCAGGGAACAGCCGATGGTACATCGCCAGAACCGTATCGATGGCAGCGACATCCTCGCCCGTCGAGCCGACCGCCGGATAGAGCACCACTGGAAAACCGTCTCCAGGACGAAGCTCAAGCTTCGCTGGCCAGGGCTGCAACGCATAGGGCTGATCGAGCTTGCCGTCCGGTAGCCGCACCGGCGGCGGTTCACTGACGGCATTTTCAAGCAACAGATCGGAGACAGCGACCGGCACGTGACCGCCATCGGCAAGCGTCAGATAGGCGGACTTGGCACCGTCGGTGCAGTGGCGCGCGTTGCGGTGCAGGCCGCTGACGGTGAAGGTCCAGCTCCCGCCGTTTTCGATCGTCAGCCCCACAGGCGGCGCGAATTCGTGAAAATTGGCGTTACGGCGCAGGAACACGGCATTGTCGCAGGCCTTGGGATCGATCACCCGGGTGAGCGAGGTGTAGACGATCCTGAAGCCGGAAAGTGGCGCGCCGGAGAAATTGAACAGCGTGAAGGTAAACCGCCCGAACGGCCCGCCATCCGGCTGCCAGGACGCCTCGAGACGGTAGGAAACCGGGTGCATGCTCTTCCTCCAGAATGCTCTATGTCAGTAGTGGTTTGATTGCGAGAACGTGCGGGCCAACTCAGCCTGTCCGGCGGTCAGGCCGCAATCGACAGGCAGGCAGACGCCCGAAATGGCGGCCGCGAGCGGGCCTGCGAGAAAATGCACGGCATTGGCGACGTCATCCGGATTGACGATGCGCTGCAGCGGATACCAGCGGCGCGCCTCTTCGAAGACATCCGGGTTCGATGCCGCCCTCGCCTCCCAGGCCTGGGTGCGAACCGTGCCGGGTGCCACCGCATTCGAGCGGATGCCGAACTTGCCGTATTCGACCGCAATCAGCCGGGTCAGGTGCAGGAGCCCGGCCTTGGCGGCGCTATAGGCCGGATGGCCGAAGACGTTCATGCCGTTGACCGAGGCGATGTTGACGACCGAGCCGTGGGTCTCTTTCAGCATGTCCTCGACGGCGCGAAAAGTGAGGAAGGCCGCCTCGAGGTTCAGCGCATTGTCCATGCGCCAGATCTCCGGCGTCGTGTCGTGCAGGCTGACGGCACGGGCAGCACCAGCATTGTTGACGAGGGTGCGGACAGCGCCCTTCTCTGCGGCCTTCGCTGCCATCGCCGCCACGCTTTCGGCATTGGTGACGTCACAGGCGACTGCGACGAAGCGCTTGCCGTCGCCAAGCGCCCGCGCTGCCTTTTCGGCGGCCTCCGCATCGATGTCGACGAGCAGAACCACGTCATGGCCGTCGGCAAGCTTGCGGGCGATAGCACGGCCGATATCGCCGGCGGCGCCGGTGACGATCGCGAGAGATTGCGTCATGCGTTGACCTTTCGCGGCACGTCAGTCTCCGAGCAACTGGCGGTCGTCACCGTCGCGGTGGGTCACCAGCTGCTGTTTGATGCGCCGAAGTGTGGCTGTCGCCTGCGGCTGAACCCGGTAAGCGACGAGACTGGAGAGGATGTCGAGCAGCGCCAGATAGGCGATGCGGGTGGAGGTGGGGCGGTAGATATTGTTGCCCTCGGGCAGATCGACCGGAACGGTGATGCTGGCAGCGGTGGCCACCGGGCTGCCGCTCTGCGTCAGCGCGATGGTCGGCACTTTCAGTTCGCGCGCAAGCGTGAAGGCGCGCACGAGTTCGGCGTTGCGGCCGGAAAAGGAGGAGCCGATCAGCACGTCCGTCGGCCGGGCCGCCGCCGTCATCATCAACTGCATGCTGTGATCCGAGCTCGATGTGATGCGCAGGCCGAAACGAAAGAGCCGGTTTTGAAGCTCGCCGGCGATCATCGACGAATTGCCGCCGGAACCAAAGGCGTAGATCATTTCCGCTGAGGCAATCCGCTCGACCGCCTGCTCGATCGCGGCGAGATCGAGCGAGCGATGCAGAAGAAACAGCGCGTTCTGCGACTTGGTGATGATGTCCTGGGCGACATCGCCGGTCTCCCGGCTCTTCGGCTCGGGCTTCAGGTAGCGCATGCCGATATAGGCGGTCCGCGCGAGCTGCACCTTGAAATCGGAGAAGCTGTCACAACCCAACCGCCGACAGAAGCGGGTGACGGTCGGCGGCGAAACGTCCGCCTTGCTCGCGAGCTCGATGATGGAGGCGTTTACCGCGAACTCGAAATCGTTCAGGAGAATATCGGCGATGCGGTTTTCCGACTGGGAGAGCCGCCCCTTTTCTTCCTGCAATGTCGCGAAGATGTCCATCGCCCGCTTATGCCTTGCTTCGGATCACGAGTGAGAGCGGGATGCGGGCAGAAAACCGCTCCCGCTCCAGGATCAGCCTTCTTTCGGCTTATAGGCGACGCAGTCGATCTCGACCTTGCAATCGACCATCATCGACGACTGGACGCAGGCCCGCGCCGGCGGATGAGCACCGAAATACTCCTGGTAGATCTTGTTGAATGTCCAGAAATCTCTGGGATCGTCGAGCCAGACGCCGCAACGAACCACATGCTCCGGACCGTAGCCGGCTTCCGTCAGGATGGCCATCACATTGGCGATCGTCTTGTGGGTCTGGGGGATGATCCCGCCCTCGATGATCTCGCCGTTTTCCATGGCAACCTGACCGGACACATAGAGCCAGCCGTCCGCCTCGACAGCGCGCGCGAAGGGCAAAGGTTTGCCGCCAGCGCCGACCTGTTCCGCACCATAGCGCTTGATCGTCATCATGAGCCTTCTTGCAAATTATTTTCTTTGATCGTTGACAAGTGACCATAGAAAGCCGAATTTGGCTAGCGAAAAACGCCATTCATGAAAAGAATTTCAATCCAGGGCGCGAATATGCGGGATCCTTTTCTCAATCCATTCCCCTCTTCCGATGCTGCACGCCACTCGATCTGGGAGATGCTGGTCTCCCGCGACATCACTGCCTTTCTGGCAGCCGACTGGTCGATGGTTGCAGACGATTTCGTCGGGGAGAGCTTCATCGGCATCGACGGCCGCCGCGAAACCAATCCGGACAATTGGCGGCTGACCTTCCCGTCGCTGGCCGCCTATCGCGAAGAGTGGCTGCGCCAGGCGCAGGATTTCGCCACACAGAGCTTCGCCGAAGACC
This sequence comes from Ensifer sp. Root423, assembly GCF_001426275.1. Classification (NCBI taxonomy): domain Bacteria; kingdom Pseudomonadati; phylum Pseudomonadota; class Alphaproteobacteria; order Hyphomicrobiales; family Rhizobiaceae; genus Ensifer; species Ensifer sp. Root423. The sequence continues at coordinate 229,421 of NZ_LMEG01000023.1, read as the reverse complement.
CGCGCACGGCGATCTTCACCACGACGACGCTCGAGGACATCGAGATCAACGGTGACCAGGCGTTGGCGCGCAAGAAGTTCGATGGCAGCCTGAAGAAGACGGACGGCAGCGTCGACATCCTGAAATGGCAGACGGTCTATTACTGCCGTCTGCACGAAGGACGCTGGAAGATTGCCGGCTTTACCGGCTACCTGCCGAACCCGATGGGCGCGGCTTCCGCGTAGTTTCCTGGATCGCCATGCATCCGGGAAAAATCATGCGCCAGACTTAGAGCCCGCAGCGACCTTAGCACATCCGGCCGGATGAGCGGCGCTGCAGGCGTGACGCAATAGAAAAGGCAACGGCATTGCGGATCTTCACAGCGGCGCTTGCGACCGAGACCAATACCTTCTCCCCGATCTGCATCGACCGCCGGGCCTTCGAAGCCTCGCTCTACGCCCCGCCGGGAGAACACCCGGAGACACCGACGCTTTGCACGGCGCCGATCACCGTCGGCCGGCGCGTCTGCGTTGAGAAGGGCTGGGAACTGATCGAGGGAACCGCGACCTGGGCGGACCCGGCTGGCCTCGTCAACCGCGAGACCTATGAGGGCCTGCGCGACGAGATCCTCGGCCAGTTGCGCGCCGCCATGCCCGTCGATGCCGTGGTGCTCGGCCTGCACGGCGCCATGGTCGCCGACGGCTACGAAGACCCCGAAGGCGACCTGCTGACGCGCGTCCGTGCGATCGTCGGTCCCGATATCCTCGTCTGCGCCGAGCTTGATCCCCACAGCCACCTGACGGCCAACCGCGCCGCCGCATCGAACTTCTTCGTCTACTTCAAGGAATTCCCGCACACCGACTTCGTCGACCGCGCGGAGGACCTCTGGAAGATCGCTGTCGACACGCTCGAAGGCCGCATCACGCCCGTCATGTCGATCTTCGACTGTCGGATGATCGACGTCTACCCGACATCTCGCGATCCGATGCGCTCCTTCGTCGACAAGCTGATGCGGATCGAGAAGGAAGACGCAGACGTGCTTTCGCTCTCCGTGATCCACGGCTTCATGGCCGGCGACGTCCCGGAAATGGGAACGAAGCTGCTCGCCGTCACCGACGGCAAGCCGGAGAAAGGCGCGAGCCTCGCACGGGAATTGGGTCTGGAACTCTTCTCCCACCGCGGCACCTTCATCATGCCGCAGATCGACGAGAGGCAGGCGGTCGATGAGGCACTCGCAGCAACCAAAGGTCCCGTCGTCATCGCCGATGTCTGGGACAACCCGGGCGGTGGTACGGCCGGCGACGCGACAGTTCTGCTCGAAGAACTGCTGGCTCGCGGCGCAACCGACGTTGCGGTCGGCACGATCTGGGACCCGATGGCGGTGCAGATCTGCATGGCGGCCGGCGAAGGCGCCGACATCCCCTTGCGCTTCGGCGCCAAGTCGGCGCCGGGAACCGGCAATCCGGTCGATGGCACGGTCAAGGTGGTCAAGCTGGTGCGCGACGCCGAGATGCGCTTCGGCGAGAGCTTCGCCCCCTTCGGCGATGCGGCCCACATTCGCTTCAAAGGCATCGACATCATCCTCAACTCGACCCGCGCGCAGAGCTTCGATCCAAGCCTGTTTTCGGTGATGGGCATCGACCCGACAAGCAAGAAGATCCTGGTCATCAAGTCGACCAACCACTTCTACGCCTCGTTCTCCAAGATCGCGTCCGAAATCCTCTATTGTTCGGCCGGCACGCCTTACCCGAACAATCCCGCCAAGACCGACTACAAGCGCGCGCCGAAGAACATCTGGCCGAAGGTCGACAACCCGCACGGAACCGAGAAGGGCGCGGCCTGAGGTTTGCGGCACCGTCGCCGGGCGCAACCGACCCTTCAGCGATCGGCAGCCTCGCGAGCCATCTTGATGTATAGCGCGACTTGTTTCTCATCTATATCCGCCGGGCCCAGGAGCTTGATGTGGCGGCGAAGCTTGCCTGAACCCTCCAGGACGGCATGTGGATCGGGCAAAGCGGCGCCCCGGCTAAACTCCAGCGTCACGTGTTGGGCGTAGGAAAAGACGCCGCAGAAGCTGTCCTTGGACGAAAACAGGATGCCGCCATACTTTACCTCTTCGGTGACTGCAGGACCCGAGGCAAGCGCGATTTCCCGTAGTCGGGTGACGATCACGAACTGATCGCCGCGATGAAGCTCGATCTCCCGCAGAAGGGTCTGGATCCGGTCATCCATCATGCCGCACCCGAAGCGATGACAAACGGCTTGAACTCCGGCGCGGGTTCGCGATTCGAGTAGATATAGAGCAGGACACCGTTCGGATCCTTTACGGCGAAGCCACGATCTCCCCATGGGTGATCCTCGATCGGCAACGCCGGGGCAAGGCCTGCTGCCCTGATCCGGCTATACTCGCCGTCGACGTCTGCGACGCAGAAATTGTAGGTGAGGCCTTCGGTGTTGCACACAGGCTGCCCCTGTTGCGGTTCCATGAACTGGAGGGACAGGCCTTGGCCGAGTTCCAGGCTGATGTACCAGCTGCAGTCAAACGTCAGCCGTGCGGCGAAATATGTCTGATAGAAGTCTCGCGACGCGGCGATCTGGGTGGTCGTGATGCAGGGCGAGGCAGTGGTCGGGCGCACAGGTGGGCTCCTCCTGAGTCATGGCGTTCGTGGGTTGCGTGGTCGGGCCGGGCGGCTAGGCGGGCGTGGCGGAACAGAGTTCGACAAGGCAGCCGTTGAGATCGCGAACATAGCCGACCACTTGCCCCGACGGCTTTTCTTCCGGCGGCTTCACCGGCGATGCTCCGGCCGAAACAGCCTTTTCATAGGCCTCGTGCGGTGCAGAGCAGACCAGCGCGATTTCGAACCCGGCGGCAAGATCGCTCCTGCGGTTCGCGCGAACAGCAAGACCATTCAGCTCCGCCATGGTTTCGCTGGCAAAGGCCAGAGCCGTCACACCCGTCTCCATCTCCGCATAGAGGCTGCTTTCGTGTACGAACCTGCGCTTCAGACCAAAGGCAGCCTCATAAAACGAGACCGTTGCCGGCACATCGGGAACATAGAGGATTGTGTATCCGAAACGGACGGCCATGGTTCGTCTCCAAGGGTTACTCGCCGCCGAAGTCGGCAACGCGCTAAGCGCGCTACCCGAAGCAGCGCGAACGGTTACGGGCGATCATCATTCATTGCCAGGCTCTGATCTTGAACAATTCGGACATCAGTCCGAGATCGTCACCAGTGTGACTTCGGGCAAGCGCGCCGGCGAGAACCCGCCCAGGCGCCGGAAGACCCGGGTCATGTGGGATTGGTCGGCGAAACCGGCTTCGAACGCGGCATCCGCAGGACTGAGATGGTGATCCCGCAACAGCCGCAAGGCGCGATGGAACTGGATGATGGCGGCAAACGCCTTCGGCGTGAGCCCAGTTGCGCGAAGGAGAACGCGTCTGGCGGTGCGCTCGGAGACACCGTGCATCGCGGCAAGCTCGGCGATGCGCAGCCGCCCGCCCGAGGCGTGCAGCGCGCTTATGATGTTGCGGCCGAGCGGCGCCACTTCAAAGTCGCTCTCGGCATCACGCTTGCGGACAAACCGCACCAGGCGGCCGGCAAGCTCCTGCTGGTCCGATGCCGGCACGCAAAGGGCGGCCATGTCGGGCCATTGACCCAGAACCGCTGCGCCGATCAGGGCGTCACCGTGCAACCGGATCGGCTCCAGGCCCAGAATTCTCTGGAAATGGCCAGGTCGCAGGCGCACGCCGACGAAGGCGGCGCCGGGTTCCAGCGGAACATCGCAATAGCCCGTGGTTGGACCGGTCACGATCGGCGTCAGCTCGCGGAGTGGCAGGGCGTTCAGCGCAAATCGGAGGATGATGTCGCATCGCCCATCCGGCAGGACCCGGTAGCTGCCCTCGTTGCGACTGACAGACGCCCAGACGGCTTCGATCCCGGCATTGGCGTCGGCCAGATGGGGAAGTTCCGTATAGCGGCCAAGCGTCATGATGCTCTATCCAAGTGCGCTTGATCGCCTTTGAATAGAGGGCGTCGGCGACCGGCAATCCTTACAGGTAGAGCTGCCGGATATCCAGCCACAACGGCCAAACACTGGCCGCGCCCTGATTGGCCGCGACCATGATCCTGGCTTCGACGACGTCAGGCAGCCGCGGGGTCGAGCACGCCCATATCGATGTCGGTCAACTCGACGCGACGTTCGAGCGCGAGGCCAGCCTCGTCGAACAGGTGGCAATCGACTGCCTTGATGCCTGTCTGGATGGTCTCCTCCGGTCGCACAGCTGCTGTTCCCGGCAGCATGGCACAGAAGTTCTCGCCCTCACCACCGATAGCCGCATAGGCGACCGTATGGGCGCCGAGCCGTTCGATGACCGTTGGCGTCACCTTGAGGGTCAGGTCGCCGGACCCGAGCATGATATGCTCCGGCCGCACGCCAAGCGTCAGCGTGCGCCCGGCAAGGCCGCTTTGCGGGGTGACGGGGATGACCGCCGTCTGCCCCTTGTAATCGACCTCGACGCCGGCATCGCTGACGCCCTTGCAGGTGACCGGCAGGAAGTTCATCTTCGGGTTGCCGATGAAGCCGGCAACGAAGGTATTGGCCGGCTTGTGGTAGAGCTCGAGCGGCGCGCCGGTCTGGGCAATCTCACCGGCATTGAGAACGACGATCCGGTCCGCCATCGTCATCGCTTCGACCTGGTCGTGCGTGACGTAGATCATCGTTGCTTTCAGTTGCCGGTGCAGTTTCGCCAGTTCGATGCGCATGTCGGCCCGAAGGGCCGCATCGAGGTTTGAGAGCGGCTCGTCAAATAGGAAGATCTTCGGCTCGCGCACGATCGCCCGCCCGATCGCGACACGTTGGCGCTGGCCACCCGAAAGCATGCCCGGCTTCTGCTGCAGCCGCTGGTCCAGGTGCAGGATGCGCGCGGCATGCTCCACCTTGGCTTTCAATTTCTCCTCGGCCATCTTTTCCACGCGAAGCGGAAAGGCGATGTTCTCGAAGACCGACATGTGCGGATAGAGCGCGTAGGACTGGAAGACCATGGCGATCCCGCGCTTGACCGGCGGCAGATCGTTGACGCGCTTGTTCTCGATCAGGATGTCCCCCGAGCTGGTCTCGTCGAGACCAGCGATCATCCTGAGCAAGGTCGATTTGCCGCAACCGGAGGGCCCGACGAAAACGACGAACTCACCGTTCCTGACTTCGAGGTCGATGCTTTTCAGCACCTCGAACGTCCCGTAGAATTTCTGAACCCGATTGAGATTGAGCTGTCCCAAGAAACTGTCTCCGGCCACCGGCGAGAAGCGGCTCATTTATAGCAGAGTTAGGTGGGGCCGCGAACCGATCTTGTCGGCGCGCGGCCCCGGTGGCCTTACTTGTACTCTTCGAGGCTGGAAGCCGCCTTCTTCAAGGCGTCGGCCGGCTCAGCCTTTCCGGTCACGACCGACTGAACCATCTCGATGATGACGTTCTGGAAGCCCTTGTAGTCGGTAAAGAGCGGCTCGGGACCACCATAGGTGATGCCGTCGATGAACGGCTTCCAATAGGGATCCTTCTTGACGAACTCATCGACCATCGGCGACGGACGCAGCGGCGTCAGGCCAGCGCCGCCCTGAAGCTCGTATTCGCCCTGCGGTCCTGGCGAGGTGATGAACTTGGCGAATTCGATCGCCTTCTCCTCAACGCCCGAGCCCTTGAAGATCGCCAGGCTGTCGGTGATGAGCAGCGTGCCCTCGCCCTTTGCTTCCGGGCCGAGCGGCAGCGGTGCTACGCCCCAGTTGACCTTGGTTTCCTTCAGGCGCGTTGCGGCACCCGAGCCCGCCTGGATCATGCCGACCTTGCCGTCAAGGAAGATGGCGCGGATTTCGTTCTGTTCGTAGGCGGTGGCGCCTTCAACAGAGAAAGGCGTGATGTCCTTGTAGGCCTGCAGCGCTGCGAGCACCTGCGGGCTGTCGATGACGATCTTGTCGCCGTCGATGACCTTGCCGTTGTTGGTGTACACCCAGTGCATGAACTGGTGCATGGTGTTGTCGAAGGTCTTGGCCGGCAGGCCGTAACCGGCAATGCCGGTCTTTTCCTTGATCGTCTTGGCGAATTCGATCTCTTCAGCCCAGGTCTTCGGCGGCGTTTCCGGATCGAGGCCGGCCTGCTTGAACAGGTCCTTGTTCCAGTAGAGCGCCTTGGTCGAGAAGGCGATCGGAACGCCCCACTGGTTGTCGTCGAAGGTCACGGTATCGACGATGTTGGGGTAGTAGGTCTTCTTTTCGTCGTCCGTCATCGGCACGGGAACGATAAGGTCGTTCTGTGCAAATTCCTTCAGCGTGCGCGACCCGACATAGGCCATGGCGACCGGTGTGCCGGCGGCGGCAAGGGTCGTTGCCTTGTCCTGGCACTGGGCCCAGCCGACGACTTCAGGCGTTACCTTCCAGCCCGGGTTCTTCTCTTCCCACTGCTTGATGTACTTCTGGTGGACCGCATCCATGGTGTCGCCGCAGTAGATCCAGCTGATCTCCTGGTCGGCCGCCTTGGCGGTCACGGCGCCCAGCGCGGTCGAGCCGAGCAGGGCAAGGGCGAGCACCCCCGTCTTGAATTGAATAGACACGTTTTTATGCTCCCGTTCTCTGGTGGTTGACTTAAGTCTTATTGTTTCACCGCGCCCGCGGTGAGCCCGCTGACGAGATAGCGTTGCAAGAGGAAGATCACGACGACGGCCGGCGCGATGCCGACGAAGCTTGCCGCCATCAGTTCGTTCCAGACCACTTCCTGGCGTCCGAAATAGGCAAACAGCCCGACAGGAAGCGGCATGTATTCGCTCTTGGAATTGAAGGTCAGCGCGTAGATAAACTGCTGAGCATAGGCGCCGATGAAGGTGGTGATCGCCACCACGGTGATGCCGGGCATGGCGATCGGCAGGATCACCCGGCGCAGCGTATAGAAGTGGCTGGCTCCGTCGACGAAGGCGGCCTCGTCCAGTTCACGCGGGATGCGCATCATGTAGGTGCGCAACAGCCAGATCGCCGACGGGATCAGGAAGGCAACGCCCGGCACGATCATGGCCAGATAGGTGTTGAGGACGCCGAAGGTGCGCATCAGCCGGAAGAGCGGGATCAGCAGCACCGCGCCCGAAAACATGTTGACGGCAAGGAATGCCCCCAAAAGCACGCCGGCGCCACGGAAGTTGAAGCGGGCGAAGGCATAGGCAGCGGGTATGACCAGCACCAGCACGATGGCCGTGACGATGGTGGAGATGAAGAAGGAATTGAAGATGTAGCGGGCAAAGCCCGGCACGCTCTCCCACATCGTAAAGTAGGCGGCGAACGAGCCGTTTTCCGGCCAGAAGCGATAGGGTGACGAGAACAGCAGCCCGAGCGGCTTCAGCGACACCAGAAAGCCCTCGACGAAGGGCGCCAGGATAAAGCACAGGAACACGAAGATACCGGCATAGATTCCGACAAGCTCGTACCAGCGGTAGCGATTGATCAGGGCAGGCTGGCTCATTTCTGTTCCCCCTGAGAAAGGCGGCTCGTCACCCGGAAATAGGCAAAGCAGAAGATCGACAGGAAGATGCAGATCAGCACGGCGCGCGCTGCCCCTTCGCCATACTTCTTCGACCCGATCGCGGTGCGATAGGTGTCGATGATCATCGTCGTCGTCTCACCGTTGGGTCCACCCTGGGTGAGGATCCAGATGATATCGAACGAGTTGAAGGTCGCGATCAGCGACAGCATCGACATGGTGATCAGCGACGGCACGAGCAGAGGCAACGTGATGCGGCGGAAGCGATAGAAACGCCCTGCCCCATCGGTCCACGCGGCCTCATAGAGATCCTGCGGGATCGCCTGCATGGCTGCCAGCATATAGAGCGTCACCAGCGGCACGCCGATCCACACGTCCGTGATGATCGTCGCCCAGAAGGCAGTCTCTCCGCGGGCGAGGAAGGCGATCGGCCCGTTCGACAACCCCATGTTCTGCAGCACGCCGGAGATCATCCCGAACTGGCCGTTGTACATCCAGCCCCACATGAAGATGCCGATGGCCATCGGCACGATCCATGGCGGCATGGTGAGCAGACGGAAAAGCGCCCGGCCGGGAACGGCCGCGTTCAGCATCGTTGCGCCGAAAACGCCGATGATCATCTTGATCGACACCGAAAAGAACGTCCAGATGAAGGTCCGGAAGATGACCTCGGCGAAGGTCTCGTTGAAGATCTTGTCGTAGTTGGTCCAGCCGACCCAATTGGTCGTCTTCTTCAGCGACGCGTCCGTAAACGACAGGATGAAGGTGTCGACCAGCGGATAGGCGACGATCACCGTGACGTAAAGAACAGCAGGAAGAAGCAGGATCCAGGCGAAGATGACTGTGCTGCGTTGAACACTCATCCGTCGCCTCCCCTTACGCCGCGCGGGAATGCAGGGCTTCGTCGAAACGGTCCCATATGGGCCGGAGGTCTATGACGCTCTTCTTGCGCCGAGCCTCGTCCATGGAGAGCGCCAGAATGCCGGCTTCCAGCGCATCGCGCGTCGAAACCGGCAGAGGTCGGCCGTCGCGGACGTGGCCGATGATGTCGGTTGCCATCTGCTCGTCGGCACCATAGTGCTGCGACAGTTCGGTGGCCTTGTACTTGTTCTCGATGACCTTCTTGCCGGTCAGCATCTCGTGTACGTCGAAGTAACCGCGGATGAAATCGCCCTCGGCCATGCCGCGCGAGCCCATGATGCAGAAGCGGCGGAACTGATCCGGCACGTTGAGATTGGTGTGGAAGTTCATGCCGACGCCGTTGGCGTATTCGACGATCGCCACCTGGTAGTCGATGATGTCGCCGTCGCTGTCGAACACCTTGTCGGACCCCATCCAGCCGCTCGGCTTGCGATGGAAGAGTTCGAGGTCGTTGATGCCTTCGCGGGCCGGGTCGTTGGCAGGGATGAAGCTCTTGCGGCCGCCAAAACTTGCGACGCGTTCCGGCCGGGCTCCGACGACGCCATTGTAGAGGTCGAGGTCGTGGCAGCATTTCTCCAGCATGAAGCTGCCGGAATAGCGCTCGTAGCGGCGCCAGTCGCGCATGAAGAAGGCGCCATGATAGGGCTCGATATGCTCGGAAGCCTCAATCGAGACCACCTGCCCTAGCTTGCCTTCGGCAAGCGCCTGGCGGAGGTCGCGGTACATCGGCGCGTAGCGCAGCACGAGACCGACCATCAGCCGTTCATGGCCAAACTTCGCCATCAGCGCTGCGAGTTCCAGGCTTTCCTGGATCGTCGTGACGATCGGTTTTTCGCTGAAGACCTTCAGGCCGGCTTCAAGGCCGATCCGGATGTGGTCGAGGTGCATGTGGTTGGGCGAGCCGATCATCAGGAGATCGAGCTTCTCGTTGGCGATCAGTTCTTCGGGCGTCGCGTAGGCCTTGCCAGGCGAGATGCCTTTTTCGGTGAGCGTGGCCAGACCGGCCGGGTTCGGATCGACGTATCCGGCGATTTCGAAGCTCTCGTCCATGGCCTTGAAGACATAGCCGAGATAACCCAAACGGAATCCGAGTCCGATGATGCCAACTTTCATGCTCGTCCTGTTCCCCTGCCTTTTGGCGTAATTTATTTTCGCAGACTGGGACAGTTTTTTCAGGCCGTCAACTCAAATCCGCATATTTTGTAAAATTGTGAAATTCATTTTCATATCTCAGGCAAATGCCGACAAAGCAGGCATTCTACAGACAACCAAGAAGGGTGCACGCATCGCAACTCTACGGCAGGAGGAAAGCGGTCCAGACCACTGCACGTTGCGTGAGGGGTCGCTGATCCACTTAGCTCCTCCGTCGGAGACGATCGCGCAAGCGTAGCAGTGTCAGCAAGGTCCGCGCCAGAACGGGTGACGGGATCTTGGGATGATCGCCGACCGTCCCCTTGCGCGCTGCCGGCGCCCGCGGATCGATCAGGAACGCGACGATCAGCGCGTTGCCGATGCCGACGAGGTCCAATGGTCCGTCCGACTGGTGGAGCCCCTGATCTCCCTCGTCAAACCGGACGCCCCCGACTTCCACCGAACCGGAGAACACATAGAAGTAAAGGTGCCTCCCCTCCTTCCGGGGAAACGCCACCTTTGCCGTCGCCTCGAGCCGGAGATCGAAGAAATCGATGGCGTTGCGCACGTAGAATGGCGCTCCCTCCCCCTCGGCCCCAACGAGATGCCGCCAGCAATTGAGGGGCGCCGGCTCGATCGGACCGTACTGAATGTTTGGCGGGAGATCGACGCTGTGGGGGCGCACGAGAATTTGCAGCATGCGCAGCGGAGGATCACCAGACAAGGTTTCCTCCGAATGCCAGAAGCTTTGCCCGGCGTTCATCACCATCAGATGCGCGCGATCGGTGACCAGTCTGCCGGTCGCCCGGTCGTCGTGGCGCATGACCCCTTCCGGCACCCATGACAGGATCTCGTCGTTCCTGTGCTCGTGCATGGCGACCAGCCTGCCAGGATCCAATATCGTTTCGGCGACCATCGCGAGCGGTCCGTAGCCATGGTCGCGCGGCCATGGCAACAGCCAGCCGGGCATGTTGAGCCTGACCTTGAATCCACCCATGTCCCTGACAACAGGACTTTTGGCGCCGCGGTAGAGCATCGGCCATCCTAACACGGGTAACGGCAGTTTGCTGAGACAGCCGGCCGATTGCCCGGTTGCGCATCTCCACCGCCTGCGCCTAGCGCCCCATCCGCGCGGCAAGCTTCCGCTCCGCCGCCTGCAACCCATCGTGCAAAAGCACCGCAAGCGTTGCGACGATCAGGCCGCCCTGGACGACGAAGGAAAGGTTGTTCGATTGCAGCCCGGCGATGATTACTTCGCCGAGTGTTTTTGCGGCGACCGTCGATCCGATCGTGGCGGTTGCCAGGCTGATGACGACCGAAAGCCGGATACCCGCCAGGATCACCGGCATCGCCAGCGGCAACTCCACCTTGAGAAGCCGCTGGCCGCTGGTCATGCCGGCGCCGCGCGCCGCCTCCATGACGGACGAAGGCAAGGTCGTCAGCCCCGTCAGCGCATTCTCGAAAATCGGCAGCAGGCCATAGAGAAAAAGCGCGATCAGCGTCGGCTTTTCGCCGAAACCGAAGATCGGAACAGCGAGCGCAAGAACCGCGACGGGCGGAAAGGTCTGACCGATATTCACCAGGCTGCGCGACAGCGGCAGGAATTCTGCTCCGGACGCGCGTGTGACGAGAATGGCAAGCGCAAGCGCAACCAGCGCGGCCGCTGCCACCGCCAGCGCCACCGTGCGCAGATGCAAGAACGTCAGGTGCAGCAGGCTTCCCTGGTTGTAGATGACAGGGGCGTTGTCCTGCACCAGCGGCCGCAGCAGCGGCTCGAACCAATGGGGCTGCAGCAGGAACGCGACGAGAACCAGGAAAACCGCGATGCGAATGAGAGTGGCGAGCTTCGGCATCAGGCTGGACCGGCCGCGCGTTTGGCCAACCCCTCCAGGCTGACCCTGCCGATTACGGCGCCGTCGGGACCTGCCACCGGCAACGCATCTCGTCCGGACCAGAGGAGTTCGGCCAGGGCTTCCCTTTGGCTGGCATCGCTCGATATCGGCGCGCCTTCGGCGGCCCCGGGCTCAACCGCGCTCGAGACCGGCGCGATCGCGAGCAGGCGGTAGGGCCGTTCGCCCGCCCCGATCAGGCTTTCGACGAAGGGCGTGGCCGGTTTCAGCAGCATTTCGGCGGGGGTCGCGTACTGCACCACTTTGCCCTTGTCCATGACGGCAATGCGATCGGCGAGGTGAAAGGCCTCTTCCATATCGTGGGTGACGAGAATGATCGTCGTCTGGAAGTGTTTCTGGATGGCAAGCAGGTCGTCCTGCGCCTTGGCGCGGATGATCGGATCGAGCGCCCCGAAGGGCTCGTCCATCAAGAGCACCTTCGGCTCGGCGGCAAGCGCCCGGGCAACGCCCACGCGCTGCTGCTGGCCGCCGGAAAGCTCGTGTGGGAAGCGTGGACCGAAATCTGCGGGATCGAGTTGGAAAAGGCGCAGGAGTTCTTCCACCTTCGCATCGATGCGCGCCCGTTCCCATCCGAGCAAGGTCGGCACGGTCGCGATGTTCTGGGCGACGGTGCGATGGGGAAACAGACCGTGCCCCTGGATTGCGTAGCCGATCCGCCGGCGCAACTCATAACCGGGCAGCGAACGATTGTCCTCGCCATCGAGACGGATCGCGCCCGAGGTCGGCTCAACCAGCCGGTTGACCATGCGCAAGAGCGTGGTCTTGCCGGAGCCGGAGGTGCCGACGACGACGGTGACGGTGCGCGGCGCGATCGTCAGGCTGACGTCGTCGACAACGGTGCTTTCGCCATATCGCTTGGTGATGTTCTCGATCTCGATCATGCGGCCTCTGCCTGCCTGGTGTTGGGTGTGGCCATCTCGATCACCGCGTCGAGCACGATCGCCGCGCCGAACGCCAGCACGACCGTCGGGACGGCGCCGAGCAGCACGAGGTCCATCGCGGTCTGACCGACGCCCTGAAAGACGAAGACGCCGAAGCCGCCGCCGCCGATCAACGCGGCAATGGTCGCAAGGCCGATATTCTGGACGAGCACGATGCGGATGCCGGTGAGGATCACCGGGAAGGCCAGCGGAAATTCGATGCCGACCAGCCGCTGCCAATCGGTCATGCCGATGCCACGCGCGGCATCATTCGCGTCCCGCGGAACGCCTGCCAGACCGACGACGGTGTTGGCGACGACAGGCAGCAGCGAATAGAGAAAGAGCGCAACAAAGGCCGGGGCAACACCGATGCCACGAATGCCGATGGCAGCCGCACCCGGCACATGGAGGGCGATCCAGCCGAGCGGCGCGATGAGAATGCCGAAGAGCGCAATCGACGGGATCGTCTGGATCGCGTTCAGGACGCCGAGCAACCCATCGCGCAGCCGCGTGACGCGGTGGCAGAGGATGCCGAGGGGGATGCCGACGAGGGTCGCAGCCACGAGCGAACCGAGCGCCAGGGTCACATGCTTGCGGCCCTCCGCCCAAAACGTGTCCACCCGGCTTGCATATTCCTTGAGAATCGACAGGCCGTCCCAGGCGCCGGCGAGAAGGATGGCCGAAGCAAAGGCCAGCACGACGGCGAGAACGACGATGCGCACGAAGGGCGCCGGGCGCAGTCGCGTCAAGGCGTCGGCGGCGAGCAACCCGAAGGCAAAGAGCATGATCCAGAAGCCCGAAGCCGGCGAGACGCGGGCATAGGTGTTGGCTTCGGGTGTCAGATGCGTGGCGGCAACGCCGATGCCGAGCGCCAGCGCGGCGAGCGCGACAAAGGCGGCAGCGAGACGCAGGTAAGCGGGCGATCGGACCAGCGCGACGATGACCGCGCAGACCACGATGCCCAGCAGCACGGCACTCCACCCCGCAGGCAGGGCGTCGGCCACCGACTTGACCTCACCGGCGACGATACGGTTAGCACGAAACGTTGCAAAAGGCGCTATGAAGGCGCCGCCGAGCGCCAGGGCCGCAATGATCGCTCCGAGCTTGTCAAAGCGGAGTGCTTTCAAACCACATTCCCTCCCCGCCTGTGCCGGCGCATCTCCGGCACCTGCAGGCCTATCCCCGGAACGCCAGCCATCCGACCAGCGTCCCGGATCTCCGTCAACTTATTTCAGAAAGCCGTTCTTCTTCAGGAAGTCCTCGGCGACCGCCTTGGCCGGTTCGCCGCCGACCTGCACGCGACCGTTCAGGTCTTGCAGCGTCACCAGGTCCAGTTTCTCGAACACGGGCTTCAAGAGTTCCTCGATCTGCGGGTTTTCCTTGAGCACCGCTTCGCGAATGATCGGGGCCGGCTGATAGACGGGCTGGACGGCCTTGTCGTCTTCCAGGACCACGAGGCCGGACGGGGCGATGCCGCCGTCGGTGCCATAGACCATGGCTGCGTTCGCACCGTTGGTCTGGTTTGCCGCGGCCGCGATCGTCGCCGCGGTATCACCGCCGGAAAGCGTGATCAGTTGGTCCTGCTTCAAGGTGAAGCCGTAGGTGGTTTGGAACGCCGGCAGTGCGGCGGCCGAATTCACGAATTCCGACGACGCCGCCAGCACGACCTTGCCGCCGCCAGCGATGTACTTGCCGAAATCGCTCAGCGTCTTCAGCTTGTTTTCGTCGGCGACTTCCTTGCGCAGGCCGATCGCCCAGGTGTTGTTGGCCGGCGATGGCGTCAGCCAGACGATCTTGTTGACATCGTAGTCTAGCTTCTTGGCCGTCTGGTAACCCTTGGCAGCATCCTTCCAGACCGGATCGTCGGCCTTTTCGAAGAAGAAGGCGGCATTGCCCGTATATTCCGGATAGATGTCGATCTCGCCGGCGGCGATCGCCTTGCGTACGACCGGCGTCGCCCCAAGCTGGACGCGATCGACCGTCTTGATGTTGTTGGCGTTGAGCACGGCAAGGATGATGTTGCCAAGCACCCCGCCCTCCGTGTCGATCTTCGAGGATACGACCACATCGGCGCTCGCCGCCGCGGCAGTCATGGTCAAGGCAAGGGCAGTTCCGATAAGCAGTCTGGTCAGGCGCATAGGTTTCTCCTCGGATTTCGATGCGCAAGTTTGATCACGGAACGTCCGCTCCGTCGGGGCAAGCCATTCCATATATGTCAGCCCCCGGCAAAAAATAGGGTTGCATCCAGAGACTGTGGCAGGCGAATATTTTCCTACATTGATAAACACGATCGAAAGCATAGACTACCGTTTATGGCGGTAGCTGATTGGGCGTTGCAATCGCCGGCGTTGTCGGCCACTCTGATCGCGGCCCGCCAGAAACATCCGCTTTCACTCTTGGTTGCGATGCCGCTCGACCCGAACCGCTTGGGGGCTGGTGGCTTGGGTTCGCCCGGCGAACGTTCGGGGACACGATGTCGATCTATTTTCTGACGCTCATTATCGGCGTGGTCGCTGGCCTGCGCACCATGACCGCACCCGCCGCCGTCAGTATTGGCGCAGCCGCGGGATGGCTGCCGCTCAGCGGTACCTGGGCGGCCTTCATGGGCTTTCGCTTCACACCTTACATCTTCGGCCTCCTGGCCCTAGTTGAGTTCGTCACCGACCAATTGCCGAGCACACCGAGCCGAAAGGTGCCGCAACAGTTCGGCGCCCGCATCGTCAGCGGCGCGTTCTGCGGGGCCGCGCTCGGATTGACCGGACATGCTATGCTCCAAGGATTGGTCGCCGGCGTCATCGGTGCCGTCATCGGCACGCTCGGCGGCTATGAAGCCCGCAAGCGCCTCGTCGCGGCCATCGGCGGCAAGGACCTGCCGATCGCCCTTCTCGAGGATGCTGTTGCCGTTCTCCTCGCACTCTGGGTGGTGTCCTCGGTCTCATGACGAAACATTTCGACGCAATCATCATCGGTGCCGGCCAGGCCGGCCCATCGCTTGCCGGCCGGCTGACGGCAGCGGGCAAAACCGTCGCGCTGATCGAGCGCAAGCACTTCGGCGGCACCTGCGTCAACACCGGCTGCATGCCGACCAAGGCGATGGTCGCGAGCGCCTATGCCGCGCATCTGGCGCGACGGGGCGCGGACTATGGCGTGACGACCGGTCCCATCACCATCGACTTTACCCGCGTCATGGCGCGCAAGGACACGGTGCGGTTCACGTCCCGGGGAAACATCGAAAACTGGCTGAAAGGCATGGAGAACTGCACAGTCTTCGAAGGCCATGCGCGCTTCGAAAGCCCGCATGAGATCCGAGTCGGCGCCGCGCTGCTCTCGGCCGACCAGATCTTTCTGAATGTCGGCGGACGCGCCGCAACCCCGGATTTCCCTGGTGTCGCGGAGGTGCCCTATCTCACCAACGTCTCGATCATGGATCTCGACACCCTGCCCCGCCACCTGATCGTCGTCGGCGGCAGCTATATCGGACTCGAGTTTGCGCAGATGTTCCGTCGCTTCGGCTCCGAGGTCACCGTAATCGAGAAGGGGCCGCGGTTGATCGGCCGGGAGGATGCGGACGTTTCAGACGCCATTCTCGCGATCCTCGAAAAAGAGGGCATCCAGTTTCGCCTCAATGCCGAATGCATCCGCTTTGCCAGGAGCGGCGACGATGTCGTCGCCGGCGTGGATTGCACGGCGGGCGCACCCGAGATCGTCGGCTCTCACCTGCTGCTGGCAACCGGCCGCCGGCCGAACACGGACGACCTCGATCTCGGCCGGAGCGGCGTCAAGACTGACGCCCGCGGCTATGTTGAAGTCGACGAGACGCTTAAGACCAACGTGCCGCACATCTTCGCGATGGGTGATTGCAACGGTGGCGGCGCCTTCACCCACACGGCCTATAACGACTTCGAGATCATCGCCGCCAATCTGCTCGACGGAGAGGCGCGGAAGGTCAGCGATCGCATTTCAACCTACGGCCTCTTCATCGATCCGCCGCTCGGCCGCGCCGGCATGACCGAGACCGAGGCGCGCAAGTCGGGGCGCAAGCTGCTCATCGGTACGAGGCCGATGACCCGCGTCGGCCGCGCCGTGGAAAAGGGCGAGACTGAAGGCTTCATGAAGGTGATCGTCGACGCCGACAGCAAGGAGATCCTCGGTGCATCGATCCTCGGAACGAGCGGCGACGAGGCTGTGCAGAGCATCCTCGACGTGATGTATGCGGGCAAGCCCTACACGACGATCACGCACGCGGTTCATATCCACCCAACCGTGTCGGAACTGATCCCGACGGTCTTCGGCGACCTGCACCCGGCCACCTGAGCGGCCGGGCAATTGATGCCGCGCGCTTAAACGAGCGCTGCGCGTGCGAGCTGGTAGAAATAGGTCGCGCCGCGCTCAAGGATGTCGTCGTTGAAATCGTAGCGGGTTGTGTGCAGCCCGCTGCTGTCGCCATTGCCGATCAGCACATAGGCGCCCGGCACCTTTTCCAGCAGGAAGGAGAAGTCCTCGCTGCCCATCAGCGGCTCGGGCAGTTCGACATAGGCATCCGCGCCGAATGTGTCGGCGATCACCGCACGCGCATCCTCGACCGCCTCAGCATCGTTGATCGTCGCGGGATACCCGACCTGCCAGTCAAAGACGGCTTCGGCGTTGTAGCTTTCCGCCTGCAGGCGGGCGACCTGCTCGACGCGCTCCTGCAACTGCTTGCGGACAACAGGATCCATCGCGCGCATGCTGATTTCCAGCACTGCGGTATCCGGAATGATATTCGAGGCCGAACCCGCCTGGAACGAGCCGACCGTCAACACGGACGGCTGGTGCGGCGACACATTGCGCGACACCAGCGTCTGCAGCGCCATCACCACGCTGGAACCGACGACGACCGGGTCGACCGTCAGTTCCGGCTGGGCGCCGTGGCCGCCCTTACCCTTGATCGTCAGCGTCAGCACGTCGATCGATGCCGCCATGGCACCGGCGCGGCTGGAGAACTGGCCGACCGGAAGACCCGGCCAGTTGTGAAGCGCATAGACCCGCTCGCAAGGGAAGCGCTCGAAAAGGCCGTCTTCGATCATCAGCTTGCCGCCGCCGAAGTTTTCCTCGGCCGGCTGGAAGATCAAATGAACCGTACCGTTGAAGCTTTCGTCCTTCGACAGCGCCCAGGCGGCACCGAGCAGCATGCTGGTGTGGCCGTCATGGCCGCAGGCATGCATCGCGCCCGGATGCTTGCTCTGGTAAGCAAGACCGGTCTCTTCGTGCATCGGGAGCGCGTCCATGTCGGCGCGAAAGCCGATGGCGCGGTTGCTGTTGCCACGCTTCAGCGTTGCAACGATGCCGGTTATCGCAAGACCGCGCGTAACCTCGAAACCCCAGGACTGCAGCAGTCCCGCAACGAACTCCGAGGTCTTCACCTCGGAAAGGCCGATCTCGGGCATTTCGTGCAGCTTGTGGCGGATATCGACGAGTTCGGGCAGGAACTCGGAAAAATTGGTGTCGCGCATCGGGGTTTCCTCAAGCCATCTGCAGGAACTGGCGCAGGCGCGCCGATTGCGGGTCACGCATCATCTGCTGGGGGGCGCCGCGTTCTTCGACCAAACCCTTGTGCAGGAAGATCACTTCGCTGGAGATATCACGGGCGAGTGACATTTCGTGGGTGACCATCACCATGGTGCGGCCCTCTTCGGCAAGCTTCTTGATGACGAGCAGCACCTCGTTGACGAGTTCCGGATCAAGCGCCGAGGTCGGCTCGTCGAAAAGCATCACCTCAGGCTTCATTGCCAACGCGCGGGCGATTGCCGCGCGCTGCTGCTGACCGCCCGAGAGCTGATTCGGATAGTGGTCGCGCTTGGGCGTGATGCCGACCTTCTCCATCAGCAGTTCGGCTTCGCCGATCGCATCCTTCTTGGTCATGCCGAGCACGTGGATCGGCCCTTCGATGATGTTTTCGAGAATGGTCTTGTGGGACCAGAGATTGAAGCTCTGGAACACCATGCCGAGGCGCGTGCGGATATGTTCGAGCTGCCGCTTGTCGGCTGCATGGAACTTGCCGTCCTTGCCCTTGATGGTGCGGATCACCTCGCCGGAGACGGAGATCTCGCCCTCGTCCGGCGTCTCCAGATAGTTGATGCAGCGCAGAAGCGTGCTCTTGCCCGAGCCGCTGCTGCCGATCAGCGAGATGACGTCGCCGGACTTCGCCTCGAAGGAGACGCCTTTCAGCACCTCGACGGATCCGAAGCTCTTGTGAATGTTGTTTACGGAAAGCGCTGATGCAGCCATGTCCGTTCCTCCTCTTATGCCTTCGCCGTGCGGTAGCGCGTCAGCCGCTTCTCGACCACGCCCATGACGCGCGTCAGGATGAACACGACGGTGAAATAGATGATGCCGGCGGCAATCAGCGGTTCGAAGATCAGCAGCGACTGGCGCTGCAGCATGCGGGCGGTGCCCATGACCTCAAGAATGGTGATGGTCGAGGCAAGCGACGTCGTCTTCAGCAGGATGATCAGGTCACCCGTCAAAACCGGCAGGCACGAGCGGAACGCCTGCGGCAGGGTGATGCGGCGCAGGACCATCGACGAGCGCATGCCGATCGATTTTGCCGCCTCGATCTGGCCGCGCGGGATCGCCTTGATCGCGCCGCGGATGACCTCGGCATTGTAGGACGCCTGGTTGAGGCTGAGTGCAAAGATCGCATACCAGAGGCCGTCACGCAGATAGGGCCAGAGGAAGCTATGGCGCACCCAGGTGCCGGGTAGGATTTGCCCGAGGCCGTAATAGATCAGGTAGATCTGCACCAAAAGCGGCGTACCACGGAAGGCGAAGGTAAAGACATAGGCCGGAACCGAAAGCACGCGGCGACCGGAAAGCCGGGCGAGCGCCACGAGCGTGCCGATGACGAGGCCGAAGACGCCGGCGACCGCCGTCAGAAGCAGCGTGAGCGGTGTCGCCTTGATCAGCGCCGGCAGGAAGCCGACGACGTTGGAGATCGTTTCCATCAGTTGTGCCCCCGATTGAGGCGGCGCTCGATCTGGGCGATCACCAGGACGGACACGAGCGTAATTGCCAGAAACAGAATGGCCGTCAGCCCGTAGAAGAAGATGTACTGCTTGGTGCCTGCCGCCGCGCGATAGCCCGTGTAGAGCAGCTCGCTGAAGGAGCCGAGCACGCTGATGATGGCGCTTTCCTTGGTGATAGACAGCCAGAGATTGCCCATGCCGGGGACCGCGTGGCGCATCATCTGCGGGAAGATGATGCGGGTGAAGACCTTGCGCCTGTTCATGCCGATCGAAACCGCCGCCTCGATCTGGCCCGGCGGCACGGAGAGGAAGGCCGAGCGCAGCACCTCGGTCATGAAGGCGCCGGAGACGAAGGCGAGCGCGATGATCGCCGCCCAGAACGAGCTGAACTGGAAGGTTTCGGCGACGAGCCCGAAGTGCTTCAACAGCCGCTCGGCACCGCTCGCGACCGAGAAATAAAGAAGCAGGATGACGAGCAACTCAGGCAGCGAGCGCACGACCGTCGTGTAGATATCGGCAAGGAAACGCGGGATCCGGTGCTTCGACAGTTTGCCGGCAGCGCCCAGGAAGCCGAAGAGAACCGCAACCGCATAGGCGACCACGGAGACCTGAAGGGTCATCACCAGGCCCCAGGCGAAATCGTCGCCCCAGCCCTCGCCGCCCCAGGCAAGCAATTGCCAGTAATAATCCATCCGTCGTTACCTGTTCCCGATTGTCTCGTCAGCCCCTACGCCGCTGCCCGATCGGTGCGGGCAAGGTGGCTGTAGCGGTTGCTGCGATGGTGCCCCGGCGCTGCGGCCGGTTTTGGCGAATGAGGGCGGCGACGCTGGCCGCCGCCCTCCGAAATCCGGTTTACTTCTTGCCGAAGATCCACTTGTCGACGAGCTTCTGCGTCGTGCCGTCCTTTTCGAGCGCGGCAAGGCCGGCATTGACCTTGTCGAGGGTCGCAGCGTCACCCTTGCGGACGGCATAGGCGACGCCTTCGCCGAGCGTGACGTTCTTCGGCACTTCGACCTTGACCTCGTAGTCGGCGCCTTCAGGCGTCTTCAGGAAGGTCTGGATGTAGAGGTCGGGGATGAGCACGTAGTCGACGCGACCGGCGATGAGGTCGGCGACCGAGTTGTCGGCGGTGTCGTAGCTCTTGGCTTCGGCGCCGGTCAGGTACTTGGCGACATAGGCCGACTGCACGCTCGACGTCTGCACGCCGATGATCTTGCCCTCGACGCTTGCCGGGTCGATGATCTTGCCAGAACCGTCGGCGGCGTCGGCCGTCTTGATCTCGCTCGTGTCACCCTTGGAGCCAACGAAGGACGTGCCTTCGGTGTAATAGGGCGTCGAGAAATCGACGACCTGGCGGCGCTCGTCGGTGATCGAGAAGGCGCCGATGATGAAATCGACCTTGTTTTCCTTCAGCGACGGGATGAGACCGTCCCAGGCCATCTGGTTGATGTCGCACTTGACGGCCATCTTCTCGCAGAGCGCGCGGGAGAGATCGGCTTCAAGGCCCTCCCACTCGCCGCCGGCGTTCACCTGGGTGAAGGGCATGTAAGGCTCCGGCGTCATGCCGAGGCGCAGCGTCTCCTCGGCAAACGCGCTGCCGGCAGCCATGGAAAGGGCGATCCCTGCGAACAGGGCGGTCTTCAACGTCTTCATATGTTCCTCCTCGGGGATTGCGTCGGATCAGAGCGTGTTGCTGAACCAGCGTAGCGACATGCAGGAAAGACCTGCGTCGATCTTGCCGATCTCCGTCGTCTTCATCGGCACGACCTTGTAGCCGAGCTTGTCGAGCATCTCGATCGTGCGCGGGAAGTCCGAGCCGACCATGACGACGTCGTTGACGCGCAGCGCATTCGCTGCCGGCTCTTCGCCTTCGGGAATGATCACCTGCTTGAAGCGCTCGAAGGCGCCGGACTTGGCGAGGCGCGCGGTCGAAAGCACGGTCTCGTCGTCGAGCAGCGAGCAATCAGTCTTGAAGTGCAGCACGCCTTCCGGCGTCGCAACGATCTCGCTCTTGCGGCCGAGCTTGGTCAGGCAGGCCTGAAGGGCTTCGGCGCCAACCTTGTTGGTACGGGCCGAAAGACCGATCATCACGCTTTCGCGGGTGGTCAGAACGTCGCCGCCATCGGCAAAGCCGGTGCCTGGCAGATCGAGAACCGTTTCGAACATGGCGCGAAGCGTCGGCTCGATCTCCGGCGTTTCCTTGACGCGGGTTTCGGCACCCGGACGCAAGAGGATCGCGCCTTCGGTGAAGACCAGCGCCGGATCTTCGACGAAGATCGAGTCCGGGAAGACTTCGAGCGCCGGCAGCACCGTCACCTTCACGCCCGCGTCCTTCATCGCCGCGATATAGGCATCGTGTTCTGCCTTTACACCTTCGAAGGTGGGGTTGCCGCGGTCATCGGCGCGAAGGCCGTTGACGACCGACTTCGACGGGGTGCGGACGATGATGTTGTTGAACTGGTAGACGGGGCGTGACTGCGACATTTGTAGTACCTTTGGCTTGGATGAGGTGCTTCTATCGATCGGACATGGCGGCGTAAAGCGGTTGCTTGTTCACGTTTTCCCGACGTGACAGGTGAACGCCAGCGAGCATGCAGCGCACGGAGCCGCCCGCGAGCTCGATGGTCGGAACGTCGAAGGCGAGAACACGGGCAGAGACTTCGAGCGCCTTGATCTGGTCGGCGCGGAGCGAAGCGAGCGCGCGAGCCGACATGACCACGACGCGGCCATCGGCACCGTCGAGTTCGATGGCATTGCCGGCGAAGTTCTCGATTTGCTCCAGCGTCAGATCGATGACCTGGCGGCCGGTTTCCTCAAGCCGCAAGCAGATCTCCTGGCGACGGGCGAGATCCGGGATCATGCTCGTGCCGATCAGCGCAAACTCGGTGCCGATGCACATCAGCACGTTGGTGTGGTAGATCGAGTTGCCCTGGCGATCGACCGCGCCGAAGATCATCGGCTCGAAATTGAAGTGGGTGCAGAAGCGTTCTAGCGCCACTTCATTGGTGCGGTTGGAACGTGCGGCATAGGCGACGCGACCGATATGGTCGAGCACCATGGCGCCCGTGCCTTCGAGATAGACGCCGTCCTTTTCAAGGCCGGAGTAATCGATCACGTCCTGAACGCGGTACTCGTTCTTCAGCATCTCGATGATGTCGGAGCGGCGCTCGCTTTGGCGGCTTTCCGAATACATCGGATAGATCGCGACATGGCCACCCGAATGGGTCGAGAACCAGTTGTTGGGGAACACCGAGTCCGGCCGCGTCGTCGTCTCATCTTCGAAGAGATGGACTGCGACGCCGGCGTTCGAAAGCCCGTCGGCCATGCGGCTCACTTCGTCATAGGCGGCCTTGGCGATCGCAGTCGGCTGGCGCGCCGCGTCGGTCGCCTGGAAGGCATTGTCCTTGGCCGTCATCGGGTTGGGGCCGAAGTGGTGCGGGCGGATCATCACGACGCCCTTCGGCGCCTGTACGGACAGTCTCTTCATGTTATGCGGCACTCCGCTCGGCAGGGACCGCCGGCTGCTGCCGGAACAGGCCGTAGAGATCGCGCGGATGGTCCGGCTGGGTCGTCAGGTCGAGCTCGGTGTAGAATGCGGTACCCTGGATCTTGTCGCGCAGGAAGCGCAGGGCCGAGAAGTCTTCGGTAGCAAAACCGACGGAATCGAAGATGGTGATCTGGGCGCTCGAGCGACGGCCTTCGGCCTCGCCGGCAATCACCTGCCAGAGTTCGATGACCGGGAAGTCCGGCGCCATCTGCTGGATCTCGCCCTCGATGCGGGTCTGTTCCGGATATTCGACGAAGACGTCGGCGCGGCGCAGGATGTCCCCCTGCAACTCCGTCTTGCCGGGGCAGTCGCCACCGACCGCGTTGATGTGCACGCCGGCGCCGACCATGTTGTCGGAAAGGATCGTGGCATTGCGCTTATCGGCGGTAACGGTGGTGATGATGTCCGCACCGGATACGGCTTCTTCAGCCGTGGCAGCGACGACGATGTCGAAGTCCATATCCGAGAGGTTGTTGCAGAACTTGGCGGCGGCTTCCGCATCGATATCGAAGACCTGAAGGCGCTTGACGCCGAGAAGGGCGCGGAAGGCGAGCGCCTGGAATTCGGACTGGGCGCCGAGACCGATGATCGCCATCGAGCGGGCATCAGGACGGGCGAGGTACTTCGCGGCAAGCGCCGATGTCGCCGCCGTGCGCAGTCCCGTCATGATCGTCATTTCGGAAACGAGACAGGGGTAGCCGGTGCTGACGTCGGAAAGAACGCCGAAGGCGGTCACCGTCTGCAGGCCGACATTGGGGTTCTTCGGGTGGCCGTTGACGTATTTGAAGCCGTAATGCTCGCCGTCCGAGGTCGGCATCAGCTCGATGACGCCGGTCTTCGAGTGGCTCGCAAGCCGCGGGGTTTTCTCAAATGCGTTCCACCGGCGGAAATCGTCTTCGATGTATTCCGCAAGACCCACAAGAAACGTCTCAATGCCGATCGATTTGACCAGCTCGATTACGTTGCCGACACCGACATACTGAACCACGTTTAAAACTCCATCGGAGAAATTCGATGAAGTCAGCCTAGGCTTGCAAGAAGTGAGTTGAAATTTTAAACCTGCGCAAAATTACAGGGCATATTGAGCAATTTGCGCAATCGCAATATACACCTTTCATGCATATCTTCGATGACCTCGACCACCAGCTCATTTCGCTCCTGCGAGAAGACGGGCGCGCGCCCTACTCCAAGATAGCTGCGGTGCTCGGCATATCGAGGGCGACCGTGCAGACTCGCATCGACCGGCTGCTCGAAAGCGGCGCGGTCCTGGGCTTCACGCTGCGCGTGCGGCAGGATTATGACGATCGCGCCATCCGTGCGATCATGATGATCGAGGTGAGCGGCCGAAACACCACCAAGGTGATCAAATACCTGCGCGGCCTGCCGGAACTTTATGCCCTGCACACCACCAACGGCGGTTGGGACCTGGTCGCCGAAATCCGCGCTAACAGTCTTAGCGATTTCGACCGCATCCTGCGCGAAGTGCGCGACGTCGAGGGCGTGTCGAACAGCGAAACGAGCATTCTGCTCAGCACCGTCTAACGCTCCTACCCATCATCTGCGCAGCTCGCGCACGACCAAGACAGGCATGACCATGAGCCATATCCCCCAGATCGACTACGACACCGCCTCGGATGAAATCCGCGCCGCCCACGACGAGGAGGTGCGCGTGCGTGGCCGCATGACCAACATGAAGCGCACGCTTTTACATTCGCCGGTCGCGCACCGGATCTATGCGGAATGGTTCACGCTCCGCGAGGAACTACGCCCTACCCTCGACGACAGGGCGATCTGGTTCCTCTCCCATTCCATTTCGGAGGCCATGAAATCCCCGATCGCCATGGGTTTCTTCCGCCGCGCCTTCGCCAACGCCGGCCTCGACTTTCACACCGTTCAACCGACCGAGGACGAACAGCGCCTGATCGCCTTCGGCCGCGCCATCGTCGCCGACAGCAATGCCGTTCCGGAGGAAATCTGGGTTGGCCTCAAGGCACGCTACGACGCCAAGGCACTGGTCGACCTCGTCGCTTTCTCCGGCATCATGGTGGCGACGGCGCTTTTCAACAATGTCGTCGAAGTGGAGTTCGACAAGGAACTGGAACCCTTCGTCGATTGAGACAGTGAAGAGCAGCGTGACAAACGATATGACGATCAGGCGCGCGACCGTCGCGGATGCGTCAAGCCTTGCGGCGATCAGCCTGGAAGTCTGGCTGAACACGTATATCAGGGATGGCGTCAACGCATTCTTTGCCGATTATGCGCTGGAGCACTTTACCACCGCGCGCTTCGAAGAAATTCTGGGCGACCGCAACGAGACCGTCTGGGTTTCGCAGAACGTTGTCGGTATCGACGGCTTCTTGCGCATGTCGGCGAATTCGCCGGCACCGGTCGATATCGCCTCCGACCTGGAAATCACGACGCTCTATGCCCAGCCCCACCACCATGGTCGCGGCCTCGGGAAAGCTCTTCTGAAGACCGGCCTGCAATTCTTCCTGGACACGGGCCAGCCAGGCACCTGGTTGGCGGTGAACGCCGAAAACGAAAAAGCCACGGCCTTCTACCTCGCGAGTGGCTTTGAGATGGCGGGACAAACCCATTTCACGATCGGCGACCAGGTTTACCCCAACCACGTTCTTCAGTTTCGCTTGGACCGCTGATCGCTTCGAACAGCGCCTTCACACCACGAAACGGTTGACGCCGATCGATTGCGTGTATATACACACATTATGTCTCGTTGCTATTGTGCCCTCTTACGCAAAGCCACCCGGCGAGTGACGTCAGTCTATGACGACGCGCTGCAGCCGATTGGTCTTAACCTTGCCCAGTTCAGCCTGCTTCGGCACATCGCACGCGATGAACCGATCTCGATGACCGAGCTTGGCCGCAAGATCGAACTCGAGCGATCGACGGTCAGCCGCAACGTCAAGGTGCTGGAGGGAATCGGATTGGCCGCAACTGGAAGCGGAAAGGATCAGCGGGAGGCCATTGTCGAACTTACGGAGAGCGGCCACCGGATACTGGCTGACGGCGCGCCGCTCTGGCTGGCCGCTCAGGACAAGATCGAGGCGCGGCTGGGAGCCGACGCCGCCGCCCAGCTGGAGGACCTGCTGCTGGCGCTCTAGCGCGTCGTTTCCAGACCAACTTTCTGGTCGCAGGCTGCGACTTGAGACCAGAAGAATCCGGGCAGCCTAAGCCGCCAGGAACCGGCAGAAAACTGCCAAACAACAGCTCAATCTGCGACTTGCGCTCCGAAAGCCCGCGCAGCGCTGTCGCACGCCCTAAAAACACCGACGAAAGGAAGTCGACGATGCTCGGTCCGGCGCTTGCGCGTTATCTTGCCAGACGCAATATCCACTACGGCTGGGCTGTCGCCGCCGTCACCTTCCTGGTCATGCTTTCGACAGCCGGCGCCATGGGCTCGGCCGGCGTGCTCATCAAACCGCTCGAGACCGAATTCGGCTGGACCAATGCGCAAATCTCGCTGGCGCTCGCCATCCGGCTTTGCCTTTTCGGTCTGCTCGGTCCGTTCGCAGCCTCGTTCATGAACCATTTCGGCGTGCGCCCTGTCGTGTCTGCGGCGCTGATCCTGATCATCTCCGGCATCGCCGCCTCGTTCTACATGACGGAACTCTGGCACCTGGTGGCGATCTGGGGCGTCGTGCTCGGCGTGGGTACCGGCATGACGGCGCTGGTGCTCGGCGCGACGGTCGCAACGCGCTGGTTCGACAAACGGCGCGGGCTCGTCGTCGGACTGATGACCGCCAGCAACGCCACCGGCCAGCTGGTCTTCCTGCCGTTGCTCGCTTCTCTCACCGAAACGATCGGCTGGCGCTCGGCGCTGACGCTGATCATCGTCATCCTGCTTGCGGCCTTCACCCTGGTCCTGCTTCTGATGCAGGATCGCCCTGGGGACCTTGGCCTTGCGCCCTTCGGCGGCAAGCAAATGGTGGCGGCGCCGCCGAAGGCAAAGAGCTTCGGGGCTCTGCTGATGGCACCGATCCGGGCGCTTTCCGACGCCGCCAAGACCAACACCTTCTGGGTGCTGTTTGCGACCTTCTTCGTCTGCGGCTTCAGCACCAACGGGCTGATCCAGACCCATTGGGTTTCGATCTGCGGCGATGTTGGTATTGCCCCCGTCGCAGCAGCCAGCCTGCTGGCGCTGATCGGCGTATTCGATCTGATCGGCACCATCGGATCCGGCTGGCTCTCGGACCGTTATGACAACCGCTGGCTGCTCTTCTGGTTCTACGGCCTTCGCGGCCTGTCGCTGATGTTCCTGCCGTTCAGCGGCTTCAACATCTACACGCTGTCGATCTTTGCGATCTTCTACGGCCTGGATTGGGTCGCGACGGTACCGCCGACGGTGAAACTTTCGGCCGAACGCTTCGGTCCGGAACGCGCCGCCCTCGTCTTCGGCTGGGTCTT
Source organism: Ensifer sp. Root423 (assembly GCF_001426275.1). Classification (NCBI taxonomy): domain Bacteria; kingdom Pseudomonadati; phylum Pseudomonadota; class Alphaproteobacteria; order Hyphomicrobiales; family Rhizobiaceae; genus Ensifer; species Ensifer sp. Root423. The sequence continues at coordinate 202,069 of NZ_LMEG01000023.1, read as the reverse complement.
CACCGGTCACCAGCTGGGTGCGGCCAGTGCGACCTTCCTCGCAGGCGCCAGCCGGACGTCGCTTGAAACCTATACGCCGGCGCTGATTGCCGCCGGGATGCTCTGCATTGTCGCGGCCCTGCTGGTGCTGACGATCGGTCGGCGTCAACCGGAGGCGCTTACGCCGCAACCGGCCTGAGTCCTTCTGCCAGTTGCATCGAAAAGGGCGGGCTGCCAATGGCAGCCCGCCCTTTTGTTGGACGCTGAGACCCAATGAACGTCAGTGGGCAAACTCGGTCACGAATTCCGGATTGCCGCGGATCGTATTGCTAACGGTGCAGATCTCGTTTTCGGCGGCTTCCGCGATCGCATGGCGGACCGTGTCGTCAAAATCACCCTTGATGTCGAAGACGATGTTGAATTTTGCGACGCGGGACGGCTCGTCATGGGCTTTCTCGCCCGTCACCTTGGCACTCACTTCCGTCAGCCGGTCGAGCACGCCAAAACGGCTGGCGGCGATGCGGGCGCTCAGCACCAGGCAGCTTGCGAGCGACGCATAGAGCAGATCGAGCGGGCCGTAGCCCGCCTGCGACGGGCCGGTGACGATATCGAGTTCACCACCGGTGACCGAGGTCACATGCGGAAAGCCGGTCTTGCCGACCACAGCCGTCGCACCGGTTTCCCGCGTTCTCACCTTCACATCCGCCATGTCGTAAAACCTTCCCAGAACTTATCAAACCGATCGGTAGAAACACGTCGCCCCGGGCCGGAAGGCCCAGGGCGTTTTGATATGTGCGCCTTTTTCTCATCGGCGCAAGGGCGATCGCTGGCGGATCAGTTCTTCTTCACCAGGCGGTAGAAGACATAGTCCGAGATGGCGCCATTGACGTAGCCTTCGACCTTGTCCTTCATCGCGACCTGGGTCGCGGCCTGGAACATGATCACGATCGGCGACTTTTCCTGCACCTTGCGCTGCAGGTCGACATAAAGCGCGTCGCGCTTGGCCGGATCGGCTTCCTTGAGGGCTGCCTTGGTCGCTTCGTTGAGTTCCGCCGGAACCGCCCAGCCGTTACGCCAGGTGGTCGTCGACTGATACTTGTCGTCGGCGTTGTCTTCGTTATAGGCGAAGGCCTTGGCGTTCGAATGCGGGTCCATGAAGTCCGGGCCCCAATAGAGCAGCATCGCTTCGTGGGTGCGCGCGCGGTACTTGGTGATGACCTGGCTACCGGTGCCCGGGATGATCTCGAAGTTGATCCCGGCTTCGGCGAAGGACGCCTGCAGTGACTGCGCCATGTCGGTGAACGGCGTCGAGTTGATGACGTCGAGGGTCACCTTGATCGGCGTCTTGATGCCGGCATCGGCGAGAATCTTCTTCGCCTTCTCGACGTCGTAGCTGTAGGGGGTCTCGTCGAGCGAGCCCGGGAAGCCCTTCGGCCAGAAGGCCTGGTGAACTTCCATCTGGCCCTTGAGGAAGCTGTCGGTCATGCCCTTGTAGTCGACGAGGTAGCGAGCGGCTTCCCAGACGGCTTCCGGCTGCAATGCTTCGTCCTTCTGGTTGAACGACAGGAAGTGTACGGCGGCCTGCGGATAGGATTCGACCTTCACGCCGTCCTTGCCTTCAAGACCCGAAACCTGGTCCGGGGTCAGGTTCTTCGCCATGTCGACGTCGCCGGTCTGCAGCATCAGCTGCTGGGTTGCGGCTTCGGCCACGTGACGGATGATGACGCCCTTGATAACAGGAGCGCCGCCGAAGTAGTTCGGGTTGCTCGCAAGGTTGAGCAGCTCGCCGGCGCGGAAGGCCTTGAGCACGAACGGGCCGGTACCGGCCGAATTGGCCTTGAGCCAGGCATTGCCAAAGTCGCCATCGGCCTCGTTGGCCTTGACGGTTTCCGCGTCGATCACCGAAGCCGGGCGAGCGGCGAGAACGTTGAGAACGAAGGCCGACGAGAAGTCGCCGTCATACTTGACCGTGACCTTGTTACCTTCGGCGGTCACCATCTTGTCGATGTTTTCGGGCGTCCAGCCGAGCTGCGTCAGGATGAAGGCCGGCGCCTTGTTGAGAACGACGACGCGCTTGAAGGAGTAGACGACGTCTTCGCCACGCAGCGGATTGCCGGAGGAAAAGGTAACGCCATCACGCAGCGTGAAGGTGATCGTCTTTGCCGCATCGTCGACCGTCCATTCGGAGGCAAGACCCGGCGCCAGCTTCTTCACGTCGGGCGCATCGTACTGCACCAGGCGGTCATAGGTCTGGGTGACGTATTCGCCCGAGGAGAACTCGTAGGCCTCGGCCGGGTCGATGCTGACGATGTCGTCGATATTCTGGGCAACGACCAACACATCGGCTGGCGTTTCGGCGAGTGCGGCCGGCGCCACGCTCATCATCAGGGACGCCGCGAAGACCGCGGCCTTGAACATTCTCATCATCATTCTCCTATTTTCGATGAGGCTTGGTTTTTGTCGGTGCCGGCTTCAGCGCCGATTGCGGCTGACCGGTCTCGTTGGATTGGGAAGCGCGGGGCCGGAAGAGCGGCAGGGTGCCGGTCCAGATCAACCGCACGGGTGCGTCTGTCTTGTTCCACCAGTAGTGGGGCTGGATGCCGCGGAAGTGCAGGCCGTCGCCAGGCGAAAGCATGGTGTCGTCGCCATCGAGCCCGAAGAGGATCTCGCCTTCGAGCATGTAGACGAGCTCTTCGCCCTCATGGCTGAAGACCTCGGAGCGATGCCCCGGCGGAATGGTGATGACGAAACTCGAAAGCTGGTTGCCGGCGAAATCCGCGCCAATGCGCTCATAGGAAACAGGCGAGCCGCCGACCGAAAACACCATGCGCCCCTCGGCGCGCGAAAGCCCGGTGTCGATCGCCGGTGCCAGGATGAAATGGTTGAGTTCGGCGCCCAGGCCTTGCGCAATCTGGGCCAGTGTGCCGAGCGAGGGCATGGCAAGATCGCGCTCGATCTGGCTCAAATAGCCGACCGAAACGCCCGCTGCGTCGCTGAGCGTCTGCAGGGTCATATGCATCTGCCGGCGGCGCGCACGCACCAGCGCGCCCACCTTCGGTTGCCCTGCCCCGGCCGATTTGCCCGACGCGGCCTGCGTATCCTCTGACGGATCGCTCACAGCGGTTATTCCTCCCGTTTCCGCCCCAGTAAAATTTTTTTGATTTAAGCAAACTTATTTATATACTCCAAGCAAATTTTTGCGGTATCGACAAGTGAGACCGCAAGCGAAGAGGGATGGTGACGCCACGTGGCAAACGACAGCACGACAGCAGCAGCGCCGGCGCGCCGCGCCGCCAGACCCAGTCGGGGACGGCAGCGCCTTCTTTCACTGGCAGGCTTCCTGGTAACGCTTGCGATAACCTTCCTCGGCCTGCTCGCAATCACCTTCTTCATCGGCCGCATCGTGCCGATCGACCCGGTTCTGGCTGTCGTCGGCGACCGCGCACCCGTCGCCGTCTATGAGCGCGTGCGCCAGGAAATGGGGCTCGACCAGCCGCTGATCACCCAGTTCGTCAGCTACGTACGTGACGTCGCCACCTTCAATTTCGGAACATCGGTTTCGACGGGCAAGCCGGTTATCGAGGACCTCGCTCGCGTCTTCCCGGCAACACTCGAAATGGCGACGCTCGGCATCATGCTCGGCGTGCTGATCGGCGTGCCGCTCGGTGTTTTTGCCGCCGCCCGCCGTGGCTCCTGGCTCGATCAGGGCATCCGCGTCATCGGTCTGCTCGGTTATTCGGTGCCTGCCTTCTGGCTCGGTCTCGTCGGCCTGGCGATTTTCTACGCGAAGCTGAAATGGGTCGGCGGCCCCGGCCGTGTCGACATCTTTTACGACGGCATGGTGTCGCCGGTCACGGGCCTGATCCTTGTCGACAGCATCATTGCTGGCGAATGGGAGATCTTCCGCAACGCCGTCTGGCACCTGATCCTGCCGGCGTCCTGCCTCGGCTTCTTCTCGCTCGCCTATATCGCCCGCATGACGCGCTCCTTCATGCTCGACCAGCTGAGCCAGGAATATGTGACGACCGCCCGGGTCAAAGGCGTGCCGGAGCGCCTGGTCATCTGGCGCCATGCCTTCCGGCCGATCCGCGTGCCGCTGATCACCGTTATCGGCCTGTCCTATGCCGGCCTGCTCGAAGGCTCCGTGATGATCGAGACGATCTTCTCCTGGCCCGGCATCGGCAACTACCTGACCGTCGCTCTGCTCAATGCCGACATGTCGGCCGTGCTCGGCTCGACCCTCGTCATCGGCGCGGTCTTTATCGGCATCAACAAGATTTCGGACGTGCTCTATCGCGTGCTCGATCCGCGTGCACGCTAAGGGAGGAGCGACCATGACCACACTTCGCGACTGGCTGATCGACGACAGCCCCGCCTCGCCGATGCAGGCGCGCCTCGGGCGCTTCTATCGCATCTTCGGCGCGCTGATGCGCAATCCGCTCGCCGTTGTCGGCGCCGTCATCATCCTCGTTCTGGTGCTGACCGCACTCTTTGCGCCGTGGCTCGCCACCCATGATCCGCTGCGCCAGTCGCTGAGCGAACGCCTGCTGCCGCCGAGTGCCGCCCACTGGATGGGAACCGACGAACTCGGCCGCGACATCTGGTCCCGCGTTGTCTACGGTTCACGCATCACGCTGGCCATCGTCACGCTGGTTGCAGTGCTCGCAGCCCCTGCCGGCCTGGTGATCGGCGTGGCTGCCGGTTATTTCGGTGGCTGGGTCGACCGTATCCTGATGGGCATTACCGATATCTTCCTGTCGCTGCCGAAGCTCATCCTGGCGCTTGCCTTCGTTGCAGCCCTTGGTCCCGGCATCGAGAACGCGATCATCGCCATCGCGATCACCTCCTGGCCCGGCTATGCCCGTGTCGCTCGTGCGGAGACGCTGACCTTCAAGAACTCCGAATTCATTTCGGCGGTGCGTCTGCTCGGCGCGTCGAGCCTCCGGGTCAATCTCGGCCACGTGCTCCCGCTCTGCACCTCATCGATGATCGTCCGCGTCACGCTCGACATGGCCGGCATCATCCTGACGGCCGCCGGTCTCGGCTTCATCGGACTTGGCGCTCAGCCGCCACTTCCCGAATGGGGCGCGATGATCTCGCGCGGTCGCTCCTTCATTCTCGATCAGTGGTGGGTCGCGACCATGCCCGGCTTTGCCATCATTCTCGTTAGCCTCGGCTTCTGCTTCCTCGGTGATGGCCTGCGCGACGTGCTCGATCCGAAGAGCGGGGAGCAGCGCTGATGAGCAATCTTCTCGAAGTCGAAAACCTGCGCGTCACCTTCCCGACGCCCCGCGGTGATCTCGAAGTCGTGCGCGGCATCTCCTTCACCCTCGGCCGCGAACGCCTCGGCATCGTCGGCGAGAGCGGCTCGGGCAAGTCGATGACCGGTCGCTCGATCCTGCAGCTGATCCGGGCACCGGGTCGGGTCACCGCCGACAAGCTCGTCTTCGACGGCGTCGACCTCCTGAAGCAGTCCGAGCGGCAGATGCGCGCCATCCGCGGCGCCCGCATTTCCATGGTGATGCAAGACCCGAAGTTCTCGCTGAACCCGGTCATGACCATCGGCGAGCAGATCGCCGAAGCGTTGCTGACGCACCAGAAGCTGCCGCGCCGCGAGGTCAACGCGCGCGTGCTTACGATGCTGGAATCGGTGCGCATTGCAGATCCGGAACGCGTCGCCAAGCTCTACCCGCACGAAGTCTCCGGTGGCATGGGCCAGCGCGTGATGATCGCGATGATGCTGATCCCCGAGCCGGACCTTCTGATCGCCGACGAGCCGACCTCGGCGCTCGACGTTTCCGTCCAGGCCCAGGTGCTCGACATCATCGACGAACTGGTGAAACGCAAGGGCATGGGCCTGATCTTCATCAGCCATGACCTCAATCTCGTCTCCAGCTATTGCGACCGCATCCTCGTGATGAACACCGGCGAGGTGGTCGAGGAATGCAAGGCCGGCGAACTGATGGCGGCCAAGCACCCCTATACGCGCGGGCTGATCGCCTCCATTCCGCGCCTCGATGAAACACGGGACGAGCTGCCGGTGCTCGACCGCAGCGCATGGGCCAAGGCATGACCGCGCTCTCTCTGAAGAACCTCGACATCTCGTACGGCGACGTGCAGATCACCCACGACGTCAATCTCGATATCGCCGACGGCGAGAGCTTTGCCCTTGTCGGCGAAAGCGGCTCGGGAAAATCGACGGTGCTGAAGGCAATCGCAGGTCTCGCGCCGGAATGGACCGGCGAGATCACCGTGCTCGGCTCGCCCCGCGACCACGGCATCGACCGCGCCTTTTCGCGTCAGTGCCAAATGGTGTTCCAGGATCCCTACGGCTCGCTGCACCCGCGAAAGACGGTCGACGCCACGCTCGGCGAAGCGCTGACGATCCACGGCATCGGCGACCGCAACGCCCGCATCGAAGAGGTCATGACCTCGGTCGGCCTCGATCGCAAGTTCCGCTTCCGTTTTCCGCACCAGCTCTCGGGCGGCCAGCGCCAGCGCGTGGCGATTGCCCGTGCACTGATGCTGAAGCCGAAGGTGCTCTTACTCGACGAGCCGACATCCGCGCTCGACGTTTCGGTCCAGGCCGAAATCCTCAACCTGTTGAAGCGCCTCCGGCGCGAGCAGAACCTCACCTTCCTGATGGTCACCCACAACCTGGCGGTCGTCTCCTTCCTCTGCGATCGCCTCGCTGTCATGCGCCAGGGCCGGATCGTCGAGATTGCCGATGTCGCCGACCTCAAGCGCGGTGACCTCAAGGATCCCTATTCGCGCGAGCTGATGCAGATCAGCGCCGCGCATGCCAACTAGGATGGGACAACACCGACGATTTCTCGTCTGTCCCATTCTAAGATATCGAGTAACCCCAAGGACATAGCATGAACAGTGAACAGATCGCTGCCGCGCTGGCGGAATTCGACGCGGCCATTGCCAAGACCACCGATGCCGATGCGGTATGGACCGCATTGCAGACGCTTAGCCGCCAGGTGATCGGCGCCAAGCTCTTCACCATCATGACCGTAGACATGGTCAACGAAGTCGCGCGCCGCGCCTACACCTCGCACCCCGCGGAGTACCCGACCTCGGGCACCAAGCCGATCCGCTACGACAGCTGGTTCGACATCGTGCACAAGGCGCACCAGACCTTCGTCGCCAACACCATCGCCGATATCGCCAAGGTTTTCCCGGACCACGAGACGATCTGGTCGCTCGGCTGCGGCTCGGTTGCCAACATCCCGGTCGTTGTCGGCGGCGAGCTGCTCGGCACCGTCAACTGCCTCGACGTCGAGCATCACTACACGCCGGAGCGCGTGGCACTCTCCAAGCACCTGGAGCTGCCGGCGAAGCTCGCCTTCCTCGCCGCAGCACGCGCCGAGAAGAAGTAAGACAGCAGGCCGGAGGCGTCATCGCCTTCGGCCATCCATCCGCTCAGCGGCCGATCGCCCCACCGGTTTCCTTCAGGAAGAAATGCATTTTCTCCGTCTCGATCGGCACGGCGATCTGATCGTCGGGGCCGATGCGTGACGCAGCGTGAACCTGCGCCGTGAAAGCGGCAGGCCCGGCCCGGCCAAGAGCCAGCGTATGCGGGCCGAGCGGTTCGATATCGCGCACGATCAGCCTGACTGTGGGCGCATTGGCGTCCGTCGCCATCGTATGTTCCGGCCGGATGCCGAGCACGACCGCTTTTCCGACGTAGGCGCCGAGTTTTTCGGCGCGGTTTTCCGGGATAGCCACGGCCACGTCCCCATCAGCTATGAACTGCATCCCTCCATCGCCGCGCTCCAGCCGCCCCTCGAGGAAATTCATGCTCGGCGCACCGATGAAGGCGGCGACGAAAAGATTGGCGGGGGCCTCATAGAGCGTGATCGGATCGGCCGCCTGCTCGATGCGGCCCTGGTTCATGACGACGACGCGGTCGGCCATGGTCATGGCTTCCACCTGATCGTGGGTCACGTAAACGGCAGTCGTCTGAAGACGCCGGTGCAAGAGCTTGATTTCGGTGCGCATTTCGATGCGAAGTTTGGCATCTAGGTTCGACAACGGCTCGTCGAAGAGGAAGACATCCGGCTGGCGTACGATCGCCCGGCCGATCGCCACGCGCTGGCGCTGGCCGCCCGAAAGTGCGCTCGGCTTGCGATTGAGATAGGCGCCGAGGTTGAGGATGCGAGCGGCATCCGTTACCGCCTTTTCGATCTCCGCCTTCGGCGTGCCGCGCACCTTCATGCCGTAGCCGATGTTCTCGGCGACCGTCATGTGCGGATAGAGCGCGTAATTCTGAAACACCATGGAGCAATTGCGCAGGCCCGGTCTGAGATCGGTCACGTCGCGATCGCCAATCCGGATCGAACCCGAAGTCGCAGTTTCGAGGCCGGCAATCATCCTGAGCGTCGTCGTCTTGCCGCAGCCGGAGGGACCGACGAGCACGACGAACTCACGATCGGCAATGTCGAGATCGAGCGGCGGAATGACGGTGACGCTCCCGAAGGACTTGGTGATCTGCTGCAATCGGACCTGTGACATGCTGTAGCCTCTGATGCTGTCTGTGCCCGGTCTCGCCGGGGACGGTGGCGCCCGCCCCGATCGTTTCGGGGCGGGCGTGGGTTCGTTACTGCTGCGGCAAGCCCATCGAGGCGCGATAGGCGGTAAGCTGCTTGTCGCGGCCGAACTCGTCGGTCAGCTTGTTCCACTGTTCCGCGACGCTATCGAGCGCCTCTTGCGGCGTCACTTCGCCGGCAAGCGCCTTGGAAAGCTCGATCTCCAGCACTTCGGTATAGGAGAAATAGCCGGGAAGGCGCATGTCGAGCGCGATGTTCTTGGCGGTCACCGCCTCCTTCTGCGCACCAAGATATTCCTTCGCCTCACGCTCGGAGAAGATCTTCGACCAGAGATCGAGATTGGTCGTGTGCGAGATGCGGTAAGGGTTCACACCGGTACCGCCGGCAATCGCCGCCTGGCCGGAGACGGCCGGGCTCGTCAGATACTGGATGTAGTTCCAGGCCGCTTCCTGCTTGGTCGAGGTCGCGGGAACCGCGGCCTGCCAACCGCCGAAGGCCATGAAGGAGGTCTGGACGACGTGGTCGAACTTGTCCCACTTCTTGGTCTTGTAGTTCCAGATCTCGTCCGATCCCGGCAGCGATGCCGAGCCGACATTGCCGGCCACCTTCGACTGCTTCGGGTCGGCGCCGATGACGCCGGTATCACCCCAGCCGATCGATTCCGCCACCTGGCCGCCGGCAAAAGCGGCGTTCACTTCGCCGAAGGAGAAGTTCAGCGCGTTCGGCGGCGCGAGCTTTGAGGCGCGGATGTATTCCTCGAGGCCACGGACCCAGCCGGGATTGTTGACCTGCGCATCCATTGTTTCCGGGTTGAAGAACATGGCGCCCGGGTTGTCCGGGTGGCTGGTATAACCGGCCACGTGGCTGAACAGGAACCAGAATTGCTGGCCGCCGCGGCGGAAGGCTTCCGCCGTGCCCCAGAGGTTGTTGGCCGGCTGGTTGAAGTATTCGGCGATGTCCAGGTACTGCTTCCAGGTCTTGGGCGGCGCCAGATCGTAGCCGTACTTTTCCTTGAAGGCCTTCTGGTTGTCGGCGTTCTCGAAGAGGTCGATGCGGTAGCTGTAGGTATGGGCGTCGCCGTCCATCGTCTGCGACAGCACCTTGCCGTTCCAGACCATCAGCTGTTCGCGGTAGACGGGCGCGATATCGTCCCAGTCGGCGCCCTTCTGCATGTCGGCCGGCATTTCCGACAGGAAGTCGGTGAAATCAGGGGCCCAGGCCGGTGCAAAGGCGATCACGTCGAAAGCGTCTTCGCCAGAGGTCAGCGAGGTCACGATCTTCGGATAGAGCTCCGACCACGGGAACTCGACGACCTTGACCTTGCCGCAGGTCTTTTCCTCCCAGCCCTTGGCCGCAAGCTGCAGCGCCGAGGCAATGTAAGGACCGGTCTGTGTGGTCGCCGTCAGCTCGACGCCGGTGTAATCCGGGTCGCAGGCGAGCGCCGTTCCCGCGCTCCCCGATGCGAGTGCGGCGAGAGATGCAGATGCCAGTAGCAATTTCCTCATTCTATCCTCCCTGTGAATGAATGCATGCCAAAGCGGTTGGTTACTTGATCGCTCCAAGAAGCAGGCCGGAGCGCATGAGCCGGCTCAAAAGCCCGGCCATGACCATCATCGGAATGATGGCAACGAGGGCGGCAGCGGAAATCGCCCACCATTCGTCGCCGCGCTGGCTGTTCTGGCCGGCAACGAGAATGGGCAGCGTCTGCCATTTGGAGTTGGTCAGGAACAGCGCGAACAGGAACTCGTTCCAGACGAAGGCGAGCGTGATCATGAAGGTGGCGATCAGACCCGGCTTCGACATCGGCAGCACAATGCCGAAGAAGATCCGCCACGACGGCACGTTGTCGACCATCGCCGCCTCCTCGACCTCCACCGGCAGCGCCTCGAAGAAGTCGCGCATCAGCCAGATGACGATCGGCAGCGAGAAAGCGATATAGGCGAAAGTGAGGCCGATATAGCTGTCGACCAGCTTGAAGCCGAGTTTGCCCATCTCGGTGTACATCAGGTAGAGCGCAAAGGCAGCGACGATCGGCGGGAACATGCGCTGGCTGACGAACCAGAAGACGATGTCGTTGTTGCCAAGTTCCGGCCCCGGAAGGCGAAAGCGGCTCGAGATCACCGCAAGCGCGAGCGCTGCGACAAAGGCATAGACCAGCGAGATGCCCTGGCCGTAGCCAAGCACATGGCGGCCGAGCAGGAAGCCGCCGAAGGCGATCACCACGAAGATCAGTGCCGAGAGCAGGCGAAAGCGGAAGGTGAAGCGCACCAGCGCATAGGCTGCCATGGCGCCGATGAAGGTCGCGGCGATCGACGCCGAAAGGCCGATGATTGTCGAGGCCAGGAAGGTGTTGAAGAACTGGCCACGCTGGCCCGACAACAGCTCGCTCCAGGCCGTCAAGCTCGGTTCGAAATCAACGAAGGGTAGATAGGTCGGCCCGCCGACGACAGCGATCGGCGTCTTGAACGAGGTGATCAGCACCCAATAGAGCGGAAAGAAGGTGATGGCGAGCCAGACGAGGCAGCCGCCGAGCGCCAGCCAGCGCCGTTTCCCTTTGAGAGTGCGCACGCTCATTTGTGCTTCTCCAGATAGGGCTTGAGGATGGCGAGATAGACGAGACCGATCACCGTGATGACAATCAGGAACAGGAAGGAAAGCGCCGAGGTGTAGCCGAGATTGAACTTCTTGAAGCCTTCTTGATAGGCAAACAGCGTCAGCGTCTCGGTCGATATCCCCGGCCCGCCGCCGGTCATGACGAAGACCGTGTCGATGATCTTGTAGCTCTCGATCAGCCGGATGAAGACGACGGCAACCGAGATCGGCAGGAGCATAGGAAAGGTGATGTCGCGGAACTGCTGCCACGGCGTGGCATTTTCGAGCGCGGCCGCCTCGTAGACGTCGTCGGGCAAGGTCTGCAGCCCGGCAAGCAGCATGAGGATGACGAAAGGCGTCCATTGCCAGACCTCGACGGCGATGATCGAGCCGAGTGCCCAACTGGTCTGGGTGAGGAACGGCAGGTTGGGGAACCCGATTGCCGTCATCAGTTCGTTGAGCGGGCCCATCGTCGGGTTCAGCACCTGGCGGGCGATCAGCGCGACGGCGACCGGCGCCACCAGCATCGGCAGCAGGAAGCTGACGCGGAAGATGCCCTCTCCCGGCACTCTTGAATTCAACGCCAACGCCACAGAAAGGCCGATCACATATTGCAGCCCGACGGAGATGAAGGCGATCAGCGTCGTCGTACCCGCCACATGCCAGAAACGCGGGTTCTGCAGGAGATCGAGATAGTTGCCGAAGCCGACGAAGCGGGCCGGCGTCGGCGGCACCAGCCGCATGCTCATGAAGCTGGTCGTCAGCGAATAGACGAGCGGGAAGATCGAGATCATCAGCACGATGATCAGCGCCGGCCAGATGAAGAAGTGCTTGATCGGGTCGTTGCGCGTCATGCGGACGCCCCGCGCGCAAGCAGCGCCTCGATCTCGGCCAGCGTCGGCATGGCGGGCGCGGTGCCGCGGCGGGTGACCGCGATGCCGGCGGTGGCGCAGCCGAAGCGTACAGCGTCAACCGGTGAAAGGTCGCGGGCGAGCGCTGCGGAGAAGCCTCCGACAAAAGCGTCCCCCGCCCCGGTCGTGTCGATTACCGGCCCGCTGGCGATCGCCGGCACCAGCACCGACTGCTCGTGGTTGTGATAGAGCACGCCGCGTTCACCGAGCGTGATCAGCGCCGTTTTCGCACCCTTCTTCAGGATCGCGTCACCGGCACGACGAACGTCGTCTTCCGTGGCGAGCGCAAAACCGACGATGGCTGCGGCTTCCGTCTCGTTCGGCACAAGATAATCGCAGAGCGGATAGATCGCATCCGGAAAGGCTTCGGCCGGTGCCGGGTTGAAGACGGTGATGACGCCGGCCGCATGGGCAATTTCGAGCGCCCGCCGAGCGGCGGCCACCGGCTGCTCCAATTGGGTGACGAAGATGCGCGAACCTTCGATCGTCTCGCGCGCGGCCTCGACATCGTCGATCCCGATCGAGCCGGCGGCTCCCGGATAAACGATGATGGCGTTTTCGCCGTTCTGGTCGTTGACATAGATGAAGGCAGCCCCCGTCGGCAGATCGTCCATCTCAACGATCTTCGGCGTCACGCCGGCCTCGGCATAGGTGCGCAGCGCCATCTCGCCAAAGGTGTCGCGGCCGAGCTTGGAGATGAAGGAAACGGGACTTCCCGCCCGAGCACAGGCGACCGCCTGGTTCGAGCCCTTGCCACCCGGCCCGACGGAAAAGCCGCTGCCGGTAATCGTTTCACCGACAACCGGCATGCGCCGCGCCAGATAGGCCGTGTCGGCCACGAAGATGCCAAGGATCGAAACACCAGTCTTCATTCAAGCCTCCCCCTGCGACCGCACCGCAAGCAAAGCGGCGTGCCCAGGCAATCTCTCGCGATTTCATCTGTCGTCTCGTGCCGCGCGGCGACCGCGCGGTCCGTCAGGTCTTGGGCGGAATGACGCCCTTGGTGAACAGGAAGCAGCCATAGAAGCGCGTCTCGCCCGTGGTGATGACGCAATAGGCCTTCTTGGCTTCCTCGTAGAACTTGAAGCGCTCGATGCCGTACATCGGCGCCGATTTACCCTCAGCGCGATCGATTACCGCCTGCACTTCCTGCTGCACGGGCAGCACTTCGTCGGGCGCACCCATCACCTCCATGCGCCCGGCCGAAGGCTGCAGCGGCGTATCGAGCGGCAGCACGGAAAGCACCGCTTCGACGGCACGCGCGGCCGAGACGTTGTCGATGCGCAACAGCGTGCCCAGCGTGGTCTTGCGGGCAATGGCGTCGGACGGGAAGTTGGTGTCGGAAATGACCAGCGTGTCGCCGTGTCCCATGGACCTGAGCGCGTGCAGCACATCGGCGTTCAGCGCCGGATCGATATTCTTCAGCATACAGTCCTCCTCCTGGCGCGCTCCGGTTTCCGTGGCGCGCAATGCATTCCCCCTTGCAGGCGAACGCGTCTCCCTACTGTTCACTTGTCCCACAGCGCGGGCCGGCTCCCCCCGCCCCGCGCGTGGTGGCTCTCCTACTCGCCGTAGGGGATCCAGATGTTCTTGACGTCCGTCGCGCGGCGCAGATAGGCCGGGCCTTCTGCCGCCTCGCGATCGAGCCAGTTCGTCGCCTTTCCGTAGTCGACAAAGGTGCGCTTCAGGTTGCCGACCGAGAGCCTCTCCACGAGGGTCGAAAGTTCCGCCGAGCCGAAAGCCCAGAGCGCATCCACGTCGTTGTGGCTTGCGAGCGTCTTTGCCAGTTCGATCGTCGAACCGGTGACGATGTTGACGACACCGGCCGGGACGTCTGATGTTTCGAGCACCGTATAGAAATCGGTGGCCGCCAGCGGATGCTGTTCGCTCGGCACCACGACGACACGGTTGCCGGTGGCGATCAGCGGCGCGACCAGACTGATCATGCCAAGCAGCGGCGCTTCCGGCGGGCAAACGACGCCGACGACACCGATCGCCTCGGGGATCGCAAGTGCTACGCCGCGAAGCGGCGGCTGGTGGATCGCGCCTTCGTACTTGTCGGCCCAGGCGCCATAGGTGAAGAGGCGTGCGATCGAGGCTTCGACTTCCGCCTTGGCGTTGGCGGCAGACGCGCCGGTCATGTCGGCGATCCGATCGGCGAATTCGCCCGCACGGCCACTCAGGTTTTCGGCGATGTAGTAGAGGATCTGCGCGCGGTTGTGCGTCGTTGCCGACGACCAGCCGGATGCGGCTTGCGCTGCGACGACTGCGTTGCGGATGTCCTTGCGGTTGCCCTCGCCGACCTCGCCAAGCACCTTGCCCTTGGGCGAGAGCACGTTGCGGTTATAGTTGCCATCCGGCCGTGCCTGCTTGCCGCCGATGAAAAGCTTGGCGGTACGGTCGACGTCAGGCATGGCGAAATCGCCAGCTACGGGCTTCAATGCCGGTTCGACGGCGGCGGGACGCGGCTTGCGGCCGGCCCAAGCTTTCGGCTTCAGATATTCGTAGCAGCCCTCGCGACCACCCTCGCGGCCGAAGCCGGATTCGCGCTTGCCGCCGAAACCGGCAGACGCATCGAAGAGGTTAGTCGCATTGACCCAAACCACACCGGCGGCGAGCTTGGCCGCGACATGCAATGCCAGGCCGATGGTCTCGCTCCAGACGCTGGCGGCAAGGCCGTAGCGCGTATGGTTGGCAAGCTGGATCGCCTCTTCCGGGGTGCGGAAGGTCATGGAGACGGCGACGGGCCCGAAGATCTCTTCCGTCGCAACGATCGAGGTCGGCTGCACGCCGGTGAGCAGGGTCGGCGGATAGAAGCTGCCGCCCTTCGGCAGTTCGATCTTCGGCTGATGCAGCGCTGCTCCTTCGGCGACGCCCTTGGCGACCAGGTCTTCGATCCGCTGCAACTGCACCGGCGCGACGATTGCCGCCATGTCGATCGCCTTGTCGAGCGGATGGCCGACGCGCAGCGTCTGCATGCGGCGCTTCAGGCGCTCGTAGAACAGCGGTGCCACGCCTTCCTGCACGAGGATGCGCGAGCCGGCGCAGCAGACCTGGCCCTGGTTGAACCAGATGGCGTCAACCACGCCTTCGACGGCGCCGTCGATATCAGCGTCGTCAAAGACGATGAAGGGTGACTTGCCGCCGAGTTCGAGCGTCAGCGACTTGCCGGTGCCGGCGGTGCGCTCACGGATGAGGCGGCCGACTTCGGTCGAGCCGGTAAAAGCGATCTTGTCGATGTCCGCATGCTCGACAATAAGCGCGCCGGTTTCACCTTCGCCGGTAACGACGTTGAGCACGCCGGCCGGAAGACCTGCTGCAGCGGCCAGTTCGGCAAAGAGCAGCGCCGTCAGCGGCGTGAATTCCGCCGGTTTCAGGATCACCGTGTTACCGAGCGCCAGAGCGGGCGCGACCTTCCAGGCGAGCATCAGGAACGGGAAGTTCCAGGGAATGATCTGGCCGACGGCGCCGACCGGAACCTGATCGGCAAATTCGGTTTCCTGCAGCTGCGCCCAGCCGGCATGGTGATAGAAGTGGCGGGCGGCCAGCGGCACGTCGATGTCGCGGGTTTCGCGGATCGGCTTGCCGTTGTCGATCGCCTCGACCACGGCGATCAGGCGCGCATGGCGCTGGATCACGCGGGCGAGCGCATAGAGATGGCGGGCGCGGGCATGGCCCGGCAGCTTCGCCCAGGCGGCTTGCGCCTTGCGGGCAGCGGCGACGGCATCGTCAACATCCTTGGCACCGCCGAGCGCGATCTTTGCGAGCAGCTTGCCGGTTGCCGGCTCGTTCGTCTCGAAGGTCTTGCCGGACGCGGAGGCGACGAAGGCGCCGTTGATGAAGTGGCCGAATTCGCCCTTGTGGCGCGCCAGCCACTGGCGGGCTTCCGTGTCGGCTTCCGGTGCTGGACCATAGGACATTTCGTCAAAATACCTTGCGACAGTCATCGGGATCATCCAATCGGGTGACGGTTGAGGGCCGAATAGGCGCCGGTAATGTGGTGTTCGAGCTGGCGCTCGATATCGGCAAGCAGGCTCGATGCGCCGATGCGGAAGAGATCCGGCTCGAGCCATTCGCGCCCGAGCTCGTCCTTCATCAGGAACTGGTAGTTCAAGATGTCCTTTGCCGCAGAAATGCCGCCCGCCGGCTTGTAGCCGACCTTGAGGCCGGTCTGCTCCTGATAGGCCCTAATCATGCGCAGCATGATGAGCGTCACCAGCAGCGTGGCGTTGACGCCTTCCTTGCCAGTCGAGGTCTTGATGAAATCGGCGCCAGCCATCATGCAGACGAGCGAGGCACGCGCGACGTTGCGCAGCGTCTTCAGGTCGCCGGTCGCAAGAATAGCCTTCACATGAGCGTCACCGCAGGCGGCTCGGAAATCGCGCATCTCGTCGTAGAGCGCCTGCCAGTTGCCGGTCAGCACATGCTCGCGGGTGATGACGATGTCGATTTCCTTGGCGCCATCGGCGACAGATGCCTCGATTTCCCGCAGCTTCACATCATGCGGGATGAGGCCGGCCGGAAATCCGGTGGAGACGGCAGCAACGGGGATACCGGACCCTTCGAGCGCCTCGACGGCGGTCGAGACGAAGCGATGATAGACGCAGACAGCGCCCGTCGTGATGCCGCGACCGCCCATGCCGAGCGCGTCGAGCAGATCCTGGCGCACCGGTTGGCGCGCCTTGGCGCAGAGCCGCTTGACGCGCTCCGTCGTGTCGTCGCCATTGAGGGTCGTCAGATCGATGCAGGTAACGGCTTTCAACAGCCAGGCGGCCTGCGCGTCCTTCTTCACCGTGCGGCGACCGGGCAGCGTCGCAACGCGACGCTCGGCGGCCGACAGGTTGACGCGCTGGTCCAGCACCCAGCCAAGATCGAGATCGATGCCGTTGTTGCGCGGCCAGTTATGGCCCGCCGCCGGCGAATGCGCGGCCTTCGGCGCGCCAGTTTTCACAGCAAGGTCTTCCAAGCGATGGCTCCTTGAACTCCCTGTCACGACCAGCCGCACTCGAGCACAGCCGCCGAGAACTCATTTTTGTTATTTTTCTATCGATTTTTTGTGACTATTCCATCAAGAACAGAGAGTGTCAAGCGAGACACCGCCGTTTTGACGATTTCGTAATATTTTTGCGGATGCCGCCTTCACAGGCCCGGCAGCTGCGTTTCGCCCTCTTCGGTGATGATAGAGCGAAAAACGCCGATTGGCGCGAAAAAAGCCGGCTTCAGCTTGCCAATCTTGCTGAGGTCGACGACCAGATGGCTCTCGCGCGCCAGCGAGATGACCTTCTGCTTCACCGACACCTCGTGGAAATGCACGCAGGTCGCACCACGCGCCGGATCGATGCCGGCGGCCGACAGGAAGGCGACGTTGATGCCGAGCGAATCGAGAGTCTCCAGACCGGAGTTGCCGGAAAAAGACGCAGACGAAGGGTGATAGACGCCACCAAGCATGACGATCCGGACATTCGGCTTATGGGTCAGCTTCTCCGCCACGTTCAGGGAATAACATACTGCTGTTATTGAATAATTCTCGGGAACGAGGTCGACGAGATATTCGAGTGTGGTGCCGCAATCGATGAAGATCGTCTCGTCCGGGCGGATATGGCGCGCCGCGTGGACACAGGCCTCGCGCTTGGCGGCAGCGTGGCTGTCGGCCTCGCGTGCCAGCTCGTAGGGCGTATCGCCTTCGATCTCCGACGCCGGCACGATATGTCCGCCGAGAAAAGCAAACTGTCCGGGATTGTCGGCAACGTCACGACGGATCGTCATTTCAGAGACGCCGAGCAGGGCCGCGGCGTCGCGCAAGTGCAGGACTCTCCGTCCTGAAAGGGCATCGGCGAGCTGGATGATGCGGGCTGTCTTGCGGCTGACCATGATTTCTTCCGTGTCCGACGAGTTCTGCAGCCGTTCATGGCGTGAACAGGTTTTGTGAAAAATATCACAAACCATCTCCCCCAAGCAAGAGGAGTCACATTGATTGAAAGCGACCTGATCGCGGCCGGGGAGCCCATCGCCAAGAAATGACAACGGCGGACCAACCGGCCCGCCGCTCCACTGTCGTCATATCAATCCGCGAGAAGAAGCGGACGAGGCGCTATCGCGCGCTGATCGGAGCCGTCCGGTCGGAAAGCCAGCCCACCGTCTCCGGTTCAAGCAAGCCGTCCAGTTCCTGCGCGACGCGACGGTGATAGGCATCGATCCAGGTCCGCTCAGCCGCCGTCAGCAAGCCGAAATCGGCCAGCCGCAGATCGATCGGCACCAGCGTCAGGCTGCGGAAGCTCAGGAAACCGTCGCCGTCGTCGACCACCTCCACCTGGTTTTCGATGCGGATGCCGTAGGCGCCGGCCTTGTAGTAGCCCGGCTCGATCGTCGTCACCATGCCCGGCTTCAACTCGATCTCGTTGACGCGGCGATCGAAGCGCTGCGGCTGTTCGTGGACCGAGAGAAAGTGACCGACCCCATGGCCGGTGCCGTGGTCATAGTCGAGACCAAGATCCCAGAGCGGGCGGCGGGCAAAGGCGTCGAGCTGGTGGCCGAAGCTTCCCCTGGGGAATTTCAGCGATGCCATAGAGATCAACCCCTTAAGGACGGCCGTGTAGGCCCGCCGGATCTCGTCGCTGACCGGACCGATCGCCGTCGTGCGCGTGGCATCGGTGGTGCCGGTCAGATACTGCCCGCCAGAATCGAGCAGATAGACACCGTCCTTGCGGATCAGCCCGTTGCTCGCCTCGGTGGCTGCATAGTGACACATGGCGGCATGACCGCCGGCTGCCGAAATCGAGCGGAAGCTCGGCTCGACGAAACTTTCGGCCATCTGGCGATAGGCGAGGATACGCTCTTCCGCTTCCAGTTCGGTCACCGGTTTGCCGCTCGCCTCCCGTTCGGCGGCGTTCCGCTCGAGCCAGGCAAAGAAGCGAACCCAGGCGGCGCCGTCCAGACGGTGACAATCGCGGAAGCCCGAGAGCTCGGTCGCGTTCTTGTGCATCTTGGCGAGCGTGATCGGGCTCTTCGCGAGCTGCACGGTGCCACCTGCGGCACGTGTGGCATGGGCCGTGGCCGACGGGGCAAATCCGGGATCAATCAGCGCCGTGCGTCCGGCCGCCATCGCCCTGACGCGGTCGAGCAGCTTGCCAGGCTCGGCAATGGCAACATCGTCAAGCTCGAAGTCCGAGAGGTCGTTCGGAAGCTTGCGATGATCGACCAGCCATTCCGTTTGCCCGGCGCGGTCGAAGATCAGGAAGGACTGCGGCATCGGGTTGAAGGCGACGTCGCGGCCGCGGACATTGAGGAACCACGCGATATTGTCCGGCTGCGCCTCGATCAAAAGATCGGCCCCCTGCTTCGCCAGCATGGCGGCGATGCGGCGCCTCTTCTCTCCAACACTTTCGCCGGCATTGGCGACCGGGAAGGCGGTAATCTTGCCGAGCGGTTTTTCCGGCTGGTCGGTCCAGATCGCGTCGACAAGATCCCCGTCGACGGGCGTCCAGACACCACCCGCCAGCTCGACCGAGCGGCTGCAATCCGCATCCCATGTGGACGGCAGCAGCATTGCATTGAAGCCGACGCGTTCGCCGTTGCGCAGATTGTTCTTCAGCCAATCCTTGAGCGGTGCATCATAGAAATGCTCAATCGCGAAGGTGCCGAGCTCCACTTCGTCGCGCACCTGCACCTGATAGCGACCATCGACGAAGATCGCGGCGCGGTCGCGCATGACGATCGCCACGCCGGCCGAGCCAGTGAAGCCGGTGACAAAGGCCAGTCGATGGTCGTGTGGCGCGCAGTATTCGCCCTGATGTTCGTCGAAGCGCGGCACGACGTAGCCGTCGAGCCCCGCTTCCGCAAGTTTGCGCCGCAGCGCGCCGATGCGGCCGGAGATATCCGGCCTTGCTCTCGTATCCATGATGTCTTTCCTATCGAGTGGAGTTTGAGGCGCCGCCGATCGTCTCGGCGAAATGGCAGGCGGTCATGCCTGATCCGACCGGGCGCAACGCCGGCTTTTCGCGGCGGCAGCGTTCGGTCGCGTGCGGGCAGCGCACGTGGAAGGGGCAGCCGGGCGGGATGGCGAGCGGACTCGGCAGCTCACCCGACAGTGCCGGCGTGCGACGCCTGGCGCCCGGGTCAAGCGACGGCGCGGCAGCAAGCAGTCCCTTGGAATAGGGATGCATCGGCTTCGAAAACAGCGCCTCCGACGGGCCGATTTCGACGATGGCGCCGAGATAGATGACGGCGACGCGGTGCGAGACATGGCGTACGAGGCGAAGGTCGTGGGCAACGAACAGCACCGTCAGGCCCAGCTCGTCCTGAAGCTCGATCAGGAGATTGACGACCTGCGCCTGCACCGAAACGTCGAGCGCGGAAACGAGTTCGTCGGCGACCAGGCAGGTCGGTTCCAGCGACAGCGCCCGCGCAATGCCGATGCGCTGGCGCTGGCCGCCGGAGAACTCGTGCGGGAACTTATCCGCGGCCCCTTCGGGCAGCCGCACCAGATCCAGCAGCTCGTCGACGCGACGATCGATCGCCGCTCCATCGCGCATGCGATGCACCGTGATCGCCTCTCGCAAAGTATCGCGCACGGTCATGCGCGGGTTGAGCGAGGTATAGGGGTCCTGAAACATCATCTGGACGCGCCGGTTATAGGCGCGCCTCCGTGCCCCCTTGAGGCCGACGACGCTCTCGCCCTCGAACAGGATATCGCCTGATGTCGGCCGGTGCAGGCCGGCGATCAGGCGCGCAAGCGTGGACTTGCCGCAGCCGGATTCGCCGACGATCCCGAGCGTCTCGCCGGGCATCACATCGAGATCGATGCCGTTGACCGCCGAGACGACCTGCTGCGGACGGCGGGCGAGCGTGTCGGACAGCGAGCGCCGTTTCTCGAACTGGATCGACAGCGCACGCAGCGAAAGCAAAGGCGTTGTGCTTGCTGAAGTGGGCATGATCATTGCGCCGCCTCCCGCGGTCCGAAATGCGCTTGGGCATCTTCAAGATGATGGCAGGCAACGAGCCGCGACGAACCGATCTCTTCGAGCGCTGGCCGAATGTCAGGACATTCGCGTCCTGCGACCGGACAGCGGGCGCTGAAGGCGCAGCCGCCTGGAAGCGCGTTCAACGCCGGCGGCGCGCCGGGGATCGAATAGAGCGGCGTTCGCGGCGCAACGTCGCGCGGGATCGAGCGCAACAACCCCAAGGAATAGGGATGGCGCGCATCGGCGATCACATCCGTCGTCGTACCGACTTCGCAAAGCCTGCCACCATACATGACGGCCACGCGATCGCAGGTCTCGGCGACGACACCCATGTCATGGGTGACGAGGATCACCGCCATGCCGAGATCGCGGCTCAGCGACTGGATGAGCCTGAGGATCTGGTCCTGGATGGTGACATCGAGCGCTGTCGTCGGCTCGTCGGCCAACAGCAGCTTCGGATTGGAGGCAAGCGCAATCGCGATCATCACCCGCTGGCGCATGCCGCCGGAGAACTCGTGCGGGAAATCGTCGAGACGATTGCGGGCGCCGGGGATGCCGACGAGATCGAGCAGTTCGATCGCGCGTGCCTTCCGCGCTTTGGCGTCGAGGTTCGTATGCGCCACGAGGTTTTCCTGGATCTGCAGGCCGACCGTCAGCAGTGGATTGAGCGACGACATCGGCTCCTGGAAGATCATCGCGATCTCGCGGCCGCGGATGCGCCGGAGACGCGCCTCGTCGAGCGGAACGAGGTCGCGGCCGTTCCAGAGGATTTCGCCGGCGACCCGGCCGCGCGGCCGGATGATGCCGAGGATCGAGCGCAGCGTGATGCTCTTGCCCGAGCCGGATTCGCCGACCAGCCCAAGGATCTCGCCCTGCCCCACCTGGAACGAGACGTCGTCCACCGCGACCAGTGGGCGATCTTGCGGGCCGAACTCGGTTCGAAGGTGCCTGACGTCGAGCACGACCGGTTTTTCTGTGCTTTTCATCTCAGCGCCCCTTCGGCCGAAGCAGATCGGCCAGCGCGTCGCCGACGAGGCTGAAGCCGAGCCCGGTCAGGACGATGGCGATGCCCGGCATCAGGCTCATCCACCAGGCCGTCATCAGGAAGTTGCGGCCCTCGGCGATCAAGACGCCCCATTCGGCAGCCGGCGGCTGTGCGCCGAGGCCGAGATAGCCGAGCGACGAGCCGAGCAGGATCGCGAGCGCCATATCGGTCATCCAG
This sequence comes from Ensifer sp. Root423, assembly GCF_001426275.1. Taxonomy (NCBI): domain Bacteria; kingdom Pseudomonadati; phylum Pseudomonadota; class Alphaproteobacteria; order Hyphomicrobiales; family Rhizobiaceae; genus Ensifer; species Ensifer sp. Root423. The sequence continues at coordinate 179,850 of NZ_LMEG01000023.1, read as the reverse complement.
TAGACGAGGATTGGCGAGATCGCGTTCGGCAGCAGATGGCGGAAGATGATGCGGCGATCGGAGTAGCCGAGAACCCGGCCGGCCGCGGCATAGTCGTTGGCCTTCTGCGCCATGATTTCGGCGCGCGTCAGCCGGGCGTAATAGACCCAGTTCACCGCGGTGATCGCCACATACATGTTGACGAGGCCAGGGCCCAGCACCGCGACGATCGCGATCACCAGCACCAGAAAGGGAAAGGTGATGATCGCGTCGACGCAACGGCCGAAGATCACGTCGGCAATGCCGCCGTAGTAACCGACGAAGGCGCCAACGGTGAGGCCGATCAAAAGTGCGAAGATCGTCGCGAAGAAGGCCATCTGCATGTCGACGCGATAGGCCCAGATGACGCGCGAGAGCACATCGCGGCCGAAGTTGTCGGTGCCGAAGGGATGCGCAAGGCTCGGCCCCTGCTGGATCGCCTGGAGGTCGAAGGCAAGCGGGTCATAAGGAGCAAAGAGCTGAGGGAACACCGCAAGCGCCAGCGACAGGCCGAGAATGACAATGCCGATCACGAAAGAAGGACGGGCGAAGGCGCGTGCCAGAAAGGCCGCCAGCCGTCCCCGCGTCCGCGAATGGGTTTCGGTCAGGACCGTCATGATTGGCGAAGCCTCGGGTCGAGCCAGGATTGCACGACATCCGTCAAGAGGAAGACGACGGAGACGAGCACGGCGAAGGTGAGCGTCAGGCCCTGGATCAGCGGATAGTCGCGGGCAAAGATCGCCTCCAGCATCAGCCGGCCGACACCAGGAATGGCAAAAACCGTCTCGGTCACCAGCGTGCCGCTCATCAGGTTGCCGATTGACAAACCCAGCAGAGTGACCGTCGAAACGAGCGCATTGCGCAACACGTGCCGGGTCATGATGATGCGCGGCGACAGGCCCTTGGCCCGCGCGAACTGCACATAGTCGGCGTCGAGCACCTCGATCAGCGAGGCGCGCAGATTGCGCAGGATGATCGCCGACGTATAGAGCGCGACGCTGAGTGCGGGCAGGATCAGGTGATAGAGATTGGCGAAAAAGGTCTTGCCGTAGCCGCCGACCGGAAACCAGCGCAACTGCGCCGCAAGCACGGTGAGCAGCAGGAGCCCGATGTAAAAGACGGGCATGGAAAGACCGACCTGAAAGACGCTGCGGATGGCAACATCGACAGGGCTGTTGACGCGCGCTGCCGCGAGGAAGGCGAGCGGCCCGGCGAGGAACACAGCAAGCACGACCGCATAGAGCGCCAGGAAGATCGTCGTCGGCAACCGGCTGAGAATGACCTCGGTCACCGGCGCCTTCAACATGATCGAGCGGCCGAGATCGCCGGTCAGCGTGTTCTTGACGAAGACGAGGAACTGCACCGGCAACGGCTCATCGAGACCGAGATTGTGCCGGATCTGTTCAAGCTGCGCATCGGTCGCCTTGGCCTCGGCCATGGCGATGGCCGGATCTCCCGGCAAAAGGCGCACGAGCAGGAAGATGAAGATCATCACCAACAGGAACGTCGGGATGATCTGCAGCAGCCGTGCAACGAGATAGGAAAGTGAGGGCATGATTCCAACCTTCAACGGAGAACCGGGCGGCTTGCCGCCCGGCTTTCGCAGATCGTTCCGCTATCAGTCGGCGCGCCAGGCTTCAGAGAAGTCATTGGCGCCGAGCGGCGTCTGGACGTAGCCTTCGATCGATTTCGAGACGGCGACGGCAAACGGCGTTTCGAACAGGAAGAGCAACGGTGCCTCGGCCGCGTAGATCTCCTGCATGCGCTTGTATTCGTCCTTGCGCTTGGCCGGATCGGTCTCGACGTTGGAGGCCTCGAACAGCGTGTTGAATTCCTGGTTGTTCCAGCCGGTGCCGACGGCCTGACGCTGCTTGTAGTAGCCGAGCCAGCCGGTCACCTGCGCCGGGTCGTTGACGTCGTTCGCCCAGCCATAGGTATGGATGTCGAAATCGCCGGACCGGTTCTTCTCGCCGCGGGTCGGGTTGTCGACCTGCTCGACCTTGAGGTTGACGCCGAGTGGCGCCCACATCTGCTGAAGTGCGGTAAACAATGTTGCATCGTCGGCGCTGCCGGCAAGCGTCGTCAGATTCACCTCGAAACCACCGCTGAGGCCAGCTTCGGACAGCAGCTGTTTGGCCTTTTCCGGATCGTAGGGGTAGAGCGGCTCGGGGCCATAGTGGAGCTGCGTCGCAGCCGACATCAGCGAGGTCATCGGCTTGCCGGTATCGAAGGTCACGAGCTTGATCAGCACGCTCTTGTCGGTCGCATAGTTCAGCGCCTGGCGCACCTTGACGTCGGCAAGCGGGTTCTTCGCGCCGTCCTTCTTCGCTTCGCGCGTGTTGATCGGCGCGTAGACGATGCGGGTCGAGGGGAAGAGCTCCATCTTCAGGTTCGGATCGGCGCCGAGCTCGCCGACGCGGGCAAACGGAATGAACTCGGCGGCGTCGACTTCGCCGGCCTGAAGCTTGAGGATGCGGGTCGCGTCATCCGGAATGACGAGGAATTCCACCCGGTCGAGATAGGGCAGCGGCTTGCCGTCTTCGCCCTGGCGCCAGTAGTTCGGGTTGCGCTCGAAGCTCATGCTCGAGCCCTGCACATGGCTCTTCATGACGAAGGGCCCCGATGTCACCGGACCGGCCGAGAAGAAGGCGCGCGCCTTTTCCTGGTCGGTCGCGCCGGCCGCCTTTTCGAAGGCCGCCTTTGGCATGATGCCGGTGTTGAAAGTTGCAAGGATCGAGATGATCGTCGGGTCGGGATTTTTCAGCGACACAGTGATCTTGTTGCCATCGGCCGTGACCGCGTCGACGGCGCCGAGCAGCCCCGCCCAGGGGCCGAGTTCGGCATTGCGTGCCCGATCCAGCGAGAAGACGACATCGGCGCCGGTAAGGTCGGAGCCGTCGGAAAACTTGAGGCCGCTTCGAAGCGTCAGGGTGATAGTCTTGCCATCTGCCGAAACCTCGTGAGCCTCGGCGAGACCCGGCACGATCGAACCATCAGGACCGTTGCGGAGCAGCGTTTCGTAGAGACCGTTCACCATCCAGAGATCGGGATTGCGGTCGGCGTAAACGGGATCGATGACGGTCGAGTCGTCGTAGCGGGCGAATGTCATCGCGCCACCGCGTTCGATCGCAAACGCCGAGGTGGCCGCAAGCAGACCCAGCGTCGTGCCGAGCAGAATAGGCAATATAGGTTTCATCTCACTCCTCCTTTTGACCGCAGCCGACATCGATCGCGCGCTGAACACGTTTATTGGATATTGGATCCAATTTTTCTTAGTGTTTTTTGCCGCCGACGGATTGCCGCGAAGACGTTCTTGTAGTTCCCCTTTTCAAGAAGGCTGGCATACGATCTGATCGGCTTGCCGAACCAACTTTAGCTGGACTAAAGTACATCGATAGACGTGAGTCAAGCGGAAAGAAAGTCATGCCCCTGAAGATCGAAGAGGCGCCCGGAGCCCATGAAGGCGCCTCCCTCCCCGAAGCCTCGACACCCGCCTCGCTCGGGCAAATGCTCAGAGCCCGCCGCAAGGAAATCGGCAAGACAATGAAGGACGTGGCGCGCGAGGCCGGGCTTACGGAAGGCTTCATCAGCCAGATCGAGCGCGGCATTTCTACCCCGTCGCTAATCTCGCTGTACAACGTCGCCAATGCGCTCGGCACCAGCGTCGACACCTTCCTGTCGCAGCCGCCGCAGCATTCGCATTCGATGGTCTCGCACGCAGGGGAACGCCCCGGCTACAATGTCGAGACCAAGGAGCGCGTCTACGAACTGATCGAACGCGGCTTTCCGGGCGCGGCGCTCAACGGCTGCATCACCCATATGCCGCCGGGCTATGCGTCGGAACTGACCAGCCACGAGGGCGAGGACTTCCTTTACCTGATCGAGGGCGAGATGCTCTACCAGATCGATGGCAAGGACTATCTGCTGAAGGCCGGCGACACGCTGCACTTCCCCGCCTCGCTGCCGCACCGCGCCCGCAATGTCGGCGCGGGACCGGCCCGCGAACTCTGGGTCGGCACCACCCGGATCATCAAGGAAGACTGAACCGGCAGAACAATCCAAAGGCCTGGGCCGAAAGGTACGGGCCGCAACGAGGCGGCCCGCAAAGGCAGACCTTACTGCTTGCGCGGCCAGGTGTCGGCAAGGCGATAGCCGGCCGGCCACGGATCGGCCGGGTCGAGCATCACCTGGTGCGTGCCGGTGATCCAGGCGCGTCCGGAGATCTCAGGCACGATCGCCGGGCGTCCGCCGACCGTCGTTTCGCCGACGATGCGGCAATTGAAGGTCGAATCGATGATCGAGTGGCCGCTGAAGCGCTGGCCGACCTTCATCAGCCCACGCGCGTGCAGCACCGCCATGCGCGCCGAGCAGCCGGTGCCGGTCGGCGAGCGGTCGAGCTTGGCCGGCTGGATGACCACGGTGTTGCGGCCATGCAGGATGCCGTCCTTTTCTTCGACCGGCATCGTCAGCTGGCAGAAGGAGATATGATCCCATTCCGGATTTTCCGGATGGGTGAAGCCGAGCTGTTCGTTGGCCGCGCGGGTGATTTTGATGCCGGTTTCGGCAAGCTCGCGCGCCTCGTCTGGCGTCACCGAGAAACCAAGAGCGCGAGCGTCGGTGATGACGAAGCTGTCGCCGCCATAGGCGGTATCGACCGTCAACGTGCCCAGACCCTCGACTTCAAGCTTGGCGTCGAGCTTGTCGGCAAAGGACGGCACGTTGGTGACGGTGATGCGCTCGGCCTTGCCGTTGCGGCACTCGGCAACGACGTTGACCAGTCCACCGGGCGCTTCCAGCACCATGCGCGTTTCCGGCTCCTGCATCGGTACGATGCCGCTGTCGAGCAGAACGGTGGAGACGCAGATCGAATTCGAGCCGGACATCGGCGGCGTATCTTCGGGCTCCATGATGATGAAGCCCATGGTCGCGCGCGGGTCCTTCGGCGGCACAAGCAGATTGATGTGGCGGAAGACGCCACCGCGCGGCTCGTTGAGCACGAAATTGCGCAGCGCCTGGTCTTCGGCGATGAAGCGGCGCTGTTCCCAGAGCGTGTTTCCAGGCGGCGGCGCGACACCGCCGACGATGACGTCGCCGACTTCCCCTTCCGCGTGGCAGGAAACGATATGAACGACCTTGTTGCTGCGCATGCGCTTTCTCCTTCCGTGACGGTGGACGGACGCCACCCGGGCGCGCCCTTCACTTGCGGCCGCTCCCCCATTTCACTGGGTGACGCGATGGCGTCGCCCGTCGACGAAACGACTCTTAGAAAAATTGGATCCAATATACAATCTGAAAATACTCATAATCCAAATCCGGCCAGAGAGGCCTGCAAACGTACGCCGTGACAGTCCGCCGACCGGCTTGTCGGCAGCGACGTCGAAATAGTTGCGCTTTGAGTTCGATCAGCGACATGGAAGCGCCTCGAGCACACCTCAAGAGCTCACATGAACCCCGGATTGCGGGGCAGATAGCGCGTCCAGTCGCCATAACCGGGAGACGCCATCAGCAGCATTGGAAACGTGATCCGCATCCCCTGATTGACCGCAAGGCTCAAAGCGCCGTCGCATGCCCCGGGCAAGAAGGCCGAAATCCTCTCAGACGTGCCCGCGGCGGCCAATCGCAACGCGGCCGCGAAGGCATCTTGAACATTGTAGGGCCACAGGACGGCGAGTGGGCCGATGTGCCCGTTGGCGCCGATATAGCCGTATCCGGCAGGATCGCTGCCGGCGTAAAACAGAAACCCTCGGGTTGCCAGATCGCCAAGCAGGTAGCGATGGTGCTTGTCCCGCGATACGCCGATGGCGCAGCGATCGACCGTCGCCAGCGTCTCCATGGTCGCTGCATCGGGTTCGATCGGCACGGCGCGCAGGACCGCCTCCGGCAACATCCGCACTGCCTCCCGCCTGGCATCGAAAAAAATAGATCGGCGTGCGCGGAAAGAGCCGTGTCGCATGTAGAGCCCCTGCGACACCCGATTGAAGGTGAAGGTGATCAGCGCCTTGTGGGCTGCGCCTGACTTGCGCGCATGTTCCAGAGTTCGTTCCAGCAGCGAATTTCCGATGCCCCGGCCCTGTTGAGCGGGATCGACGAACAACTGGGCGAGAAACCAGAGATCCCCGCAAGTCCAACTCCAGGCGCATCCGACGATGCCCCCGCCCTCTTCGGCCACCCAGAGGCCGTCCGGATCGTTCCTAAGGCAAAAAAGCTGAAAATTGGGAGGGCTTGTCGCCGCCATCGGGCCGAAGCCGTGCCGAATGGTAAGATCGTTGATGCTTGAGACGACCAGTGCATCGGTCGCAGCCAATTCGTCGGCTTGAGCGGGCCTGTAAACGAGCGGCATTGGTAACACCACGAGAGGTTTCCAGGACAAGGCTGGCTTCGCAGGCTCGACCATATCACGCTCTGCCGCTCCGCTTCATCAGAGACCTTTCCTCCGTCAGACGATTTCCGGCTCCGGCGACGAGATCGTCGCGCCTACTTTCCAAAGCTCTGTTGCCCGGCGCCCGGATTGGACCTATGACCGTTGACCAACAGCGCGAAAACGCTTCCGAATTCGCCGTGCCGAGAGGCTTGGCCAGCGGGGTTTGAACAGGATGAAACTCGACGCCGTCGATGTCAGGCAAGCCGCCTCAGCGGCCGATATCGTCTATGAGGCCTTGCGCAAGGCGATCATCGAAGGCGACCTTGCCGAAGGCGAGAACCTGCGCCAGGACCACATCGCCCAGATGTTCAACACCAGCCGCATTCCGGTGCGCGAGGCGCTTTCGCGGCTGGAGCAGCATGGGCTGATTACCACCGAGCGCTATAAGGGCGCCGTTGTCGCCGGCCTCTCGATTGAGGAAATCGAGGAGATTTTCGAGTTTCGCGCACTGATCGAGGCTGAGGTCATTCGGCTTGCCGTACCCAGTCTCGACCGCCGTACTCTGGACCTTGCACGCCAGCATTGCGAGGAATTCGAGCAGGAGGAAAATTCCGACCGCTGGGGCGAAATCAACCGCAACTTCCACTACAGCCTCTACGAGGCAGCACGTCGCCCCTATTACCTGCAGATCGTTCGCGCCTCTCTCGATCGCATCGACCGTTACCTGCGGGCGCAGCTGACGCTAACCTCGGGCGTCGCGCGTGCGCGCCGCGAACACAAGGCCATCCTCGACGCCTGTGTGGCGCGCGACGCCGAGCGGGCCAGCGCCTTGACGCGCGATCATATCCTCGATGCCGGTCGCTCGCTGACCGTCTTCCTGAGAGAACAAAGAGGCTAGCGGCGCGGTTTCTCCCGCGGCTTTGGCTGACCGTCATAATAGTTTGATTTACATATCGTTTTATCGTGTTTCATTCCGGATCGATGCTCGATCCTTCACAGCAGTGCTCCCGCTGAAATTGCGCCGCACGTCGACTGCTCTCCGGTTGACAAGCGGGGCGGAAGCCTGAAAAGTGAAGCCTCTATCGAGACCGGCAGCGTTGGGAGGACTTGATGTCTGTGCGCGCGTTTTTCGGCCTTTCCACCCTCTTCCTATCGCTTTTGACCGCCGGCATCCCCGCCGTTGCCCAGGAGAGTGGACGGCAGATCGAGATCACTCAGGACGGCGATTATTTCGGTTTCGACCTCAGGACCGAACAGAACGTCTCGCTCGACGAATGCCAGCAGACATGCATCGCGGACCAGGCCTGCCGCGCCTTCACCTACAATCCCAAGGTGAAGTGGTGCTTCCTCAAGTCCGACTATAACCAGCTCAACACCTTCCCCGGCGCCATCGCCGGCAAGGTCGTGCAGCCGCAGGTCACACAAGCCGACATCGGGGCGCCGCCGCGCCTGAAATTCCTGTCGGATCAGTTGCTGCAGGACGCCCGCAACACCAAGGCCAATCTTACCCTTGCCGACGATCAGCAGGGCATGGGCGTCAATACGCTCATCGACATGGCACGCGGCCAGGCCGGCATGGGCAATATCGAAAATGCGCTGAAGGCCTTCCAGGGCGCGTTGGCGATCAATCCTGATGACGCCGAACTCTGGCTGGAGGCGGCGCGAACCGCGAACCGCATCACCAACAATTCAAGCGTATCGATCCAGGCGGCGATCGCCGCGATCAACGGCTACGAGCTGACCCGCACCACCGAGAGCCGGGCGCATGCGCTTGCCGTCATGGCCAAATCGCTGGAAGGCGCCGAGAATTTCCGCGCCGCACTGAACGCCTACAAGGCGAGCCTGGAACTGGTGAAGGCAAAATCGGTCGAGGCAGCCTATCTCGACCTTAAGCAGCGCAAGGGCTTCCGCGTCGTCGAACATACGATCGATTCCGACGCTGCGACGCCGCGCGCCTGCGTGCAGTTCTCCGAGCAGCTTTTGAAGAGCGGCGCCGACTATGCCTCCTTCGTCACCGTCAATGGTGCTGCGCCAAAGGCGCTTGAGGCGAAGGGCGACCAGATCTGCATCGAAGGCCTATCGCATGGCGAGCGCTACAAGCTGACCCTTCGCGCCGGCCTGCCGTCCACCGTCGACGAAATGCTCGAAGCGCCCGTCACCCTCGATATCTATGTCGCGGACCGCGCCCAAATGGTGCGCTTCACCGGCGACAGCTTCGTGCTGCCGTCGACCGCGCGCCGCGGCATCCCGCTCGTTTCCGTCAACACCGACAGCGCCAAGCTGAAACTCTACCGCGTCGGCGACCGCAGCATCGCCCAGGTGCTGCAGAGCTCGCAGTTCCTGACCCAGCTCGACGGCTACAGCGCCCAGCGCATCGAGGATGAGATCGGCGAACTCGTCTGGCAGGGCTCGATCGACATCGAGCGCGACGTCAACAAAGAGGTCGTCACAAGCTTCCCGGTCGACGAGGCACTGCCTCAACGCAAGCCCGGCGTCTACGTCCTGACCGCCGCACCGACCACCGGTATCAGCCAGGAATGGGATGCGCGCGCGACGCAATGGTTCGTCGTTTCCGATATCGGTATCTCCACCTATGCCGGCACAGACGGGCTGAACGTCTTCGTGCGCTCGCTTGCGACTGCCGAGCCGATCGAAGGCGTCGAACTGCAGCTCGTCGCCAAAAACAACGAGATCCTCGGCACGGCGGTGAGCGATGATGACGGCCGCGTGACCTTCACTGCTGGACTGATCCGTGGCACGGCCGGGCTCACGCCCGCCGTCATCACCGCCAAGAAGGGCGAGGACGACTATGTCTTCCTCGACATGAGCCGCGCCGGCTTCGACCTTTCGGATCGTGGCGTCACCGGGCGCGCGGCTCCTGGCGCCATCGACATTCTCGCCTGGACCGAGCGCGGCATCTATCGTGCCGGCGAAACCGTGCATGCGGCAGCGCTTGCCCGTGACGTTGACGGCATGGCGATCGAGAACCTGCCGCTGACCTTCGTCTTCCTCCGCCCGGATGGTGTCGAATATCGCCGCATGACCAGTGCCGGCGGCAAGCTCGGCGGCCATACGCTCGACCTCGACACCCAGGCAAACGCCATGCGCGGCACCTGGACGATGCAGATCTTCACTGACCCGAAGTCGCCTGCGATCGGCGAGAAGCAGTTCCTGATCGATGACTTCGTGCCGGATCGCACCGAATTCGATCTCACCAGCGACGCCAAGGAAATCGCCGTCGGTGAGACGGCAAGCGTGGCAGTCGACGGGCGCTATCTCTATGGCGCACCGGCTGCCGGCCTCGAACTTGAAGGCGAAGTGACGATCAAGCCGACGCGCGAAAACGCCGCCTTCAAGGGCTATTCCTTCGGTCTTGCCGACGAAGAGGCGAGCGAAGACACGCGCCTGCCGCTCGAAGAGCTTTCGTCGCTCGACGAAGAAGGCAAATCCAGCTTCGACGTCCTCATCGACGAAGTGCCCTCGACCACGCAGCTGCTAAATGCCACCGTGACCGTTCGCATGCGTGAAGCCGGCGGCCGCGCCGTCGAGCGCTCGCTAAAACTGCCGGTGCGCGCCGAGGGCCCGATGCTCGGCATCAAGCCGGAATTCGAGGGTGAGCTCGCCGAAAACTCCGTCGGCAAGTTCCGCGTCATCGCCGTCGATCCGGCCGGCAGCAAGATCGCCATGCAGGGGCTCCTCTGGAAGCTGATCAGCGTCGAACGGAACTATCACTGGTATCGCGACGGCAGCGCCTGGAAATACGAGCCCGTCGTTACCACCAAACAGGTGGCCAACGGCAGCGTCGACCTGACGGAAGACGGCGGCGATATCTCCGTGCCCGTCGGCTGGGGCCGCTATCGCCTGGAAGTCGAGACGGCCGCGGTCGATGGCCCGACTTCGAGCGTCGAATTCGACGCCGGCTGGTATGTCGCGGCCACCTCGACGGAAACGCCTGACGGCCTTGAGATCGCGCTCGACAAGGAGAAGTATGCGGTCGGCGACACGGCCAAGCTGAAGGTCTCGCCGCGTTTTGCCGGCGAACTGCTGGTCACCGTCGGCACAGAGAACCTGATCACGACCGAGACGGCATCGATTGCGGCTGAAGGCGGCGAAGTCGAATTGCCGGTCACCGACGCCTGGGGCGCCGGCGCCTATGTCACCGCCACGCTCTACCGGCCGGGCGATGCCCAGGAAAGCCGCATGCCGATGCGCGCCATCGGCATCAAATGGCTCACCGTCGATCCGGCCGAGCGCAAGCTCGCCGTCACGCTTAACGCGCCCGAAAAGATGGAGCCGCGCCAGCCGCTCGACATCAGCCTCCAGGTCGCCGGTGCCGGTGCCAATGAGGAAGCCTATGTGACGATCGCCGCCGTCGATGTCGGCATTCTCAATCTCACCCGCTACGAGCCGCCGAACCCGGAAGCCTGGTATTTCGGCCAGAGACAGCTCGGCCTTGAAATCCGCGACCTTTACGGTCGCCTGATCGACGGCTCGCTCGGCGCGAACGGAAAACTGCGCACCGGCGGCGATGGCGGCCAGGTCGCGCTTCAGGGCAGCCCGCCCACGGAAAAGCTGGTCGCCTTCTTCGAAGGACCGGTACAGCTCGACGGCGACGGCAAGGCAACCGTCAGCTTCGACATCCCGCAGTTCAACGGAACGGCGCGACTGATGGCCGTTGCCTGGACGAAATCCGGTGTCGGCCACGCCACGCGCGACGTGGTGATCCGCGACCCCGTCGTCGTTACCGCCAGCCTGCCGCGGTTCCTGGCGCCCGGAGACCGGTCGGACCTGAGGCTCGATATCGCCAATACCGACGCACCGGCCGGCGATTACCAGATCCATGTGACGACCAGTGGCCAGGCCACCGTCGAGCAACCGGGGACGGGCAGCACGGTCACCCTGGACCAGGGCGGTCGCTCCTCCATCACCTTGCCGGTGGTCGGGCAATATCCCGGCAACGGCGTCGTCACCGTGGCGCTGACCGGCGCCAACGGCCTTTCGCTCGAGCAGTCGCTCGACCTGCTTGTGCGTCCGGCAACCCTGCCGGTGACACAGCGGCAAGTGGTTACAATCGCGCCAGGAAGCAGCCTGACGGTCGACGGGCAGTTGCTTGCCGACAGCATCCTGCAGGGCGCTTCCGTCAACCTCAGCGTCACCCGCTCTGCCGCCTTCGATATGCCGGCACTGCTGATGACCCTCGATCGCTATCCCTATGGCTGCACGGAGCAAACGACCAGCCGCGCGCTGCCGCTGCTCTACCTGAGCGAACTCGCCAAGCAGTCCGGCCTTGCCGATGACGAGGGCGTGACGAAACGGGTGCAGGAGGCGATCTACCGCGTGCTCTCCAACCAGTCCTCGTCGGGCAGCTTCGGTCTTTGGGGGCCGGGCTACGGCGACCTCTGGCTCGATGCCTATGTCACCGACTTCCTGACCCGCGCCCGCGAGCAGAAATATGACGTGCCCGAGGCCGCAATGGTTCAGGCGCTGGAAAACCTGCAGAACGGCGTCAGCTACGACACCAACGCCAAGGATCGCGGCAACGAGATCGCCTATGCGCTCTACGTGCTTGCCCGCAATCGCAAGGCGGCGATCAACGACCTGCGTTATTACGCAAACACGCTGATCAACGATTTCCCGACGCCGCTCGCCAAGGCTCATATCGCCGCAGCGCTTTCGCTGTATGGCGATGCTCAAGGGGCGCAGGACACGTTTGCCAACGCGGCGAACATGTCGACGGACCTCGTCAATGTCAGCCTGTCGCGCTCCGACTACGGCTCGTCGCTGCGTGACGGCGCGGCGGTGCTGGCGCTTGCGGCCGAAAGCCGACCGGTCCCGCCGATCGTTCCAGAGCTATCGAAAATGGTCGCCCGCGAATGGGAACAGAAGACCTATACCAGCACCCAGGAACAGGCCTGGATGCTGCTTGCCGCCCGCGCCATCCAGAATGGCGACGAGGACATGGCGCTCGATGTCAACGGCGCATCGAAGTCCGGCAGCTATGCCGCCCAGATGACCGGCGACGCGCTCATCACCCACCCGGTGGTGATCCGCAACCAGGGTGCCGATCCGGTTTCGGCCGTGGTCACCACGGTCGCCGCCCCCGCCCAGCCGCTTTCGGCCGGCGGCGACGGCTTCACCATCGAGCGCACCTACTACACGCTCGACGGAGCCGAGGCGAACGTCATGGAAGCGCGGCAGAACGAACGCTACGTCGTCGTGCTGAAAGTCACGGAGGCCAACGACTGGCCGTCGCGCGTGCTGGTCACTGACCTGCTGCCGGCCGGTTTCCAGATCGACAATCCGAGCCTCGTCGACAGTGCCCAGCTCAGCAATTTCGAGTGGCTCGGCGAAATCACCGCGACCCATACGGAGTTCCGCAACGACCGCTTCGTCGCAGCACTCGACCGCAGCATCGGCGCCGGCCGCGAGGTCACGCTGGCCTATGTCGTGCGCGCGGTAACGCCGGGCACCTATGACCATCCGGCCGCAACTGTCGAGGACATGTACCGGCCGCAGCTTTCGGCCCGCACCGCGACCGGGCGCATGGAGGTGCTGGCCGCGCAATAGGCAAGATCATGTCGATTGGGCGCAAACTGCTGATCGCCTTGCCCGTCTGCCTGCTGGTGACGGGGCTGACGGGCTTTGCGATCGAAAAGGCTGACGAGGCCTTCCCGCCGCCGCTTGCGGAGGCGGACGTCGTCTCGCGCGAGGTGGACGACGCCAACGGACAGCTCTTGCGCGCCTTCGCAACGCCGGATGGCCTCTGGCGACTGAAGACCACGGTCGACGATGTCGATCCGCAGTTCCTGAAGATGCTGATCGCCTACGAAGACCAGCGTTTTGAGGAGCATTCCGGCGTCGATATCCTGGCGCTTGGCCGCGCCGCGCTTCAATTCGTCAGCAATGGCCGCATCGTCTCGGGCGCCTCGACGCTTTCCATGCAGGTCGCCCGGCTGATCGAGCCGCGGCAGCAGCGCTCGATAACCGCCAAGCTGTTGCAAATCGCACGCGCGATCCAGATCGAGCGACGGCTATCGAAGGACCAGATCCTCAATCTCTATCTCACCCATGCGCCTTATGGCGGCAATATCGAGGGTGTGCGCGCCGCGAGCCTCTCCTGGCTCGGCAAGGAGCCGAAACGGCTGACGGCCGGCGAAGCGGCCCTGCTCGTGGCACTACCGCAATTGCCGGAGAAGCGCCGCCCGGACCGCAACCATGCCGCCGCTGTCGCCGCCCGCGAACGGGTGCTGACGCGTCTCGCCGTTGCTGACGTGATTGGCGACGGCGAAGCGGAACGCGCGATCGCCACGTCCGTTCCGTCGCGCAGGCTGCAACTCCCGGCCTATGCCGCGCACCTCGCCGAACGGGCGTTGCGCAAGGACCCGCGGGCGGTTCGGCATGAGACGAGCTTGCGCCTTGCCGTCCAGCGCAGCCTCGAAGCCGTGGCAAGGGAAGGGGCAACCAAGCTCGGACCGAAGGTTTCGGTCGCCATGGTGATGGCCGATGCGAAGACCGGAGAGATCGTCGCTTCGGTCGGATCGGCCGACTATTTCGATGCGAGCCGCTCCGGCTGGATCGACATGACGCGCATCACGCGTTCGCCGGGCTCCACCCTCAAGCCCTTCATCTATGGCCTTGCCTTCGAAGAAGGACTCGTCAGCCAGGAAACGATCATCGAGGACCGGCCGGCGGACTTCTTCGGCTACCGCCCACGCAACTTCGACATGAGCTACCAGGGCGATGTCAGCGTGCGCGAGGCGCTGCAGTTGTCTCTGAACGTTCCGGCGATCCGCCTGCTCGACGCGGTCGGCCCGGCCGAGCTGATGATGCGCTTTCGCCGCGGCGAGGTGAAGCCGGCACTTCCTGCCGGCGAAGCACCCGGCCTTGCGATCGGTCTTGGCGGCGTCGGACTTTCCCTGCGCGATCTCGTGCAGCTCTATGCGGCGCTTGCCAACCGCGGCTTCCCGCTCCGGCTCGGCGACGGCGTTGAGGGCAAGGCGGGCCTGATCGAAGCGGAACCGGTGCTTTCGCCGGTCGCCGTCTGGAATGTCTCCGACGCGCTCTCCGGCGTGTTGCCGCCCGCTGGCAGTCGCCAGCGCGGCATCGCCTATAAGACCGGCACCAGCTATGGCTACCGTGATGCCTGGTCGGTCGGCTATGACGGCCGCCATGTGCTCGGGGTCTGGGTCGGACGGCCCGACAATGGGGCGGTTCCCGGCCTCACCGGCTATGGCAGCGCCGCCCCCATTCTCTTCGAAGGCTTCGCCAAATCCGGCTTCGGCATCACACCGCTGCCCGATGCGCCGGCCGGCGCGATCCGCATTTCTCAAGCCGAACTGCCGATCAGCCAGCGCCGCTTCTCGCTGACGGCAAGCGGCCTCGTCAACGCTTCGGCCCGCGAGCCGGCACCGCAGATCGTGTTTCCGCCCGAGGGCGCACGCGTCGAGCTCAGTGCGAACCATCAGGCGCTTTCGCCGCTGACACTCAAGCTCCAGGGCGGACGCGCGCCGTTCCGCTGGCTTGCCAATGGCAAGCCTCTGCCGGAGCTCACCCGCCGGCGGGTCACGCAGTGGCAACCGGATGGTGCCGGCTATTCGACGCTGACGGTGATCGATTCCGTCGGCCGCGCCGCCAGCGTGCGCGTCTTCATCGAGTAACAGTGCGGATCTCGCGTGCCGCATCTTCAGGCCGCTCGGCGAGGAGCGCTTCGATCTCCTCCTCCAACCGCACCGCATCGAGCGGCTTGTGGAGAAGACGGTGGCCGCTTGCGGTCACTTCCTTCAGCCGTGTCGGCGACGTATCGCCGGAAAGGATCAGCGCCGGCACCTCCCGCCCGAGATGGGCCCTGATCTCCCGGATCGCATCGATCCCGGTCTTGCCGGCGTCGAGACGGTAATCGGTGATGACAAGATCGACCGGCGCCTCTCCCAGGCGCGCAGCCTTCGCCAGCTCCTTTCGGGCCGTGGCAGCCGAACGCCCGGCATAGACCGCATAGCCGAGCGTGCGGAGCAACAGCGCCGTTGCATCCAGCGCGTCGCGCTCGTCGTCGATGACGACGATACCCCCTTGCTGCGTCGCAGCGGTCGGATGGGCGCGTCCGGGCTTTGCCAGCGAAGGCGGCGCGACCACCGGCAAAGTGATGGAAAACATCGAACCGCGACCCTCCGTCGAGACTACCTTGATCGGGTGGCCGAGCAGAGCGGCGGTACGCTGGACGATGGCAAGGCCGAGCCCGAGCCCCTGCGCCCGGTTGCGTGCAGGATTTTGCAGTTGCACGAACTCCTCGAAGATCGCTTCCTGCTCTGAATCGGGGATGCCGACACCGGTGTCCCAGACCTGCACCTCCACCGCCGCACCGCGGCGTCGGCAACCGATCAGCACCTTGCCGGTCCGTGTGTAACGGAACGCATTGGAAATGAGGTTGTCGAGGACACGCTTCAGCATCATCGGGTCGGTATCGACCCAGACATCCGTCATCACCACGCGCCATCCGAGGCCCTGGTCCTTCGCAATGCCGGAGAACTCCGCCTTGAGGTCGTGGAACAGTCGCCGTAGGGACACCGGTTCTCGCGCGACGGTCACGATTCCCGCGTCAAGCTTGGAAATGTCGAGCAGCGCATCGAGCAGACCGCCGAGATTACCGATGACCGAGCGCGCGCGATCGGCGAGGTCGCGGGCGTTCTTGGCCGGAACGTCACCGTTGCGACCGAGTGCTGCGAGCGTCGAGGTGAAAAGGCTGAGGGCGTGGATCGGCTGACGCAGGTCGTGGCTTGCGGCAGCGAGGAACCGCGACTTGGAGCGATCGGCGCTCTGCGCCTTGTCGCGCTCTGCCTCAAGGCTGGTGATCAGCGACAGATTCTCGAAACGCAGCCGCACCGTTTCGGCAAGCGTCCTGTGGGTGACGCGGCTGTAGTAGAGGTCGACGCCGAAGAGGCAGATGGTGAAAATCAGATAGGTGTCGTAGATCGGCCCTTCGCCAAGGAAGCAGCGGATCGCGAAGGGCAGGAGGATCGCAACCAGCGAGCCGGCATAGGCGAGCGGAAAGGCAGACAGCGACGGCACCGCACCGCTGGCAATGCCTGTGATCACGATGCAGACGAAGGCAAGCGTCTGCGGCTCGTCCGGATGGAAGGCAAACCAGCCAAGCGCGCCCCAGAGACCGCTGGAAACCCACGAAAGCAGCGTGAAGCGCCAGGCCCATCGCCGCCAGTCCCGCGTCCGCCCTTCATCCGTCTGCCGCCGATATCGCCAGTCGAGAAGAATGCGGGCGAACGTCAGCAGATAGAGTGCGGCGCCCCATGAAAACAGCAGGTCCCACGACACAAGATCGCGCAGGACATAAGCAACCGGCAGTGGAATTGCGAAATTGGCAAAAAGCACCGCGTAAGATTGACGAAATAATAAGCCTATCAGGAGAGGTTGCAGGTGTTCGCGAGTCTCCATTGCCGCTCCTGTCTCGATGCAACGCCATGTCCGCGGAGAATTGCCGATTTCGATGAAGGATTGCTTACATGCGCAAACTGCTGACGATCGTGGTGGCAGACGATCACGCCATCGTTCGCGAGGGCCTGAAGCTGCTGCTCTCCACCATGGACCACGTATCGGTGGTTGCGGAAGCGGCCGACGGCGAGACGCTGACGACCATCGTTCGCGCCAGCAGTCCTGACCTGGTGATCTTCGACCTCGGCATGCCGGGGGTTGCCGGCGTGCAGTTCATCAACGAACTCCGGGCGGTCGCGCCGCGCATGAAGATCCTGGCGCTGACCGCAAACATCGAGCCGCGAACCGTGCGGGCCGTGATCGCCGCCGGGGCCAGCGGTTACCTGACGAAGACCGGCGACCCGGCCGAACTGAATGCAGCACTCGACGCAATGCTGCGAAACGAAATTTATCTCAGCCAATCGGTTCGTTTCGCCATCGACGATCCCCGCAGCCACCAGCCGCCGCCGACAACCGATACGGCGCTCTCCCCCATCCCCCTCACCCGCCGCGAAATGCAGATCCTCTCTCTCGCCGCCCAGGGGCTGACCGCGCGCGAGACCGCCGATCGCCTCGGTATCAGCCCGCTCACGGCCCGCAAGCATCGCGAGAACCTGATGCGCAAGCTCAGTCTGCACAACACGGCAGAGATCGCGGCCTATGCGCTGCGCATCGGCCTGCCGATCGGTTGATATCGCAGTCCTCGCCGGTCTTTCCGGAAATCACCTTCCCTTAACCACGGCAAAACAGGCGATCCTGCCACAACGCCGAAATACGGCACCTGCCGTATGTCAATCGGATACAACCAAGCGTAGTTCTCCCGCTCTATCGCGCCACCGAGATGGTTCGACGCCAAGACGTCGGCCCGGGGCGTTCCGGCTACTTCGGGAGGAGCCCCCATGCCGTCGCTGGAGCATTGGATTTCGTTCGCACTGGCAACGGCGATTTTCGCCTTCATGCCGGGTCCTGCCATTCTCCATATGACGGCGCAGACGTTGGCGCATGGCCGCAAGGCCGGCCTCCTGGCGGCGCTCGGCATCCATATCGGCTGCTACGTCCACATCGCCGCCGCGACGCTCGGGCTTGCCGCCCTGCTTCACCATGCACCGCTTCTCTATGGGGCGATCAAGCTTGCCGGCGCCGTCTATCTGGTCTGGCTCGGCGCGACCATGCTGCTCGGGGTCGGCAAACATGCCGCCCACGCCGAGGCTGCGAAACCCGGCGTCCTGCGCGACAGCATCGTGGTGGAAGTCCTCAATCCCAAGACCGCCTTGTTCTTCGTGACCTTCCTGCCGCAGTTCGTGGATCCGGCCGCGGCGATGCCGATGTCGCTGCAGTTCCTGATGTTCGGCCTGCTGGTGAACCTTGCCCTGTCGGTCGCCGATATCGCAGCCGTCTTCCTCGCCTCCTTCACGCTCGGTCGGCTGGTTGGTGGCGCCGGCAATCTTGTTCCGCGCGCCTGCGGTTCGATCCTCATCGGCCTCGGCCTGATGCTGGCAAGTCAGCCGATCTGATCGCCCAAAGACGGTGCGCGCGCCGGGTCCGACCTTGGTGTATCCTTAAGGACGCTGAAGTCGGGGGGCGCCATGCTGAATGCAACCGAGATCGCCAAGGCCGCCGAAAGCCTGCATCAGGCCGAACGCGATCGAAAACAGATCGGGCTCCTCTCGCTCAAGCATCCCGAAATGACGGTCGACGACGCCTATGCGATCCAGGCGGCTCTGGTCCGGCGCAAACGCGACGACGGCCACCGCATCATCGGCTGGAAGATCGGGCTGACGTCCAATGCCATGCAGCAGGCGCTCGGCATCGACACGCCCGATTCCGGCGTGCTCTTCGACAACATGCTGTTCGACGACGGCGCAAGCATACCCGCCGATCGCTTCATCCAGCCACGGGTCGAAGCGGAGATCGCGTTCATCATGAAAACCGGGCTCAAAGGCCCGCGGGTCAACATCGTCCAGGTCCTGAACGCCACGGATTATGTCATGCCGGCGCTGGAAATTCTCGACAGCCGGATCGTCCGCACGGATCCGAAAACAAAGAAGGCGCGCATCCTCGTCGATGCGATCGCCGACAATGCCGCCAATGGCGGCCTCATCCTCGGCGGCCGCGCCGTGCGCCCCGATACGGTCGACATGCGCTGGATGGGGGCGATCGTGTCGCGCAATGCGGTGATCGAGGAAACGGGGCTTGCGGCCGGCGTGCTCAACCATCCGGCGCGCGGCATCGCCTGGCTCGCCAATCGTCTCGCGCAATGCGGCGACGCGATCGAGCCTGGCCAGATCGTTCTCTCAGGCTCTTTCATCCGCACGCTCGAAGCCAGGAGCGGCGACACGATCGTCGCCGATTTCGGCGCTTACGGCTCGGTCAGTTGCCACTTCGCGTGAAGTGTATAACGACAGGCAAGCTACACACCCGCCGCGCGGATATCACTGCACCAGGATGGCGCGGAAATCGTTGACGTTGGTGCCGGTCGGGCCGGGCTTGAAGAGATCGCCGAGCGCATCGAACGCCGACCAGCTGTCGTTCTTCTGCAGGAATGCCGCGGCATCCAGCCGTTGCGCCGCGAGACGGGCGATGGTGGTATCGTCGGCGAAAGCGCCGGCGTTGTCCTCGGAGCCGTCGATGCCGTCGGTGTCTGCGGCCAGCGCCGAGACCCCTTTGGCACCGTCGATGCCGAGCGCCAGCGCCAGCAGGAATTCGCTGTTGCGTCCGCCCTTGCCCTTGCCGCGGATGGTGACGGTCGTCTCGCCGCCCGAGAGAACGACGACCGGTTTGGTGAACGGTCGACCGCGGCCGACGACTTCCCGGGCGATCGCCGCATGCACACCGCCAACGTCGCGCGCCTCGCCCTCGATCGCATCGGAAAGAATGATCGCGTCGATGCCGGCGGCACGCGCCTCTGCAGCCGCGGCCTCGAGCGAGACGGATGCGGATGCGATCAGCCGGACTTCGTTACGGGCAAAACGCGGGTCATCAGGAGATGGCGCGGCGCTTTCCGGGCTATTGATCCACGCCATAACCTTTGCCGGCAGGTTCAGACAGTAGCGCTCGATCAGCGTCAGCGCATCCTCGCGCGTGCTGGCGTCCGCCAGTGTCGGGCCGGAGGCGACCAGCGCCGGATCGTCGCCCGGAATATCGGAAACGATCAGCGAAACGACCTTGGCCGGATAGGCCGCGGCAGCCAGCCGACCGCCCTTGATCATCGAGACGTGCTTGCGCACGGCATTCATGGCGCTGATCGGCGCGCCGGAGGCAAGCAACGCCCGGTTGACGGCGATCTCGTCTTCCAGCGTCAAGCCGGGTGGTGGCGAGGGCAAAAGCGCCGAGCCACCGCCGCAGACGAGCGCGACGACAAGATCGTCCGCCGTCAGGCCGCCGACTTCGGCGAGCAAGCGCTTCGAGGCCAGCAAACCGTTTTCATCAGGCAGGGGGTGCGACGCTTCCAGCACCTCGATCGTCTCGCATGGGGCAGCATAGCCATAGCGGGTGACGATCACGCCCGAGAGCGGACCATCCCAATGGCGTTCGAAGGCGGCTGCCATCTGGGCCGCACCCTTGCCGGCCCCAACCACCACCGTCCGCCCCTTCGGTCGCGCCGGCAGGTTGGCCGCGATCACTTTCTCCGGATCAGCCGCGGCAACGGCCGAGGTGAACAGCGCTTCAAGGAAACGGCGTGGATCGGTGATGGTTGGCATTGGTCTCCCCCTGGAGGATGTCGCGTCGCTCCATCCTTATATGTCATCCCAGCGCAAATCGCGGTTGGAACTGCATGAAAGTCTCGGGCGGCGGTTCCTCCAACCGCCGCCCGGACGCATGACCGGTCCGGCACAATGGGACGCCGGACGAGTCATGCGCATTTAAGGTCGTCGCCTGATCTTTTCAAAGCGGCGCAATTCCTAACGGAAAACCGCTTCGCACGTTCCCTGGAATTGCTTAGGCAACCTGGTGGTTCGCCATGCGCTCCAGCGCCCGGACGAGGCCGGAGTGGTCTAGGCCGCTGTCGCCGTTGGCTGCGCAGTTGTTGAAGAGTTCCTGCGTTGCCGCCGTGTTCGGCAGCGAGATGCCGAGCGACTTGGCACCCTGGAGAGCCAGGTTGAGGTCCTTCTGGTGCAGCGAGATGCGGAAGCCCGGATCGAAGGTGCGCTTGATCATGCGCTCGCCGTGAACTTCGAGAATGCGCGAGGAGGCAAAGCCGCCCATCAGCGCTTCGCGGACGCGCGCCGGATCAGCACCCGCCTTGGAGGCGAAGACAAGCGCTTCCGAGACCGCTTCGATCGTCAGCGCAACGATGATCTGGTTGGCGACCTTGGTGACCTGGCCGTCGCCGCAATCACCGACGAGCGTGATGTTCTTGCCCATCAACTTCAAGAGCGGCAGGGCGCGGTCGAAGCTCTCCTGGGCGCCGCCCGCCATGATCGAGAGCGAAGCATTCTTGGCGCCGACTTCGCCGCCGGAAACCGGGGCGTCGATGTATTCGGCACCGGTCTCGCGAACTTTCTTGGCGAATTCCTTCGTCTCGATCGGCGAGATCGAGCTCATGTCGATGACGAGCTTGCCCTTGGAAAGGCCGTAGGCGACGCCGTTTTCGCCGAAGAGAACATCCTTGACCTCAGGGGTATCCGGCAGCATCAGGATGATGGTGTCGACGGTTTCGGCCAACGCCTTCGGCGAGTCGACGAACTTGAGGCCGTTGTCGAGCAGCTCCTGGCGCGGCGGGATGACGAACTTCGAGGTGACGATGGTGTGGCCGGCATCCTGCAGGTGGCGCGCCATCGGCGTGCCCATGATACCCAGTCCAATGAAACCGATTGTTGCCATGGTGTTTAGCTCCTGATCTTGATGATGTCTGCGGATTGGGTGCGCTGGCGCTCGGCGCCGAGCCAGCCAAGGCCCTCGGCCGTCGTGGTGCGCGGCTTATATTCGCAACCGATCCAGCCGTCGTAGCCGGCCGCTTCCAGCGCGTCGAAGACGAAGGGATAGTTGATCTCGCCGGTGCCCGGCTCGTTGCGGCCCGGATTGTCGGCAAGCTGGACATGAACGATGCGATCGGCAAAGCGTTTGTAGGTGCCGATCAACTCGCCCTGCGTGCGCTGCTGGTGGTAGAGGTCGTACTGGATGAACAGGTTGTCGCTGCCGACCTCCTCAATGATCGAAGCCGCCTGCTCGACCGTGTTGAGATAGAAGCCCGGAATATCGAAGTCGTTGATCGGTTCGATGAGCAGGCGAATGCCCTGCTTGCCGAGTTCGCTTGCAGCAAGCTTGAGATTGGCGACCAGCGTGTCGCGCAGCACCTGTTCAGAGACACCGTGAGGCGCGATGCCAACCAGGCAGTTGACCTGCTTGCAGTCGAGCGCCGTCGCGTAGTCGATGGCGCTCGCCACGCCTTTGCGGAACTCGTCGACCCGGTTAGGCAGGATGGCGATGCCGCGTTCGCCGCTCGCCCAGTTGCCGGCCGGCAGGTTGTGCAGAACTTGGGTCAGGCCATGGCGCTGAAGCTCTGCGCGCAGGCTCACCTTTTCGAATTCGTAGGGAAACAGATATTCCACGCCCTCGAAGCCGGCCTTGGCAGCAAGGGCGAAACGATCGAGAAACGGCACCTCGTTGAACAGCATTGTCAGGTTCGCAGCGAACTTCGCCATGCGATGTTTCCTCCGTGTGTTTGTCTTGTGAGCGATGCGGGCGGCGGAGCGCCCGCATCTCCTCAGTCATTCAAGGCTCAGTCGAGCAGGGCCGTGATCGCGGTCGGCACGTCCTCGCCGCGCAGCGCCAGTTCCTCGAACTCGACGACTGCATTGATGTCGGCGCCCATGGAGATGTTGGTGACGCGCTCGAGGATGAACTCGATGACGACGGGAACCTGGTGCTCGTCCATCAGCGCGCGCGCCCGGTCGAAGGCTTCCTGGAATTCGTTCGGACTGCGCACCCGGATCGCCTTGCAGCCGAGACCTTCGGCAACCGCGACGTGGTCGACGCCGTAATCCTTCTCCGCATCGCCCGACGCGTTGATGTTGTCGAAGGCGAGGCTGACTTCGAAGTCCATGTTGAGACCGCGCTGCGCCTGGCGGATGAGGCCGAGATAGGAATTGTTCACGACCACATGCAGGTAAGGCAGCTTGTGCTGGGCGCCGACAGCCAGCTCCTCGATCAGGAATTGGAAGTCGTAGTCGCCTGAGAGTGCCACGATCGTCCGGTCCGGATCGGCAGCGCGAACACCGAGTGCCGCAGGCAAGGTCCAGCCGAGCGGTCCGGCCTGGCCGCAATTGATCCAGTTGCGCGGCTTGTAGACGTGCAGGAACTGGGCGCCGGCGATCTGGCTGAGGCCGATGGTCGAAACGTAACAGGTGTCGCGGCCGAAGGCCTTGTTCATCTCTTCATAGACGCGCTGCGGTTTCAGCGGCGTCTGGTCGAAGTGGGTCTTGCGCAGCATGGTGCGCTTGCGCTCGCGGCACTCTTCCGCCCAGGCGGACCAGTCACGCAGCTTGCCCGCCGTCTTCCATTCCGTCGCGACATCGAGGAAGAGCTTCAGCGCAGCGCCGGCATCCGAGACGATACCGAAATCGGGCGCGAAGACGCGGCCGATCTGCGTCGGCTCGATGTCGACGTGAACGAACTTGCGGCCTTCCGTGTAGGTCGGAACGTTGCCGGTGTGGCGGTTTGCCCAGCGGTTGCCGACGCCGAGCACGAAGTCGGAGGCGAGCATGTTGGCATTGCCGTAGCGATGCGAGGTCTGCAGGCCGCACATGCCGGCCATCAGCGGATGGTCATCCGGGATCGTGCCCCAGCCCATCAGCGTCGGAATAACCGGAATTCCGGTGATTTCGGCAAATTCTGTCAGAAGGTCCGATGCATCGGCGTTGATGATGCCGCCGCCGGCAACGATCAGCGGGCGTTCCGCTTCGTTCAGCATCGCGATCGCCTTCTCGGCCTGGGCCCGCGTCGCCTTCGGCTTGTAGGCTTCAAGCGGCTGGTAGGTGTCCGGATCGAATTCGATCTCGGCAAGCTGGACGTCGACCGGCAGGTCGATCAGCACCGGGCCGGGACGGCCGGAGCGCATGATGTGAAACGCCTTCTGGAAGACGAAGGGAACGAGCGCCGGCTCCATGACGGTAACCGCCCACTTGGTGACCGGTGCTGCGATCTTGGCGATATCGACAGCCTGGAAATCTTCCTTGTCGAGACGGGCGCGCGGCGCCTGGCCGGTGATGCAGAGGATCGGGATCGAATCCGCCGAGGCCGAATAGAGGCCGGTGATCATGTCGGTGCCGGCCGGGCCCGACGTGCCGATGCAGACTCCGATATTGCCGTGCTTGGCGCGCGTATAGCCTTCGGCCATGTGGGAAGCGCCTTCGACGTGGCGCGCCAGGATATGACGAACCGAGCCGCGCGCCTTCAGCGCCGAGTAGAACGGATTAATGGCGGCACCCGGTACGCCGAAGGCACAGTCGATGCCTTCCTTTTCCAGAACAATAACAGCCGCGTCAACGGCACGCATCTTAGCCATGGGAACTCCTCCAATTTCCTGAAACAATAATCCATTATCGTCGATACGCAACACGCAAATGGAATTCATTTCCATCATGTGGAAATAAAGATTTTCAATAATTCGGAGAAAATCGCGGCATGGCCTGATAGAGGATGATGGGCGAGACACGTGATTTGCAGAGAGGCTTTTATGGACGGCAACGGCAGGGGAAAACGCGGACGCAAGGCGGGCGAGAACGCCGCCCCTTCATCCGTCCAGGTGCTTGATCGCAGTCTCGCCCTTTTGACGGTCGTGGCCGAAGGCGACGGCTCAACCCTCACCCAGCTCGCCGACGAGACCGGCATGGCGCCGTCGACCGTGCACCGGCTGCTGGCAACGCTTGCCGGCCACGGCATGGTGATGCACGACCCGGACACGGGCGCCTGGACAGTCGGTTTGAAGGCGTTCGAGATCGGCAACGCCTATCTGCGCTTCCGCAAGCTCGGCACCATCAGTCGGCCGTTTCTAAAAGGACTGATGGAGGAAAGCGGCGAGACGGCGAATATCGGCATCGAGGAAGGCGGCGACGTCGTCTTCATTTCGCAGGTCGAAAGCCACGCGCCGATGCGCGCTTTCTTCCGTCCCGGCCGCCGCGGTCCGGTTCATGCCTCCGGCATCGGCAAGGCCATCCTGTCCACCTGGTCCGACAAGGAGATCGCCCAACTGCTCCACGGTCGCGAACTCGCGCATTTCACCGACAAGACGCGCGATACGCTGCCGGCGCTGCTGAAGGATATCCAGGAGATCCGCCACCGCGGCTGGTCGGTCGACGACGAGGAGCACACGCTCGGCATGCGCTGCGTCGCCGCTCCGATCTTCAACGAATATGGCGAAACGATCGCCGGCATATCCATCTCAGGCCCGTCGGTCCGCGTCAGCGATCAGAAGCTCTCGACCTTCGGCCCCATCGTGCGCGAACGCGCGGATGCGCTGACCAAGGCGATGGGCGGCAAGCGACCGGAAGAGCTTTAAACCCCGACCAACAGAAACGCCGCGCTTCCGATCCGGACACGCGGCGTTATAATAAGCAATGCTGGCGAGCCAGCAGGGGCGGACGCGCCTTAGGCCGTTTCGAGGCTCTTTACTGCCGAGGTGACTGCGTCCTTCGCAGCGCGTGCAGCTCCCTTCATCGGCTTGCCGGCGACATAGGTCTCGGCCACGCATCGGTCGTCACCCATCGTCTGCAGGATGAAGAGTTCTTCGACAAGCGAACCGGCAACCCGCATGCGCAAGTCCATCGAGGGCTTGGCGCGGCTATCAAGCACCACGATATCGGCATCGGCGCCGACATGCAGCGAGCCGATACGGTCGTCGAGATCGAGCGCCCGGGCGTTGCCGAGTGTCATGCGGTAGAAGGAGTTGAATGGCGTCAGCCGCTGGCCCTGCAGGTGCAGAACCTTGTAGGCCTCGTCCATCGTCTCCAGCATCGAGAAGCTGGTGCCGGCGCCGACATCGGTCGCGACCGACCAGCGGGCGCCGAGCTTGTCGAAGCGATCGCGATCGAAGAGACCCGAGCCGAGGAACAGGTTCGAGGTCGGGCAGAAATTGCCGACGGCACCGGTTTCGGCGAGTACCGAAATCTCGCGGTCGCTCAGATAGATGCAGTGGCCGAGCAAGGTCTTGCGCGTCAGCAGATCGTAGCGCGCGTAAATGTCGGTATAGTCCTTCGCTTCCGGATAGAGCGACGTGGCGAAGGCGATTTCGTCTCTGTTTTCAGAGAGATGCGTCTGGACGTAGCACTCCGGATGCTCGGCGACGAGCGTGCGGCTCGCCTCCATCTGCTCCGGCGTCGAGGTGATGGCAAAGCGCGGACTGATGGCGTAGTGCGCGCGGCCACGGCCGTGCCACTTGGCAATCAGCGCCTTCGTCTCGTCATAGCCCTGCTGCGCCGTGTCGCGCAGCGCATCGGGCGCATTGCGGTCCATCATCACCTTGCCGCCAATCATCAGCATGCCGCGCGCTTCGGCGGCCCCGAAATAGGCGTCGACGCTCTCCGGATGCACCGAGCAATAGGCGGCCGCCGTCGTCGTGCCGTTCGCCAGCAGTTCGTCCAGGAAGCGGCCGGCGATGAAGTCGGCGTGCTCCGGTTTGCGGAACTTCTGCTCCTCGACGAAAATGTAGGTGTTCAGCCATTCGAGAAGCTGGGCGCCGTAGGAGGCGATCGCCTGCGTCTGCGGGAAATGCAGATGCGTATCGATCAGGCCTGGCAACACCAGATGAGGGCGATGGTCGGCGACCTTGACGCCGGCACCAGCACGACGGGCGACATCGGCGTGATCACCGATATCGGCGACCTTGCCGCCGCGCACGAGCACGGCGCCGTCTTCGAAGTAGCGATAGGAGGTGGTGTCGTCGATGCCCTTCGGTTCCTCGACGAAGGTCAGCACACGGCCGCGGATCAGCAGATCGGTCATTGGGTCTTTCCTCCATTCACGACGGATTCGTACCAGGCGACGAGCAGCTGCCGCTCCTCGTCCGATACGCCGGTGACATTGGCGGGCGGCATCGCGTGGCTGCGGCCGGCCTGCAGGTAGATTTCACGCGCGTGATTGGCGATCTCAGTGTCGGTCTCGAGCATCACGCCCTTCGGCGGGACGACGATGCCCTCCCAGCCCGGCTCCTTGGCATGGCACATGGAACAGCGGCCAAGCACCGTGTCGCGGACCTTCGGAAAGGCTTCCGCGGTGACGAACGGCTGTTGCGCGGCGGAAATCTTCGCCTCCTCGCCGCCGGCAAGAATCTTCGGCACGGTCGACAGCCACATGATGACGACGAAGAGCAGCGCAGTGACCAGCCAGGTCCAGGTCGGGTTGCCCTTGTTCGCGTGACGGGTGTTGAAATAGTGGCGGATGGTCACGCCCATCAGGAAGACCAGCGAGGCGATGATCCAGTTGTACTGGGTACCGAACGCCAGCGGATAGTGGTTCGACAGCATCAGGAAGAGAACCGGCAGCGTCAGGTAGTTGTTGTGGGTCGAGCGCTGCTTGGCGATCACGCCGTACTTGGCGTCGGGCGTGCGGCCAGCGATCAGGTCGCCGACGACCACCTTCTGGTTCGGAATGATGATGAAGAAGACGTTGGCCGACATGATCGTTGCGGTAAACGCACCGAGATGCAGGAAGGCTGCGCGGCCGGTGAAGAGCTGCGTGTAGCCCCAGGCCATGCCGACCAGAATGAAGTAGAGCAGCACCATCAGTCGGGTGTTGTCGCGACCGAAGGGCGACTTGCAGATCGTATCATAGGCGAGCCAGCCGAAGGCAATCGAGCCGAGCGAGATGGCGATCGCCACCGGCTTCGAGACGTCGAGCACGTTCGGGTCGATCAGGTAGAGGTCGGCGCCGGCGTAGTAGACCAGGCAGAGCATGCCGAAGCCGGAGAGCCAGGTGACGTAGGACTCCCATTTGAACCAGATCAGGTGCTCCGGCATGTTGGCCGGGGCAACCAGGTATTTCTGGATGTGGTAGAAGCCACCACCGTGCACCTGCCATTCTTCGCCATAGGCGCCGACCGGCAGGCCGGGATGTTTCTTCAGACCGAGGTCGAGGGCGACGAAGTAAAAGGACGAACCGATCCATGCAATGGCGGTGATGACGTGCAGCCATCTCACGGCAAAGGTCAGCCAATCCCAGGCGATGGCATAGTCGTACATGAAATTCTCCCATTTCTCCTCGGACCATTATGTGTCATTGCTGGAGGTCGCGGGAACGTCGCTGCTTCACCAACACTTTCAAAAAAATCTATAAAATAGCGACGGAATGGATAGGCTAGAGAGAGCCTGAAGGAGTGGGACGGAGGCATGTCTTATCTGGACAATGTGCGCGTCTTCGTACGCGTCGTAGAGCTTGGAACCCTGTCGGCAGCGGGTCGCGACCAGCGCGTGACGCCGGCGGTTGCAAGCAATAGAATCAAAGAGTTGGAACGCCATATGGGCGTTCGCCTGTTCAATCGGACGACGCGCAAGCTGACCCCGACGGAGCACGGTCGCGTCTTTTACGACGGCGCGGTGAAGATCCTCGAGGCTGTCAACGAAGCAGAAAATGCGATCGCCGATCTCTCGCGCAATCCGAAGGGCGCGCTGAAGATTACCGCTCCTTTGGGGATAGGTCGGCGGCTGATTGCATCGGGCATTCCGGAGTTTCACGACAAGTATCCCGACATCGAAGTGCGGCTTCGCCTGTCGGACCACAATGTCGATATCCTGTCGGAAGGCGTCGACGTCGCCTTCAAGCTCGGCATCCTCGAAGATTCGAACCTGCGCATGCGCGGCATCATGAATTGCGAGCGCGTTGTCTGCGGTGCGCCTGCCTATTTCGAGAAGCGGGGCATCCCTCAGACGCCCGACGCACTGATCGCCGACAAGCACGACTGTCTGCTGCTCAGGTATCCCGGTTCGAAAGAGTATTTCTGGACGCTCCAGACCATGGAAGGCGTGCGCAAGCTCGAAGTCACCGGACCCTATGATTCCGACGACGGCGACGTGCTGACGCAGTGGGCGCTCGACGGCCGCGGCATTATCAACAAGCCGCTGTTCGAGGTGAAGGCACACATCAATTCCGGCGCACTCGTGCCGATCCTCGTCGACACGCCGCCGCTCAGCGTGCAACTTGCGGCGATCTATCCGCACAAGCGGTTCCAGGACCCGAAGGTGCGACTGATGATCGATTACATGGCCGAGCGCTGTCAGCGCCTGATCAACGGAATGCTGGCCTGACCATTCGTCTTCCGGCCGTTTCGGCCTGGACCAAGGAGCAAGACTGCACGCCCTAGGCATCGCCGGGGGCTGCCGGCGGCTCCTATCGACGGAGAGCCGATTCTTTCGCCCGGCACCGGGCGATCTCAACGTGGTTTGCAAAAGAAAGAAGGCGCGCCGATGCGGCGCGCCCTCAATATTTTTCAGAGATCAGCGTTTCACGTCGCTGTGCTTCGACTTGCCGGGAACGCCGTCACCGCCGCCGTTGCCGAAGCCGTTGTTGGCGTGCTTGGGCTTGCCGCCACCGCCGCCGTCACCGCCGGTGCCGCCGCCATCGCCACCGGTGCCGCCACCGTCACCACCCGTGCCGCCGCCATCGCCGCCGGTACCACCACCGTCGCCACCGGTGCCGCCGCCATCGCCACCAGTGCCGCCGCCATCACCGCCCGTGCCACCACCGTCACCGCCCGTGCCGCCGCCATCGCCACCGGTGCCGCCGCCATCACCGCCCGTGCCACCACCGTCACCACCGGTGCCACCGCCATCGCCGCCGGTGCCACCACCATCGCCGCCCGTGCCGCCATCACCACCGGTGCCGCCCGTGCCGCCATCGCCCCCCGTTCCACCGTCACCGCCGGTACCACCCGTACCGCCATCACCGCCCGTACCACCATCACCACCGGTTCCTCCGGTGCCGCCCGTCCCGCCGTCGCCACCGGTGCCGCCCGTGCTGCCTTCACCACTGGTAGTACCCCCATCGGCGTGGGCAACGCCGATCATGAACGGCGCGCTATAGTGCGTCAGCACCGCGAATGCCGTGGATAAGAGCAGAGCACGCGTCAGTTTCTTCATAGTCGTCTCCCGATCTGATGCGTCCCCGTCTCTGTGCAATTGCGTAAAACGCGATTTGTCTGAAAAGCACTAAAGAAAATCCTGGACGCGTTACTTCCGCTAAGGTCGACCTCAGCGTCAACCTTATTTTAGAAACTACTGATGATAGACAGATCCGGAAGCAAAGGGTAAGCGACACATTTGTGGTATGGCTTACGGCGCACGGGTCATGCGACCGATCCATTCGGGTTAGGGATCACGCTGTCGCAGCTGGCGGACGGCCGAGGCCGCTAGGCTCTGGACCTCTCGATCCCCGGAAGGTTGCCGATCGCCTCGACCAGGAAATCAACCAACAGGCGAACACGGGCGATGCCAGAGCGTTCCGGCACGATCAGCAGGCTGAGCGGCACCGCAGGCAACGAATAGTCCGGAAGCAGCGGCACCAACAGGCCGGCCTCGATCAGATCGTCGACGAGCCATCGGTGGGCAGGCGCGATGCCCCGGCCGGCGACGAGGGCCTCACGTGCAGCAAGCCCATGATCGATGCGAAGGCGTCCACCGAAGGGCACGGACAGATGCCGCCCGTCTGTGGCTTCGAAGTTGAGCCTGTCACTGCCGGCAATGTTCGACATGCGGATCCCCTCATGCGCCGAGAGGTCGCTTGGGGCGCGCGGAAATCCGCGCGCGGCCAGGTAGGCCGGAGCAGCCACCAGAAGACGCCGGCTCTGCCCAAGCGGCCTAAGCTTCATGGAGCTGTCGCTAAGCGGCCCGAGCCGCAACGCGACGTCGATGCCTTCCCGCACGAGATCGATGCGCTCGTCGGTCAGGCTCAGATCGACGCCGATGTCGGGATGCCTGTCCTGGAAAGCAAAGATCAGCCGGGTAACGTGCAGCACTCCGAATGCGGACGTGCAGGACACACGAATGGTACCGGCAGCAGCCCCACGCGCACCGCGCGCTTCGTCGCCGGCCTGTTCTACCAGTCGCAGGATCTGGACGCTATCGGCGTAGTAACGGCTGCCTTCGTCGGTCACCGTGACGCGACGGGTGGTGCGGCTAAGCAGCGGCACGCCGATCGCTTCCTCGAGCTCTCGCAGCTGCCGCGTCACCGTCGACTGGCCGATGCCGAACTCACGCGCAACAGCCGAAAGACTGCCCCGCTCGGCGACGCGCACGAAGGTGCGCATGCGTTCAAGCGTAACATCAGACTTATCCATTTTTCGGCATGATCCTATGCATTTCGAATATCTAGCGCATATGGCTGCGGCGGTCTACCTAGAGTCTCAGTTGATGGCACCAAGGATATCGACCATGAAAGTTCTGCTTGTTTATGCCCACCCCGAACCGCGTTCACTGAACGGCGCGCTGCGCGATATCGCCGTCAAGACGCTTGAAGCCGAAGGCCACGAGGTTCGTGTCACCGATCTCTATGCCGAGGGATGGAAGTCCGAGATCGGTCGTTCCGATTTTCCGGCCCTTGCCCCCGATGCCCGGTTCAAGCCAAGCCGCGCGTCGAAGGAGGCCTTTGCCACCGATACGCTGACCGCCGACGTCAAGACCGAGCAGGAAAAGCTGCTCTGGGCCGACGCGCTGATTCTGCAGTTTCCGCTGTGGTGGTATTCAATGCCGGCAATCCTGAAAGGCTGGGTCGATCGCGTCTATGCCTATGGTTTTGCCTATGGCGTCGGCGAGCACAGCGACAAATATTGGGGCAGGCGCTTCGGCGAGGGAACGCTGGCCGGCAAACGCGCCATGCTTGTCGTGACGACGGGCGGCTGGGAGGAGCACTATTCGCCGCGGGGCGTGAACGGGCCGATCGACGACCTGCTCTTCCCGATCAACCACGGGATCCTCTTCTATCCCGGTTACGACGTGCTCCCGCCGTTCGTCGCCTACCGCGTCGACAGCCTTGACGACGCTGGTTTTCAAGCCACAGCGGATCAACTGAAAGAAAGAATGCACACGCTCGCGACAACTGCGCCCATTCCCTATCGCCGGCAGAACGGCGGGGACTATGCGATCCCGACGCTTGAACTCCGACCGGAGGTCGGTGACCCGCGCATCAACGGCTTTGCGCTCCACCTCAACGGTGCGCACCGGGGCGAAACGGCGCTCCGCTGACGGGCGGATTTGCTAACGAACAAGCTTGGCGGCAGCCGGCCGACGCGAGATGTCCGCTTGCACCGGCTGGCGAAAATTGAGCGCAGCCGCCATGACTTCGGCGGCGGCAAGCGCAGCGATCACCGCTGGCCGCTTGTCCTTCACCGTCGTGCCGCCGATCGGGCAGACCAGTCGGTCGAAGAGGTCCGGTCGACCGATCTCGCGCGACAGCCAGTTCTTGAAAGTGGAGCGCTTCGTCTTCGACCCGATCATACCGACATAGGAGGCATCGTCGCGGCGAAGCGCTTCTGCCGCGATCAGGAAGTCGAGCGCGTGGTCGTGGGTGAGGATGACGAAGGCGCTGCCGGGGGGCGCGTCGCGCACCACTGCCTCCGGCATCGCCGTCAGGCAGGTCTCGATGCCGGGAATGTCGGCAACGGCCGAAAGCTCGTTCTCGCGGGTATCGACGAGAACGGTGCGCACCGGCACCAGGGAGAGCGCCATCGCCAGTGCATCGCCGACATGGCCCGCGCCGAAGACATAGACATGCGGCCGGCTGGCGATTTCCAGGTCGCTGCGTTCAATCAGCATGGCGGCTTTCTCCCGATCGATTCGTGTGAAGGCAAGCGCCACGCGCCCGCCGCAACACTGGCCGATCTCCGGTCCGAGCGGGATCGTCATCGCCTCCGGCGCGTCGCCGCGCTTCAGCGCCCGCCGGCCATGGTCGATCGCCATGTATTCGAGTTGCCCGCCGCCGATCGTGCCGAACAGGCTATCGGCGGCGACGAGCATCCAGGCGTCGGTATCGCGTGGCGTCGAACCGGCGGCAGCGGTCACCTCCACAAGCACGCAGGCGCGCTCGCGTCGGAGAAAGTCCCTGATATCCTCGCGGCTCGCCACCATGACAATCAGCCCCTGTTACCCTTTCTGCCGTGCGGCCGCCCGCAGCCGCTCGATCGCCATCAGCACCCTTTCCGGCGTTGCCGGCGCATCAAGGCGCGGTGCTATACGATACTCCGCAACGCTCGCGGCCGCCATCGACAAGGCTTCCAGCACGGAGATGCCGAGCATGAAAGGCGGTTCGCCGACAGCCTTCGAGCGGCGAATCGTTTCTTCGCGGTTGACCGACCACTCGGCAAGCCGGGTGTTGAAGACGCGTGGCCGATCCGAAGCCAGCGGGATCTTGTAGGTCGAGGGCGCGTGCGTGCGCAGCCGGCCCTTGGCATCCCACCAGAGCTCTTCCGTCGTCAGCCAGCCCATGCCCTGAACGAAGGCGCCTTCGACCTGACCAAGATCGAGCGCCGGGTTCAGCGAGCGGCCGACATCGTGCAGGATGTCGGTGCGGTCGAACTGATATTCACCGGTCAGCGTATCGACGCTGACCTCGGAGCACGAGGCGCCATAGGCGTAGTAGAAGAACGGCCGGCCCCGGCCTTCGGCGCGGTTCCAGTGGATCTTCGGCGTCTTGTAGAAACCGGCGGCCGAAAGCTGGATGCGGGCGCCATAGGCGATCTTGATGAACTCGTTGAAGCTCAAGCGTTCCGCTCCGATCCGCACCACGTTCGGTTCAAAGGCGACATCGGCCTCGGCGACGTTCCAGCGCTCGGCAGCAAACTTGACCAGCCGTTCCTTGATCTGTTGGGCGGCATTGGCAGCGGCCATGCCGTTGAGATCGGAGCCGGAGGACGCCGCGGTTGCAGACGTGTTCGGCACCTTGCCGGTCGTCGTCGCCGTCACCTTGATCCGGTCGAGATCAACCTGGAACTCGTCGGCCACCACTTGGGCGACCTTGGTATAGAGCCCCTGCCCCATCTCGGTGCCGCCATGGTTCAGATGGATCGAACCATCCGTATAGACATGCACGAGCGCGCCGGCCTGGTTGTACTCGGTCTTGGTGAAGGAGATGCCGAACTTTACCGGCGTCAGCGCGATGCCGCGCTTCACCACATTGTTCTCGCGGTTAAACGCGATCACCGCTTCGCGACGCTTGGCATAATCCGCCGAGGTTTCCAGTTCCTCGATAATGCGGCCGATGATGTTGTCTTCCACGGTCTGGTGATAGGGCGTGAGGTTTCGTCCCTCGCCGCCGTAGAAGTTCAGCTTGCGGATTTCCAGCGGATCCTTGCCGACGGCATAGGCGATGTCCTCGATCATTCGTTCGCCACCGACCATCCCTTGAGGGCCGCCAAAACCGCGGAACGCGGTGTTGGAAACGGTGTTGGTCTTCAGCGGACGCGAACGCAGGCGCACGTTCGGATAGAAATAGCAGTTGTCGGCATGGAAGAGCGCGCGGTCGGTGACCGGACCCGAGAGATCAGCCGAGTAACCGCAGCGTGCCGAAAAGACAGCGTCCACCGCCTCGATGCGCCCCTCGTCGTCGAAGCCGAGCTTGTAGTCCACGTGGAAGTCGTGACGCTTGCCGGTGGCGCTCATGTCGTCGTCGCGGTCCGGTCGGACCTTGACCGGGCAGCGGTATTTCTTGGCCGCGACGGCCGCAACGGCGGCGAAAATGTTGGCCTGGGTTTCCTTGCCGCCGAAACCGCCGCCCATGCGGCGCACATTCACGGTGACCGCGTTCGACGGAACGCCAAGCACGGTCGCGACCATGTGCTGCGTCTCGGCCGGGTGCTGGGTCGAGGAATAGACGAGCACCTCGTCGTCCTCACCGGGAATGGCAAACGAGATCTGGCCTTCCAGATAGAAGTGGTCCTGGCCGCCGATGCGCATCTCGCCTTCGAGAATGTTCTTCGCCTTGGCAAAGCCGGCGTCGATGTTGCCACGCTCGAGCTTCAAGGGATCGATGACCAGCGGATAGTTGGCGGCAGCCGCTTCGAGCACGTCGGTCACATGCGGCAGATCGCGATATTCGATCTTGACCTTGGCTGCGGCACGACGGGCGGCCTCGCGTGAAGTGGCAATGACTGCGAAGATCGGCTGGCCGTGGAACTCCACCTTGTCAGTGACGAAGATCGGCTCGTCGTGCTTGTGCGCCGGACTGATGTCGTTTTCACCGGGAATGTCGGCGGCCGTCAGAACGCCGATCACGCCTTCGCTGGCGTTCACGGCCTCAAAGTCAATTGACAGGATGTCGGCGTGCGCCCGCTGCGAGAGGCCGAGATAGCCGTGCAGGGTGCCCTGGGGCTCAGGAATATCGTCGATATATTCGGCCGTTCCGGACACATGCTTGTGGCCGGACTCGTGCCGTTCGTTTTCGTGTACGCCGCCGCGGATGCGGTCGATGGGCTGCATCACGTTCATGGCTTCCTCCCTTAAACCGCGACAGCAATGGTGCGATCGAGACGGAGCTGGCCGCCACTCGACTGCGTTTCGAGATAGAAGCGGCGAAGCAGGTTCTTCGCCACCAGTTGGCGGTACTCCGCCGAGGCGCGCCAGTCCGTCAGCGGCGTGAAGTCCTGATCGAAGGCAGCGACAGCGCGCTCGATCGTCTCCTCGTTCCACTCGGCGCCTTTTAGCACCGCCTCCACATGAGCGGCTCGCTTCGGCGTAGCGGCCATGCCGCCGAAGGCGATGATGGCGTCGCTGACCCGACCTGCCTCGAAGGCGATGTTGAAGCCGCCGCAGACGGCGGTAATGTCCTCATCCAGACGCTTCGTCACCTTGTAGACGGCCACGCGCGCCTTATCCGAAACGAAAGGAATGCGCACGCTTTCCACGAACTCGCCCGGCTCGCGGTCCTGCTTGCCGTAGGCGATGAAGAAGTCCTCGAGCACCACCGTGCGGCGGCGATCGCCCTTGCGCAGCGTGATCGCGGCGCCAAGCGCAATCAGCGCCGGCGGCGTGTCGCCGATCGGCGAGCCGTTGGCAATGTTGCCGCCGACGGTGCCCATGTTGCGGACCTGCTGGCCGCCGATGCGATCCCAAAGCTCGGTCAGTTCAGGGAAGTGCGCGACGATAACGGGGTAGGCTTCGGCGTAGCTGACGCCGGCGCCGAGCGTCACGCCGTCGGCATCGACCGTGATGCGGCGCAGTTCTTCAAGATGGGTCAGGTGAATGACCGGTGAGATGTCGCGCATGAATTTGGTGACCCAGAGGCCGACATCGGTCGAACCGGCAACGATCGTCGCCTTCGGGTTGGCTTCGAGCACGGCGGCGAAATCATCGACCGAGCCCGGCAGGATGAAGCGCTCGGTCTCGGAGCCGATTTCCACGCGACGGCCGTCCTGAAGTGCTGCCAGTTCGCCTGCGATCCGGTCGCGTTCGGCCACCAGCGGATCCTTGCCGATATCGCCGATCGTCGAGATCGCCTCGGCGGCGCGAATGATCGCGGCATAGCCGGTGCAGCGACAAAGATTGCCCTGCAGCGCCTTTTCGATTTCGGCGATCGACGGCTTCGAGTTCTCCATCCAGAGGCCATAGAGCGACATCACGAAGCCCGGCGTGCAGAAACCGCACTGCGAGGCATGCGTGTCGACCATTGCCTGCTGCACCGGATGCAACGGGCCAGCCGGCTGCGCCAAACTATCCACCGTCACGATATGACAGCCGTCGAGCGAGCCGACGAAACGGATGCAGGCATTGACGGATTCATACTTGAGCTTGCCGTCGAGCAGGCGGCCGACAAGCACGGTGCAGGCACCGCAGTCGCCCTCGGCGCAGCCTTCTTTCGTGCCCTTCAGATTGCGGTCGATGCGCAGAAAATCGAGCAGAGTCTGAACCGGCGAAACATCGGCAAGTTCGACGAGGCGGTGGTTCAGGATGAAGCGGATGGTGTTGCGGATCTGGATCGTCATTGCTCAGCTCCCGCGATAGGTGGAGTAGCCA
This sequence comes from Ensifer sp. Root423, assembly GCF_001426275.1. NCBI lineage: Bacteria > Pseudomonadati > Pseudomonadota > Alphaproteobacteria > Hyphomicrobiales > Rhizobiaceae > Ensifer > Ensifer sp. Root423. Next base: position 143,061 of record NZ_LMEG01000023.1, on the reverse strand, counting down.
TAGGGCGAAAGCAGCAGCGGCACGTGATAGTGCGCGCCCTGGTTATCGATGCCGAAGCGGATTGGGATCACGTCGAGGAACGGGTTGTCACCGCGCTTGGCTGCGCCGCCGAGATAATCGCCCGCATGGAACTGCAGCTCGTAGGTGCCGGTCTGCATGCGCTCGCCGCTCAAAAGCGGCTCGTCACAGCGGCCGTCGTCATTGGTCTTGACGGACTTGATATGCGTCTGGCGATCGCCATCGACCCGGTAGAGCTCGATGCGCAGCCCTTCGGCCGGTTTGCCGCTGGCCGTATCCAGCACGTGCGTCGTCAAACGGCCGGCGTTTCCACCCTGAGATTGCATAGTTTTCGCTCCTCCCGAAGTCAGCTTTCCACCTCGCAGTATTCCGGCATTCCCACCCGCTTGGTAGCGACCGGATCATTCGAGACTTTCAAATTTTTTGGGGGGAATGGCTCGAAACAAATGCCGCTAGAAATTGGATGCAGAGACGAAAATGTCTGGAGGAGCTGCTTAGATGAGATACCCCCGCGATCTTCACGGCCACGGCCCGAACTTCAAGATCACATGGCCCGACGGCGCGCGGATCGCCGTGCAATTCGTCATCAATTACGAGGAAGGTGGCGAGAACTGCGTGCTGCACGGCGACGCAGCCTCCGAAGCATTCCTGTCGGAAATCGTCGGTGCGCAGGCCTGGCAGGGCCAGCGCCACTGGAACATGGAATCGATCTACGAATATGGCGCACGCGCCGGCTTCTGGCGGCTGCATCGCATGTTCACCGAGCGCGGCGTGCCGGCGACCGTCTATGGCGTCGCTACCGCGCTGAAGCGCTCGCCGGAACAGGTCGCCGCCATGCAGGACGCCGGCTGGGAAATCGCCTCGCACGGCCTGAAATGGATCGAACACAAGGACTTTTCGCCGGAGCGCGAGCGCCAGGAGATCGCCGAAGCGGTCCGGCTGCACACCATCGTCACCGGAGAGCGCCCGCGCGGCTGGTACACGGGGCGCTGTTCCGACAACACGCTCGATCTCGTGACGGAAGCCGGCGGCTTCGACTACGTATCGGACGCCTATGCCGACGACCTGCCCTATTGGCATGAGCATGCGGGGCGCCATCAGCTGGTCATCCCCTACACGCTCGACAGCAACGACATGCGTTTTGCCACGCCGCAGGGTTTCAACAGCGGCGACCAGTTCTTCAGCTACCTCAAGGACAGCTTCGACGTGCTCTACGCCGAAGGTGCGGCCGGTGCGCCGAAGATGCTGAGCATCGGGCTGCACTGCCGCCTCGTCGGCCGGCCCGGCCGCGCCGCGGCACTCGCCCGCTTCCTCGATTATGTGCAGGGCCACGAGAAGGTGTGGCTCGCAAAACGCGTCGATATCGCCCGCCATTGGGCCGAAAACTACCCGTACAAGGCCTGGGACGATCGTCCGTCGCGGCTTGGCGAAGAGGCGTTCGTCGCCAGGTTCGGCGGCGTCTTCGAACATTCGAAGTGGATCGCGAAGCGCGCCTTCCAGGGCGAACTTTCGCCGGCCAACGACACCGCGATCGGCCTTGCCGCCGCCCTTTCCGCAGTCTTCCGCGAAGCTTCGGCCGAGGAGCGGCTTGCCGTGCTGATCGCCCACCCCGATCTCGCCGGCAAGCTGGCACAGGCCAAGCGCCTGACCGAAAGCTCGACCAACGAGCAGGCCGGTGCCGGCCTCGATGCGCTGACCGATGCCGAGCGTGAACGCTTCACCACGCTCAACGCCGCCTATGTCGAGAAGTTCAAGTTCCCGTTCATCATGGCGGTCAAGGGGCGCAGCAAGGACGAGATCCTCGCCGCCTTCGAAAGCCGGATCGGCAACGATCGCGATACGGAGTTCGAGACCGCGTGCCGGCAGGTGGAGCGGATCGCCTATCTGCGCCTCAAGGACATGCTGCCGAGCTGAGGGTCTCGCGATGACGATCGACGGCGTGAACCCGCCCGAATTCGCGCTGAACGCGATCAACCTTGCCTCCGCCGGTCTCGGCGCGCGGCCGGTCTTTGCAACCGACGAGTTCTTCGCGCCGCTCGAACGCATGCTGCAGGACGCGCCGCCGGTCTATCATCCCGGTGTCTATGACGAGAACGGCAAGTGGATGGACGGCTGGGAGACGCGGCGACGCCGCGGCCCCGGCAACGACCACGCCATCGTGGCACTCGCGACGAACGGCCTCATCCGGGGCTTCGAGGTTGATACCGCTCATTTCACCGGCAACTACCCGAGCGCTTGCGCCATCGACGCCTGCCTGGCACCGGATGGCCCCGACGATCGGACGGTCTGGACGGAGCTGGTCTGCCCTCGGCCGCTTGGCCCGAGCGCGCTGCATCACTTCGAAGCGCGGTCGGATTCTGTCTGGAGCCATGTGCGCTTGCGCATCTATCCCGACGGCGGCGTCGCCCGCCTTCGGGTTTACGGCGCGCCTGCGCTAGACCGGGCAGCGATCGGCGACGCGGTGGTCGATCTGGCCTCATCATTGCTCGGCGGGCGCATCATCGCCTATTCCAACGGACACTACGGCCACCAGCGGCTGCTTGCGCCCGGACGCGGCATCAACATGGGCGACGGTTGGGAGACCCGCCGGCGGCGCGAGCCCGGCAACGACTGGATCGTGGTGAAACTCGCCGCGCGCGGCGAGATCGACCGGATCGTGGTCGATACCGCCCACTTCAAGGGCAACTACCCGGACGCCTGTTCGCTGCAGGCGGCAGACCTTGGAGCGACCGCTTGCGAAGTGGCCGCATCCGTTACGGCATCGTCGATGTTCTGGCGCGAGGTCCTGCCGCCGCAGAAACTCGCCGCCGACAGCATCCACACCTATGAAGCAAGCGCACTCGCGATCGCGGGTCCGGTAACCCACGTGCGCTTCAACATCTTCCCCGACGGCGGCGTCAGCCGGCTGCGTGTCTTCGGGCGTATTGCGAATGCCGGCATCTAGATCGTTTCTCCGAGGAGGCGAAGCGATCAAACTTCCAGGCAACCCATCAACATTGGACGGAGGAGCGTCACATGAAGGAGATCGTCATACAGCCGTTGACCCGGGAGGCCTTTGCGCCTTTCGGCGACGTGATCGAAACGGAGAATGCCAACAACTTCCCCATCAACGGGGGCAATGCAACCCGCTACCACGACCTCGCCAAGATCGATACAACAGGCGAAAAGGCCCGGCCCATGATCAGCCTGGTGCGCGGCGTACCCTATCCGCTGCCGCTGAAACTCACCATGGTCGAGCGCCATCCGCTCGGCAGCCAGGCCTTCATCCCCTTGAGCGACAACCCGTTTCTGATCGTCGTCTCCCGGGAAACCGACGAAGGCCCGAGTGAACCGATCGCCTTCAAGACCACCCCGGGCCAGGGCGTCAACATCGCCCGCAATGTCTGGCACGGCATCCTGACGCCGCTCGATGACGTCTCGGATTTCGCGGTGGTCGATCGCGGCGGCGAAGGCGTCAATCTCGAGGAACATTTCTTCAAGGAGCCGTTCCTGATCGTGTGAATCAATGCATGACCCGGTCGTCCGGTCGGGTTATCGGTGCGCCAGGGCCTCGCTGGCCGCCGAAATCGGACGAAGACTGCGACCTCAATAGCCGCCATCCCGCCGGAATTTCGTCGGCGTGTATCCGGTCACGCGGCGGAAATCGCGCGAGAAATGATAGGGATCCGGATAGCCGCAGACGGCGGCCACCGCCGAGACCTTGGCATCGGGTCCAACCAGCAGGCGTTTCGCTTGGTTGATCCGCTCGTGGCGCAGCCAGTCCATCGGCGTCGTTCCCACCATATCGCGAAAGCGACGAAAGAGTTGCGACGGGCTCAGCCGCGCAAGCGCCGCAAGATCGTCGATCGTCCAGGGCCTGGCGAGATCGCCGCGCATCACCGACAGCACCTGAAGCAAACGGTCTTCACCGGACCTGTCCTCGGCCGGTTCGGCTCCGATCAGCCGTGGCGCGATCATGTCCGCCATCAGCCCCGCGATCGCGGCGCTCGACAGGGCGTCCGTCGCCGGCGAGCGTTCGGCAAGAAATCCGCTCACACTTTCGAACGCCGCCTGTGCCCTCCGCGGGTCTCTCGGCACGAACAATGGCGACTGCTGCACGCCGAGAAACTGGTAGAGCGCATCAAGCCCGTGTCCCTCGATCCCCATCCAGAGATAACGCCAGCTTTCGCTGTCGGCAGCGCAGCTATGCGCATAGGCCTGAGAGGTATCGAGCCAGGCAACACTGCCGGTTTCGGTCGGGAAACGTTGACCGTGCACCTCGATCAACCCGCGTCCGCCTGTTGTGTAGACGAAGACGTGCTGGTGGAACCGTTTGCGGATCGGCGCCTCGTCAGGGCGCGCCGTCCGGCTTCCGGCCACTAGCGCCAGATAGGGAAACGCACCTGCGAATTTTGCCGGGGTGTGGAAATGGATCTCTTCGCTTTCGGTCAGCATGCCATTTTCTGGCATCCGATGCGAGTTTTGTCCATCATCTTGCGACAGGGCGCCATTCACAGAGCTACGGCAGTGACGTTATCATGCAGCTTTATGCACGGAGAATTGCCCATGACCGAAGCCGCGCCGAATGGCGATGCCGCGAATTTCACCTTCGCGCCGCTGTCCCCGGATTTTGCTCGCGATCCCTATCCGACCTATCGCGCGCTGCGCGAAAAAGAGGGGCTGCACTACTTTGCGGATTTCGACATCTGGCTTGCCTCGCGCTTCGAGGACGTCTCGGCGATCGTCATGGACAAGCGCATGGTGCGCTCGCTCGAAGACCTCGCGACCAAGGAAGAGCTCTCAAAACTGCAGCGCGCCGCCAATTGGCACGACATGCCATACCACGAGCGTTTCGTGCAGTTCAGCCTTCTCGACAGCGATGGTGCCGTGCATGACCGCTTGCGCAAGCAGGTCTTCAAACTATTCACACCGGCTATGATTGCGAAGCTCCGCGACCAGATCCAGGCCTATGTCGACCGGCTGATCGATAGCCTCGCCGATCGCGGCGAGATCGACTTTGTCGATGATCTGGCCGCCCATGTTCCCGGCCATATCATCGGCCGCCTGCTCGGCGTGCCGGACGAGGACTGTCCGCAGCTGCGGATCTGGTCGGAAAACATCGTGCAGTTCTTCGACGTCGACCGATCCGACGCGCGCAAGGAGCTCGCCGAGCGCAATACGACCGAGTTCTACGAATACCTGACAGCGTTGAAGGCCGAACGTGAGCGGGCGCCGAAGGATGACCTCATCTCGGTGCTGATCGAGGCGGAGCGCTCCGGCGCCATGAACTTCGACGAATTCATCTCCACCTGCATGCTGATCCTGATGGCCGGCCACGGTTCCACGATCGATGTGCTTGGCAGCGGCATGCACGCACTCTTGCGCTTCCCCGAGCAGATGGCGCGGCTGCGGAGCGAACCCGGCCTGATCCAGACCGGCGTGCAGGAGATGTTCCGCTACGAGTCGCCGCTTCCGTTCTTCCACCGCCATTGCGTCGAGGACATCGAGATCTTCGGCCGTCGCTTCGAGCGCGGCACCAAGTTCGGCCTGCTCTATGGCGCCGCCAACCGCGACCCCAAGCAGTTCGAGAATGCCGACACGTTCGACATCGGCCGGACGCCCAACCGTCATCTCGCCTTTGGCGGCGGCGTGCATTTCTGTCTCGGCAACCACCTCGCGCGCCTCGACATGGATATCATCTTCAGCACCCTGCTTCGCCGTTTCCCAACCATCGAACTCGTCGACCGGGAGCCGGAATACAAGCGCGGTCTTTCTGTCCGTGGACCCAAGCGGCTGAAGATCGCCATCCGGCCGGCTTGATCCCATATCCTCGACACCAACATACGCAATCGGAGAATACCCATGCCCAAGATCGTCTTCATCGACGCGGACGGCACGACGAAAGAAATTCAGGCGGAGATCGGCCAATCGCTGATGTCAGCCGCCGTGCAGAACGGCATCGACGCCATTGCTGCCGAATGCGGCGGCTCCTGCGCCTGCGGCACCTGTCACTGTTACATCGACGGCGAATGGAGCGACCGCCTGCCGGCGCCCGAGTTCCAGGAACAGGACATGATCGAGTGCGTCGTCAATCCGAACGAGCGCAGCCGCCTGAGTTGTCAAATCACGGTGTCGGCTGAACTCGACGGCCTTGTGGTGCATCTGCCCGCCGGGCAATACTGAGCAAATCCAGGAAAAGTGTGAAGCGGCTTTCCGTTCGGATTTGCGCTCTTTAAGCCAGATCGAGGCAAAAAGGCCGAAGCAACATTTCGTTGCTCCGGCCAGCACTTACGGGGAAGTTCTGATCGGCCGAGGCGGCATGCCCCGGCCGATTTTCGTTATTCGGCGAAGAACGCGAAGCGCACGATGAAGAGCGCTGCCACGAGCTGGGTTGCCGGGTGGATGACGCTCCACTTACCGGTGAAGACCTTCAAGACGACATAGCTGACGAAGCCGAAGGCGAGGCCGTTGGCGATCGAGTAGGTGAAGGGCATGGCGAGTGCTGTAAGCGCTGCCGGAGCCGCTTCCGTCAGGTCGTCCCACTCGACTTCCGTCAGTTCGCGCATCATCAGGCCGGCAACGTAGAGCAGAGCCGGGGCCGTCGCATAGGACGGAACGGCAGCTGCCAGCGGCGAGAAGAACAGCGCGGCCAGGAAGAGCACGCAGACGGTGAGCGCGGTCAGGCCCGTGCGGCCGCCGGCCTGGACGCCCGAGGCGCTTTCGACATAGGCGGTCGTGCTGCTGGTACCGATCAGCGAGCCGGCGACGATCGCGGTGCTGTCGGCGAGAAGCGCGCGGCCCAGACGGTTCGGCTTGCCTTCTTCCACCAGTTTGGCGCGCTTGGCGACACCGATCAGCGTGCCGGTGGCGTCGAAGACTTCGACGAGCACGAAGACGAGGATGACATGCAGCAGGCCGCCGTGCAGGGCGCCCATGATGTCGAGTTGCAGGAAGGTCGGCGCGATGCTCGGCGGTGCCGAGACGATGCCCTTGAACTCGCTGACGCCGAGGATCATCGACAGGACGGTGACGACCAGGATGCCGATCAGGATCGAGCCGCGAACTTTTAGCGAGTCCAGAACGGCAATCACGAAGAAGCCGAGGATCGCGAGCAGCGGGCCAGTCTGCTTGAGGTCGCCGAGACCGACGAGCGTTGCCGGGTTGTCGACGACGATGCCGGCGTTCTTCAGGGCGATGATGCCAAGGAAGAGGCCGATACCGGTGGCGATCGCGCTTCGAAGCGAATGCGGAATGCCGGCGATCAGCCAGCTTCGGACCCCCGTCACGGTCAGGATCAGGAAGATCACGCCCGAGATGAAGACAGCACCCAGCGCCTGCTGCCAGGTGAAGCCAAGCGCCGCAACGACGGTGAAGGCGAAGAAGGCGTTGAGGCCCATGCCCGGCGCCATGCCGATTGGCCAGTTGGCGACGAGCGCCATGACCGCAGAGCCGAGTGCCGCGGCAATACAGGTTGCGACGAAGACGGCATCCCTATCCATGCCCGTGCTCGACAGGATGTCGGGGTTGACGAAGATGATGTAGGACATCGTCAGGAATGTCGTGATACCGGCGATCACCTCGGTGCGCGCCGTCGTCTGATGCTCTTTCAGCTTGAATAGTCGTTCAAACATCTTTCCTCCCTTGGCGGCGTCACCACGACGCAGCCGAACGACAGTGAGCGGGAAACCGTCTCCTCCAGTTCCCGACCAGTGCATTTCGAACGCCCGGACAGTCCGGAACGATCGCTTCGCTTTAGGCTTCGTGCCGGCTGGCGATCGTCCGCCCTCTTTCGGACGACGCGAATGCCTCTTGCACAGCCTTTGGATTGTGCGACTTCCGGACGCAGACCGCTAGCCGTCCATTCCCGGGATCGATGATGAAAGACTTTCAAATTTTTCGGAGAATTTGAGGGGCCGCTGGCCTACACTTGCGGGGGTATTTTCCACCGTTCGCGCGACTGGAAATGCCGTGAACAAATATCTTGAAGGCCTATTGACCTTCCAACGGTGGGAGACGCCATGTTTGTCTCACAACCGAACCAAGGAGACAAGCATGCAGAACTACAAGATCGACAACATGACCTGTGGCCACTGCGCCGGCGTCGTCCAGAAGGCGATCCTGAGCGTCGACCCGCAGGCAACGATCAAGGTCGATCTCGGCAATCGGGAAGTCAGCGTCGAGACCGCCGCAGCGGCAGGGCCGATCGCAGACGCCCTGAAGGCGGCCGGATACGAGAGCCGCGCGCTCTGAGCGCACGCTCCCCTCCGACACCTCCCGTCACGAAACGCCCCGGCTTTCCGGGGCGTTTTGTTGTCAGGGCAATGTTTCGGTCACCGTCAGCCGGCGACGGCTGCAGCCCCCTCCGGCTGGCGCCCGAGCATATCCGGATGCCGTGCCAGGTGCTCGAACAGGCGAGCGACCGCTTCGGCGCCGGGATCGATGTGCCCTTCGAGTTGCTTGGCATTGATGTAAGCGGCACGCCCTGCCCTTGCCCGCACCAGCGTCGCGGTCAGATTGGCGCCGTCGCGCGCCGCCTTGGAGGCCGCGCCGATGCTCGCGTCGAGCGCGTCCAGTGCCGGAGAAAGCGCGTCGACCATGGTGCGGTCGCCGATCTGCGCCCCGCCGATTTCCTGCATGCGCGCCAACCCGGCTTTCAGCGCTTCGCGGATCGAAAGCCCGCTCGAGGCGCCATCCCCGGCGGCGGCAAAGAAGATCGCCAGAAGCACGCCCGAAGAGCCGCCCATCGTCTGGCTCAACTCCTGCCCGATGGCGCGGAAGAGCTGCGTGTGGTCGGATAGCGGCAGGCGATCGAGGGCCTGAATGAGTGCCCGTGCGGCGCCGGCGAGTGTCGAGCCGGTGTCTCCGTCTCCGGACTTGGCATCGAGTGCATTCAGGTCCTTTTCCGCATCGATCAGCAGGTTGCAGCAGGCAAGCAGGAACTGCCGCGTCGCATCGTGCCGCGAAGGCAGAGGTGAAATCGGCGTCAGGCCATCAGGCAGGGCGAGAACATTCACCGGCCTGACGGCGGTCACGCCTGGCCAGGCCGGAAGCGCCACGGGCCGGGACAACAGCTCCAGCTCGGCCTTGTCGGCCGGGTAGACGGAGACGGAAAAGCCGCGCATGTCCAGCGACGTCATCATCGGCGCAGGTCCGATCAGATGCACGATCCGATCGGCGATCGCCGACTGGGCGAGTTCGTGCATGAGAATAGACATTTCCAGGATAGACGTTCCGCCGAGATTATTGACGAGCACCACGTGCGGCTTGTCCTCCATCGCCGCCTGCAGGCGCTCGACCATGGCGGCAACAGCGCTTCTCGCATCGGAATGCACAATCTGTTCGACGCCAGCTTCGCCATGGATGCCGAGGCCGAGTTCCGCATGGCCCTCGGGGATGCGATGTTCCTTCGGCGAACCCGGAACGGTGCAGGTATCGAGCGACATGCCGATGGTGCTCGTGCCGGATATGACCTTGCGCGCCGCATTGGCGATCGTATCGAGGTCCGCCCCGCTTTCTGCGAGCGCTCCGGCGATCTTGTGGACGAAAAGGGTACCGGCGACACCGCGCGCCTGCGGAAGGTCCGGCAGCGCGATGTCGTCATCGACGATGACCATGCTCACATTGAGGCCGTAGGCGCGGGCGCGTTCGGCCGCGAGGCCGAAGTTCAGCCGGTCACCGGTGTAGTTCTTGACGATCAGCAGGCAGCCGGCAGGTCCCGTCACCGCCAGGATACCGGCGAGGATCGCGTCCACGCTCGGCGATGCGAAGACGTCGCCGCAGACGGCGGCCGTTAGCATGCCCTTGCCGACGAAGCCGATATGCGCGGGCTCGTGTCCCGAGCCGCCACCGGAGACGAGCGCGACCTTGCCCTTGTCCCAGTCGGAGCGCAGGACGACGCGAATGTGCGGATATCCGTCGAGGCGGCTGAGCGCGCCGCCGGATGCGGCAAGAACCCCGTCGATCGCTTCCGTAACCGCATTTTCCTTGCGGTTGATAAACTGATTCATGTTCGCCTCCTAAGCGATGCGCATTCCGGCCGCGTCGAAGAAGAGCGGCTTGTCTGGCTGGATCTTGATAGTCTCGCCGCCGCGGAACCCAGTATGGGGGTCCGTGACCGTCACGAGGTTGTGCTGCTTGAACGTGAGATGCAGGCGCGTCTGGTCGCCCAGATGTTCGACACGGGTCACGAGTGCATCTTCTCCGGCGCCCTGGACGATATTTTCGGGGCGAAGGCCGATCGACTGCGCCTTGTCCGGCGCGCCCGCAAAAAGCTTGGCAGGCAGGACGTTGATGCGCGGCTGGCCGAGGCGGGTCGCGGCGTAAACGCTGACCGGCGCTTCGTAGACCTCTCTTGGTGATCCGAACTGAACAAGCCTGCCCTCTTCGAGCACACCGATATGCGTTGCCATGGTCATCGCTTCGATCTGGTCGTGGGTGACGTAAAGAAGCGTCGCCCCGGACTTTGCCTGAATGTTCTTCAGTTCGACGCGCAGATCGGCTCGAAGCTTCGCGTCGAGCGAACTCAAGGGCTCGTCCATCAGGTATATCTGCGGGTTTCTGACAAGCGCACGCCCGATCGACACGCGCTGCATTTCGCCACCGGACAAGGCGGTCGCCTTGTTGTCGAGCTTGTGCGAAATCTGCAAGACCTCGGCGATGGCGTTCACCTTTTCGTCGATCGTCTTCTGCGGCGTTTTCAAGAGCGGGGATTTCAGCGGAAATTCCAGGTTCTGCCGGACGGACAGATGCGGGTAGAGCGAATATTGCTGGAATACCATCGCCACGTTGCGCTGCGCCGGCGTCAGTCCTTGCACGGACATCCCGCCGATAAAGATCTCGCCGCTATTAGGCGTGTCGAGCCCCGAGACCATGCGCAACGTCGTCGTCTTTCCGGCGCCTGTCGGGCCCAGGAGAACCACGAACGACCCGTCCGGGATCGTCATCGAGACACCGTCCAGCGCTGTGTGGGTGCCGAATGTCTTCGTCACGTTTCTTAGGATGACTTCAGCCACGGCGCAGCACTCCCTCGTTGGCTTCGGAGACAAGAGCACGACCCGTCTCCGCATTGAAGAGCGTCAAGGTCCGCGCGTTGAAATCGAGACCGAGAAGCTCGTCGGTACGGGCTGCCTGACTGGAGGGCGTGCGCGCCTTGATCTCGCCGTTGGGCGTTTCGATCGTGACGATCTGTGTCGTGCCGAGATACTCGACGGCGATCACGCGGCCTCTGTAGCTGGAGTCGTCGACGAAACGGACATGCTCGGGACGCACACCGAGCGACAGCGTGCCGGCCCTGCCCTCACGCGACGCCGGCACCGCCACCTTTTTCCCACCGAGATCGATGCTGTCGCCGCCGATACCGATCATGCCCTCGAACTCCAGAAAGTTCATGGACGGGGAGCCGATGAACTTGGCGACGAACTTCGTCGCCGGCCAGTCGTAGATCTGCTGCGGCCGGCCGAATTGCTCGATGACGCCGTGGTTCATGACGACGATCTTGTCACCCATCTGCATCGCTTCCAGCTGGTCGTGGGTCACATAGACGGTGGTGGCGCCCATGCGATCGTGCAGCGCCCGCAGTTCCCCCGCCATATGTTCGCGGAACTCCGCGTCGAGCGCGCCGAGCGGCTCGTCCATGAAGAAGGCCTTCGGGTTGCGGACAATCGCCCGGCCGAGCGCAACACGCTGGCGGTCACCGCCCGAGAGCCCGCCGACCGGCTTGTCGAGAATGCCTTCAATTCTGAGGATCTTTGCCACCTCGGCGACACGCGCCGCGACATCCGCCTTTTTCATCCCCTGGCTGACGAGCGGATAGGAGATGTTCTTGCGTACGTTCATGTGGGGATAGAGGGCGAACATCTGGAAGACGAAGGCGATATCGCGCTCCCTCGCCCGCTTCATGCCGACCTCTTCGCCGCCGATATAGATCTGGCCGCTCGTCGGCAGCTCCAGTCCCGCCATCATCCGAAGCGTAGTCGTCTTGCCGCATCCCGATGGGCCGAGCAGCATGAAGAACTCGCCGTCTTCCACCGTGAAGCTCGAAGACTGGACAGCCGTGAACGCTCCGAACTCCTTGCGCACATTTTCAATTCTGATCTGTGCCATGGGTCACTCCGGAAAATGGCTGACGATGATGAACATGACTGTTCCAAGCAGCGTCACGAGGAAGGAGAAGGAGTAGAGCGTGAGCGACACTGGCTGCATGAGCATGACCACGCCGAGCGCGATGAGCACCGATGCCACCATTTCCCATGCGCCACGGCGAAGGCGGAGCAACTGGTTGAGGAAAGCTGTCATTTTCTTACCGCTCCGAAGGTGATGCCGCGCAGGAGGTGTTTGCGAAGCAGGATCGTGAACACCATCACGGGGACGAGGAAGAGGGTCGCACCGGCCGCTACCGCCGGCCAGTCCTGCCCACCGACGCCGATGATCGTCGGGATGAAGGGCGGTGCGGTCTGCGCGGTGCCCGACGTGAGCAGCACGGCGAAGGCGTATTCGTTCCAGGCGAAGATCAGGCAGAAGATAGCCGTCGACGCGATGCCGGTCGCCGCCTGGGGCAGCACGACCTTGTAGAAAGCCTGGAAGCGAGTGTAGCCGTCGATCAGCGCTGCCTCTTCATACTCGATCGGGATCTCGTCGATGAAGCCCTTGAGCAGCCAGACCGAGAGCGACAGGTTGACTGCCGTATAGAGCAGGATCATGCCGGCATGGGTGTCGTTCAGCCCGAGCGAGCGGAACATCAGGAAGATCGGAATGGCGACCGCGATCGGCGGCATCATGCGCGTGGAAAGGATGAAGAACAGCAGGTCGTCCTTGAGCGGCACCTTGAAGCGCGAGAAGGCATAGGCCGCGGCCGTTCCGAGCACGATGCACAGCACCGTCGAGCCGAACCCGATGATGACGGAATTGTAGAAGCGCTCCGGGAACCGCGACGGGCCGGCGATGATCAGCCCATCCTTGCGAACGAGACGCTCGTACCAGGTCTTCGGTTCGCCCATTTCCTTCAGTTGTTCTTCCGAAACGCGAGTGCGCGTCGTGAAGAGGTTCACATAGCCTTCGAGCGTCGGCTCGAAGAAGGTCTTCGGCGGATAGGCGATCGCGTCAGAGGGCGATTTGAAACCCGTTCCGATGATCCAGAGCAACGGGAGAATGGTGATCACCGCATAAAGCACGACCAGGGCGCCTGCGAACCACTTCTGCCGTGCGGATGGCTCCGTTACAGAAAAGCTGCTCATCTTTGCTTCACCTTGTTGAGTGCTTTGACATAGATCGACGCAAGGCCGAAGACGGTCACGAAGAGGATGACGGCATAGGCGGACGCGTATCCGGTGCGCCATTTCTCGAAGGCTTCACGCTTCAGGTTGATCGACGTCAGCTCCGTGATCGAGCCCGGGCCACCGCCCGTCAGCTGCACGACCAGGTCGAACATCTTGAAGTTCTCGATGCCGCGGAAAAGGATGGCCAGCATCAGGAACGGCAGCACCATCGGGATGGTGATGGTCCAGAACTGGCGCCAGCTGCTGGCCCGGTCGCACTCCGCCGCCTCATAGATGCTGCTCGGAATGGAGCGCAGCCCGGCAAGGCAGATGAGCATGACGAACGGCGTCCACATCCAGGTGTCGACGATGATGATCGCCCAGGGCGCCAGCGACGTGTCGCCGATCATCGAGAAGCTGGACGGGTCTGCTCCGGTCAGGAACCCGATCGCGTAATTGAACAGGCCGATCTGCGGCTGGTAGAGAAAGGTCCAGAAGTTTCCGACGACGGCCGGGCTCAGCATCATCGGGAGCACGATGATGGTCGTCCACAGGTCATTGCCGCGGAACTTCTTGTTGATGAGATAGGCGAGAGCAAAGCCGATCAGCACCTGCAGGACGATCGTCCAGATCAGGAAATGGGCCGTCGCCTGCATCGTCAGCCAGATATCCTTGTCGGTCAGTATGTTCAGGTAGTTGCGCAGACCGACGAACTGAACAGGTTCATTCGGGCGGTTCACGCGAAAATTGGTGAAGCTCAGCCGGACGGTCCAGATCAGCGGAAAGATGTTGATCGCAAGCAAAAGCACAATGGACGGTGCGACGAAGATCCAGGCGATCGCGCGGTCCGACAACCCTCTGATGCGCCGTGCAAGCACGGGCGGCGTCGCGTGCGCAGCGCGATCGATCGAAGAATGGAGCATGGTATTCCCCTAAGGCATTGACGAATGGGCATGCGGGGCCGGCGCGAGAGATCGGCCGGCCGGCCCCGCATGGACGCTTCCGCCGGGAGGCGGCGGGTGTTTGCGTCAATACTTGCCTTCGTCTTCGAAGATGTCCTTCCAGTCCTCAGAGAGACCATCGAGCGCATCCTTCGCCGTGCCCTGGTTGGCAACGACGTAATCGTGGAAGCGCTTCTGCGAGGCCTGCAGCAGCGAGGCGTAGGACGGCTCGGCCCAGAAGTCCTTCACGATTGCCATCGAATCCAGGAAGGTCTGCGCATAGGGCTGGCTCGTGGCGAAGCTCGGGTCCTCGACCACCGAGCGCAGCGCGGAGTATCCGCCGAGCGCCCACCACTTTTTCTGGATTTCAGGCTGCGCGAACCACTTGATGTAATCCAGCGCTTCCTTCTGCTTGTCGGACGCTGCGACGACCGAGATGCCCTGGCCGCCCAGCTGGGCGAACTGCACACCGGTCGGACCAGCAGGATTGGGGAAGTAGCCGGACTTGTCGCCGCCGACATTGGCGTCGGCATGGATGCCGGGCCAGGTGAAGGCAAAGTTCATCTGCAGGGCGACCTGGCCGGACTTGTAGGCGTCGATATCCTCCGACATGTAGGCGTCGGAATGGCCGGGCGGTGTGCAGCAATCGTAGAGCGCCTTGTAGAATTCCAGACCCTTGACCGCGTCCGCCGAGTTGACGAAGCCGTCGAGCTCATAGGCTTTCTTCGGATTTCCGTACTCGAAGCCGTAGCTGTAGAGCACGTCCATCACGCCCATGGTAATGCCTTCTGAGCCGCGCTCCGTATAGATGGCAGCGCCATAGACGGTCTTGCCGTCGACCTGGCGCTTCTGGAAGAATTCGGCGATGTCCTTGAGTTCGGCGAAGGTCTTCGGCACGGCGAGATCCCGGCCGTATTTCTGCTTGAACTCCGCCTGGAGTTCGGGACGCGAGAACCAGTCCTTGCGATAGGTCCAACCGACCACGTCACCGAACGCCGGCAGAGCCCAGTAGTTCGGCGAATTCTTCGGCCATTCCGCGTAACCGATGACGGTTGCGGGAATGAAGTCGTCCATCTTGATCCCTTCCTTGTCGAAGAAATCATTGAGCTTGATGTACTGGCCATTCTCGGCGGCGCCGCCAATCCACTGGCTGTCGCCGATCATCAGATCGCAGAGCTTGCCGCCGGAATTCAGCTCGTTCAGCATCCGGTCGGCGAAGTTCGGCCACGGCACGAATTCGAACTTCATCGTGTTGCCGCTCTTTGCTTCGAAATCCTTGCTGAGCTCGACGAGCGCATTGGCCGGATCCCAGGCGGCCCAGCAAAGGGTCAGTTCGGCTGCGGAAGCGTGCGTACCGGACGCACCCGCAATGGCAAAATACGCTCCGACCATGACTGTCGAGCTCAACAGAATCCGTTTCATCATTGGGTTCCTCCCCCTTGTACCTTCTGACCTCCATCAGAAGGAAAGCGCCCTGACCGGGCGGTTGGCGTACCTAAATCCTCTTGGCACTAGCGGTGGGCGCGGCCGCATTCAGGGCCTGCGTTCTTCGCTGAAGGATTCATAACTGAGGTGCGCACCTCAACGCAAGCGATTTTTGAGGTGCGCACATCAATTCTTGATTTCGCGGCGATTTTGGTGGAGTAGATTGGGAACGATACACACTGGGAGTTCCGCATGCGGCCAACAGCCAAAGATCTTGCTGAGGCAGCGGGCTTGAGCCTCGCAACCGTCGACCGCGTGCTGAACGACAGGCCGAATGTCAGCCCGAAGGCCGTTCGCAGTGTTAACGAAGCCATTGAGCGCATTGGATTTATTCGAAACCCGGCAGCCGTCAGCCTTGCCCGCAACAAGAGCTACCGGTTCCGGTTCGTGCTGCCGACGAGCGGCGATCTCTATCTGGCGGAACTCATCCACCGGGTGGAAGAGGCGCGGGTGTCGATGAAGGGGGATCTCATCGACCTTGACGTCGTCCAGATCCCGATCGACGACCCGCACAAGGTTGCCAAATACCTCGCAGATATAGACGAGAACGAATTCGACGGGATCGCGATGATGGCGCCGGAATCGCCGCAAGTGCGCGACGCGATCGGCCGTCTGATCGAACGCGGCGTCAAGTTCGTGCAGTTTCTGTCCGGCCAGGAAAAGCTCCCGACCGCCGATTTCGTCGGCGTCGACAACTACGCCGCCGGCGCGACGGCGGCCAAGATCATCGGCCGGTTTGTCGGCAAGAGGGCGGGAAAGGTCCTGATCGTGGCCGAGACGATGCAGTCGCTCGACAGCATCCAGCGACGCTTCGGCTTCGACGATATCGTCAACTCACAGTTCCCTCACCTGCAATGTCTGCCCTCGGTCGAAACCCACGGCGACGAGCGCAGGGCCACCCAGATCCTCCAGCGAGTCCTTGAAAACAATCAAGAGGTTGCGGCGATCTACGTGTTGAGTTCCGAGGCCCGGATCCCGCTCGAGGGCGCCGCATCTTTCACCGATCTGCAAAAGATCACGGTGGTCGTCCACGAACGCACCCCCTTCAGCGAACGTGGCCTGCGCGACGCCAGCGTTGACGCCGTCATCGCCCAGGACCCGGGACACGCGGTGCGCAGTGCCATCCGCATCATGCGCGCGCGAACGGATTTTCGCGAACCGCACGCCGCACAGGACAAGATCAGAATAGAGGTCCTCCTCAAGGAGAACCTCTGACCCTCGGAGAGTGCATCTTTGACGTGCGCACCCCAAGCAGATGGGGCAACGCCTGATCGCGACGGCGCCGCCGACAGGCGCGTGAGGAGGCCCGCCCCACGCACCCGACTATGACCAGGCGCCTTCGTTCAAGGCGATCGAGGACAGGCGCGGACCGCTAAATGACGTGGGTGGATGCGGAGATCAGGCGCGCGCTTTGGCGCGCACCTTCTGCGGCTGCGCGGACGGTTGCTGGCTGGCGCTGCCGCCATAATTCACCAGCATCTGCATGGCTTTCTCTATTCCCGCGGGACTGTTCGGGTCGGTGTCGTTCGCGCGACACCAATCCTCGTGCTGCTGTTTGATCACGTCCATGTCGGCGGTAGAGAATGTGCCGGGCATTCTTCGCCCTCCCTTTAAAAAATCACACCAAAGAGAAAACTATCACAACGGCGGAAAGAGGCTCCCCGCACAACTAGGGGGTTTGCGCCCTCGAACAGCAAATTCCTTTGCGCAGCCGCCTTTGCGCAGAGCTATGACGGGCACCTGAACATTGCTCGCGCCGAGGCAAACTTGACACGATCGGCGGCATCGCGGCAGCATGAGGGGTAACTCAAAGCCGTGACTTGGCGAGACCTGCAGTTCGGCGGAAGACCGAGCAAACGCGTTCTGGCCCGGTCGGGAGGGAGGGAAGTGATGGGGTATGATTGGAGCGGCTCGCGCGAACGGCGGATGAAGGTCGCACGGTTCAGTGCGGCGCTGACACTGGCCGCAATGTTCGTAACCGTAGCGGCGCAGGTCGTGACGAGAGCAATTTGAGCCCGTCCTCTTCGTTATGATGCGGACGAAGACGCCTTCATCCGGGCGTCGACCTCCCGCGCCACACCATGGGGTGCCGGAAGAACGGAACCCAGGCTCCCCATGGACAGCGAAAGGCAAGTCTCGGCCGCCAGCGGCTACCTCTCCTGATATGTCCGAGCATGCTCGATAGGGAACGGGAGGTCTTGGCGGCACGAGCATGAAGGGCACATGACGACGACCATCAAATCCAACGAGACACAGCCCGAACGTCTCAAGATCGGCTTCGTTCTGGCGCGGTCCTTCACCCTTTCGGCATTCGCGCTCTTCATCGACACGCTGCGACTTGCGAGCGACGAGCTCGACAAGTCCGGCCGCATCCGTGCCGACTGGCAGGTGCTGGGCAACACGCGGCATCTCATCGCCTCCAGTTGCGGCGTGCAGGTGGCGCCGACATCCGACCTCGTTGATCCAGCGGGGTTCAACTACATCGTCGTGGTCGGCGGCCTGCTCAACAGCAAACAGCCGATCGACGACGACACCGTCCGCTTCCTCCAGAAGGCGGCGGCGCGCAAGGTGCCTCTGATCGGTCTCTGTACTGGGACATTCGTCCTTGCCGAAGCGGGCCTGATGACGGGGCACACCGTCTGCGTGAGCTGGCTTCATTATCAGGCGTTCCGCGAGCGGTTCCCCGATCTCAAGGTTCGTTCGGACCGTCTCTTCAATCTCGATCGCACCCGTGGATCCTGCGCTGGCGGCAGCAGTGCCGCCGACATGGCGGCCCATATCGTGCGCCTGCATATCAGCAAGGAAGCCGAGCGAAATGCGCTCGAAGTGCTGCAGATCGACAAGGCCCGCTCGCATCTTCATGTCCAGCCGAGAAAACCGCTGGCGATCGAGAGCAACGACCCACGCCTGAATGCCGCTCTCATCATCATGGAGCAGCACACGGACAACACGCTGTCGATCCCGGAGCTGGCCGCATCCGTCGGCTTGTCCCGACGGCAGCTCGAACGCCTGTTCATGGACAAGGCGAAAATGTCGCCGGCGCTCGTCTATCGGAAGTTTCGGCTGGAACGCGCCAAGCATCTGCTGACGCAGACGAAGGCGCCGTTGATCGACATCGCGCTCGAAGTCGGGTTCGAGAACGCCGGCCACTTCTCGCGGATTTTTGGCAAAAACCTACGGTCAATCGCCGAGCAAGTTCAGGGCCACGCTTTCGGCGTGACCCGTCACAGGCGATCCTGCCGACAGCGCACTGGCCATAGCCGCCGCCGTCGGCTCATCAGTTTCCTCAGGCCTGACCGCTGCCCGCCGATACTGCTTCCTTGACGGCGAGCTCGGCCATGGCCAGTGCTGCCTCCCGCGTCGCTGCCGCCGCGATGAAGCGGCCGTTGTGGCAGAACCGCGCGCCAGCCACGCCGCAAGCCGCCTCCAGCTCGCCGTTCGTCAGGCCGGCCCAGGCAGCCGGCAGATCGGCGCGCAGCTCAAACCCTTCATCGGCCTTGCGAATGCCCGTCAGGCACCAGTCATTCTCGCGCGGATGAACGACGAACAACAGGTGGTCGGCGCCAGCTTTCACGATCGCCGGGCGGAACGGCATGCCCCGCGGCAGTTCGAGCACTCGGCTCTCACCGGCAAGGGCGATCTGCTGCAGCACGAGCGCCTCGGCCCGAAGCTTGGCGGCGCGTTGCGACACGCCAGCCTCGACGAAGGCGCGCGCGATCGAAAGGGCCTGATGGAAGCTGCGGTCCTCGGCCTCCTGGCCGGATTCGTCGAAGACAGGCTTCAAGGTTTCCAGCAGCGCCGACAGCGTCAGCCCCGCCAAGGGGCCGGCCACGGAGGGGTCGAGCGCGCCGTTATCGACCAGATCCACCGGCAGCACGAAGCGCGCATCGAAGGCCGCATGGACCGCCTCCACATGGGCCTCAGGAACGCCGAACGCTGCCAGATAGGCGCGACCGTAATGCTTCCAGATCAAGCCGAACGAACTGTAGGGCTGGCCATCCTCTCTAACCGGCGCCCCGCGCTGATGATGATCGAACAGCCCGGCCCCGGCATCATACTGGCCACCAACATCATAAATGATGCGGTCCGCCCCGGGCTTCAGCCATTCCGACGCCCGGCTGCGAACGAGGCGAGCCTCAGGGAAAAGCCGCGTAAGGATGACGCTGGAAAGCAGCTCGTCGGCGTGGAAACCACCGGAATGGGTAACGAGAAAGTCTGGGATCATTCCGAATGGCCTTATGGTTCGTGACGCGTGTGTGCGGCACGACATAGCCATTGCCCGCGGTGACCTCAACCCGTCATCGCGCCTTCGTCGCAGTGTTCTGCCCTCAAGCTATCCAAAATCCGGCGCTAGATGTCGTGCCCGTCCTGATGCTGCCCCACGCGTTCGCAAGCCGACGACATCACTGTCATCAGGTCCGCGACCTTAGCAGCCAAGGCCGACCTCCCCGTCAACCAACCGACGGAGCTGTTGCCGTCACGCCTTGCGCAGCATATTGCTCTAACGCGTCATTTCGAAGATCGCCTCGCCGGAAATCGGGTCCGTGACCCCGAGATCCTGGCTGAGTTCCAGGAGCGTATCGCGGAACGTGTCGAGGTTCGCCTTCATCATGGGCCGTGCCGCGGCGATCGCCTCAAGGCTTTCCCATTCGGCAATTGAGAAATACGATCCATCCGCTGACTTGCTGAGCGCCATCTTCCTCAAGCCTTCAAAGTCGCGACCAGCGCTGCGAAACAGCTGCTCAAACCGTTCCTCTTGACCGGGTCTCACGCGGAAACGGACACAATTATAAGCCGTCATCCTAACCTCCCTATGGGACGCAACTTCTACAGGATGGATCCGATGCAGTTCACTCGCAAGAGGCAGGCGAAGCACGGTCGCAGCCTTGCGATCGCCGGCAAACCGGGAGCCATTCGAACTGCGCTTTGACAAACCTGCCGGGCCTCGCGGCTGAACTTGGTCGAGGCGGCTTCATCGTGCATCGCGGGCCATTATCGCTGCGGTGGCAGACCTCTCCCAGCCGCTCTGAAGATGGCGTGCAGAAATCTCTTTTGCGCCCTTGACCTTCCCATCGTTGGAAGCCCCATGTTGTGACAAAAGACAGAGAAAGGAGCACGATCATGGGATCTGTGACCCCCATTAGAACAAACGACCTCGAAGCGATGTCCGCCGCCGCATTGAGCGCCAGCATTCCCGTCGAGGGCATGACCTGCGCATCCTGCGTGGCGCGCGTCGAAAAGGCTATTCGCGCTGTGCCTGGTGTGACCGAAGCCTCGGTCAACCTTGCAACGGAACGCGCTGACGTCCGCTTCGATGCCAGCACCAAGTCGGCCGACATCGTCAAGGCGATCGAGAATGCCGGATATGGTGCGGCCGAAGACACGGTCGAGCTCACCATCGAAGGCATGACCTGCGCGTCCTGCGTCGCCCGCATTGAAAAGGCGCTGAAGACCGTGCCGGGCGTCACCGAAGCCAACGTCAATCTGGCGACCGAGCGCGCGTCGGTGCGCATAACCAGGGGCATCGCCACCGCCGCCGCACTCGAAGAGGCGGTTCGCGTTGCCGGCTATGCCGCCAAGCGCATCACCGGCGACGAAAGCGTCGACCGCGAAGGCGAGAAGCGCGAACAGGAGACGCGAAAGCTTGGGCGCGCGTTGCTGATTGCCGGCGTCCTGACGCTGCCGATCTTCGTGCTTGAAATGGGCTCGCACTTCATCCCGGGCGTGCACGAATTCGTCATGAACAATATCGGCATGCAGGAAAGCTGGTATCTGCAGTTCGCGCTGACGACGCTGGTGCTCTTCGGCCCGGGCCTGCGTTTCTACCAGAAGGGTGTCCCCGCCCTCTTCCGCCTGGCGCCGGACATGAACTCATTGGTCGCGATCGGCACCTCCGCCGCCTGGATCTATTCGGTCGTCGCCACATTCGCGCCCGAGCTTCTGCCAGACGGTACGGCCAACGTCTATTACGAGGCAGCTGCAGTCATCGTCACCTTGATCCTGCTCGGCCGGTTCCTGGAGGCGCGCGCCAAGGGCCGGACCTCCGAGGCGATCAAGCATCTGATGGGCCTGCAGGCAAAGACCGCCCGCGTCATCCGCAACGGCGAGACGGTCGAGGTGCCGCTGTCCGACGTGCAGACTGGCGACACCGTCGTCGTGCGCCCGGGCGACCGGGTTCCTGTCGACGGCAGCGTCCTCGACGGAAACTCCTATGTCGACGAATCGATGATCACCGGCGAGCCGGTTCCGGTCGAAAAGGTGGCCGGCAGCGAAGTCGTCGGCGGCACGATCAACAAAACCGGCTCCTTCACCTTCCGGGCCACCAAGGTCGGCGCCGATACGGTGCTGGCGCAGATCATCAAGATGGTCGAGCAGGCCCAGGGCGCCAAGCTGCCGATCCAGTCGCTGGTCGACCGCGTCACCGCCTGGTTCGTGCCAGCCGTCATCGCGATTGCGCTTTTGACCTTCGGCGTCTGGCTGGTCTTCGGTCCGGATCCGGCGCTCACCTTCGCGCTCGTCAACGGCGTCGCCGTGCTGATCATCGCCTGCCCTTGCGCCATGGGCCTTGCCACCCCGACCTCGATCATGGTCGGCACCGGCCGCGCCGCCGAAATGGGTGTGCTCTTCCGCAAGGGCGAGGCACTGCAGACGCTGCGCAACGCCGCCGTCATCGCCGTCGACAAGACTGGTACGCTGACCAAGGGCCGCCCGGAACTGACCGACCTCGAAACCGCCGAAGGCTTCGATCGTGATACCGTGCTGACGCTGGTCGCCGCCGTGGAGACCCGCTCCGAGCACCCGATCGCCGAAGCAATCGTCGACGCAGCCAAAGCAAAGGGACTGGCGATCGCCGAACCGGCCAGGTTCGAAGCAATCCCCGGGTTCGGCGCCAGCGCCGAAGTCTCGGGCCGGACCGTCCATGTCGGTGCCGACCGCCTGATGACGCAGCTGAAGCTCGACGTGTCGGCCTTCGCCGACCAGGCGGCCCGCCTTGGCTCGGAAGGCAAGAGCCCGCTCTATGCCGCGATCGACGGCAAGCTGGCGGCGATCATCGCCGTTGCCGACCCGATCAAGGAGACGACGCATCAGGCGATCCGCATGCTGCACGATCTCGGCCTGAAGGTCGCGATGATCACCGGCGACAACCGCCGCACCGCAGAGGCGATCGCGGCCAAGCTCGGCATCGACGAGGTAATCGCCGAAGTGCTTCCAGATGGCAAGGTCGCGGCTCTGAAGAAGCTGAAGCAAGGCGGACGCGCGGTCGCCTTCGTCGGCGACGGGATCAACGATGCGCCGGCGCTCGCCGAAGCCGATGTCGGCCTGGCGATCGGCACCGGTACGGACGTCGCCATCGAGAGCGCCGACGTGGTGCTGATGTCCGGCGATCTCCTGGGTGTGCCGAATGCGATCGCGCTGTCCAAGGCGACGATCCGCAACATCAAGGAGAACCTGTTCTGGGCCTTTGCCTATAACGCGGTACTGATCCCGGTTGCCGCCGGCGCGCTCTACCCGGTCTACGGCCTCTTGCTGTCGCCGATCTTTGCGGCCGGTGCCATGGCGCTGTCGAGCGTCTTCGTGCTGGGCAATGCCCTGCGGCTTCGGGCCTTTCGCCCGGTTGCCGCAGCACAGGCGGCCTAGGTTCGATCGTCTCCCCGGCTCTCGCCAGCATGGCGGAAGCCGGGGAGAGCCCTTATATTCTCAAGGGAATGGCCGCACGGCGGTAAAAAGGATGACATCATGAATATCGGCGAAGCTTCCCGCGCCTCCGGCGTCTCGACGAAAATGATCCGCTACTACGAGACAATCGGCCTCATCCCGCAGGCCGACCGCAGCGAAGCCGGCTATCGCAACTATGGCGACAACGACGTCCATACGCTGCGCTTCATCCGCCGCTCGCGCGATCTCGGTTTCACTGTCGAGCAGATGGCGGACCTCTTGGCGCTCTGGCGCGACCGCGAGCGCGCCAGCGGCGAGGTCAAGAAGATCGCGCTCGAACATGTCGAGATCCTGGAGCGCAAGGCCGAGGAGCTGAAGGCGATGAGCCGGACGCTGAAACATCTCGCCGCCCATTGCCATGGCGACGGCCGCCCGGACTGTCCCATTCTCGAAGATCTCGCAGACGCCACGAACGCGCCGACGAAGGCAACCGAGCCCGCCCGCTTCGGTACGGCCGGCATCGATCCGGTCCGCAACCGGCGGCACGGGTGACGACGAGTGCGCATCCTGGAGCCTCACGCATTCGTGACGGCGCCAGGCGCAAGCATCATTGACAGGAATCAAAGGCGTTTCTACGGATCGATCATGGAGAAGGTGCGAACCACATATCTGCGTTTGCTGATAGTGCTGAAGCTGGCGATCGCTTTGTCGCTGGCCGTGCTGCCTTTTTCCACCGCCTCCGGCATGATGCATGCGGCCGCGCACGGCTCGATGCAGATCGAGGCAGCCGCCAATCCGATGCAAGCTGCGACCGAGCATTGCCCGAGCCTAGAAAAGGGCAAGGTGAAGCCGGCACAGGAAAACGGCAAGTCGGACAAGAAGGATTGCTGCAAGACCTTCTGCGCCGCCGTGGCGGTGCTCGGCGATGTCGACGGAAGCCATCCGGCTTTCCCGCGCTCCATCCGCAATTTCGGCCCGCACCCGCAGCTCACCCCCGGTGAGCTCGACGGCCTTCATCGTCCCCCAAGAGCCTGATTTCGTGAATCCGTGACCGCTGCTGCGGGTCTCCGTTGGTCTTGGCCGACGGAAGGATCTGCAGTGGTGCGAAGCGTTGCCGTGGTTTCCGCGTGTCCGATGTGACGCTCGACCACCTCTAGCGCCGTCCGCGACAAGGCCCGCCCGGTTTCATCCGGTCGATCGCCGGCCTCTGCCATTCACATTTCAGGTTTGACCATGAAACGTTTGTTTTCCATGGCGCTCCTGCCCATCATCCTGGGCGGATGCGCTGCCACATTGCCTGCCGAGGTCTCAAGCCTTGGCGATCCCGCCAATAGCACGAGCGGTATTCGAAGCACGCAGTATCGCAGCCCCATTTCGGGCTACACCCACCGCGAACCCACCGGCCCCAAGGCCTGGGGCCCCCTCAACGAAAAACAGTCGACCGCCAAGGGAGACGCGTCATGAGGCTTCGCAAGCTCAACCTCGCGGCAGCCATCGGTCTGCCCCTCGTGCTCGCCGGCTGCGTGACCGAATACTCGGCCAAGGACGCGGGCTTCACCACCGTGGATGCCAAGGTCTCGACGGCCGCGACCAAGAAAAGCGTCTGGATCCAGAACCGCGAACAGGCAGACAAGGTCAATGCCGAGGTCAAGGCGCTCCTGAAGCGCAAGACAATCGACGCCGACACCGCCGTTCAGGTCGCACTCCTCAACAACAAGGGCCTGCAGGCCGCCTATGCCGATCTCGGCGACGCGTCGGCGGATGCCTGGCAGGCGACGTTGTTTCTCAACCCGACTGTCTCGATCGGCACCACCGGGATCGGCACACCGGAACTGCAGGCCTACAAGGCGATCGAGGGGCTGGTCACCACCAACATCCTGGCGCTCCTGACCCGCGACAAGACCATCGCGGTCGCCGACGCGCGTTTCCGCCAGGCGCAGCTCAACGCCGCGCTCAGCACGCTGCAGCTGGCCGCCGAAACCCGCCGCGCCTGGATCGAAGCGGTTGCCGCATGGGAAACAGTCGCGCAACTGAACCAGGCCCAGGCGGCTGCGGACGCCTCCTCGGAACTCGCCGCAAAACTCGGTGAGACCGGCGCCATGGGCAAGGGCAACCAGGCGCGCGAGCACGTCTTCAACGCCGAACTCGCCGGCCAGGCAGCCGAAGCCCGGCTTGCAGCCCGTCTTGCCAAGGAAAATCTGACGCGACTGATGGGTCTCTGGGGTAGCGATGTCGACTACCAGGTGCCGAACCGCCTGCCGAACCTGCCGAAGACGCTGGCCCGCAAGGACAGCATCGAGGCCGAAGCGCTGAAGCGCCGCGTCGACCTGCAGATCGCCCGCCTCGACCTCGAAGCCGTGGCCAAGTCCTACAGCCTCACCGAGGCGACCCGCTACGTGACCGACCTGGAACTCGTCGCCGGTGCGGAGGCGGAACGGGAGAAGGAGGATCATGGCACCAAGGTCGAGACGACCGGCCAGTTCGAGTTCGAATTCGTGATCCCGATCTTCGACAGCGGCAATGCGCGCATGCGCAAGGCCGAGCTTGCCCATATGCGCTCGGCGAACCTGTTGGCGGAAAAGGCGGTCAACATCCGCTCGGAAGCACGCTCAGCCTACGAGGCCTATCGCTCGCGCTACGACATCGCCCGGCACTACCGCAACAACGTCGTGCCGCTGCGCACCAAGATCGAGGAAGAAGCGACGCTCAGCTACAACGGCATGATCACCAGCACCTTCGAGCTGCTTGCCGACGTCAGGGCCAAGGTCAATTCGACCGTGCTCTCCGTCAACGCGAAGCGCGATTTCTGGCTGGCCGATGCCGATCTGATGACCGCAATCCACGGCGGCGGATCGGGCGGCTCGGCTGGAGGCGCGGCAGCGCCCGCGGCAGCGGAAGCCGGCGCCGGACACTAGGGCGGGAGCAGGAAAAGTGTGTGCGGTTTTCCGTACGCATCCCGCCCTAACTCAAAAAAGGATCAGATATGTTCAACAGAAGAAACTTCCTCGGCGCCGGTGCTGCTCTCGTTTCGACCGCCGCCTGGGCCCAAACCTCAAATTCCGGCCTGCCCGAAGCGGCAAGCATGGACAATGCCTCGACCCAGAAGCCGCTCGTGCCGACGAGCGGACCGGACTACAGCCCGGTCGTCACCCTCAACGGCTGGACATTGCCGCACCGTGTGAACAACGGCGTCAAGGAATTCCACCTTGTCGCGGAGCCGGTCGAACGCGAGATGGCCGACGGCATGACCGCCTATCTCTGGGGCTATAACGGCCAGTCGCCAGGCCCGACAATCGAGGCGGTCGAAGGCGACCGCGTGCGGATCTTCGTCACCAACAAACTGCCGGAACACACCACCATTCACTGGCACGGCATGATCCTGCCTTCGGGCATGGATGGCGTCGGCGGCCTGTCGCAGCCGCATATTCCGGCCGGCAAGACCTACGTCTACGAGTTCGACCTCGTGAAGTCCGGAACCTTCATGTACCACCCCCATGCCGACGAAATGGTACAGATGGCCATGGGCATGATGGGCTTCTTCGTGGTGCACCCGAAGGATCCGAACTTCATGCGTGTCGATCGGGATTTCGTGTTCCTGCTCAATGCCTATGACATCGATCCCGGCACCTATGTGCCGCGCATCATGGAAATGACCGACTTCAACATGTGGTGCTGGAACAGCCGGATCTTCCCGGACATCGACCCGCTGGTCGTGTCCAAGAACGACCGCGTGCGGGTCAGGGTCGGCAACCTCACCATGACCAACCATCCGATCCACATGCACGGCTACGACTTCGAGGTGACCTGCACCGATGGCGGCTGGGTGCGGCCGGAGGCACGCTGGCCGGAAGTGTCGATCGACATTCCCGTCGGCGCCATGCGCGCCTACGAATTCGACGCCAAGTACGAGGGCGACTGGGCGATCCATTGCCACAAGTCGCACCACACGATGAACGCGATGGGCCACGATATCCCGACCTTCATCGGCGCCGACAAGAAATCGGTCGCGGAAAAGATCCGCAAGGTGAAGCCCGACTACATGCCCATGGGTACGGCCGGCATGGCCGACATGGGCGAAATGGAAATGCCGCTCCCCGACAACACGATCCCGATGATGACCGGCTGGGGTCCGCACGGCGCGTTGGAGATGGGCGGCATGTTCTCGGTGGTGAAGGTGCGCGAAGGCATCTCCGCCGGCGATTACAGCGATCCCGGCTGGTACGAAAACCCGCCGGGAACACAGGCCTGGGAATGGACCGGCGCATTGCCGGAACCGACGCGGGCCAAGGATGCCAAGACCGTGCTCACGCCCAAACCGTGAGAGGGCGGCCGACTGCAATGACCTCTTTCAAATCCATCAGGAACATTACGATGAAGAAATCAGCACTCGCTCTGGCGCTCGTTATCGCCTCCGCCCTTTCCTCCCAGGCGCTCGCCAGCGGCAGCCACGCCGGCGGCCACGACAAGGTGTCGATCGGCGAGCCCGGCGACAGCAAGAAGTCGACGCAGACGATCCGCGTCACCATGAAGGAAACCGACGACGGCAAGATGATCTTCACCCCGGCAACCATCAAGGTTCGCCAGGGCCAGACGGTCCATTTCGCCATCAGGAACGCCGGCGAACTCGCCCACGAATTCGTGCTCGACGACAAGGCGACGATCCAGGAACACAAGATCACCATGGAGAAGTTCCCCGACATGGAGCACGACGACCCGAACGCCATCCGGCTCGAGCCGGGCAAGTCCGGCGACATCTACTGGACGTTCACCAACGACGGCACCTTCGAATTCGCCTGCCTGGTGCCGGGCCATTACGACGCCGGCATGCACGGCCCACTCGACGTAGTGAAGAAGTAACCCGAGAAAACAGGAAAGGATGAAACCATGAAAACCGTAGGCAAACTCCTCGCAGCGCTCGCATTGGCTGTTTCCACCGCCACGTTCTCCCTACCCGCCCAGGCCGCGGAGTTCACCAAGGGCGTGGTCAAGAAGATCGACACCAAGGCCAAGAAGGTGACGATCGACCATGAGGATCTGAAGAACCTCGACATGCCGGCCATGACCATGGTGTTCCGCGTCGATGACGCGGTGCTTGCCAAGCTCAAGGAAGGCGCGTCGATCGAATTCGTCGCCGACCGTGTCAACGGCAAGCTGACCGTGACCGAGATCAAGTAGCAGCGACAAACTGCCCGGGTCGACTTTGCGCGGCCCGGGCGCCACAATCCTGAGATCAGGCAAGAATGGAAAGGAATGTTCGATGAACGTATTACGCAGGCATTTCGTGGCGGGCACGATCGCGGGCATCACCCTCTTTGCGACGGGCGCCGTCGCGGCAACCGGCACCATGGCCGTCTACAAGGATCCGCAATGCGGCTGCTGCGAACAATGGGCCGACGCAATGGAAGCGGCCGGCTACAAGGTCGAGGTGCGCGATGAGGCCGACATGTCGGTGATCAAGACGCGCTTTGCGGTTCCGGCCGACATGGAGGGCTGCCATACCGCCGTCATCGACGGCTATGTCATCGAGGGCCATGTACCGCTCGAAGCGGTAAAGAAGCTGCT
Organism: Ensifer sp. Root423; assembly: GCF_001426275.1. Classification (NCBI taxonomy): domain Bacteria; kingdom Pseudomonadati; phylum Pseudomonadota; class Alphaproteobacteria; order Hyphomicrobiales; family Rhizobiaceae; genus Ensifer; species Ensifer sp. Root423. The sequence goes on along the minus strand of NZ_LMEG01000023.1, from coordinate 114,167 downwards.
GGCCGAAAAGCCGGATGTCGCCGGCATCGCGGTTCCCGGCATGCCTTCAGGCTCGCTCGGCATGGGCAACGATCCGCAGGCCTCGTACGATGTCTACACCATCGCCAAGGCGGGCGGCGCGAAGTCGACGGTTTATTATCAGGTCAGGCCGGCGAACTAAGCCGCGCTTCGCCCTCTAAAGGAGAGCACACAATCCAAGACGCCTTCGCGACGGCGAGGGCGCCTTGGCTTTCAATGAAGCCAGCGCCTGAATAAGTTAGGGGTTCTCCGGGTCGATTGGCGATTCCAGCACCTGCGGCTCTCCGATCTCAACCGCATGCCCGTCCAGGTCACTGAAGCGGAACACACGCTGGCCCCATGCCTGACGCTCGACCGGATGGATCAGGTCCACATGCGGCGCAATGCGCGCGAAGGCCGCATCGACATCCTCGTGCTCGAAATAATGCAGCAGATTTCGCCGCCCGTAAGGCTCATCCGAACCAAACTCTGTTCGCCAGACGGTCCGCTCCAGCGAACGTCCTTCATGGATCGCGAAGCCGCCTTCGAAGAGGACGAAGTTTCCGAAATCCTCGCGAACCGTCAGGCCAACAATCTTCTCGTAGAATTCCCGGGAGTGATCGATGTCGCGGACGAAAGGGATCGGATTGATGAACCGCATGCAAGTCCTTTCGTAACGTCCCGAGCAGATAGACAAATCTATCTTCGCTGCCGCGCGGAAGCCAAGAAATTCAGGCGGCGCGCCAGCTGTCGTCTTCACCCCGCTGAAGCAAGGGCGTTTGAAACACTCCGACGACACGCTCCGGCCAATGCGGTGCACGGTCCGCAAGCGGCTGGTGCCAGCGCTCGGTCTGCAGCATGGCCGCGCCGATCGCGACCGGCTCGATGCCGCAGGCTTCCATCAGCGTCAGCCCGGCAAGGATCGACGTACCGCTGGAAATGACGTCATCGATCAGAGCCACGCGCTTACCCTCAAGCAACGGCAACATGCGCGGATCGACGTAGAGACGCTTCTTCTGGTCGGGCGTGGTGATCGAGGAGAGCGGCACGGAGAGATCGTCGACATACCAGAACTTCTTGGACGTTCCGAGTGGCACGTAGCGGCTATGGCCGAGCTTGCGGGCAACGGCAGACGCAAGCGTGAGGCCGAGCGTCGGCAGACCGGCGACGACTTCGGGCTCATAGGGTGCGAGCTTCGCCGCAAGTTCCGTTGCCAGTGCGTCCTCAACAGCAAAGCTCGCCTGATTGACGATCAGCGAGGCCAGCGCATGTTTGCCGTCGGCGAGTTGACGGATCGGCAGGAGAATCTGCCTGCCATCGCCGAGGGACGCCGGGAAGAAATCGCGATAACCCGCCTGAATATCGAAGCTTTTCGGCGGGTAGATTTCCTGCCAGAAGTCGTGGGGCTGCATCGGTCCGGTCCTCGTCTGCGCGCTTTCGCCCGAAATGAAAGGCGATCAAAAAGGCCGGCTTGCTGTTCTGGTTCCGGCCGTTTTCGTCTATACCGTTTGCGACTTCGATCAAACCGAAAGGGCGCTGCGGCTCAAGCAAAGCACGCGGAATTCACAAGCCCTTCGCGCAATGAAACATGGGAATGCCTGACGATGCGCCTGCCAGACGGAATAGCCGACGACCTCACCTTCCTCACCGACTTCCGTCGCGACCTGCATGCCCATCCGGAACTCGGCTTCGAGGAGGTACGCACCAGCGATCTCGTTGCCAAGTGGCTTGAGGAAGCGGGTCTAAAGGTCCACCGAGGCTTGGGAAAAACCGGCGTCGTCGGCACGCTGCAGGTCGGCAACGGCACACGCTCGATCGGCCTTCGCGCCGATATGGACGCGCTCGCCATGCCGGAGATCGCCGACCGTCCCTACAAATCCCGCGAGGCCGGCAAGATGCATGCCTGCGGCCATGATGGTCACACCACCATGTTGCTCGGCGCCGCCCGCCATCTGTCGAAGACCCGTAATTTCTCCGGCACGGTGCACTTCATCTTCCAGCCGGCCGAGGAAGGGCGTGGCGGTGCGAAACGTATGGTCGAAGACGGCCTCTTTGAGCTGTTCCCTTGCGACGCGGTTTACGGCCTGCACAACATGCCGGGCCTTGACCCGGACGAGATGGCCGTCGTCGCCGGTCCGCAGCTTGCCTCTTCGGATAGCTGGCGGCTCACCTTTCGCGGCGTCGGCACCCATGGCGCCAAGCCGCATCTCGGCCGCGATCCGGTGACGGCCGCCGGCACCTTCCTTGCCTCGCTGCAGTCGATCGTCGGCCGCGTCGTCGATCCCTTACAGCCAGCCGTCGTCAGCGCCTGCTCCGTGCGCGCCGGCGACCCGAAGGCGCTCAACGTCATCCCCGATACGGTGGAAATCGGCGGCACCGCCCGCGCCTATACGCCCGAAGTGCGCGATCAGCTCGAAACCGAGATCGGCCGGCTCGCGCGTGGTACCGCCGAGATGTATGGGATTTCCGTCGACTACGAATTCGAACGCCGCATTCCGCCCGTCGTCAACGACGCCGATGCCACTGCCCGGGCGTTGAGCGCCGCTCAGGCGGTGTTCGGCAAGAAGACCCGGACGTCATTTCCGCCGTCGACCGCCGGCGACGATTTCGCCTTCTTCGGGCTGGAAGCGCCCGGCTGTTACGTCTGGCTCGGCAACGGCCCCGCCGTCGACGGCGCGCTGCACCACAACACTGCCTATGATTTCAACGACGACGCGATCGGTCCGGGCGCCACCTTCTGGTCGACCCTCGTGGAACAGGAACTGGCACGCGCCGAGTAACGCTTTGATCGCGAAGAAGCAGGCGGGAGCGTGCGATCTCAAGGATTTAGAACCTGCGCTTGAAGGGCGAGGCAAGCTGTCATACGGAAATGACGTCGGACTTCAACGGCCGCTCTGCCTTAGCGGCCTTTGAATGTCAGGCTTCAAGGATCTCCAGGATCGGGCTTTCCATGACCTTGCCCGTCGCCACGTCGGCAATGCCGCGATCGGTCTGGTGCGGTCCGGCGTTGCAGGCGAGCGTCGCGCCGAAGCAGGCCTTGAAGACCAGGTAAGGCGGCTGCCAATCGACGATGCGGCCGACTGCTTCGCGGAGTGCTGCAAAGCTATCCGCCACCTCTTCCAGCGGCTCCTCGGAAACCAGCCCCGCGAGTGGCAGAGGCAGGAGTGCATTGACCTTGCCGCCGGACACAGCGGCCATGCCGCCACCGGCAGCAATCACCGCATTTGCAGCGACCGCCATATCCTGCGCATTGCCGCCGAAAACCGTGAGGTTGTGGCTGTCATGCGATACCGTGGTTGCAAAGGCGCCGCGCCAGGCGCCCCAACTCGACAGCAGACCCACAGCCGGTCGGCTATCGGCGCGCCCGTGACGATGCGCCACGGCGATCAGAGTCGTCCCCTCGGGCGGAACGACGAAGCCGCCCTCAACCGCGGCAACGGCATCGCCCCATTGGGTAAAACGCGGCCGGTCGATGGTCGCGACGCGGACCTTCGTGCCATCTGCTGGAATGCGGAAGTCGTTCTCCGACAGCGGCGCGATCTTCATCGTTCCGTGCAGGGTCTCGGCGGCAATGCCGCTGAGCGGCTCGATCATCCGTCCGGCGTCTGCAATCGTCTTGCCGTCGACGATGACCGTGCGCGCACGGAAATCAGCGAGATCTTCGAAGACCACGATGTCCGCCCGACGCCCTGGCGCCACAAGTCCAAGATCATGCCGGCCCAGGCGGACCGCGCCATTCAGCGTTGCCGCCCGAAGCGCCCATTCGGCGGGCAGGCCATAGCGCACCAGCCGGCGAACGACATCGTCGAGACCGCCGGCATGGGCAAGATCGTCCGGGAAAACGTCGTCGGTGCAGAGCGTTACCGTCTGAGGAAGATGGCCCAGAGCCTTGATCGTTTTGACGAATTCCGGCAGCAGGTGATCGTGCGAACCGCGCAGTTCGATCGAAAGCCCTGCCCTGAGTTTTGCCAGCAGATCGTCGCCGGAAACGAGTTCATGGTCGGAGCTGACGCCGGCGGTCACGAAGGCCTGGAGATCAGGCCCCGCAAGGCTGCGCGCATGGCCATTGACTGGCTTGCCGGCGGCAAGCCCCGCCTGAACGATCCCGGTGATGCGCGCCTCACCGTCGATGACGCCGCGCATGTTCATCATTTCGGCGATGCCGCCGATTTCCGGCCAGCTCAAAATGTCGGCGATCACATCAGCGTCGAAATCGGCACCGGCCAGCTCCAGGCCGGGTGCTGACGGCACGCTCGACGGTGCCAGCAGCACCGTGCGCAGCGGCAGATCGCGACTGGCGTTTGCGGCCCAGCGCACGCCGGCCACACCGTTGACATTACCAAACTCATGCGGATCCCAGACGACGGTCGTCACGCCACGCGGCAGCACCGCATTGGCATAGGTCGCCGGCGTCACCATCGAGCTTTCGACGTGCATATGGGTGTCGATCAGACCGGGCGAAACGTAAGCGCCCGTCGCATCGATCATGGTTGCCGCATCGGAGCGCGTGCCCGGTTCGTGGACACTTGCGATCAACGATCCAACAAGGCCGATATCAGCCGGGCGAAGCTCGCCCGTCACCACGTCGACGAGCGTACCGGCCGAAATCAGAACGTCGAACGGTTCAGCACCACGCGCTGCCGCCACTGCCCGGCTACGGAGCGCCGCATCCATCAAGTCCTGAGGCTGCTCTATGGAACTCACTTCTGCGCTTCCTTCATCAAAGCGCCCAGGATCTGAGCCCTGGTCGTCTCGACATGGGCATCGACGGCATATTCGGCATTGAAGATCGCATGGCTTTCGCGCGTTTCGACGACGGTGCGCCCCCGGGCCAGCGTCCCTCCGAGTTCGACATCGATGCGCGCCTTGCGAAACGAGATTGCGCCCGGATTGACGAAGGCAACGGCAGCGCAAGGGTCGTAGATCGCCATGCCCGGCCGGCCGCGACTGGTGCCGATCGAAATGAAGCCGGCAAGCAGATCGGCGATGAGGGCGGCATGGACGCCACCCGCCGAGCGGATCGGCGCGACGTCATCGGGGTAGGCAAAGACCTTGCGGCAGAGATCGAGATCGACCATGCGCAGCGGCAGGCCATGAGCGATCACGATCGCCAGCGCTTCCGGATCGGCGAAGGCGTTGAATTCGGCAGATGCCGTATGGTTGCCGCTGGTGACGCCGCCCCCCATCCAGGTGAGGTCGGTGATCCGGCTCGCCAAGTCCGGACGGGCAAGGCAAAGGGCAGCGAGATTGGTGAGCGGCCCGAGCGCCAGAATCCGCTTCGGCCCCTCCTGCTCCAGCCAGGCGCAAAGTGCCGCAAAGGCTTCGCTTACCGGCAAGGCGTCGGCCTCCGGCAGCGTCAATCCCGCTGTCGGCATGCCGGCTTCGCCAAGGATGCGTTCGGCAGTTTCGAGCTTGCCGAGCACCGGCAGGGCGCGCCCCTCATGGATGGGGAAAGCCCAGCCGAAAGCGCGCGCGGCGCCGGCAGCGTTGCGCTTCACCTGGTCAAGCGGCGTGTTACCGAAAACCAGCGAAACGCCGTCGATCTCTTCACCGGCATGAAGGACGACAAGCACTGCGGCAATGTCGTCGAACCCCATGTCCGTATCGATCCAGACACCCATCGGACCTTACCCGAACTTCTTGAGGCGTGCGGCCTTCTCGACCGGCAGGTCGAAGGCAATGGCAGAACCGGTTTCACGGGCTGCAAGTGCTGCATCCTGTTCCGCCTTGATGGCGCCGAGCGGCGTATCGAGCAGGTACTCGCGCGTGCTGCCGGAGAAAGAGGCTCCGCGCACGGTGCCTTGGAAAGGACCTGAACCAAGGGTCACCATGCGCGGACGCCACGCAAGCCCTGCCGTGTCAGGCGGCAGGGATCCGGAGAGATCGATCGGGCCGTTCTCGGCCTTCAGCTTGCCGCCCTCGACGGCAAAGATGTTTTCGAAACCGACGAAGTCGGCGACGAAGCGCGAGATCGGGCGGTTGTAGATATCCTCGGGCGTGCCGATCTGCTCGATCGCGCCGTTCAGCATGACGACGATGCGGTCCGCCAGCGACAGGGCCTCGCCCTGGTCGTGGGTGACGAAGATCATCGTGACGCCGGTTTCCTTCTGCACCCGCTGCAGTTCCGTGCGCATTTCGAGGCGCAGACGAGCGTCGAGGTTCGACAGCGGCTCGTCGAGCAGCAGCACCTTCGGCTCCATGACCATGGAACGCGCCAGCGCGACACGCTGCTGCTGGCCACCGGAGAGTTCGCCCGGCTTGCGGGCGGAAAACTTCGAAAGCCCGACCGACTTGAGACCGGCGGTCACCTTGCTCTCGATCTCGTTGGCCGGCAGCTTCTTCAGCCGCAGGCCGAAGGCGACGTTTTCGAACACAGTCAGGTGCGGAAACAGCGCATAGGACTGAAAGACCAGGCCGACCGAGCGCTTGTTGGCGGACACGCGGGTGATGTCGGCACCATCGAGCTTGATCGCGCCGGACGCGGGCGACAGCAGGCCGGCGATCGAGCGCATCGTCGTCGTCTTGCCGCAACCGGAGGGCCCAAGGAAGGCCACCAGTTCGCCCTTGCGGATCGAAAGGTCGAGGTCCTTCACCGCAACGGTATCGCCATAGGCGAGCGTCAGTTTTTCAAGGCTGAGGAAGGGGGCGTCAGACATAGCGAGAGAATCCCAGGAAGCGTTCGGCAAGGAAGACGATGCCGATGGACATGAAGGCGAGCAGCGCGGAGAGGGCGGCGACCGACGGATCGTAGGTGATCTCCATGTAGGAGAGCATGTCGATCGGCAGGGTGCGCACACCCGGACCGGAGAGGAAGAGCGATACCGGCACCTGGTTGAAGCTCGTGACGAAGCCGAGGATGAAGGCGGCGAGGATGCCGCTGCGGATGTTCGGCATCACCACGCGGAAGAAGGCGCCGGCGCGCGAGGAGCCGAGCAGCACAGCTGCCTCCTCGATATCGGAGCGCAGGTTGTTGAGGCTCGCCGAGACGACCCGGACCGCATAGGGCAGAACCAGCGCGGTGTGGGCGAGGAACAGCGTCAGCGTGATGTTGAGGCCAAAGGGCACGACGATGTAACGCAAGAGCGCCAGGCCGACGATGATACCGGGCACGATGATTGGCAGCGACACGATCGTGCGGATAGTTTCGCCAAAAGGCAGCTTGTAGCGCGAGAGGGCGTAGGAGGCGGGAACGCCGAGCACGAGAGCGGCCGCCGTTCCGCCGATCGCCAGCAGCATCGAGATCGCGAAACTTTCCTGGAAGCTCTCGACCGTGAACACCTTGGCGACCCACTTGAGCGAGAAGCCCTGTGGCGGGAAGGCCAGCGTCTCGCCGCCGGAGAGCGACGCGGCGACGATGATGAAGAACGGCCCGATCAGGAAGCCGATCACCAGGAAGAGGACGAGCGGAGTAAAGATACGAGGTGTCATCGCTTGTTCCTCGCGGTGGCAAGCCGTTTCAAAAGAAGATTGGCGGCAAAGCTCATGACGATCAGGATGAAGGCGATGACGCTGGCCGCGACGAAATCGTTGGCGACGGTGACGCGCTGATAGAGCAGCGTTTCGAGCATCAGCACCTTGGAGCCACCGAGGATCGCCGGTGTGATGTAGGCCGTGAGCGAGCCGGTGAAGACCAGCGTGCCGCCGATCACCAGGCCTTCCTTGGTCAGCGGCAGGATCACCTTGAAAAACACCTGGAACCAGTTGGCGCCGAGTACGCGGGCAGCCGGGATCGCATCCTTCGGCATGTTTTCAAGCGCGCTGATCAGCGACAGGATCATCAGCGGCAGGAAAAGCTGCAAGAGACCGATGAACACGGCGGTCTCGGTAAAGAGGAAGCGGATCGGCTCATCCGAGAGGCCGACAAGCTGGAGCGCCTGGTTGACGATGCCGGTGCGGCCGAGAATGACGATCCAGGCATAGGTGCGGGCAACCGACGAGATCATCAGCGGCAGCACGACAAGGCCGATCATCTGTCCCTTGTTGCGCGGCGTCAGATTGACGATCGCAAAGGCGGCGGCATAGCCGATGACCGCCGAAACGACGGTAACCATCAGGCCGAGCCGGAAGGTGCGCAGGAAGACGGTGCGGTTCAGCGGATCGGAAAAGAAGGTCGTATAGGCCGACAGCGACCAGCTGTCGGCGCTGCGAAAGCCTTCCGCCAGCAGGATCACCACCGGCGCCAGAAAGACGATCGCCGCAAAGACCGCTGCGGGCAGAGCGAGCGCCAGGGCTTCGGCGCGGTTCTGGAACATCCTTCTTCCTTTCAAGGCATTCCGGGGCGCGTCTCATCGCGCCCGTCGCATCAGGTCTCCACCGGCGATCACGATCCGCCGGTGGAGGTCGCAATGGCTTGGTCTTACTGGCCGACCTGGGCGTTCCACTCCGACAGCCACGCTTCGCGGTTGTCGAGGGCAACGGCCGACGGGATCAGCTTCAGATTCTTCACGGTCTCTTCGCCGTAGGTGAGGTTTTCGGCGATCTCAGGCGAAACCTTCACGTCCTTGTTGGCCGGGCTGTCGACCAGCTTTTCGGCAAGCGCGGTCTGAATTTCGGTCGAGAGCCAGAAGTCCATGAACTGAAGCGCCAGATCCTGGTTCTTGCTGCCCTTGGTCAGCACCATGACGTTCATGCCGCCGGTCTGGCCTTCCTTGGGCGTTGCCCACTTGATCGGCAGGCCGAGCTTGGTGAAACCTTCCCAGGAGAAGCGACCGATCGGAGCGGCCCAGATTTCTTCCTGCTGCATCAGCTGAACGAGCTGGGAGGACTTGACGTAGAAGGTGACGATATCGTCCTTCTTGGCGCCGACGGCGGCGATCGCTTCCTTGAGGTCAGGCGTGTTCTTGCCGATGGCTTCGCCGACCATGTAGAGCGCCGGCGGGCCTTGGTTGGTGGTGACGTTCGGGAAGGCGACGTGGCTGGCGTTCTTGTCGCTCAGGAGATCGGCCCAGGAGTTCACTTCCATCTTGTCCGAGCGATAGACGATCGAGGTGGCATAGAAGGTGTAGCCGACGCTCATGCCGTCGCCGTTCGGGTCCTTGGCGAGGTCGTAGAGCTTGTTGAAGTTCTGGAGCTTCGAGGTGTCGATCTTTTCGATGAGATCGGCGCGGGTGGCCGAAAGCGCGTCGGCCATCGAGACGACGGCCATGTCGACGACCGGGCTCGCCTTGTTGGCTTCCATCTTGGCGAGGCGCTCGACGCTGTTGCCGGTTTCGACGACGAGCTTGCAGCCGCACTTCTGTTCGAACGGGGTGTAGACCAGTTCCTTGAATGCGTCCTGGGCAAAGCCGTAGACGGAAATGGTGAGCGTCTTTTCCTGAGCGGATGCGACAGGGGCGGTAACGAGCAAGAGCGCGCTCGAGGCAAGCAAGAACTTCTTCATGGCTGGTGTCCTCCTTCGGTGACGGATGTAGCTGCGGTGGCAGTGGTAAGAACGGGTTGAGACGCGGGCGGTGCCGCGGCCGATTGCCGGACGACCAGATGCATCGGCACCTTGGAGGTCGCCGCCGTAACCGGTGCGCCGATCGCCGGATCGGACGGGTCGCGCTCGCTGATCGCCTTCACGAGCGCTGCGACGGCGATCGCCGCGATCTCGGTCATGTCCATGCGCGCGGTCGTCAGCGCCGGCGTGATGACCGGCGACCAGATCAGGTCGTCGAAACCGGTGACGCTCGCCTTTTCCGGCACGTTGATACCGGCGCGCTGCAGCTCGGTCAGCGCCCGCAGCGCATGGAGATCGGAGATGCAAGCAAAGGCCGTGTAGCCTTCCGCCACCTTGTCGGCGAGGCCGAGCGGACAGCCCTTGCCGGCCGCCTTTTCCAACGGCTCGATCCAGAGCGTATCGGTATGGGTGCCCTCGCCGAAGACCGAGCGAATACCGCCGGCGCGGTCGTTCTGCACGTTCGAGGCGGGATTGTTGCCGATGATCATCACGCGGCGGTGGCCGAGAGCCTTAAGGTGTTCGCCAATCTGCCGGCCGCCACCCCAATGGTCGGCGGCGACCGTGTTGCCCGGCGTCGAGGGCGTATCGATGACGGCGACCGGACAGCCGACATCGGCAATGCGCGTGCCGCGCCTGGGCACGATCACGAGGCCATCAACGTCGCGATCGATCAGGCGCTCGATCGCCTTGGTCTGGGTCGAGACGTCGCCGCGCGAGTCGGCGATCAGCACGCCATAGCCCGAGGACGAAGCCGCAAGCTCGATTGCCTGGGCGATCTGTGGGAAGAGCGGATTGGCGATATCGGGAAGCACGAGGCCGAGAACACCGGTGCGGCCGGTGCGCAGCGCCCTGCCCGCCTGGCTCGGCACATAGCCGAGCTCGGCAGCGGTCGCGCGGATCTTTTCCACCATCTCGGCGGAGACGCGCCCCTTGCCCGAGAGCGCGTTTGAAACCGTCGCCGCGGAGACGCCCAGCGTTCTGGCAATCCTCGTCAGTTTTGGTCCGGAACGCGCCAAGTCAGTGGTTTCCGCTATCGCGTGATTAAACGATTAATCAGCCGATATATCAGAATCTCCCGACTGTCGAATCCTTTTGTCGACTCGTTGCATTTTGCAATTTTCGAGGGAAAAGATTTGCGAACGACAATCGATTTCCGCTTGGCGCCTGGCGTTCACAATCAGCGGAAGGAGTTCACGTCAATTCCTCAAGCGCCAATGGGCCGATCAAGACCTGCCTGATATATCTCTATCCACATCGGGCGGTGAAAAGCGAAACACGCATCTGCCCAACCGCCGCAATCGCGGGTACAAATTTCAACTTCGCCTGACAAAAGAAATCAATTTTCCCACTAAATTACTAGGGAATAAGTATGATGCACGGCAATCGTCCGATGGCTAGAATTCGGGCGGCGGTGCGATCCGCACAACAGGCATAAGCAGGAGTTTGGGACATGACTGGCACTATCATCGGCTTTGGCAAGACCGCGGGACAAACCCGCCGGGCGCGCGGTGCAACCTTGGCAGCCACCACGCTGGCGCTGGCTCTTTCGTCGAGCACGGCCGTTTTTGCCGAGGACGCGAAGTTCGATCCCAACGCCTCGATCACCATCGGCTCGCTCTATGAGCCGCAGAACCTCGACAACACCGCCGGCGCCGGCCAGGGCATCAACGAAGCCTTCAACGGCAATGTCTATGAAGCGCTGTTCACGCTGACCGATGCCGGGGACGTTCAGCCGGGTCTCGTGGCCGAGCAGAGCGTCAGCGACGATGGCCTCACCTACACTTTCAAGCTTCGCCCCGGCGTCACCTTCCACTCCGGCGATCCGCTGACGGCGACAGACGTCAAGTACAGCATCGAACGCGTGACGGCAGAGCAATCCAAGAGCTCGCGCAAGAAGAGCCTTGCAACCATCAGCGCCATCGAGGCGCCCGATGACCAGACGGTGGTCGTCAAGCTGTCTGCCCGCTCGATTTCGCTGCCCTACAATCTGAGCTATGTCTGGATCGTCAACGATGCGGCCAAGGACCTGAACGCCAGCGAAGATGGCACCGGCCCCTACCGCCTCGACGAATGGCGCCGCGGCTCGTCGCTGGCCCTGATCCGCAACGACAAATACTGGGGCACTGCGCCGACCAATGGCGAAGTCGTCTTCCAGTACTTCACCGACGCGACCGCGCTCAACAATGCGCTCCTGACCGGCGCCGTCGACATCATCACCAGCGTCCAGAGCCCGGACTCGATCGCTCAGTTCAAGGACAATCCTGACTTCACCGTCACCGCCGGCCAGTCGACGACCAAGGAACTGCTCGCCTTCAACGACCGCGTCGCCCCCTTCGACAACGTCAAGGTCCGCAAAGCGATCGCCCGCGCCATCGACGACAAGAAGCTGCTGACGTCGATCTGGGGCGAATACGGCACGCTGATCGGCTCGTTCGTTCCGCCGACGGACCCCTGGTACGTGGACCTCACCGCCGTCGATGCCTATGACGTCGAGAGCGCCAAGGCGCTGCTGAAGGAAGCGGGCTTTGCCGATGGCTTCACCTTCAAGCTCGACACGCCGAACTACGACCCTCATCCGATCGTCGCCCAGTTCATCCAGAGCGAACTCGCCAAGGTCAACATCAAGGTCGAGATCAACGTGATCACCGCCAACGAGTGGTACACGAAGGTCTACAAGGCGCATGACTTCCAGGCGACTTTGCAGGAGCACGTCAATCACCGCGACATCGTCTTCTACGGCAATCCGGACTTCTACTGGGGCTACAACAATCCCAAAGTCGTCGACCTGATCAAAGCGTCGGAGGCAGCGGCCAACACCGACGAGCAGACCGCCAAGCTCAAGGAAGCCAACACGATCATCGCCGAGGATGCCGCCAGCAACTGGCTCTACCTCTACCCGCAGATCGTCGTCTCGAGCTCGGCCGTCACCGGTTATCCCGTGAACGGCCTGAACTCGCAGTTCTTCGCCTTCGGCATCAAGAAGAGCGAGCAGTAAGCGGCATCGCCATCCGGCGCGCATCCGCGCCGGATGCGTAAACGACAGCCCCTGGATCCGTTCCGGGGGCTGATTGCGTTTCGCGCCAATTCGTCCGAGCACCTCTCAGGCCTTCCACAGGCACTCCCAAAGAAGAGAGACGCTCTAGCCTCCCTCTTCTTTTTGGTGCAAAAGCCAGCTCTCTGATCACGGATCCCGTGAGAGGAAAGGAATGCAGCCATTCTCACCTATCTCGTCCGCCGCTTTGCCATTCTGCTTCTGTCGCTGCTGATCGCAGCGGTGGTGCTGTTCGTGCTGTTGCGCCTTTTGCCGGGCGACCCCGCCAATGCGCTTCTCTCCGTCGGCGCCGATGCCGTGCAGATCGAGAAGGCGCGCGAACAGGTCGGCTCGAACCTGCCGCTCTGGCAGCAGTTTCTGCGCTTTGCCGGCAGCCTCGCCCGCTTCGATCTCGGCACGTCCTTCGTCAGCGGCAAGCCGGTGATCGAGGAGATCGCCGCGCGGTTGACGGTCACCGTGCCGTTGGCGCTGATGGGTTTTGTGCTCGCTATCCTGATCGCCGTTCCGCTCGGCATCCTCTCAGCCGTCAAGGCCGATCGCTGGTATGGCGGACTGATCTCGACAGTTTCGCAGCTCGGCATCGCCATCCCCGTCTTCTGGGTCGGCATTCTGCTGGTCACGCTGTTCGCCGTCACCTTCCGGCTGTTCCCTTCGGGCGGCTTTCCCCGCCGCGGCTGGCAGAATGAGGGGCAGGTGCTCTATGCGCTCGCCCTGCCCGTCATGACGATCGGCCTCGTCATGGGCGCGTCACTGCTGCGCTATGTGCGCTCGGCGACGCAGGACGTTCTCGGTAGCGATTACTTGCGAACGGCGCGCGCCCTCGGCGCCAGCTTCCCCGAAGCGCTCATTCGCCACGGCATCCGCAATGGCGCCGTGCCGATCGTTTCCATCCTCGGCATCGAGCTTGCGACGACCTTGCTCGGCGCGGTCGTCGTCGAGCGCGTCTTCGCGCTGCCAGGCCTTGGCTCGATGCTGCTGCTTGCGATCGAGCAGCGCGACTATCCGAACGTTCAGGGCGTGCTGTTCATCTCCACCCTGCTGGTGCTGCTGATCGGCTTTGCCGCCGACCTCACCCAACGGCTGATCGATCCACGCCTGCGCGAACGGGCCGTCGGAGGCGACACATGACCTCGATCGGTACATCCGTTTCTGCGCCGAAACGCCGGCGCTCGCTGGCGCTTACCGTCGGCCTTGCGCTCGTCGGCCTCAACGTCGCCGTTGCGGTACTGACGCTCTTCTGGACGCCCTATGATCCATTGAACGCCTCGGGCGGACGGCTGGAAGCGCCGTCGCTTTTGCACTGGCTCGGCACTGACCGCTTGGGCCGCGACCTGCTTACCCAGTTGATGATCGGCGCCCGCACAGCGCTGCTGGTCGGCACGGGTGCGGTTGTGATCGGGGCTGCGATCGGCGTCAGCCTCGGCGTTCTCGCAGCCTTCGCCACGCGCCTTGCCGACGACGTGATGGCCGCGACGCTCGATATCCTGATCGCCTTTCCGACCCTGCTGCTTGCCATGCTGGTGGTGGCGGCAAGCGACAGCGCCAGTCTCTGGTCGGCGATCCTGGCGCTCGGGCTTGCCATCTCGGCGATCGTCGCGCGGCTGACCCGCATCCTTGCCAAGCGGGTGCTGCGGCAGGATTACATCGTCGCCTCGCGCACATCGGGAACCTCCTGGGCCGGAGTCGTCTTCCGCCATGTGCTTCCCAACATCTGGCCGACGCTCTCGGTCAACTTCGCCCTGCAGTTCGGCCTGGCCGTTATCGCCGAGGCGTCGCTCTCCTATCTCGGGCTCGGTGCGCCGCCGCCGAACGCCTCCTGGGGACGGCTGCTGCAGGAAGCGCAAGGGACCGTCTATACGGCGCCGATCGGCGCGATCGCGCCGGGCATCGCCCTCGTTGCACTCGTCATCGGCATGAACCTCCTAGCCGACGGCCTGCGCGATATCGCCGATCCGACACGGGGGAGATCGCGATGACGCCGCTTCTCGACATCAAGGGTCTCGACATCCGCGCCGGCGACAAGCCGCTGGTCTCTGACCTTTCCCTCTCAATCCGGCCCGGCGAACGCATCGGCCTGATCGGTGAGTCCGGTTCCGGCAAATCGATGACGGCAATGGCAGCGACCGGCCTGCTGCCGCCGTCGATCACTGTCGCCGGCTCGATCACGCTCGACGGGCAACAGGTGGTCGGCGCCACAGATCGGGTGATGAACCGGCTGCGCGGCGTGGCCGCAGCGGTCGTCTTCCAGGAGCCGCTGACCGCGCTCGATCCGCTGATGAAGATTGGCCGACAGATCGCCGAGCCCGTTCGCCGGCGTCTGGAACGGGACGGCGGCAAGGCAACGAAGGAGGCGGTCCAACGCGAAGTCCGCGACCTCATCGACAAGGTGGCGTTGCCGCAACCCGACCGCATCATCAATTCCTACCCGCACGAAGTGTCCGGCGGCCAGCGCCAGCGCGTCGCCATCGCCATGGCGCTCGCCTGCCGCCCGAAGCTCCTGATTGCCGACGAGCCGACGACCGCGCTCGACGTCACGACGCAGGCGGAGATCCTGAAGCTGCTGGACCAGCTGGTGCGCGAGACCGGCATGGCGCTTCTGTTCATCAGCCACGACCTGCCCGTGGTTGCCCAGGTGGTGGAGCGCGTCCTCGTGCTGAAGAACGGTATCGCTGTCGAGGAGGGACTGGTCGGCTCGGTCTTCGGCAAGCCGCAGCACGACTATACCAGGACGCTGGTCGAGGCCGCCCGTCTCTTCGACGAAGCGCTGGGAGCAACCGGATCATGATGCTCGATCTTCAAAACGTCAGCTTCGGCTATTCCCGCCAGCAGACCACCCTCGACAACGTCTCGATATCGGTGCGACCGGGAGTGAGCGTCGGTCTCGTCGGCGAATCCGGATCGGGCAAGACGACGCTGCTGCGACTGATGCTCGGGCTCATTCGCCCGACGAGCGGTAGCATTCGCTTCGGCGAGGAGATCCTCGACACCGCCAGCAGCGCCTTCATGCGGCGCTATCGTCGTGCCGTGCAGCCGGTTTTCCAGGACCCCTATTCCTCTCTCGACCCGCGCCAGCGAGTGATCGACATTATCGGCGAGCCGCTGCGGTCGCTGCGGATCCCGGGTGACCGGACGCAGGCGGTCACCGCGGCGCTCGAAGCGGTCGGGCTTCCTGCCGATGCACTCCACCGCTACCCGCACGAGTTTTCCGGCGGCCAGCGCCAGCGCATTGCCATTGCCCGCGCCATCGTCGCGCGACCGCAGATCGTACTCGCCGACGAGGCGGTCAGCGCGCTCGACCTTTCCACCCGCATCCGCATCGTCGAGCTGTTCAAGACACTCGCCGAGAAGCTGACGCTGGTTTTCGTCTCGCACGATCTCGGCGTCGTCGCGGCCCTCTGCGAGGAGATGGTCATTCTGGAGCGCGGCAAGGTGGTCGAGAGCGGCAAGACCCGCGACATTTTGGCCGCCCCGAAGCACCCATACACACAGCGTCTTCTTGCCAGCATTCCGCGCATGCCCGCCTGACAGGGGATTGGCGCGGATATCGCATCTTCAGCCGAATCCACCTTTATCCCCAAGGGCTTGGTGATTCGCGCGCGCATTGATCCAAGACAACCGCTGAGACGCCCTGTTGAGCATAGTGCCGTCGGCCGCAGAATCCCTGCCGCCAACGCCCTGACCGGCGATGTTCAACTTCTTCTGGGGGTCCGGAAAATCATGCCTACTCGCGCCATTCTGCCATCTGCCGTCCTTTTCGCCGCGCTTGCGGCGCCGCTCGCGCTCGCGACGGCGGCAGATCTCTCCGAGCCGGGCGCGGTCGCGGCACCAGAAATGCCTCTCGCAAGCGAGCCAGGCCCGTGGATGATCCGCGGCCGCGCACTGGCTGTCCTGCCTGACGACAAGGGCACGCTCTATCTCAACGGCAGCGCGCTCGACGGCGAAAAGGTCGGCGTCAGCAATTCCGTGGTGCCGGAACTCGACATCACCTATTTCTTCACCGACAACATCGCCGCCGAACTGATCCTCGGCACGACGCCACACACGGCACGCGGCAGCGGCTCGATCGCCGGCCTCGGCGAGATCGGCAAGGCCTGGCTGCTGCCACCGACGCTCACGCTACAGTACCACTTCAACGTCACCGACGAGATCAAGCCCTATGTCGGCGCAGGCGTGAACTACACGATGTTCTACAACGAGAAGCCCCGCGGCGATTTCTCCAGCTTCAACCTGAAGAACACCTTTGGCGTGGCGCTGCAGGCGGGCGTCGACATCAAGCTCGACGACCACTGGGGCCTGAACTTCGACGTGAAGAAGCTGTTCCTGGAACCGGAGGTCAACGCCACCCTGCCCGGCGCCGGTGCTGTCAGCGGCAAGGTCAAGCTCGATCCGTGGCTGATCGGCACCGGTATCAGCTACCGGTTCTGATCGCCCCAAACGAAACGGCTTGCGGCGCCCTCTTAAAGGCGCCGCACCCTGTAGAGCCCGACCTTAGACGTGGTGGGCCGTGACGGCTCTGGCGAGTTCGCCCGACAATTGCTGGCTGCCCGCATGGGAGACGTCCCCCAGCGACAGCATACCGACCATGCGCTTGTCCTGGTCGATCACCGGCAGACGCCGCACCTGCTTGGCCTCCATCAGATGAACGGCATGTTCGATCGTCTCGTCCGTGCGGCAATAGACGATATCCCTCGTCATCACGTCCCGCGCCGTCATCGACGCCGGGTCCCGCCCGTTGGCAAAGGCGCGCAAGGCAATGTCGCGGTCCGTGACCATGCCGATCAGGCGGTCGTTTTCGCCGACCGGCAGCGCACCGATGTCCTCGTCGCGCATGATACGCGCGATTGTCTTCAGATCGGTTTCGGGAGAGATCCAGCGAGCGCCGGGATGCATGGCTTCCGATATTCTCATCTCAACCTCCTGTACGTGAAAGGGGCGGAGCATAGACTGACATCGTGGCCATTCATTGATCCAGCGATGTGCCGCGCCACTCCTTACCGCAATTCGAGGAGGAAATAGGTGGTTGGGCCGAAGGGCCCATTGTTGGAGAGCCGGAAGGCGACGTCGCCCGTGCCTTGCGCTACCGGCGCATGCACCTTGCCGCCGTCGAGGCCCACGGGCGAAACGCTCCAGTTCTTTGCGGTTCGCGCCAACGTTAGATCGACATAGCCTTCACGCAGCCGAACCGGCAGCCGCCCAAAGTCCTCGATCACCTTCTCCTCGGTGTCGCGAAACGCCATGCCGGTGTTTTGTGCATCCGTCGCAAAGATCAGCAGTAGGCGCCGGCCCCTTGCGAGCCCTCCATCCGCATCGAGCGTCGAGAGCGCAACGAGCCCATTGCCATCGGCCCGCTCGACCCTGAGCAGGCCGAGATCGATCGGCTCTCGCAGCGTCGAGAAGGCGGCTGCCTCCGTTTTGTCGGTGACGACGCGCAATTGTCCGGCAAAGCGGTTCAACAGGATCTCGCCGGTGCTGCTCTGGTAAATGCCGGTATCGATGCTGGTACCGTTTTCATCAGAAAGCGCGCCGCTTTGGCGCAGGCTGCCGAGTATCCCTTCGCTGTCTTGCTGGCGCGGTTGCTTCACCGCAGGCACATCGCCGAGCCGGTTCACGTCTTCAAGACCGATCCGCCCGACCAACGCCAGGTCCGTCAGGCGTTCCGGTTCGCGGGCCTGCATGTCGTCGGAAAGATCCTCCTCACCACGTACCGCAAACGGGACGGTGACGGCTGAGGTCGCCACGTCGCCGCGCCGGTAGAGAAGCGCCGACAGCGTCTCGCCGGCGCGCGCGACGGGATCGAGCGCGATGGCATAAGGCAGCATCGCCTTCTTGTGCGGGAACGGCTCGCCATAGGAAAGAACGATCGGGCCATGGCCATGTCGGCAAAGCGCGTCCCAGCCTTGCAGCGCCGCATAGGCCGGCATCGCCAGCCCGGCCTCGTAGCGGTAGCGGTTCCAGAACAGATGATCGTATTCGCTGACGAGGAACGGCCGGTCGAGCCAGCGCGTTGCCGCGATCATGCGGATATAATTAACACCGTCGGCGATGGAGCTGACCTGCGTCGTCTTGCTTCCCGGGGCGTAGCCGCTGACCCAGTCGTGATATGTATTCATGGTCACGGCTTCGAGGCCGCGGCGGCTGAGCGACGCCTGCACCGTCGGCCAGTTGTTGT
The DNA here is from genome assembly GCF_001426275.1 of Ensifer sp. Root423. Classification (NCBI taxonomy): domain Bacteria; kingdom Pseudomonadati; phylum Pseudomonadota; class Alphaproteobacteria; order Hyphomicrobiales; family Rhizobiaceae; genus Ensifer; species Ensifer sp. Root423. The sequence goes on along the minus strand of NZ_LMEG01000023.1, from coordinate 95,510 downwards.
AGTTGCTGATCAAGCCGCGGTAGCCGAGCCTGCGGAGCACCTCGCTCATGCGCGCGGTCGTGGCCTCTTCCGTCTCGGTGAAGAAGGCCTGCAGGTCGCGCAGCCGCGGAGCAGGGACGTAGCGGTCCGCCGGCAGCGCCACGGATCTCGCCTCGATCGTCTCGTCCGGGCGTAGGTCAGGCCACGCCCTGGCCAGCGTCTCGGTCGATCCGTAGCGTTTGGCAAGCCACACGTTGAACGGCTTGGCAAGCTGCGGATCATAGGGCGGCTTGCCCGGCCGATCGTGCACGACGGTGTCGAACTCCATGCCGTTCTCGTTGGCGAGAATGACGACTGCGAGCGCATCGTCGCGGATCGGTGCCACGCCCGTATAGGGGTTCACGCGCCCGAGGATCGTCTCCTGCATGCGCTTCCAGTGATCGAACGCCCGCTCGTCGATAAACAGCTCGAGCTTGAGGTTTCCGCCATCGTCCCAGCGATCGTCAAAACCGCCATAAACGCCGCGCAGCGACGACAGGCCATCCATCATCCAGTAGATGCCGTTCTTCTTCAGCGCCGCCAGCAGGTAGTGGACACGGTCGAGCGTCTCGGGGTCGAAATCGAAGTCGCGGTCCCGGCCGAACATCAGGCTGCCATCAACGAAATGCAGCCGGGCGAGATTGTAGCCGCGCATCGCCAGCTGCCGGGCGTAGCGGTCAGCCGTTTCGTGATCTGGAAACCCGCCGGAGGCTGGGCTCCAGGCAAGCGATGCGCAGAGCATGCGCTCCGGCTTGTCCGGCGACTTCGCGAAGGCAAGCCGCCCGCCGGCACCGGCGACCAGGCGGTGATCCGCATCGATCGTGCCGTTCGGCAGGAAAGACGAAAAATCGAGAGGGCTGCCAGCCTCGAACTCGAGGGAAATTTCCCGCACGGCAAGCCACTGGTCCGATGCCTGCGCCGGCGAGCAGACAGCAGCAAGCGCTGCCGCGGCTACCAGCAATGGCCGCCGCATCATGCCGGGGCCCCGAGCAGCTTGCTTTCGATCGGCGCGTCAGGCTTTCGGCGCGCCCGGAAGAAGCCGACCGGCAGCGCCGCTGCATGGAAGAACCAGGCGACGACGGTATAAAGCCCCATGCTGAAACCGCCTTTGCGCAGGCTCATCAGCCCGACCACGCCGGCAAGGATCGCAAGAACGATGCCGAGCGCAAGGAGTTTATCGGGCACGAACAGCAGGATCGCAAGCGACGCCGCCCACCAGAGATAGACCAGCGCCCAAAGCTTGAGCTCCGGCAGCTCTCTGACGAGCTGGAGGAAATAGGGCTGGCCGAGCGAGGCGCGCAGCAGTTCTCCGATGCCGAACAGATACTTGCTCTTCCAGCGGCGCACGAGCAGGCGATAGGAATTGTCGGTGTGGCCGAAATGCTGGACGAAGCGTCGGTCGAGGCGATGCAGCTTAAAGCCGGCACTTCTGAGCCGGATGCCGAGGTCGAACTCCTCATAGCCGTGCAGATTACGGTCCGACAGGTAACCGACCGCCTCGATCGCCGCCCGGCGATAGAGGCCGCCGCCATTCATGCGGTCGATCGCGCCGATCCGGTTTTCTGGGGAATTGCGTGTGACCCGGCGGGAAAATTCAAGGTTTGAGGTCAGCATCTCCTGGACATGGCCGGTAACACCAGCCACATCGGGGTCGTCGGCGAGGAACGCTTCCGCCACTTCGAGGAAATCGTCGTCCAGCAACATGTCGCCATCGAGCAGGCAGATATGCGCGTGGCGCGAGTATTGGAAGCCGAGTTGCGGGCCGATGCCGCAGCTCGGAAGTGCCGGCGGGCTGATCTGTGCAATCACGACCGGATAGCGCGAGGCGATCTCCACCGTCCTGTCCCTGGAGCCGCTGTCGGCGACGATGACCTCGCCGCCAACGGTTTCGAGCGCCTTCAGCGCGCTTTCAATGGTCGCGGCGATGCGCTTTTCTTCGTTCAGCGTCTTGATGATGACGGATACTGCCACGCGATCCCCCAGTCTCGACGGAGCGCAGGCCTGCTCCGGTTGCCGCCGATCTTATCGGCGATATTTTGCGTTTTGGTTTACCGCCCCAGCAGTCGCAGCAGCGGCAAGCGAAAGCGATGAAGGAACCAGCCGCCAAAGACGCCGCAGGCGCCGCCAAGAAGCTTGACCATCACATCCGTTACGCGTGCGTGGCGATCGGCCGAAACCATCTGAAGCAGCTCGAAGCCGATGGCCGTCGCAAAGACCAGAACCAGCACGAGCCCCAGCCGCCTCGGATAGGCGATCGCGAACAGCAGGCCCAGCAGGCCGAAGGCACCGAACCGTTCGAGATGGACCAGGTGCCCGATGCGGGGCCGCAGGTCGAGCGGCGACATCGTCGAATAGGCGATCACGGCAAAGAGGATCCATGCGAAGAGGCTGGCGGCGCGTTTGATAGTCATTGTCGGCTTGTCTTCCAGGAGGCGTGCGAGGCACGGCAATCATCGAACGATCGGCGACGGCGCCTGCGCGTTCATCGCGTTGCGGGGGCGCGGCCGCATTTTTGAGGAGAGCGGTGCGTGGTGAACGCACGGGGCAAGCTCCGGCCGGCGACACGGCGGACGCGAACGTCCGGCTATTTCGCCAGCAACGCGCTATACACCGCCGCGGTCCTTTGTGCCACATTTGTCCAGCTATAGGCGGCTTCCGCGTGCGCCGCACGCTCGCGCACCTCCTCGTCGCTGAGCGGGGCTGCGAGTTTTTCCACGATACCGGACGCCAACGCGTCGATGTCGCCCAACGGGAAATACTCGTCGGGCGCCAGTTCCATCTCCTGATTGGCGACGATATCGCTTGCGAGGACCGGCAGCCCGTAGGCCATCGCCTCAAGCAGCGCAATGGGCATGCCTTCGTGGCTGGACGGCAGAACAAAAAGGGCGGCATTGTCGAAGAGTTCCGCCAGCCTGTCGCCTGTCTGAAAGCCGGTGAGCACGACGCCCGGCACGTCGCGCGCAAGCGCCCTCACCTCCTTGACGTAGGGCGTTTCGAATTCAGCGCCGCCGGCAATAACGAGCTTCATATCGGCCAAGTCGCACCTGGCAAAAGCGCGGATGAGATCAAGCTGTCGCTTTTCCGGAACCAGCCGGGCAGCGAGCAGGATATAGCGCCGCCGTTCCAGGCCGAACTCCGCGAGAATGCCGGCCTCGCCGGTCGGCGGAGTGACCTGGACGCCGTTCGGGACCAGCGTCATGGAGACATGGTGCCGGGCATGCATCGTCTCGGCGATGTCCTTCGAGATCGCCACGCGTCCGTTCGAGAACCGCATGCCGAGGCGCTCTCCGAGCTTCAGCGTGCGCCTGGCGAAACCGCCCCATTTCTGCCGGTCATAGTCGTAGCCATGGTGGGTCACCACGACCTTGAGCCCAAGCATGCGCGCAAGCGGCGTCATCAGCGCGGGGCCGATGGCATGAATGTGCAGGACATCCGGGCGCCGCCAGGCGGCGAGCCAGACACCGAGGAAGGTATGTACAATGGCTTCCAACGCCATCCGGCGCGGTGCCCAGAGAGGGACGACGTCGACGCCGTTCCAGGCGTAGGCGTTGCGATCCTCCAGATAGCGACGACGTCCGACCACCTCGACGTCCCAGCCGTATCCGAGCAGCTTGCTCGCCAGCATTTCGACGTGTTTCTCGACGCCGCCCTGAACGTTGGGGATGCCGCGCAAGCCCAGCATCATCACGCGCTTGCGCTCGCCGCGCGCGGCCAGCGCGCCGCTCTGAACGGGGTGGCCATGCTGCCGGCCTGCGAGCGCGGCGCTATGCCGAGGCAACCGGCCGGCTCCGTCCGACAGTCCGGTCTGCACCATCTCCTGCGCAATCACCGGCTGTTGCTGGCGATGACTTCGCGAAACATCAGGCTTTCTGCTCATGTGTCGCCTCGAAGGTTGCCCGTTCCGTTTACTAGGGCGATATACTTAATCATCGCCAAGATATTTCATTCACCCCTTATATAAATGACCGAAAACCATAGGGCGAGCCCAGGTTACTACAAATTGTATCGTAACGTTAATGCCGGACGAGATCAGACCGCTCCCAGCCTGGAGTAGAGGTCGATCGTTCTTTCACGATAGGCGGCGGCGGAGAACTCGCTGGCGATCCAGCGTCGGCCCGAAGCACCCATCGCAGCGCGTTCGGCAGCTGGCTGACCGGCCATCGTCGAGAGCACGCGGGCGAGATCATCGGCGTCGCCCGAAATCGCGGTCATGCCCGTCTCGCCTTCGCGGATCATTTCAGGAATGCCGCCGATCGAGGCGCCGATTACCGGTCGCCCCAAAGCATAGGCTTCAAGCACGCTGATCGGCGCGTTCTCGTACCATTCGGAAGGCAGAACCAGCGCCCGGGATTCTCCGATCAGACGATGCAGGGACTGGCCTGAGAGATAGCCGGCAAAGGTCACGTCGGCGCCGGTTTGCGCAACCAACTGGCGCAGCATCGCTTCCTCGGGGCCGGTTCCGGCGATCACCAGCCGTTGGCCCGATGTGGCCGCCGCACGGATCAGCGTCGCCAACCCCTTCTCCGGGGCCAGGCGTCCGGCAAAGACGAAATAGTCGCCCTCGACCCAGTCGGCCGAATAGACGTCGACATCGACGAAGTTCGGGATATGGACCATCTGTTCGCGCGGCCAGCCCCACTCGACCAGCTTCTCGACATAGAATTTGCTCGGCACGACGATGCGGTCCACCTTGTTGCGGTAGAGACCGAGCGCACGGTGGACCATGGTTTCAGCGAGCACGACCGCGCTCAGCGTCGTCTCCCCCTTGATGCAGCGATGACGAAAGACGTTGTAAATATGCCCGCCGCGACAGTCCTCGCAGACGGCACCGTCACGCAGCATCTTGTAGGAGGGACATGCGAGCTTCAGATCATGGGCGGTCATGACGACCGGAATGCCGGCCGCCTTCAGCGTCGAGAAGATCGCGGGCGAAAGATGATGGTAGACGTTGTGCGCATGGGCGACGGAGGGCCGAGCGCGCTCGATCAGCCGGCTGACGTTCTTCTGCGCTTCGCGCGAGTAGATGACGCTCGCCGCCTGTACCACCTTGCGCAGGAGGTTGGTACGCCGACCATACTCGATCTCGGAGACGAAATACTCGGACCATGGCGAGGCTTCGTTATCCTCGTGCTGCATGGCGAAGGGCACCACGTCCCAGCCGATGTCCGAGAACATCTTCATGTGGTCGAAAAAGACCGCCTCCGCGCCGCCACGGCGATAGAAGTAATTGTTGATGGCGAGCAGCCTGTTGCCGCCGTTTCCCTGCCGCGACATGCGTCCTCCTACCACCCGAGCCTGTCGAGCGCCTGCTCGACCGGCAACACGACACAGCCCTTCTCAACCGCGTAGCGAACCAGGTTCTCGAAGGTCTCGGGCGTGCAGCCATAGGGCGTCGGGCGCGCGGCGATGTCGTGGGTGAAAAACACGAGCCAGCCAGGCCGATCGACGACATCGTCGATCCAGCCCGTGAGCGCCTGCGCGTCCGTCTCTGGCTGCCGGATCTCGACGGCCTTCAGCATCAGCGGATCGACGGCCGTGCGGTTGATGCCCTCGCCTGCCCCGCGGCAGGTGCGGTAGCGGCGCGCCAACTCCCGGCGCGCCAGCGGCCAGGCGGCGTTGTAGGGAAAGGCAAAATTGGTCGCGGCCGGGCCGACGCCGCTTTGCCTGAGATAGGCGGCATTGCGGTCGAGATCCCGGGCAAGCCCACTTCCGCCCAATCGCCTGATCTTGCTATGGGAATAGGTGTGGCAGCCGACCTCGTGACCCCGGTGGGCGAGATCCGCGCAGCCCTCGGGCGAGATCAGGGTGCGATCCGTTTCGACGCGCCCCGCAAGCCCCCCGGCGATGTAGAACGTTCCGCGCACGCCGTGACGTTCGAGAATAGCGGCGCCATTGTGAAGTGCTGTGTCCGGCACGTCGTCGAAGGTGAAGGACACGAGCGGCGCGTCGGTTATGACATCACGGGGCTTCGACGCGAGACGCCAGATCAGCCGGTTGGCGACGCGGTCGACAAGGCCGTCGACCCTCGACAGAGCCTGTGAAAAACTAGGCATGCGCCACCATCCTTTGTGCAAGCGGGCGTGGTTCGGTTGCAAGCGCTGCCGAGGACTGCAGGCGCAAACCGCAAATCGCGAAAAGCAAGGTAAACCACAGCACGTTCGGACCATCGAAGAAGAAGGCCTCAAGGCTGGCGCTGTAGATCGAATAGAGCCAGATCCGCAGGAACAGCCGCGTGAGGTCGCTGTGCTGCCGGGCCGGTGGAATGCGCGAGATATGATAGAGCGGGAGCACCACCAGCCAAAGCAGCGTCAGGATCAACCCCGGAATGCCGATGACGAGAAGCGTCTCGAGATAGGAATTGTGCGCATGGGCCGCGCGAACCGCCCAGGTCTCGATGCCGCCGCCGCTGAACACCACTTCCTCGGTCTGCCAGAAGGCCTTGAAGCCTCGCCCGATAAACGGCTGTTCGGCGATCACCGAAAAGGCGAAGCGCCAGACATCGGCCCGGTTCGTGAAGGTCGCGTCGATGCCGAGCGACGAGACGAATTCGCCGAGCGGCCGGAAGACGGCCGACCCGACGGCGAAAAGGTTGAACAGGGCCACGCCGCCGATCGCGATCGGGATGCGCAGCAAGCGCACATGTTCGAAGAGCCACGCCAGAAGCAGAATGCCCGGCAACATCGCCGTCGAGGTCTTTCCTCCCGTATGGATGAGGAAGAAGAAGGCCAGACTAACGATGGTCAGGCCGACAAGCTTCGACCACCGGCGCAGGACGTACAGGCCGAGAAACGAGGCAAGCACCATGGCGACCGCGGCTTCGTTCTTGTGACGGAAATGGCCGCGCCACAGCCCTGCATGCATCGGCTCCAGCACTTCGTTGGCCTGGTGAATGGACAGAAGCGGCTTGAACAGGACGCCGTAATAGGCAACCGCGAGCATGACGAGCGTCGAGACCGCCAGCATCTTGGCGAAGTGCCGCTCGTTGGCCGGCAGCAGCAGATAGACGTTGGCGTTGACCGCAACCATCGTCGTCAGGATGATCGCCTTGATGCCGTTGGCCGGATGAGCGGAGACCAGGCAGGCAAAGAGCACCCACAAAAGCAGGATCGCAAGCAGCACCCGCGGCTGCATAAGCCCACGCCGCATCGGATGCAGCACACCGTAGCAGGAGGCGCCTGCAAACAGCAGCAGTGCCACGATCTGGTTCAGCCGGCTGGAATTGTCGCCGCCCGGTTCCAGCAGACTTTCCTTGGTCAGGTCGACGAAGGAATGAAAGGGGATCCAGTAGTAGATGGAAATGGCCAGGAACAGGAAGGTCCCGACGCGGACCCTCAAGGTTTCTGCAGAATTGGCCGGGCTGCCGCTGAGATCGGGCACGATGGCCGTCCTCTCACGGCGCCAGGGGCTGCGGACGACGGATGTATCTCCACAGACCGAGGGCAAGCGCGAGGGATATGCCGAGAATAATCCCCAGGAAACCGCCGCCGGCAACCAGAACCACGGTGCGCGGCGGCCAGCTGCGCGCATTCGGCGGCAAGGCGCGCGAGATCACGCGAACATTGGTCGTGTCGATCTGCTGGCGTTCGGTGATCTGCTGGGCGCGCGCCAGGTGGGTCTCATAGATGGCAGCCTTGGCGCGCGCGTCCCTTTCGAGGTCTCGCAGCTGCACCTGGGCTTCGTTGTCGGAGAACACGTTCGACTTCTCGTCGCTCGCCTTGGCGCGCAAGGCCGAAAAGGCCTGCTGCTCCCGGTCCATGTCCGCCTTGGCGCGATCGAGGATGCGGCGCGCCTCGTCGGCCATGGCCGATTCCAGGTTCGCACGCTCCGAGCGCGCATTGACGAGGCGGGGATGGCGCTCCCCATAGGTGCGCTGCATGGAGGCGATCTGCTGCTGCAGCACGTTATACTGCTCTCGCAGGTTCGTCATGTTGACGGATTCAAACTCGGATGCACTTGCGGTCCGCCCCTGTGTTATCGCGTCGTTCATCTGCCGGTAGCGGGTATCGGCCTGGATGAAGCGCTGTTGGGCGTCGAGAACCTGGGTGTTGAGTTCGTTCGAAAGCTGATTGCTCACGAGCTGGCCGTCATTGGTCGACTGCAGCCCGTTCTTGCGGCGGAAATCCTCGACCGCGCGTTCGGATTCGGTGACGTTGTGGCGCAACTCGTCGAGCCGGGCGTTGAGGCTCTGCGCGACGCGACCGGCGCTCTCGGCGGCGGACTGAAACAGCTCCTGCTCGAAAGCCGCGACGATCGCATCCGACAGCGTCACCGCTTTCGCAGGCTCTTCGCTCCAGACCTTCATCACCACCACGAAGGACCGCTCTTCGCGCCGGGCTTCCACCCGCTCCGACAAGGCCCGCATGGCAGCAAGCTCGTTTCCGGCCTGCTGCTCCGCCTTCGTCGAGAAGAGGTTCTTCAGCGAACTGAAGGCCGAGGGCTTCACGAATTCCGGGTCCTCGGTGAGGCGCATCTGGGTGATCACCCGCGACAGCACATTGCGCGACGTCAGGATACGCAGCTTGCTTTCCACTTCCAGCAACTGCGCATCGCGCTGCGGATTGGTGGTGAAGACGTCATCGCTGACGACATTGAGGTTGGACGGATCGACGACGATATCGGTGTAGACCGTATAGCGGGGCGTCGCCGTCATCGCATAGGCGAGCGCGGCCCCCACACACAGGACGAGCGCCAGCACGATCCAGATGAGCCCGTCGCGCAACCAGCCGATGATATCGTCGACGCCGATCCGGCTGAGGCCGCTCAACCCGGGAAAATAGCTGTCGCGAGGCGCGCCGGCCGCACTGGACACGGGCGGTACCAAGTCAGCCGGATGGGGCGAGGCTTTCGGAATATCTCTGGATTGATGCTGGACTTCGGCGGGCCAGTCTGTTGCCGAATCGTCAGCGCCAGACTTCGCTTCGTGAACGTCTGACGAGAGCAGATCGAGCAGCGAGCCTCTTTCGACCGGTGCACGCTGCTCGCGTGCCGGTTGGCTGGCCCCCTGTTTTCCGGCCTCGTCCGGCCTATACATAAGCATCCCTCACGCACGCCCATCAAGACGCGAAGATCGTGACCCCGCGAGCCGCCTTCTAGCGCAGAATTAAGGTTGTACGGTGAATATTCCGTTAAACGGCAGGATTGCCGCTTAACCCATCGCTTCAGAAGTCGGTCAACAACCGGCTCCAGCTCTCCGATGCCAGACCGCCCACATAGATATCATTGCGCTGGGCCGCGTCTTTCAGATCCGCATGCCGCGTCACCATGCAGAAATAGCCGCGATGGTGGAAGGACAGCCATCTCTGGCGCGAGATCGCATTCATGAGGAACGGCTGCGAGCTGCCGACGGCGAGCGCGTAACCCTCGGCGTCAAGCGCATGGAACATCTGTGCGGTGACGGCGAACTCACGGCCGGCCTCGCAGACGACGTTGAGCACCGTTGCCCGCTCGCCGGCCTTGCCGAAGTAGAGATAAGCGCCGATGACGCGCCCGCTTTCATCCCGGACCTCGCGGCAGAGAAGCTCGCCGAGCGGCGTGTTCAGTCGCGCGACCATCACCAGCCAGTCGAATTCGCTGCGCGACCAGACCGGCCTAACGGAAAATCGCTGCAGCATGGGTTCTGCGAGATCGACGAAGGCAGCGGGATCAATGGCGTGCGTCGTGCAGCCGGCAACGGGATCGGGCTTGGTGCGCGGGCGGCGGCGGCGCAAAAGCCGGTCCGCAAGCGCAAGCGGCTCGGAGAGCATCGGGGATCTGAGCAGGCGCACTTGCCTGCCAACCGTCAGCCCCCAGGCTCTGAACGGCCGGAAGGAGCGGCGCCAGTCGAGGCTCTGGATCGGCAGCACGACGCCACCACCAGCGACCCAGTGATCGGCGCTGACCGGAGACGAGTTGTCGGAAAAACACATGTCTTGCCGTGTCGCCCGCATGGCGCGCGCCAGGCAGGCGGCGCCGACCGCACCGGCCTTGCCCTCGGACATGAAGGCGCAGAGAAGTTTCGCCACCGTTCGGCGGCCGTTGACCGTGAACTCCATGGGAATCGCTAGAATGGCGCTGCCGATGCCGCCGGTCCCGTCGTCGTAGACGATGCTGCCGTGTTCCGGCGCATAAAGCGGGCTGCCGAAGAAGATGGTCTCGACATAGTTCTGAAGCTCCGCGCTCGCCTCTTGCTCCCGCTTGCGAAAGATCCGGGTGAACATGCTGCTGACGGCTGGGATATCCCGGGGTTCCATGGCGCGCACATTGCCCATCCGGGGCATTTCCCGTCCGGACGACCGTGCGGCCTGGATCTTCCCGAGCTCAACCTCCATGCACCACCCCCGTCGACAGGGAGGCCGCGCCGGCCTGTTCCCGATCGCGCCGCACGAAGCGCAGGAAGACCGCCCATGAGACGATCACCATCGCGGTCTCGATCACGTAGAAGGAAATAAACGTGCCCGTCGGCGGTGCGTACCAGGTCGCCCAGGCGGTGAGTGCCGCACCAAGCACGCTGCCAAGACCCATGACCGAAGCGCGCGCCGGATGGTGGCCGGACGCACCAAGGGCCTCCATCGCCACCGACCACATGGCGAGCGGCACCACGACCCAGCACAGGATGCGAACGAAGGAAACGAGGGAGACGTAGTCCTTGCCGAAGAGATAGGGCAGCACCGGCGCCAGCACGAAAACGGCAACGGCCGCGGCAATGCTGATCGAGGTGGCCGCGAACAGAACCTTGCGCACGCGCTCGAAGGCGTGGTGCAGGCCGGCTGCCGTCGCCTTTGCCGAACCCGGATAGATCAGCCGGTTCAAGGCCTCAACCGACAGATAGCTGCTCTCCAGCATGCGCCGCGCGACGCTGTAGCTGGACATGACCTCGGCGCTCGCCACGAGGCTCAGGACCAGAAGGTCGGCGTTCTGCCGGACCGCGCGCAGGATGAACGGGATGCTGAAATACAGCCCGAGCGGCAGCTCTTCCCGCACGATGCCATAGGTCGGGCGTCCCAACCCCTTGACCGCTCGCCAGCAGCCGAAGGCCACGATTACATGGCATACGAACTGCCACACAGCCCAGGAGGCCACCGTCGCGACCCCGAAGGCGATGCAGGCGAGCGCTGCAGCTATGGTGCGCGCCAGGGCGAAACCGACGACCACCTTGTTGGCCGAGGCAAAATTCGAATGCGCAAGAAAGATCTGCTCCGCAAGCACGATGACCCGCACGAAGATGATGTTGGTCACGAGCATCAAGGTGATCACCGCGACATTGGCCGCGGGATCGGGCGAAAGCGTGAAGAAGAACGGCAACACCGCTGCGCCGAGCAACACCAGCAGCACGCCGCTGATCGAGGTCAGAATGATGTTGTGGCCGAGCATCTGCGGGTACATGCCCCGGTCGCGCGCGACGCGGCGCACCAGGCACTCCATCGCGCCGAGACCACAAAGGTGAACCGCGATGTTGGCAACGGCCGTGATTGCGACGAAGACACTGAATTCATGCACGCCGAGAAAGCGCGCGAGGATCGCAAATGTCAGAAGCTGCGCAGCCGAGCCAATGACAAGGCTGCCGCCGGATGCAGCATAGGATATGATCATCGAGAGGAACGGTTTGTGCGCGCGTTCCTTCACACCTTCCGAAGCCATTCCGATCTGCCCTTGATCTCAACCCGTCATTGTTACGCGCAAGATGCGTTCAATGACAGCGAGCACCCGCCTCTGATCACGCGCACGGTAACAGGCAGAAATGATTGCGCGGTTAACGTGCTCGCGGCAATTGTATTTCAGCTTCCGTTTACTCAATTGCACTAGGCTGCGGTCCGCACGTCTACAGAGTTTTCCAGCGACATGAGGAGTGGCCGTGGCGCAAAACGACAGCAATCAGACCGACCGACCGACCGAAGACCAGGCCGCAACACTGCACCGCTTCATGGGTGTCGAACTGGAACTTGCGCCCGACGTCCTGGTTCCACGGGAAGAAACAGAGCTTCTTGGAAAAAGAGCCGTATCGATCCTTGAAGGCGGGCCCCTCGACGTCACCATCATCGACATGTGCTGCGGTTCCGGCAACCTCGCCGTTGGTATCGCCAGCGAGATCCCGTCGGCGCGTGTCTGGGGCGCTGACCTGACGGACAGCACCGTGGCGCTTGCCCGCCGTAACGTCGATCGGCTCGGCCTCGGCTCGCGCGTCTTTGTCCGGCAGGGCGATCTTTTTGCGGCGCTCGAAGGCGACGATCTCCAGGGCAAGATCGACATGGTGGTCTGCAATCCACCCTATATCTCGACCGGCCGGCTGGAGGGGGACCGCGCGCATCTGCTCGACAACGAGCCGCGCGAGGCCTTCGACGGAGGCCCCTACGGCATTTCCATACACCAGCGCCTGATCCGGGACGCGCTTGCCTTCCTGAAACCAGGAGGCTGGCTGTTGTTCGAGTTCGGCGAGGGCCAGGAGCGGCAGGCGGCTGCACTTCTCTCACGGGCGAAAGCCTATGCACCGGTCACCTTCGCATCCGACCGTGACGGCAAGCCGCGCGTCGCCATCGTTCAGAAAATCGCCGGCCCGGTAGAGGCCGGCGCCGGAGTGCAGGCCCGATGAGCGAAATCCGTTCGCTAGACCACGCGGACGTTCCAGCGGTCGCCGGAATGTTCCAGCGGGTGTTCCGTGACGAGCGGACCGCTTCGCCAGCACTTGCCGACTATATGCGGCAACTCTATCTCCACGGGCCAGGCTGCGATCCGGGAATCAGACCTCTCGTGCATGTGAACGACGAGGGTCGGATTACCGGCTTCGTCGGCGTCAATGCGCTGCCGATGACACTGAACGGCCGGCACTTGCGCGCCGCGATCTGCGGATCGCTGATGGCGGAAGACCGGGAAAGCGACCCCTTGGCCGGAGCGCGCCTCATGAAGGCCTTCCTCGCCGGTCCGCAGGATCTATCCTTCAGTGAGACAGCAAGCGAAGTCTCTGTGCAGATGTGGACGCGGCTTCGCGGCGTGGTCCTGCCGCAATACAGCCTCGACTGGGTGCGCGTCATCCGTCCGGCGACCTTTAGCCTGAGCGTCGCCTCGAACCGCATCAAGCCCGCCCGGCTCGCCGCCCCCTTCGCGCGCGCACTCGACAGGTTCTATCGCAAGCGCATGGGCCAGGGCGAGCAGCGCTGGTCCGCCCTGCCCGAGGCGGGGGCGGCACCGGCCGGCTTCACCGCGACCGAGACGGACCGCAGCGGCTTTGCCGCCGTCGTCGACCAGTTCACCGCGCCGTTTCCGCTTCGCCCCGAATGGAGCGACGGGCAGCTCGACCACATCCTTGCCGATGCCGAAAAGAAGCCCGAGCAGGGCGAACTCGCCTACGCGCTGGTGACGGCGCGCACGGGCGCCGTGGTCGGTGCATTCGCCTACTACGTCAAAGCCGGTGAAATCGGTCGGGTACTGCAGATCCTGGCGCGGCCAGGGCAGGCCGGGCCGGTCATTGACTGCCTGGTCGACGAGGCGTCGAGACGTGGGCTTGCGGGTTTGCGCGGGCGCACGCAACCGGCGCTGATGGAAGCCATGCTCGGCCGACGCATCGCCTTCGTGCACGTCGCCTCGACCGTTGTGCATTCGCGCGACCAGACCATCGTCGAAGCCTGCCGCGACGGACAGGGCTTCTTCAACGGCATTTCCGGCGAATATTGGAGCCGGCTGATCGGCGGCAGCTTCGATTGACGATGGGCGGCGGTGCGGCCAGGCCTCAATAGCCGGCAATTTCCTCCACGGGCTGCACCAGTTGCGGCCCGAGATGCAGGTAGCGCGTCGCCTTGCGCTTGGCGGCGATATCCGCCCAGACCCTTTCGACCTGGACCACGGTCAAGCCGGCCGCCTTGGCGACGGCCTCGATCTCGATCCCGTGATTGAGGCCATAAAGGCAGAGGTCCATGCGGTCGTAAGGCAGGGAGAAATAGAACTCCTCCTGCGTCTGTTCCAGCGAATAGGTGTCGGTCGTCGGCGGGCGACGGCAAACTTCCGCGGGAACGCCGAGATGGGCGGCAAGCGCATAGACCTGCGACTTATAGAGATGGGCGATCGGCTTTACGTCGGCGGCGCCGTCGCCGTTCTTGACGAAGAATCCCTGGTCGTATTCCAGCCGGTTGGGCGTGCCGAGTACGGCAAAGTTCAACCGGTCGGCATGATAGTACTCGACCTGCTTGCGAGTGCGTTGCTTCATGTTGGTGGCCGCAACGACGCCGAGATAGACCGAGGGCGGCATGCGATGTTTCGATTGCACGCCTTCCGGGCTCTGAACGACCAGCGAGGAGATGTTGTAGCCTTCTCCCTCAAGCGCGTTGGCGATGACGACCTTCGAGGCCCACCCGTCGCCATAGTCCGGAACCAGTTCCCGGATGAAGGCGTCGCGGCGCTCGTAGCAGCCCATGGCCTTGAGGATCGGCCCGATGTCTTCGACGATCGCCTCGACGCCGAAGGTTTCAGCGACCAGCCGGCCGAAGCGCAGGCTTTCCGGATCGGAATCGTTTTCCGGCATGAACAGGCAGAAGACGTTCTTGGCGCCGACCGCGCGCACCGCAAGCGCCACGGAAACGCTGGAGTCGATGCCGCCCGAAAGCCCGAGCACCAGACCGCGCTTCTTCATGGAGCGCAACTGTCCGCGCAAGGCGGAAACGATGCGATCGGTCTCGGCCGCGTGGTCGATTGTCAGGGTTTCGGCCGAAAACGGGCCATTGCCCCCGGTTGTTCTGATGTTCATTGTGCAGGCTCCATCGTCTCGGCGGCAAGTCGGCGGCTGACCTTGCCGGTATCCGTCTTCGGCAGTTCGGTGCGGAATTCGATGATCTTCGGCACCATGAAATCTTCGAGGTGGCGGGTGCAGTGGCGGATGATGTCCTTGTCGGTCAAGTCAGGATCCGTGCGCACCACAAGGGCAGCGATCGCGTGGCCGAGAACCGGATCCGGCATGCCGATGACGACGGCCTCGGCAATGCCGGGATGGGCATGGAGCACGGTCTCGACTTCCTTGGGCGCGACCTTCTCGCCGCGGGTCTTGATGATATCGTCCTTGCGGCCGACGAAATAGAGAAAGCCCTCTTCGTCCGTCTGGAAAAGGTCGCCCGTATAGAGCACCTTCTCCCAAGGGTTCGGCCCGGGCCGCAGCATGCGCTCGGTCGCCACGTCGTTGCGCCAGTAGCCCTGCATTACATGCGGCCCGCGGATGACGAGTTCGCCGGGAACGCCCGGCGGCACGCGGCGGCCCTCGTCGTCGACGACGAAGGCTTCCGTGTTGGGGATGGCAATGCCGACGGAGCCCGGCCGGCGATCCAGTTCCTCCGGCGGCAGGTAGGTGCAGCGCTTGCACTCCGTAAGCCCGTACATCGAATAGAGCCGTGCGCCCGGGAAAAGCTCGCGCAGGCGGGCGATATGCGGCGGCGGCAGGGCGGCGGCGGTGTTGGAGAGGTAGCGCAGGCTCGGCAGGAAACCCGGCTCCAGGTCGCGCATCTGCAGGATCATCGCCGCCATCGTCGGCACCAGCGGGAAGCCGGTGACGCCCTCCTCGCGAATACGCTCGAAGATCGCATGCGGGAACGCGAAGGACTTTTCGAGCACCAGCGTCGCCCCGAGCCTGATCGCCATCAGCAACTGATAGAGGCCATAGTCGAAGGCGAGCGGCAGCACGTTGAGGATGATATCGTCGTGCTCGTTGCGCAGATAGGTGGTGATCGATTCCGACGCCGCATCGATGTTGCGGTGGGTCATCATCACGCCCTTCGGGCGGCCGGTCGAGCCCGACGTATAGATGAGCATCGCCAGGTCGACGTCAATGCCGCCATGCGGCACCGGCGTCGCCTCCGCCGACAGGCAGCCCTCGAAGGGCACCGCGCCGGCAGGCGACTGGCCATTGGGCGCCGCGGTCGATGCGACGAAGATATCCGCCTTGCCGCCGCTCTGCGCCCGGGCGTCAGCCACCACCGGCATCAACTTGGCCTGCGTCAGGATCGCAGCCGCCTCGCAGTCGTCGATGATGTAGGCGAGCTTGTCGGCCTTGGTCGAGGCGTTGATCGGACTGAAGGTCGCGCCCGCCTTCAGGATCGCAAAGATCGAAACGGCCGCCTCCCAGCAATTGTCCATGAACACGAGGACGCGGTCGTTGCGCTTGACGCCTGCCTTTGCCAGCGCGGCCGCCAGCCGGCTCGACAGATCGTCGAACTCGCCATAGCTGAGGCGCTTGCGATCGGTGACCAGCGCCGTCTTGGCCGCATGCCTTGCCGCATTGCCGATGAGAAACTGCTCGAACCGCATGGAACGCCCTCGGGTCTTGGTTAGGCCGTGGCCGGCACTCCGGCCTTTGCCTCGATGAAGGCCGAGATGCGCGCGAGCGAATCGAGGTTGGCCGGCACGATGTCTGCGTCGGCCATGGCGATGCCGAACTGGTCTTCGATGAAGGCGACGAGTTCGAGAACGCCGGTCGAGTCGATGATATCGTTCTCGATCAGAGAGGCGCCGTCGGCGAGATCGTACGAGGTATCGCCAAACAGGAAGTTCTCGATGACAAAGGCCCTGACCTTGTCCTTGATGGTTTCCGTCATTTCATTTCCTTTCCCAATGGGTTTCAGGCCGCTTGAGCGGCGCGGATGCTGGTGCCGGTAAAGGTCTGGAGCCAGAGCTGCGTCGACAGGATGCCGACGAAGGCGGCATTGTCCCTAAAGCCGGTAGTCGGTTGCGACTGGCATTTCTCGTAGAGCTTGCTCACGGCCTTGGCATTGAACAGACCGCTGTCGCCGATGCGTGTCTCGCTCATGGCATCGCGAACGTATTCCAGTTCGCCGGCGCCGGTGAAGGAATGGCTGTCGGGCGCGCGATAGGGCTGCTTGGTGCGCTGGCCGATGGTCGGCGGAAGCAGATCCTTCGTCGCCTCGCGCAGGATGTGTTTTTCCACCAGCCCCTTCAGTTTCATTTCCGGCGGCAGGCGCGTCGCGAACTCGACGAGGCGGTGGTCCAGGAACGGGAAGCGTCCTTCGATCCCATGCGCCATGGCCATGCGGTCGCCCTGGCTGGAGAGAATGTAGCCGGGCAGAAGGAAGCGGCTTTCGAGATACTGCGCCTGGTGCAGCGGATGCCAGCGACCGAAGGCAGCAGGAAGCCGGCTCGCCAGATCCCCGGCCGCGTCGTAGTCCTTCAGCGTGGCGCGCAGGTCGGGAGAAAAGAAGATCTTGGTCGCGGCCGTGCTTTTGAACCGCGGGCGGTGCGAGAACAGCGGGTCGTCGAGCGGCACGT
This sequence comes from Ensifer sp. Root423, assembly GCF_001426275.1. Taxonomy (NCBI): domain Bacteria; kingdom Pseudomonadati; phylum Pseudomonadota; class Alphaproteobacteria; order Hyphomicrobiales; family Rhizobiaceae; genus Ensifer; species Ensifer sp. Root423. Next base: position 78,260 of record NZ_LMEG01000023.1, on the reverse strand, counting down.
CGCCGGCGCCGAAGAAAGCGGCGAGATATTCCGCCGATTGCTGCTGCAGGCCCGGCAGATAGGGGTAGAGCTTGCGGAACAGGTGCGGCCGGATTCGCGAGCCGGGCTGGCGGCCGCAGAAGCGGCGCACCCGCGCCTCCTTGAAGATATCGTATCCGGCGAAGACCTCGTCGGCGCCCTCGCCCGTCAGCACGACCTTCAATCCCTGCTCGCGCACGAGACCCGAGAGCTGGTAGAGCGGGGCAGGCGCCGTGCGGATAATCGGACGTTCGGCGAAACGGACGACCTGCGGAAAGACCTTCGCGATGTCGCCGGCGCGACAGGCGACCGCGCTATGATGCGTGCCGAGCGCCTTTGCCATTTCCATCTGGAAGGCGCTCTCGTCGTGTTCGACGCTATCAAACGTCACGGAAAACGTGCGCAGACCCTGCGGCGCCATTCCGGCTGCAAGCGCCGAGACGATGGAGCTGTCGAGCCCGCCCGAGAGATAGGATCCGACGGTCACGTCGGCCCGCATGCGGATCCGGGTCGCATCGGTAAGAAGCGCGCGTAGTTCCTCGGCCGCGCTGCGCTCATCGGCAAACAGCGGCGGCGCGTCGTGGTCCGGATAGTCGAGTTGCCAATAGGGGCGGATCGACGTCTTGCCCTTCTCGACGATCATCAGGTGAGCCGGCTCGAGCTCGTGAATGCCACGAAAGCCGGTCCGCGGCGCGATCGGCGCCCAAAGGGTAAAAATCTGGTCGAGCGCAACGGGATCGAGTTCGGCGGAAATGCCGGGAACCTGGAGCAGCGCCTTGATTTCGGAGGCGAAATAGAATGTCCCGGCATGGGTCGTGTAAAACAACGGGCGCACGCCCATGCGGTCGCGCGCCAACACCATGCGCTGACGGCGTCTATCCCAGATCGCGAAGGAGAAATCGCCGTTGAGGACGGACAGGCAGTCCTCACCCATCACGGCGTAGAGATGCAGGATGACCTCGGTGTCGCTCGCGGTGCGGAACCGCCGCCCCTTGGCGCGCAGTTCCTCGCGCAATTCGACGTAGTTGAAGATCTCGCCGTTGAAGGCGATCGAAAGGTCGCCGGTTTCGTCGGACATCGGCTGCTGGCCGTCGCCGAGACCGACGATCGACAGCCTTACATGGGCGAGCCCGGCCTCCGGTGCGGCAAGAACGCCGTTTTCGTCCGGGCCACGATGCGCGATCGCAGAGGCCATCCTTTTGAGAAGGATTTCCGCATCCGGGACCGACCCGAAATAGCCACCGTAACCGCACATGCCGAGATACTTTCACACCGTTCGATCACTGCCGGACCATAAACCGCATGACGGAATCATGGGTTAATCTCCGGCATTTTCTAGTTGTATGGTAAATACCGCCGTTCAGGCGCCGCGTTGAGGATAAGCGCCGCTGGCCCTTGCCGTCAGCGCTCCGGAATTCGTCTTTTCGATGCCATCCTGAGCATCAGATACAGAAACAGAATCGGCCAGAAAACGCAGACCAGAAGCCCGGCCACGCGGTACATGTTCCAAGGTGCATGCGCCTGCAATCCTTCAAGGTAGGTCATCCCCACGAGAAAAAACGCCGTCAGGCCATAGGCGACACCGGCAACGTATAACCAGGACATGCAACCGCCCTCCGCGACGCGCCACAACCAAAACCAGGAAATAGCAGCAGCGAAGCTATACCACCGGAAGTAACATTTTGAAACGAAGAGTTAACTTTAAGCGGGGGCATGGTTAACCGAACCGAGGATCGTTTCGGTTCTCGGCGGATGCCCGGACATTACCGTCCTTGTCCTCATGCATGAAAGGACTTGAGCCGCCAAAGGCTCCTTAGCGGCTACCCTCGCGCGCCACGAACAGCAGGTCGAAACCGCGAAACTCCCGGCGCGCGATCGATTTGCGTAGCGCCGTCCAGATTGCCGAGGGATTGTCGAGGCGGAAGCCCTTCAGGCTACGGATCAATCCGATAGTGGCGGTCATGGTGCGAAGGACGCGCGACAGCCTGGAGCCCGTCAGCGACGCAAACAGGATCTGCGGATGAACTGCCAGCAGCACGCCGGCCGTCCGCATCCGATCGATCGTGCGGAACTGGTCCAGCGCGCGATACTCGTAACCTTCGATGTCGATCTTGAAACAGAGCCTTTCGGTCCGCGCCATGTCCTGAAGGGCTGCGATCGTCACGGTGCGCGCACGGATCGCCTCGCCGTCGTCGTCGGCGATCAGGGCCGATGTTTCGGAGCTTCCGAAACCGCCACCGACGGAATGCAGCACGAGAACGTCATCCTCCGATAGCGCGGCATTGATGACCCGCACTTCGCCGCAATTCTCCGGCTGCATTTCCTTGAGGATGCCGAAACAGACAGGATCGGGCTCGACCGTGATGACGTTGTCGGCAATCTGCGCCGCCCAATAGGGCGTCACGCCGATCCAGCCGCCGATGTCGATGAAAGTCGTCTTGGCGTCGACCAGGCGCGCGATGTTCTGGAACGTGCAAGGCTCCCAGTCGCCGTTCTGCAGCCGCGCGAAAAAGCGCTTCTTTTCCGGCTTGTCGGGAAACTGAACGGTCTTGTGGAAATAGGTGATCGAACGCATGGCGTTTCTCTAACCCATATCCGGACGAAGCGGAATGGATTTTGCGAAGGGCTCATATGACCGAGGCGAATGGCTGCCCTGGCACATCGCCGCCTGCATTTTCGGGAAGGTTCGCCCGTACAAGAGAGGTGCCGCCGTCAGGCGTCCACCGGCTCCATCGAGCCGCGGGCCTCGCTGAGCTCCGCCGTCGTTTGCGCGAGGCGGTCGGCGAGAACGCGCATGATTTCCACCGCCATCTCGGGGAAATCGGCCAGAAGCTTGAGGAAATCGTCCTTGCGGATGCGCAGGGCCTCGAGCGGCGTGCTGGTGCGCACCGTCGCGGTGCGTGGCGTGTTGCAGAGAATGGCGATTTCGCCGACGATCGAATTCTGCTCGACTTCGGCGATCTTGAAAGGCCCACCCGCCGTATTGATGAGCACCTCCGCCTTGCCGGAAAGAATGACATAGGCCGCGTCGCCGATGTCACCCTGATAGAACAGCGCTTCGCCGGCGCTGTACATGACCCTGTCGGACGTGAAGGCCAGAAGTTTCAGCTTTGCCGGCGGCAATCCCGAGAACAGGGTTATTCGGCGCAGCATTTCGACTTCATCTTTGAGCAACATCACAATCCGTGTCTCCGAGTTCCCGTCGGGGGCAACTTGCCTCCCGCATCGCGGCGGGACCATATGCTCGTGCCCTGACATTAATATTACATCAAGATGCCATTTCCTTGTAGTCAGGTCGTTCATCCACATTGGCGTCGTGCAGCAGGCGCCCGTTTTCGAACCGGGCGACGCGATCGAAGAGGTCCGCCAACGCCGGATTGGCGAGAACCCAGATGACCGCAGGATCACGCCCGCCCTGATCGAGCATCGCAAAGACGTTGCGGACGACCTGTTCCTGGACGCGCTGGTCGAGCGCCAGGAGCGGTTGATTGAATATATAGTAATCGCAATTGCGGATCAGCGCGCGCGCAAGGTCGAGCTTCTGCCGCTGCGCGGCCGTCAGCCGCTTGCCGCCGGCGCCGACATTGAAGTCGAAGCCGAAAGCAAGCACTTCGTTGTAGAGACCGCCCGCCTCGAAGAGATCCCGGACGATCGCGCGGATTTTCTCCGAGCCGTCGGCATGTTTGTGACCGATACGTCCAAAGAGCACGTTGTCGATAATGCTGCCGGACGCGATGAAGCGGTTCGGGCGGTAGTGCTCGATCATCCCGGCGAGATCGGCCGGCAGGCCTTCGTCGAACTCGCGCCGGGCGGCGACGATCTTCGCCATGACCTCATCGGTCAAAAGACCGAAACGGTGCCGCGGCTCGATGTAATCGAAGCACAGCCTGATCACCTTGATCTGGTCGTCCTCAGAGACCTCGCCCTTGCCCTTCGTGCGTACCTTCTGGAGGATGGCCTCATAGACCGGGATTTCCTCGGCGGTCATGAAGGTCAACTGTTGGAAGAACGGGTGATCCGGCGGCAAGTCGCGGAACAGTTCGACGACGTTCTCGGCGATCTCGATGCCCATCTCATAAAAGGTGTCGCGCAGGCCGACCCGCTGCAGGATCGTCTTGAAGAACGGATGGTTCTCCAGCGCATCTGCCCACATCACCTGATCGGTGATGGTGCCGAAGAGCATGTTTTCGCCGATCGTCGCCTCGACATTGTAGGTCCCGGGCTCGAAGAACACGACGAGGTCGCTGAGCTTTTCCTTTTCGAGACGCTGCCGGAGCGCGCTGCGCATCTCGACGATGCCGGCGGCGAACTCCGCATGCTCGTGGGGATCGATGGTCGAGCGCACGGCCAGCGCCATGACGTCGTTGGTCAAAAGCACCGCATCGAGAACCGGCCGGATCTGCACGAGCAGATCGTCCGGCCCGTTTGCCCCTGCGGATCCATAGTCGATCCAGTCGCTGTTGACGTCGAGATACGGGTTTCCGGCCAGCCGGGCTTCGGTCACCTCCCACTTGCGGTGCGTCGCACGCTCGCCCTCATAGATCTCGTCCGTGAGCGGCGCATGCTTCAGCCCGTAAAGGATGTTGTCACCGAGGCTGCCCTGGAAGACGTAGACGTCGGACGAGGCGTAGGCGATCCGTCGGCCGGTCACCGATTCCGGCAGCTCCAGGATGTCCTGCCCCCCGACGAGCACCTTGCCGCTTGCCGGCCAGACGAGCCGGCCGAAGGCCTCGGCGAGCACTTCGCCACCCCCCATCAGCGCCACCTTCTCGCCGGGCTGGACCTGCAGCGAGACGTGGTCGAGCAGCGTCGAGCCGCCATCGTCGATCACCGTCAGATTGACGGCGGCAAGCGGGCCCGCGAGCGGCACGGCAGCGGTGGTTGCCACCGCCTGGACCTTGGGATCGAGCAGCGTGTCGACGCTGAACTGCTCGACCACCTGCGCATATTTCACCTGGACGTCCTGACGGGCCTGGTCCCAGTCGATCAGTTCCTTCAGCGGACCCGGCAGGTCCTTGTAGGCGCCGATGACGGCGACGAGCTGGCCGATGTCGAGGCGACCCTGCAGGGCGAAATAGCCGCCGATCGCGTAGAACAGGAAGGGCGTGACCTGTGCGAGGAAGTTGTTGATGAACTTGACGAGGAATTTCCACTGGTAGAGGTCGTAGCGGATCTTGAAGATCCGGCCGAGCCGCGCCGCGATGTCGGCGCGCTCGTAGTTCGACGTATCGTGGCCACGGATCGCGCCGATGCCGTCGACGATTTCGCTGACGCGGCCGGAAAGCTCGCGCGCCGTCAACTGCCGCTCGCGCCCAAGGACGAGGAGCCGCTTGCGCATGCGCGGAATGATGACCGCCTGAACCGCGACGATCAGCGTTGCGATCAGCCCAAGCCAGAAGCTCTGCAGCAGGATGAACACGAGCGCCGTCAAGGCCTGGCCGCCGAGCAAGGCGGGCGAGACGAAGGCATCACCGGTGAAACCACCGAGCGGCTCAACCTCGTCCTTGATCATCGTCGCGATTTCGGCGGGCTTCACCCGCTTGAAATGGCTGGGCGGAAAACGCAGGACCCGGTCGACGAGTTCGAAACGGATGCGGCGCAAGAGCCGCTCGCCGAGCCGGCCCTTGAACGTGTTGATGTAGAATTTGAAGAGGCCGTTGACCACCACCAGCGCCAGGAACACCAGGCTGAGGGCGAGCAGCATGCCTTCGCGGCCGAGCTGGAAGCCGTCAAAGACGTTGAACGTGCCCAAATACGGCAGGTCGAAGGATATCGGCAGGAAGGCCTGAGTGGCCTCCGGACTGTCGAAGCCATCGCCCTGGATCGGCCCGTTGACGATCTGCTTCGGCAGATCGAACGACAGGAAATAAGGGATCATCGACAGCGCGACGACAACCAGGATCCAAAGCTGGTCCTTGCGCGTGTGGGTCCAGATATAGCGGGAAAGGCGTGGTTCCATGTTACTGGCGATAGGACCTTATTGAACACGACTGCTGCTGGCGGGCCGGGTTGCCATATGTCCCCAGCACGCATCACTCTTCGGCGACACCTCCGGACGGGTACCCTACGGCACGCTCCTGAAGGGACGCCTGCATATTCCGCCCGGCGCCGAATCCGGTTGATCGATTATGCAGGTGCGAGGGAAATCTGCAATGGACGCGGTTTCCAACAGGCGGCCTTGAAGTCAACCGGCAGAGGTCGACGCTCCCGAAAGCACACGCCGTTATTGCACTCGCTCGATGCGCAGCTTACAACGACCGCATGAAACAAACTAGCCATCCCCCCTGCCAAACCAGCGATTGGTACGAGCATGCCTTCGATCTCGCGCGTGGCATCGCCGCCTATACGCGCAGTCCGCTGATCGAAGGGATCGGCCGGGTGATCGCCAAACATCCCGACGCCCACATCGCCAATGCCTTCAACCACAAGCAGGTTGCCTGCAAGGTCTGGGCGCGCGATACGCTCTTTGAGGTGGCCGGCCCCTCCTACGGCAAGATCGCCATCCTCGGCGGCTGGTACGGCATTCTCGGCGCCATGCTGCTGGAAGACCAGCGCTTCGATGTGGCCGCAGTCGACAGCTTCGACATCGATCCGGACGTCGAAGCGGTGGCGCGGACGCTGAACGCGGCCTTTCCGGACAAGTTTCATGCCGTGACGGCGGACATGTATGCGATCGACTACGCGGCGCTCGCGGCAGACGTGGTGATCAATACGAGCTGCGAGCATATCGCAGACCTCAAGGCATGGCTCGATCGCATTCCGGCCGGTACGCGGGTGCTGCTCCAGTCCAACGACTATTTCAGCGAGCCGACGCATATCAACTGCGTGGCCTCGGTCGAAGAATTCGCCAAGCAGGCGGCACTGACGACCGTGGAGTTCGCCGGCGCGCTGCCGACCAAAAAATACACCCGCTTCATGCTGATCGGCACGGTCTGAACCGATCGAGATCGCACTTGTTTGCCGGGACAGCACCCGTGCGCTCCGGCACCGCTGTCTGTCTTCGGCCTCCACGGGTACCGCCGCCCCCCGACGTTCAGTCATGCGTCTCGGCGACCCTTGATTTCATCTCGTTCCAGAGCGACGACGCGGTTCCCGCGAAGGCCTTGTAGCCTGCCTCAAACGGATGTCCGTCGTTGTCAGGATAAAAGCGCTGCCCGGCCAGGATCGCATCCCGCAAGGCGTCGGTCGTTGCATCCACCGCACTGCGATACGGCAGATCAAGCCGGCTGGCGACCTCCCGAATTTTGTCCTCGAGTGCGATCTGACGCTCGACACTGCGGATGAAGGCGGGATCGGCAACCGCCAGCTGGCCACCGCGCCGAAGATGTTCGAAAACCACACGCTCCTTGGACGGAATCAGCAACAGTCCTACCCGTCCCCGTCCCTGCGCGGCCCAGTCGGCCGCAAAGCGTTCAAAGTCCGCAAGCATCGCCGCTGTCTCGGACGAGGCCAAATCGCTCATGCGACCGGCATCATCCACATAGCGCCTCGACACGGGTGGGATCCCGTCCGGGAACCGGTAATATTCGGACGCTTCATCGCTGCCCGTGCCAAGGAAGCGCGCATACAAGCTCGTCACACGGTCCTTTATCGCATATTGATAAGCGCTCAGAAGCGCGACGTTCTCGAACAGCTTCGTCTTGATGCTCGCCGATCGCGCCTTGGTGCATTGCGTATGGCTTCCGGTCGGACTGAAGAGAGCCTGCAGGTGAAGCCGCGCCTGCTCTGCAAGCCAGAAGTCGGAACGCGCGTTCATGATATCGCATGCCGAAAAAACGATCGCGAAGTCGTTGCCTGGGAAAATGGCGACGATCGCGCCTTTGGCTCCATTTGCCAGCGCGTCGTGGACGATCGCGTGGTAGGTGTAGATGCCGTAACTTCCGACACCGAAATTGTAGGTGTGTTCGCCGGTGATGGCCTGGAAGACGGCCGGCCAGGCCTGGCCGCTTTCGACGTTGTTGCCATAGGTCATCGAGTCGCCGATTGCGGCGACTTGCAAGCCCTGCCGTGCGCCTGCCGGGTCGCGGAAGCCGTCCTCGTCAACGCCGGAAAGGGTGGGATCGAGACGATAGCCATACTTCTCGTCAATGCTTCGATGCGACTGCGTTCCGATCGGAAAGGGCGTGAACATGCGCAGCATTACCTCCCCGGCCCCCAATGCCAAGGTCACTGAGATCAACAGCGCGATCAGATTTCTCAACTGCCCCTCCTGCCTTACGCGCTCGACGCGCCGAAATCCCCTGGCATTGCTCTGCGGCCGCCGTTCACCGCGGGTGCCCCGCTGCCTCCACGCTCGCCAGCCGGCGCCGCTGCAGCGCACAGGCGATGCCGTGCGCGAGAGGCCAGCGGATGTTGGAGAGGTAGACAAGGCAGGAAAGCCGTACGGGAAACTCTTCGCCAAGAGTATGACCCAGTCCTGGCAAGACCTTGAGTTTAGTGCACACAGGAACCCAGGTTATCGTTCGGTGGAAATGCACTGCGTATATTCAGAATCAGTATTGTTGATTTCACTAACATACCATTCCGGAGACAGCCAGCCGGGACACGCAGAACGCGAGGAAAATATCCAGGCTCCGTACATACTGGCAGATAGACGAATGGTCGCCCGACCATTGGTTTGCCGAGCGACTTTTCTATTTCGGTGGTTCCGCTCAAGGGCGGACTTCAGCGGAGACCGATGGGCACCACCGACTACGGCTAGCGAACCGTCTGAAGCCCCAGTATCTCCGCCGTTCTAGCGGCGCCGTTCAGGTCGAGCGGTGGGATCTCCGGCCTTGGCCGCGCCAGCATCGTCTCGACGTCGCGGGCCAGCCTCTCCGGTGTTACGTCCGCTTCTGGCAGAACGCCGGCAAGGCCGAGCTTTTCGAGCCTTTCGGCGCGGGTCGACTGCTCGGTCTCGCCGCCGGCGACGAAGGGAATGAGCAGCGACGCACAGCCGGCACGGAAGATATCGCAGACGGTGTTGTAGCCGGCCTGGGAAACCGAGAGCCGCGCACCCGACAGAAGGCTCGCGAAATCCTTGCGGAAGCGGAACAGATGCACGTTTGCGGGCGCTGCGGCGGCAAAGCCGTCATAGTCGTCCTGCGGCAGGTTCGGCCCGGTGATCAGGCACCATTTCAGGTCGCCCGCAAGCAGCCCGGCCGCCTGTAGTGCCGCGCCGATCAGCTCCTTGCCGACCGCGCCACCGCCAGCCGAAACAAGTACGTCGAACCTTTCAGCCGGAGGTTCAGGGGCATGGCCGGCGACAAGACCGGTATAGACGATCTTGTCTTCGATCTCCGCCGTATACGGATAGGTCTCCTCGAGCCGCGCAAAGGCAGGATCGCCATGCACGAGCACGAGGTCGAAATGCGCCCTGACAACGTCGAGGGTTTCTTCGGCGCGCCCGGGCTTCGTCCGCTCCTGCAGGATATCGCGCAGCGATGCGGCAACGAGGGGCCGCGGCTCCTGCTTCTCGATCACCTCCAGCAGCGGCATCAACTCGAAACGCATCTGGCGGCGGCCAAAGGGGAAGGCTTCGAAGATGACGATGTCAGGCTTGCAGGCAAGAAATGCCTCGATCAGCAGGTCCCGGCGCTCTTGCTTGAAAGCCTCGCTGACGGGGTTTCCCTCGCCGTCGGCAAGTCCGCTAAACCCCTTGTCGCCAGCCAGCACCGGCGGCAGGGCCACGTGTTTCACATCGTTTGCGGGGAACCCCGGCACCGGGCTGCCGCCCGTCACGACGGTCACGTCATAGCCTTTGGCCGCCAAGGCGCTCGCGATCCGGCTTGCTCGCGCCAGATGACCGATGCCGAGCAGGTGCTGTACGTAGAAGAAGACGCGACGTGCGGACATCAGGCGCCTCTCCATTCGCTGGCGAACAGGCCGGCGAGTTGTTCGATGCTGGTGTGGTGGTCGAACTGGCCGCGAACCTTCCGCTCGGCCGCATCGCCGAACCTGTGGCGAAGTGCCGGATTGCGGATCAGTTCCTCAAGTGCGACCGCAAGCGCCTGCGGATCCTCCGACGGAACGACACGGCCGTTCTCGCCGTCCTCAAGGAGTTCCGGAACGCCGGATATGGCCGTCGAGACGCAGGCCAGCCGCTGGCTCGATGCTTCGACAAGCACGTTCGGCAGCCCGTCCCGATCGCCGTCCGCGGTGATCCGGCAGGCGAGCGCGAAGATGTCGCTTGCCCGATAGTGCGCAAGCACATCGGTCTGGTCGAGCGCGCCCTTCCAGACAATGCGGTCGGAGACGCCGAGCTCCGTGGCGAGCGTCTTCAACTGGCCGGTCAGTTCGCCGGCGCCGATATGCTCGAACCGCCAATGAAGCTCTGCCGGCAGCTTGGCCAGCGCCTTCAGCAACACGTCGTAGCCCTTTTTTCCAACGGCACGGCCGACGCTGACGATGCGGACGGGATCGGCCGGATCGGAACCGGTGCGATTGGAATGCGTGCCGTCGAAATGCGGGAAACGGTCGAGGTCGAGGCCATGATAGCTCAGATGTACTCTCGATTTGTCGCTGGCAAGGCTGCGGAGATGCTCGTATCCCATGCGTGTGCAGGTCACGGTCCAGCGCGCAAGGCCGAGCTTTTCGGACAGTTCCCAGTCGGGCGAGGTCCAGATGTCCTTTGCATGCGCCGAACAGGTCCAGGGCGTGCCGGCAATCACGCTGGCATAGGCCGTCACCGAGGCAGGAGTATGGATGAAATGCGCGTGCAGCCAGCGCGGCTGTCCAGGCCATTCGGAGGCGAGCACCAGCGCCTGGCCGAGCCGGCGAAAGCGGTTGCGGCTGAAGTCGCGCGGCAGGTCCTTGAGGAACAGACCCAAGGCGCGCCAGAAACCGGGTTTCGGCAGACAGCGCACGAGCCCGCGCAGAACCCTTAGCGGCTCCTCATGCAGATATTCCGGCAGGTAGTGGACGTCGGCGCGGATTTCGTCATGTACCGGGTGGCGCTTGCCGTCCGTCGGACGCCGAAGCGAGATCAGGACGAGTTCGATCCCGGCGCGCTCGAGGCCAAGCAGTTCCTGGGCGATGAATGTTTCCGAAAGACGCGGGTAGCCCTTCAGCACGACTGCAATCTTGCGGTCTGTCGGCAATGCTTCAGCTCGATTTCTTCACGATGTTCAGGTGGTCGCTCGACGGCCGATCGAGCCATCTGCCGACGATCTCGGAGATGTGTACGAGGCCTTCCAGCCGCAGGCCATTGGCGCTGCTTTTCGACGGTGGCTCACGATAAGGCAGCGCCCTCAGCGCCGCCGCCAGCCGTAACGGATCCTCCGCCTCGTCCGGCAAGAGCATCTCGATCAGCCCCAGCTCGGCAGCCCGGCGCGCGCGGATCAGTTGCTCCTCGCGCGGCTGGATGCGCGGCACGATCAGCGCCGGCTTGTCGAAGGAGAGGATTTCGCAATAGGTGTTGTAGCCGCCCATGGCGACGACGCCCTTGGCGCCGGCAATGAGCTCTTCCATGCGATTGTCGAACTCGATGATCTTGATATAGGGGATCTTGCTGCCCTTGCGGATCAGCTTTTCCCGCTTCTTGACCGGCATGTAGGGTCCTAGCACGATCAGCGCCTTGTGCGTGAGCCCCGGATCCTGCTGATAGGCATGGATGACGTCGTGGATCAGGTCCGCCCCATCTCCGCCGCCGCCGGTGGTGACGAGGATGTAGTCGCCCTGAGGCTTATGACCCGGCAATTCCTCGCGCGGGACGCTGCGCTGCAGAAAACCGACGAAGTTCATGCGCTCGCGCACCGCGGGCGGCACGTCGAGTTCGGTCAGGGGGTCGTAGAAATCAGGCGGGCCGTAGACCCAGATCGTGTCGTAGTACTGCTCGATCTTGCGCATGGTATCGCGCCGCTTCCACTCTGCCTCGAGCAGGTGCGGCGCATCCATGACCTCACGCAGGCCGAGGACGAGCGTCGTGCCGTGCGCTTTCAGATAGGTCAGCGTTTCCTCGACCTCGCCGCGCAGGCCCATCGGCTCCTTGTCGACGATGAAGATGTCCGGCTTGAAGGTCTCTGCCGTATGGCGAATGATCGCCTGGCGCATCTTCAGCGTTTCATCGAGTTCGATATGGCGGTCGAGCGAGGTGTAGTCGCCATTATGCAGCTTGATCACGCTCGGGATCTTCACGAAATCCACGCGCGCGCGATAGTCGAACGCGCCGGCAATCGTCGCCCCGGAAATGATCAGGATGTTCAAGCCGCGATAGTCTTCCACCAGCGAATGCGCGATCGTGCGGCAGCGCCTGAGGTGTCCGAGCCCGAACGTGTCATGGCTATACATGAGGATCCGGGCATCTTCAAAACGCCGCATCATGCAAGAAACCTTTCACTCAGGGTAAGATGAACCGTTTCACGCGGGCCGTATGGCTGCGTCAAACCGGGCTTCATTTGTAGGGATCCGCCGCGTCACGCAACCCATCTCCCAAGAAGTTGAACGCCAAAATCACAAGAATGACCGGAATTGTGGGAAATAGGAGCCAGGGATAGAAGGCAATGACGCTGACGCTTTTCGCCTCCGTCAGCAGAATGCCCCAGCTGGTGATCGGCGGCCTGAGACCGAGGCCAAGGAAGCTGAGCGCCGTTTCCCCGAGGATCATGCCGGGAATAGAGATGGTCGCGGTGGCGATCAGATGCGACATGAAACCGGGCACGAGGTGCCGGCCGATGATGCGGCTGCTCCTTGCACCCATAAGCTGGGCCGCAAGCACATAGTCTTCTTCGCGCAAGGCCAGCAGCTTCGAGCGGACAGCGCGCGCAAGCCCGGTCCAATCGAGCAGGCCGAGGATGATCGTGATCGCCAGATAGATGAAGATCGGACTCCAGGTCGCCGGCATGATCGCCGCCAGCGACAGCCAGAGCGGGATACTCGGGATCGATTGCAGCACCTCGATGACACGCTGGACGATGAGGTCGAAGACGCCGCCGTGGTAGCCGGCAAGGCCGCCGATGACGATGCCCAGCACGAAGCTGACGGTAATGCCGAGAAGGCCGATCGTCAGCGAAATCCGCGCGCCATAGATGATGCGCGACAGCACGTCGCGCCCGAGGCGGTCCGTTCCGAGGAAGAAGGCCTCGCCGCCCGTTGCCGGGCAGACGAAATGCACGTTGCTTTCAAACAGCCCCCAGAAGCGATAGCCGTCGCCGCGGCAGAAGAAGCGAAGCGGCTGCACATCGTTGGTATCGTCGGCGTAGTTGCGCTTCAGCGTATCCATGTCCAGCGTCATCGTGCGGCCGTAGACGAAGGGACCGACGAACTTGCCCTCATGGAAGAGATGCACCGCCTGCGGCGGCGCATAGATATAGTCCATATTCCGGGTATGCAGGTTATAGGGCGCCAGAAACTCGCAGACGACGATCATCAGGTAGAGCACGACGAGAAAAACGCCGGACGCAAGCGCCAGCTTGTGACGGCGGAATTTCCACCACATCAGCCGCAGCTGCGAAGCCTGGTTGACGCGCACCTGCTCGTCCGTCATCGCCTCGACGGAATAGGGGTCGAACGGAGCCGTAGATACGTAGTGCGGCATGGGCTCGCCGGGCGCCGGAAGAAATGACGTCACTTGGTGCTCCTGCCTTGCAGCCGAATTCGAGGATCAAGAATGGCGAGCGCGATGTCGGAGATCAACACGCCGATCACCGTCAGGAAGGCCAGGAACATCAAGAAAGACCCGGCAAGATACATGTCCTGGCTCTGCAACGCCTTGATCAACATCGGGCCGGTGGTCTCGAGCGAAAGCACGATCGCGGTGATTTCCGCGCCGGAGATGATCGCCGGCAGGATCGAACCTATATCCGAGATGAAGAAGTTCAGCGCCATGCGCAGCGGATATTTCACCAGCGTGCGCATCGGCGAAAGGCCCTTGGCGCGTGCCGTCACCACATACTGCTTCTGCAGCTCGTCAAGCAGGTTGGCCCTCAGGCGCCGGATCATGCCGGCGGTTCCCGCCGCGCCAACGATGATGACCGGTATCCAGATGTGTTCGAGGATCGATTTCGCCTTTTCCCAACTCATAGGTTCAGCGAGATACTTCTGGTCCATCAAATGGCCGATCGAAATCCCGAACCAGATATTGGCGAAATACATCAGGATCAGCGCCAGCATGAAGTTGGGGATGGCGATGCCGATCAGGCCCATCAGCGACAGGCCATAGTCGCCCCAGCTGTACTGATGGGTCGCCGAGTAGATGCCGATCGGGAAAGCGATCAACCAGGTGAAGATGATGGTGACGAAGGAAACGAGGATCGTCAGCCACAGGCGGTCGCCGACGACGGCGCTCACCGGAAGCTCGTACTCGAACGAATAGCCGAAATCGCCCTGCAGCATGCCGCCGAGCCAATAGACGTAGCGCAGGACCGGCGGCTGATCGAAGCCGTACTCCTTCCTGAGCGCCTCGATCTGCTCCATGTCGACGCCTTCGCCCTGCGCCTTGATCTCGGCGACATAGCTCTCGAAGTAATCTCCTGGCGGCAGTTCGATGATGGTGAAGACAAGAGCGGAAATGATGAGGAGGGTCGGAGCCATCGCCGCGATACGCCAGAGAATATATCGCAGCATGTCAGGCTTCCTGTTCGATCCAGAAGGTGTCGGGTTTGTAGACACCGAAATAGCACGTGGGGTCGAAGCCGTAGAGCGCAGTGTCGGGCACGTTCCTCAGCTTCTTTGCCACGAGGATCGGCTGGAGCGAGGCGTTGACGATGCCGATCGAGAACACCTGGTCGGTGTAGATCGAGAGCATCCGGCTCCAAATCTCCGTCCGCTCGGCGTCTTCGGCCGAATGCCGCCAGCGCTTCAGCAGTTCCGTCAGTTCCACGGCTGCCGGAAGGTCCGGGGCCTGGCCCATTTCGCCGTGGGAAAGATAATTCAGCCCCCAGACCGGCCATTGCAGCTGGTCGTCCGCGGTCGGCGCAAGCTGGCCGGGGTTCATGCTGGCCGTCGGCACGCCGTTGTCTATGCCGAACCACATCGACATGATGATCTCGCCACCGACGGCGCGGCTGCGGAACGTGTCGCGTTGCGAGGTCCGGATGAAGAGCGATATCCCGACCTTCTGCCAGTAGTCGGTGATGAGCTGCAGCACGTCCGTCTCGAGTGTGCTTTCCCCGGCCGTTTCCACGACGATCTGCGCCGCGCGGCCGTCGGAGAGAATGCGGATGCCGTCGCTGTCCTTCTTGGTCAGGCCCGCTTCGTCGAGCAGCGCATTGGCCTGTTCCGGATCGTGGGCGACCCAGGCATTGGCGAACTCGGGCCGGAAGAGCGGGCTCTCGGGCAGCACCGTGTCGGCGCTCTCCTTCGTCAGCCCGTAGAACACCGCCTTGTTGATTTCGGTGCGGTCGATGGCAAGCGACAGGGCGCGGCGAACGCGCACATCCTGCAGCAGTGCCCGCCAGACCGCATCCGAGCAGTTGAGGTTGGGAAGCAGCGCCAGGCGCGAGCCCTGCGTCTTCTTCCACAGCAGCACTTTCGCCGGATAGCGCTTCTCGGAATCCTTGAGGAAGGTGTAGTCGACGAAGTCGATACCGGTCGCCTGCAGGTCGCTTTCGCCGGTGCCGGTCTTGGCCGGGATTAGCGCAGACGAGCTGACGCTGAGCACGAACTTGTCGATATAGGGTAACTGCAGGCCGTTCTCGTCGACGCGATGATAGTAGGGATTGCGCTCGAAGACGAATTGTTCGGCCGGAAGCGGCGTCGTGTTGCGCCAGGGGTCCAGCGTCGGCAGGTCCGGGTTTTCCGGGCGGTAGGAACGGGCCATGCGCATGTGCAGCTGGCTCCATTTCTTGACCCGCTCCTCCTTCATCAGGGCCTTGAGCTTGTCTTCTTCCTGATATTTCTCATGGAACTGTTTCAGGTAGGTCGACGGCATCACCACCACCATCGGCTGGGCGCCGGCGAGCTTCTGCAGGAAGTCAGGATTGGGTGTCGACCAGGAATAGCGCACCGTGCGTTCGTCGATGATCTCGAACTTGGCGGCCTCGCCATCCATGACCAGCGCCGTCGGCAGCCCGGCCGGGCTCAGCTTCTCGTTATTGAGAACGTCGTCCCAGCAATAGCGGAAATCCTCCGACGTCAGCGGCGTGCCGTCGGACCACTTGTGGCCTTCACGGATGTGGAAGGTGAAGATGCGGTCCTCGACCGTTTCGAAGCTTTCGAGAACGTCCGCTTCGATCTTCAGCGCTTCGTCGAAGCCGACCAGACGGGCATAGCCGTAGATCGTCATCAGGCGGATGTCCTTGGCGCTGCCGATCAGCATCCGCACCTCGCCGCCGTACTTGCCGGGCTGGCGCCCCATGGCCGCGACGTTGATGACACGCGGCGTCTTCGGCAGGCGCTCGGCAAGCGGCGGCAGCTTGCCGTCGGCAATCTGCTTTTCCCAGAATGCGGGCTCGCCTGCAGCTGCAAAGAGCCGCGTCGGCAGAGCCACGGTCGCAAGCAATGCCAGTACAGTTCGGCGGGTGATCATGGCCGCAACTCCCTTGCATCCACGGATCGGCGCGCCAGCACGATGTGGTCACCACCGAGATCCGCGGGGATCAGCGCGTCGCCGGCATCATCGTCCCGGAACTGCGGTCCCCAGCGCCGCATGTCCGAACCTTCGCTGTCCTTCAGCAGTTCGAAATCCAGCGGCCGGTCGAGATCCGGATAAGGAACCGCCGCCAGCAGCGACTTGGTATAGGGATGAACAGGATTGCGCATCAGCACCTCGCGCGGCGCCAGCTCGACGATACGCCCGGCGCACATCACGGCGATGCGGTCGGCCATATAGTCGACGACAGCCAGATTGTGCGAGATGAACAGGCAGGTCAGTCCCAGTTCCTTCTGCAGGTCCTTCAGCAGGTTGAGGATCTGCGCCTGGACGGAGACGTCGAGCGCGGAAACCGGCTCGTCGCAGATCAGCAGCTCCGGCACCAGCGCGAGAGCCCGCGCGATCCCGATGCGCTGGCGTTGACCACCGGAGAAGCTGTGCGGGTACCGATTAATGAAGCGCTGGTCGAGACCGACGGCCTGCAGCAGCGAACGCACCGTTTCTTCGCGCGATTTGCCCGTTCCGCGCCCGTGGATCTCGAGCGGCTCGCTGAGGATGTTCTTGACCGTCATGCGCGGCGAGAGCGAGGAGACCGGATCCTGGAAGACCATCTGGATCTTGGACCGCATGGCCTTAAGGTCGTCGCCCTGCACTTTCAGCACATCGACCGGCCCCTCGCCATTGTCGAAGATCACCGAGCCCTGGTCGGGCGTGACGGCCCGCATCAGGATCTTGCTGACGGTGGTCTTGCCGCAGCCGCTTTCCCCGACGAGGCCGAGGCACTCGCCACGGCGGATATCGAAGCTGACATCGTCGACGGCGCGATGCAGCGTATCTTCGCCACTGCCGAACCAGGACGATTTGCGCGTTCCATAGGTCTTCGAGACATTGCGGACGGACAAAAGCACGTCGGGACCGGTGCGCCGGTCGGCGGCCGAGGTCCCGAGCAGCGTTCCGGCCTTGACCGGCACTTCGCGCAGTGCCTTCAGCCGCTCGCCGGGCTTCATGTCGAAATGCGGAACCGCGGCCATCAGGCCCTTGAGATAGGGATGCTGCGGGTTGCGGAAGATCGCCTCGACCGGACCCGCCTCGACGATCTGGCCGTGATAGATCACCACAACCTCGTCGGCCATGTTGGCGACGACGCCAAGGTCATGGGTGATCAGCAGCATGGCCATGTTGAGCTTGACCTGAAGCTCGCGCAGGAGTTTCAGGATCTGCGCCTGAACGGTCACGTCGAGCGCTGTCGTCGGCTCGTCGGCGATCAACAGCGCCGGCCGGCAGATCAATGCCATGGCAATCATCGCGCGTTGCCGCATGCCGCCGGAAAGCTCGAACGGATACATGTCGTAGGCGCGCTTCGGATTGGCAAAGCCCACATAGCCGAGCAGCTCTTCCGTTCGCGCCCGACGTTCCGCCTTTTCCGCGTCGGTGTGGATCTTCAGCACTTCGGAAATCTGGTTTCCGATCGTGTGGAGCGGCGACAGCGATGTCATCGGCTCCTGGAAGATCTTGCTGATGCGCGTGCCGCGCAGGCTGCGGATCTCCTCCCCTTCCCGCTCCAGCGAGAGCAGGTCGATCGGCTTTGCAGCCGTCGTCGGGTCGTTGAACAAAATTTTGCCACCAACCTTGGCGACGTTGGGCAAGATGCCCATCACCGCCTGGCTGATTGCGGATTTCCCCGATCCGGACTCGCCGACGAGCGCCGTCACCTTGCCGGGCAAAATTCTGAAATTCGCGTTATTGACGGCTTGAACTTCGCCGCCGAGCACCGAGAATGTGATCCGCAGACCTTCAACTCGAAGCAGGTCCGCCCCAGATGTCATAGCAGCACGCTTCCCTCATTGCTTTTTATCCGCCGCCTCTAAAAAAAGACTAGCGCAGCTTCCAAGGGCTGTCCAGCACACCCGGTTGCAGACGAGGCTATACCCACCTGCATCTTCAGATGGTTAGAACGAAGGGCAGGCACCGCCCTTCAACACGTCGGCGCAATTGGCCGAGCGTCGGAAGTCGTCGTAAAACAGTGTCCAGTCGGTTTTATCGGCCGCCCGGTAGGGGCCGAACTTGAAGTACTGGTTCTTGCCGAGCCCCTTGTCGTCGTGACCGATATGGCCCGTCACCGTGATGATCGGCTTGTCGTTGGCGAAGAGTTCGATGCGACCCGTGCCATTGGCTCCCGGCAGCGTGTAGATCGCGAAATCGATCCAGCCGGACTTCGGGTCGGGCAACGGATTGCCGTGGTTCGTCACCTTGATCGCATCGGTGCATGCATTGAAGAGACTGCCGTCGATCAGCTCCCAGTTGCTGTCTGCGGCGACCAGCATGCGCATCTGGTTGACGCCCGGCCGCCCCCATACGGGGATCTCGCCCGGTTTGCAGCTCGCCGGCTTCCCCTCAGGACCGGCCCAGAGCGGCGCGATATAGTTCGTTTCCACAGTGGCGAAAAGTTTGCCGGCCTCGAGCCTCAAGGCAAGGAACGGGCTGAAATCGCCCTCGGCACCCGGATCGATCTCGCGCTTCCACTGGGCGATCAGATAACGATGGTCCTCATTCGGGATCGGGTCGGCAAACTTGACCGCGAAACCATACCAGACGCCCTGGTCGTATGGCACGCGCAGCGCCGTCTTTTCCCAGATCTCTGCCCGCTCGCTGCAACCGTCGAGCGAATCGGGACAGGTCGGAACGACGCTCAGCTTGAGCGCGCCATTACCGTTATGCTTGACCTCGTTCTGAAACTCCACCGTGCCGGCGGTCTGCTCGAAGTTCTCGCGATAGTAGAGCCCGCCCTCAGGCGCAAAATCCCGCCCCTCGAAGTCGTCGGAAAGCTTGGTTTCCCATGGCTGCGCCATCGCGCTCCCGGCCATGACGATGGAAGCGACGAAAAGGACGGTGCGAAACATTCTTCCCCCTATTGAAGCATCTTGTCGATAAGGCCGCGCGGCGGCTGGAGCGGACGCGTATTGCGATGAAGCAGCATGACATGCTCCGCCTCGGAAAGTCCATCCTGCAACACGTCGTCGAAGCGTTCATCGGCCCTTGCGAGCAAGGCAGCGTCGTTGGGGTAGAGGATCGTGAATTTCTGCCGCACGCCGCGGAGCTTTTCCTGGCCGAGGGCCGTCCAGTCGCCGCCGCAATAATTGACGAAGGCTTCGCTCGCGACGACGCTGTGGGCGTATTTCTTGGTCAGGTTCTGCAACCTCTGGACTTCGTTGACGGCCGAGCCGAAGGCCGAGAACGTCAGCCGGTCGCGCAGGCCCACATTGCCGAACATCACGTTGCCTACATGCAGACCGATGCCGTAGCCGATCGGATCGCGTGCCTGCTTGCGCCGCTCGCCGTTCAGCATGTCCATGCGTGCGGTTGCCGCGCGCACGGCGGCAAAGGCCTCGCGGGCGGCAAATTCCGAGGGCTCCTTGTGGCGCCCACAGGGATAGACGGCGATGAAGCCGTCACCGACGAAGCTCAGAATATGGCCACCGTTGCGATTGAAGGGGGCTGCGATCGCATCGAAATAGGTGTTCAGGGTCTCGATATAGGACTGACGCCCTTCCTTTTCTGCCAGCATCGTCGAGCGGCGCATGTCGCCCATGACGAGGACGGCGCGCACGGTCTCGCCGTCGCCGCGGCGAACCTGGCCGCTCATCACACGCCGGCCAGCGCTGGAGCCGAGATAGGTGGTCAGCATGTTGTCGGCGAGTTTACCGAGCACCGCCATCTTCGCGGCGACTGCCAGATGGTATTGCAGCTTCAAAAGCGCGCCAATGACATCGTCCGTGAAGCCGCCGTGCCGATCGGTCGTCCAGGATCCGACCATGCCGTGGCCGGAATCGGCGCCGAGAGACTGCATGAAGGCGAGATAGTCCGTCGCACCCTGCTCCTTCAGATCGTCGAAGATCGGAAATTCGGACGGGGTATCCTGGTAGATGCGCCGGCGGACATGCTCGAGATTGTTGTTGAGCAGGTAATAGTAGGGGCTCTGCAGGAACCGCTCGGGATTAAGCGCCAGTTCCTCGTGCCGAAGGCCGCTGACCTCCACGCCCTTGCCGCGCACCCAGGTGAAGCCCAGAGCATCGTAAAGCGGGTGCAGCATCGAGAAGGAAAGATGGACGCGCATCAGCGGCAAGCCGGCGGCCGCCAGCCGCTCGCAGAAGCCTTTGACGATCGTCTCCAGCGGCGCGTCGCTCAGCGATGTGCGCATCAGCCAGTCGGCGACCTTGTCGATGAGGATTTCGGATACGTTGTCGTTCGTCGGGCCCATTTCGCGTCCTCGCATGACAGACCGTCCCGCGTCAGCATCCGGAGACGGCGAACGCCCCGGCAATTTGCCGGTTCATGTTCGCGGTGGATGATGATGAGCCGTGCCCGTTAAGAAAATGCTCCAACCGATTCCGGCGTCGATGACGTGCAGGCACCCGGAATGCGGCACTTATATGTTGGAGATATTCACGCGCGCCGCCAATTTCCAGAGGCGAACGAAGATTTTTCCGACCTGTTGCAGCATGAAGATTTGATAGCCGGCTCAACGGCCTGCCAGCGGCCCTGGTGCCGGGCCTCGCTTGACTTGGGGCTTGTTTCTCTCCAACAAACCACGACATGTTCGCGCGCCGCGCCTGTCTGTCCACGAGATCCGGAACCGAAACTTGACCTCACCTCATTTCGAAAGCCTGCTGTCGTCCATCTCCGCCCGGAGCGCCAAGGCCGGCGTCATCGGGCTCGGCTATGTCGGCCTGCCATTGGCGATTGCGGCAGCGCGCGCGGGCTATTCCGTCATCGGTTTCGACATCGATCCCGGCAAGATCGTCGCGCTCGATGCGGGCAAGTCCTACATCGGGGCGGTCTCGGACGCTGTCCTTGCCCGGGAGAGCGGTGCTGGCCGTTTCCGTTCCACGACGGATTTCCTCGAACTGTCCGGCTGCGACGTCATCATCATCTGCGTGCCGACGCCCCTGACCAAATATCGCGACCCGGACCTTTCCTTTGTCGAAAAGACGTCGCGCGCGATCGCCGCAACCCTGCGTCCCGCGCAGCTCATCGTCCTGGAATCGACCACCTACCCCGGTACGACCGATGGCATCGTGCGCAGCATCCTCGAGGAAACCGGGTTCAAGTCCGGCGCCGAATTTTTCGTCGGCTTTTCACCCGAGCGCGAAGACCCGGGCAACCCGGTCTATGAGACCGTGAGCATTCCGAAGGTCGTCGCCGGCGACGGCCCCGAGGCGGCAAAGCTGATGGAGGCGTTCTACGCTTCCGTGGTCAAGACGGTCGTTCCGGTCTCGTCCAACGCCACGGCGGAAGCCGTGAAACTCACCGAAAACATCTTCCGCTCGGTCAACATCGCGCTCGTCAACGAATTGAAGATTGTCTACGAGGCGATGGGCATCGACGTCTGGGAAGTGATCGAGGCCGCCAAAACCAAGCCGTTCGGCTATATGCCGTTCTATCCCGGCCCCGGCCTCGGCGGCCACTGTATTCCGATCGACCCTTTTTACCTCACCTGGAAGTCGCGCGAATACGAACTGCCGACGCGTTTCATCGAGCTTGCCGGCGAGATCAACTCGGCCATGCCGCGCCACGTCGTCAGCCGACTGGCCGAGGCGCTGGACCGGCACGCCGGCAAGGCGCTCAGCCGCTCCACCGTTCTCGTCATCGGCCTCGCCTACAAGAAGAACGTTCCCGATATTCGCGAGAGCCCATCGTTGCGCCTGATCGAACTGATCGAGGAGCGCGGCGGCCACACCGCCTATCACGACCCCTACGTTACCGAGATCCCGCCGACGCGCGAATATGCCGCTCTGAAGGGCCGGAGTTCAGTGACGCTCGACGAGCCCACGGTGGCGGCGTTCGACGCCGTGCTGATCGCCACCGACCACGACCAGGTGGACTACGCAGCCCTCGCCAAGTGGGCGCCGCTCGTCGTCGATACCCGCAACGTCTTCCATCGAAACGGCCTGACGGGCAGCCACATTATCAAGGCATAGCGCAACGGTCGTGCGCATCCCTGTGGCCACAACAGCTAGCCGGCGCCACCCGCAAAGGGTTGAGTAGCCTTGTTGCGCGCCAGCGCGGCCTTGAGATTGCTCGCCGCCACCGCATAGCCTCCAGAGGCGCCGTCGACGAAGTGTATGTGGTCGCGGGTCATCGGCGTCGGCACGATGCAGGTCATCAGCGCCGAATCCTGCCGGTGCAGGCCATAGTGTCCGACGCCCTCTGCCTCTGCCCGCTGCAGCCGCGCCTCGATCCGTTCGAGGCACGGGGCACTGATATCGATCGTCATTTTCAGGCCGTCGTCGAATTTACGGAAGTCGGTGTTGTCGGCAAGGTCGCGGCGGTATCGGTTCGTATCGAAGGGCCCAAGGTTCCAGCCCATCCGAAGGCAGACGAAAAGTGCCAGCGTCTGCACGGTGATAACGCAACGCTTCAGGAAACGTCGCCCTCGCGGAGCGGCCGCGCGCGTCTCGGTGTCGATCCCCTGGAAGGAGAACCGCGCGGTCGGACCAAGCTCGGGAACGGGGTGACCGCCGCGACCTTCCTCGTCGGCAAGCGCGACGATGTCGGCGATCAGCGCCTGGAATTCCGGTCCGTTGCCCTTCGCGCCCGGCACCGCGATGATCGAGGCAATCGTGCCGTGGCGGGACTCGATCGGGTTCCAGCGACAGGAAAGGCCGGTCAGGTCCGGCCGGCTGCCGGCAGGCGCCGCCGCGACGTGATAGCGCCCGGCCTTCATCGCCGCCTCGGCCCAGCTTGCGCCGCCGCCTGCAAACATCGCGTAGGAAACCTCGTCGCTGGCCTTGAAGCGGGCGACGCGCATGTCGAGCCCGTGCTGGCGGATGTCACTGACCGGAACGAGCGCGGTCCGCAACTCAAGGTCAAGTTCCTCCGCCACCCAGGTCTTCACCGCGGCCAGCGCGTCGCGGGCCCTGTCGGCCATTGATGCCGGCAGCGCCGCCAAGGCGCCATCCCCCCCGAATACGAAGGGCATCGTCTTTTCTTCGAGCACGTTCATCAGGGCGGATATGACGCTGGCGCCGGCCATGTTGACCGTCTTGTAGCGGCCGTCGGCAATCGCACCGGTCGAGTTGACGATATCGGCCACGGCCAGCAGCCAGCCGTCCGGCAACGGCCGGTAATTCGCTTCGTCCGCGACGCCTTCGAAGGCGTCGAACAACGGCACGCTATCGTAAAATCGGCCTTCCATTGCCTCAACCATCAGCGCCTCGATCTTCGCTCGCCCTTAACGTTCGTCAGATAATTCACGCGGGAGCGCAACAAAAAGTTTCATTGGCTGTTACCAAGGAGACACCTCAGTCCGTTTCTGCAGCCTAGAAGATAGGCGAGGAGCGGATTTGGCCGGAGGGGGACTTGGCGACGCGATGGTTAGTTTCCAAATAATAACCCATGGCATTGCAGGGGTGTGGCCATCTGTGCTTGTTTAACAGTCACACAAGGATCAAAATGGTCCAAGCGTGCGTAGTGAAGCCGAAACTGAATGCGTGACGACAACTTTCGAGTGCGGTTCTGGGGCGTAAGAGGAAGTTTGCCGGTCTCCGGCCAACAATACGTCGCCTATGGGGGAAATACATCCTGCATCGAAATTCGATGCGGCAAGGACGTATTGCTGTTCGATGCCGGCTCTGGCCTGCGCGAGGCTGGCTATGCGCTGATCGACGAAGGCGTCGAAGAGTTCGATCTGTTCTTCACTCACAGCCACTACGACCACATTATCGGTCTTCCCTATTTCAAACCCATCTACAAATGTCGCAATTCGGTGCGCTTCTGGTCTGGCCATCTGCACGGCACCATGACCACGCGGGAGATGATCCGCGATTTCATGCGCCCACCATGGTTCCCGGTCGATCCCGACATCTGTCAAGCGAGCCTCGACGGCATGGACTTCAAACCCGGTGACGTGCTGACCCCGCGTGCCGGCGTCACCATCCGCACGACGAGCCTCAACCATCCCGGTGGCTGCGTCGGCTATCGGATCGAATGGAACGGCCGCGCCGTCGCTCTCGTCTACGATACCGAGCACGAGCCGGGCGTCCTCGATCCCGGCGTGCTCGAACTGATCGCCGGGGCCGACCTGTTCGTCTACGACTGCACCTATCTCGAAAGCGAGATGGAGCATTTTCAGGGTTACGGACACTCGACCGGCATGCATGGCGCACGACTGGCGATGGCCGCCGGCGTCAAGCAGCTCGCCATGTTCCACCACGATCCGTCGCGCACCGATGAGGCGTTGGCCGCCATGGAACGCGATGTCCAGGCGACATTCCCCGGCGCCTTTGCCGCCCGCGACGGACAGATCGTCGAGCTCGATTGAGCATCTGAAATCGCGTCGGGATGTCCTTTACCCGAAATTCGGGCCGGAACTATTTCACGCCTCGTGGATTCCTTCTTTCCAAAGAAGGAGTACCGCATGAGCAAGGACAAGAAGGCCCAGCAGGCGATCGAGGAAACCGGCAAGGATCCCTCGGGTGGGCAGCATCTTCCAACCGCAGGTCCTCATGCAAAGGATCGACTGACCGACAAGACCAAGACCCCCGGCTCAGGGTTGCTGCCGGACAACGATGACGACACTGTCGTACCCGGTAGCGGCTGAGGTGGTGTTCTAGCGAAACATGGGCCGTCGCATCCGACGGCCGCGCCTCCCTGACATGGCGGCAAGCGTCCCTACTGTTTGTCGCGGCAGCTGGCCAAACTACGCTTCCGCCAGCGAAAGGATCATTAAGCTATGAGATCGGCTCCGGTCCGCCAGCGACAGGCCGGATGCGCGGCCGTAAGCGTGAAGAGCTCCTCCATGAAGGACCAAACGCCGGCGTCGTGAACCAGATGATGGGTGAGCACTCCGATGGTTCGCCCGGCCTGATCCCGCCTCTTTTCATCGTCACCGCAGATCTGCCTTAGCCTGGCGATGATGTCTGCTACAATCGACGCGTGCTCGCGGCAGCCGCGTGTTCCCTGCCAATCCATCACATCGGCATGGGTGTTGACGAGCTTGAAGAGCGAGGGTTTTTCCGGACCGAAGACCGACAGCGCCGCAAAACCGACCCCGGGCAGGTCATCCAGAAGCGCGCCGTCGATCCGGTTCCACGGCGGCACCAGCATCGGCACGAAGCTGCGCGGAAACAGCGCCTGGAGACGCGCGCAACCCTCCGTGAGTTCATCGAGAACCGTTGAGCGTGGCCGGTGCGCGCCGAGTTCCTGTTTCTTTTCCTCGGGCGGAGCATGGTTGCGGTGCGCCCAGCCGTGCACCGCGACGCTGACGCCGGCATGTCCATCGAGGCGGCGCGCAAGCGCCTCGCCCGTCAGCGCGGGCGGCACGGCGATGACCACCGGAACCAGGTGCTTGTCAACCAGCGACAACAGGCGGTCGAGTGCTGCCGTCGGCTCGGCGGCGTCGTCGTCCCGCAGCCAGAAATCAACCTGTCGACCGGACGCGGCCACGCGGTCGAGCGCGACGGCAAGCTGCTGCCAATGGGGTCGTCTCATGCCGTCGCCTCCAGATGCTCGTCAAATATCGTGCGCAGCCGCCGCGCCGCGGCAGGGAAGGAACGTTCGTCGTGGACGAACCGTCCGGCAGCCGTACCCAATCTCCGCCGAAGGACCGGATCCTCTATCAGCGCGCGCATCGCCGCCGCAAAGGCGGTGGCATCGCCGTCGGGCGTAAGGATCCCTGTCTCGCCGTCCCTGACCACTTCCGGCACGCCGGCGGTATTCTGCGCAACGACTGGCAGGCCCGCCGCCTGAGCTTCGAGATAGGCAAGCCCATAGGCCTCGCCGCAGCCCGGCCAAACGTAGAGGTCGCTGCCGGCAAGAATAGCCGGCAGATCGGCAGCGCTCCTTTCGCCGAGCCAGTCCAGCCGGTCGGACGGCAAGGCCGAGAGGGCGTGTTGCACCTCGTCGCGGCACGGTCCGTCGCCAACGATCGTCAGGGTCCAGCGGCTATCGGCGATGTGTGTCAGCGATTGCGCCAGCATGCGGTAGCTGTCCAGCTTGTCGCCGCTGCGCATCATGGCGACAGCGACCATGCGGCAGAGGTCATCCGTGCTTCCGCCGCCCGGCACGAAAGGGGCCGCATCGATAAAGGGTGCAAGCATCGCGTGGCGGCAGTCGGGCGCGGCCTCCAGCAGGCCATCCCGGTCCCGGCGCGTCAGGCAGATGTTGACTGCCGCCTGCTCGATGGCCTGGAGCACGTGGCGTTGGGCGATCGCGCGCACGCCCTCGTTTCGCCGCGCCGAGTAGGAGGCCTCTGCCGTCACGTAGGGGATGGTGAATTCGGCGGCAAGCGAAGGACCGAGCAGGTCCGGCGCCTTGTAGTAGGGATGGTAGCAGAACCACAGATCGGGGGCGCCGTCGCGCATCCACCCCTGCCGGAGGCGACTGATCTCGCCTGCCGCCGCTTGCTCCAGTTCACGAAAATCTACGTCCGACGCGGCCGCCATGAAGCTGCGCAGGTCCGAGACGACCGCGACCTCGTGCCCTCCCGCACGGAGTGCTGCAACCAGCATGCGCGCCATCAGGCGATCACCCGAAGGAACGGGATGGTCTGGGGATTTCAGCGGTGCGTAAAAGGCGATCTTCATCCGCAGCGAGCTATCGTTTCTCCGCGGCGGCCTGTCAACCGACCGCGCCGGGAGCTTGCCGCTTTCCGGTGGGATCGCGGGAGAGGAAAGCATGCGTCCGCGCCGCCGTCTGCAGCCAAGGGGATACCAGGCCCGACCGCCAGCGGTTCATCGGTCGATCGGCAAATCGTAGTAGTCCCGGCGGATCAGTTTCAGCGAACGGTCCGGCTCGATGACATAGGTTTCCTGAACGAAGCTGTTGCCGCTCGTGAAGCGGTGCGGGACGATGCTGCCGACGGGCGCCTTCGTCAGCTTCGTGCGCGGCTGCCCGCCATAGGTGATGCTGCCGGGGATCGGCTCCAGGTCCGGCGTCGTGCAGCCCGCAAGCGTCACCGCGGACAGAGCAAGCAGACCAAACAGCCCGCCAAGGCTGCGGATGTTTTTCACCATGATCACCTGGCAGCCCCATCGCCGTCCGTGGACCGCTCCGTGCCTGCCACTCCTTGTTTCGTTTCTCTTCTTCCAGCGCGGCCAGATCGCGCCGCCGCGTTCGCTAAGGCGTTGCAGCCACCCCTGTGCTGCCGGCCTTCTCGACCGTGGTTTCCGTATCATGCTCCGAGAGCAGGCTATAGGCGACATAGTATTTGTAGATATTGCTGACGTATTGCACCGTCTCGCGCCCGACGATCGCCGCCGCCGCATTCTCGACATTGCCGAACCAGAGGTTCGGGTCGAGCCCCATATCCTTGGCCTTGGCCCTGAACTTGCGCAGGTTTCCCGGTCCGGCATTGTAGGCCGCGAAGGCAAACAGCATCTGGTTTTTCGGCGTGACGGCCGGGTCGTCGATGTAGGTATCGACAAGGTAGCGCAGATATTTCGAGCCCGCTTCGACGTTGAGGTTCTCGTCCTTATCGATGCCGCGAATGTTGACGGCCTTGTCCGCAGCGGTCGATGGCAGCAACTGCATGATGCCGACCGCGCCCCTGTGGCTGCGGCGGGACTGATCGAGCTGCGATTCCTGGTAGCCCTGCGCCATCAGCATCAGGTGGTCGAAGGAATAGGTCTTCCCGTGCGTGCGGAAGATTTCCACGAGTTGCTTGAAACGTTCGACATCGGCTGGCGCATAGGCGCGCTTCAGCATCTTGTCGCCCTTGTAATAGGTGCTCCTCAGGATGTTGCCGAAGGTCGTCCCGACCTTGTGGGTCTTGACGAAGTCGTCGAGCACACCTTTAAGCTTGGGGCTGTCCTTGCGGATCGCCCAGGCGATCTCCCCGTGGTCGGAAACGACGATGTCGTCGCGCACCTTGAGGTCGGTGAACACCTTCACCCAGATGTCCGCCTTGTATTTGTCGACGACCGTCCAGGGCAGCAGGCCGGCATTGATCATCTCCAGGACGTCTTCGTCCTCGAGGTTCTCATCCATGTCCTTCAGCGTGATCGGCGCGCGACCGGCCTTTTCGAAGCCGGCGCTGAGCGCCGCCAGGTGCTCGTAATAGCTGCTCGATCGGCGCACATGCAGTTCCTGCCCGCTCAAATCGTCGACGCTTGTGATCGCCGGCGCCGAAGGGCCGGTGACCAGCACCTCCTTGGCTTCGTCGAACAGCGGCGCGGTGAAATCGACCTTTGCAAGCCGCGTCTCGGTTATCGTCAGATTGGCCATGACGATATCGCCAAGCCCTTCTTCGAGCGCCGAGAGCAGACGCGCCCGCGGCATCGGCAGGAACCCGACGCGGATCTTGTCGATCTGCTTCTTCCTCCCCTTGTTGAGTTCGTGTTCGAGCGCCGTTCCGAAGTCGACGGCCGTGCCCAATTGCTGGCCGCGATCGAGGAAATAGATGGTCTTGCTGAAAGGCACGATGATGCGGATCACGCGCCGCTTTTCCATTCCGTCGAAGTCGTCCTTGTGGGGGACGAACATCGAGCGAAGGAATTGCTCATTCGACTGTGCCAAGGCGCCGCTTCCCGTGAAGAACACGAGAAGCAGCAGCCCCAAGAGAACGCGTTTCATGTCAGCCCCCAGCCCGAGAACCCTGTTGCCGAAATGCTATTCCTGCGGCGGACCGCCTTCGCCAAGCGCGGCGGCCGCATTCTTCTTGGCGATGGCGTCGCGGGTCGCGGCGGCCGCGGCGACGGATTGCTGCTGCTCGTCGCCCGCCACCTGCACGGTCGGCGAGGCGAAGTTGATGCCGTTTTCCTTGAAGGATTCCTTGATCATCACCTGCGCCCGGCGCCGGACCTGGGTCTGTGCCCCCGGCTTCGTCTTCATGGCGAAACTCAAGGTCATGCCGTAGTCGCCAAAGTTCTCGACACCCTTCATCTTGACCGTTTCCAGGATCAGCGGCCCGATATCCGGATCTTCGAGCAGCTTGGCGCCGATGCCCTTCACCAGTTTCTTCACCTTGGCGACGTCGGCATCGAAGGAAACGTTGATCAGGAACTTGTCGATCACCCAGTCGCGGCTCATGTTCTGCACCGCGCCGAGCGAGCCGAAAGGCACCGTGAACACGGGACCGCGATGATGCCGGAGCTTGACCGAGCGAATGCTGAAGGATTCGACCGTGCCCTTGTAGCTGCCGCTCTGGATGTATTCGCCGATGCGGAAGGCATCGTCCATCATGTAGAAGATGCCGCTGATGACGTCCTTGACCAGCGTCTGCGAGCCGAAGCCAATCGCCACGCCGAAGACACCGGCGCCGGCAATCAGCGGGCCGATTTCCACCCCAAGGCCGGAGAGCACCATCAGCACGGCCACGATCGCGATGAAGGCTGCCAGAAAGTTACGCAGGATCGGCAGCAACGTCATCAGGCGGGTGTTGCGGGCGCGCTCGGCCGGGTCTTCGGTCGCGTGATTGGCCTGCTTGACGCGCAGGTTGATGAAACCCTTGACGAGCTGCCAGACCAGATCTGCAGCCAGCAGGATGACGATACCCGCCAGGACGCCGCGGAACACCCGATTGAAGGCGTCGTCCTGCATCATCGACGTGGCGCTGACCTTGAAGACGAGCGCCAGCCAGCCGGCGGCAAGCGCGATGACCAGCAGCCGTGCCCCGCGCTCGATGAAGATGTTGCGCACCACGCGCGGATCGTCCTCTGCCGAGCTATCCAGCATCGTCTTGGTAAAGGCGCTCGTGAAACGCAGCAGCGGCGGCAAGCCGATCACGTAAAGGCCGATCCAGAACAGCACGTCCATGCCGGCGACCCAAAGCAGCCAAAGCACGATCAGGAAGGCAACCAGGAACACGTTGCCGACGATACGGCGCGAACCGACGACGGCCCCCACCGGACGCCGCACGACTGTGAGGATCCCGAGCGCGAGGACCACGAGCCCAAGAAGCGCGGTGATGAGATTGCGCACGTCCGCGGAAATCGACAACGCGCTCATCGCGTCGCCGACACCCCAGACGAGCGCCCCGCCACCGATCAGCCATAGGGCATGCCGGTGCCAGAAGCTGGCCTCATCGGGCGTGAGCGAGAGGTAACCGCCTCGCCCGTCCGCATTCCCCTCGTTGACCGGTCCCCCCGTCAGGACCGCCGAGGCGATGATCATCAAAAGGCGTGCTCCGATCCAGGCGCCGAGCAGCGGCGCGATCGTCGTTTCCAGCCGCGTCGGCCAGTCGGCGATCGCCAGCACCGACATGCTGGCAGCCGCAAAAACGATAAGCGGCAGAAGCCGTGTGAGCATGGTGCGGGCCGGCCCCGTCAGCACCGCCCCCTTCAGGCTGCGTCCGAGCAGCCAGCGCAGGAGATATTCGGCGCCGTAGCCGATCGCCAGGATCAGGAAAAACCCTTTGAGGATGGGAGCGGCGCCATGGCTCTCCATGTCGCCGGAAAGGCGCTGGCGCGCCGCCTGCATTTCCGGAAGGACACGCGGCACGGCGTTGCCGATGCCGGTCAGATGACGCCTGATTTCGGCGGTCCAACGCGCCACGACACCGGTTGCGGGCGTTCCGGCCGGAGCTTCGGCCGCAGTGGCGGGCGGGGCCTGTTTCGTCGACAGCCACTGTTTCACTTCCGGATCATCGAGAAGCTGGATCAGCTGCTGGACCTTTGCGGGCGGAGCCGCCGGCGCGGCTTCCTGCGCCAGCCCTGGCGAAACCAGCCCAAAAACAACGGAAAGAAAAGCCACGAGACCGAAGACCGGCCCCACAAGCAAGCGACCCGACGACCCGACACAGCCCATTCTCAGCACCCCCGACGAACATGCCCGTCCCCCGACCGGCACGACTCTCAATCATTACAAAGGCTAACATACCACCGGGCTGTTGCGCCAACGTCAAGAGCGTCGCGGTCAACGGCGACGGAATCCACCACCGCCATGGAACCCACCGCCTCCATGGAAGCCACCTCCGCTAAATCCACCGCCACCACCAAAGCCACCACCGCCGTGGAAGCCGCCGCCACCGTGGAAACCACCGCCATCAAAGCCGCCGCCACCAAAGCCACCGGGTCGGTCAAAGCCGCCTCCGCCACTGCTCGGGAAATTCAACGGCCGCTGATCGAAAGACTGTCGTTCGAAGGAGCGCTGGTTGCCAAGTTGACGTCCGATATTGTCGATCGCCAGATGATCGGGGGCACGAGCGCGGTCCGCGCCTTGACCGGCTTGCTGGCGCGTGTCGATCCGCTGGTTGAGGTTCGCCGCCGCATCCGGATGATTGGCGGAGAATTGCTCGCCCACCTTGGTCCTATCCTGGATCAAAGGCTTCTGGACTGGCTGCCAACCGTCGGGCGTACGCTTTTGCCATTGTCCGTCGTCACGACGATACACGTTTCCGTCACGGCCGGCATAGACGTCGCCGCCCTTGCCGCCGGCGACAAAGCCATGGTTCCCGTCCGACGTGCGCCAATTGACGCCGGCGCCATTGGCGGTCGAGCCGCCGCTGATGCGGGCAAAATCGGACCCGTGCTTGACGGCCGCGGTGCCCCAGCTTCCGTAGACGTTATGTCCGCCGCGGGCCATCGCCGCGTTGCCGGTGCGCGGATTGTAGGCGGCGACGAAGCCGCGGTCTCCGTTCGGTCCGTAGCCGGCCGCGCCGCGAACGTAGGTGCCCGTGCGCGGATTGTAGGCCGCACCGGCAGCAATGCCGCGATAGGGCCCGTAGGCATATCCATAGCGGCCGAACGTACCGATGGCCGGATTATAGAAGGCGCCGACCCCATAGGTTACCGGGCGTGGATAATAGGGCCAGTAACCGCCACCGGCCCAGCCGTAATCCCAATAGTCGTCATAGTACCAGCCGGTGCCGTAGACGAAGGTGTCCCAGGCGAGATAGGCACCCAGGTAACCCATCGTATAGCCGAACCAGACCGCGTCGGGCTCGGTATCGTAGATGCGCACATAGGTGGCATTGTAGATCGGCGACGACGGCGGGATGGTATAGATCTCGTCCGGCACCGCCTTTGCCACAGCGAACGGCCCGGTCGGTGCATCGCCGACGAACCAGACCCCGTCCTTGAGCACGAAATACTTGTCGCCGACCTTGATGACGGTCTCGTTGGTGTTGACCGCGTAGGTCAGGGACGTCCCGTCGATCGTTTCGAACTTCGGGTCGCCGCTATAGGCGACGTCCACCGTGACGGAGCCATCGAGCGAGACACGCGCCTTTTCGGGAATGCTCGCCTTCAGCCGCGCCTCTGCGTTTTCGGAGGTACCGGGAACGGACGCGCGCACCGTGTAATAGGCGGCATCCTGCGGAATGTTCTGGAAGTCCTGCGGCAGCTTGGGCGTCGCGAAGGTCCAGGGGCCGTCGAGCGCGGTACTCGCGAACCAGCGACCGGATACGAGGATGTACCAGCTTGAGTCAACGTCACGGTAAAAGGCGTCGCTCTCGGTGTTGGTCGCAACCTTGAGACCGGTGCCCGGCACCTGTTCGAGTTTCGGCTCACCGTCGAAGGCGAGCAGTTCCGACGGCTTGTCCGAATAGATGACGTCGGGCACGATCACCTTGTCCGCCTGCGGCGGGATCGCCGCCTTGGCATCCTTCCAGTTGTCGTCGTCCGGCAGTTTGCTGAGTATGTCGGGAAGCGACGAGGCGGACTGCCATCCCGAGGCGAGATCCTTCGATTGCAGCCATGACTTGTCGTTGCGCAGGTAATAAGTGGCGTCAGCCTCGACCTTGAACAGATCCCAATTGGTGTTGACCGTGAAGGAGAGCCCCTCGACGCCCTTGACCGGGGCAAACACGGCCTTGCCGTCGGTCTGCACCAGGATCGCCGGCTTCTTGCTGATAAAGATCGGCGGCGCGTCGGCCTTCAACCCCTCGACATTGCCGAGCCGCTGGTAGTCGGCGAGGCTCGCCGTCAGCTTGTCCTCCGAAATGGTGATCGTCCCGACCGGCATCAGCTTGCCGACCTCGAGCGTCAGATCCGCCAGTTCCTTCCGGTCGAGGACGGAGAAGTTGATCTCGGTCATCTTGATATCAGAAACGACGACCTGGCCGGAGGCGCTGTCGGCATCGGTCTTGCCAGTAACGCCAACCACGCCGAAGATCGGCTTGGCGTCGTCGGACTGCTTGTATTCGGCGGCGATCAGCGCATCGAGTTCGGTGAAATCCTTCCAGGCGTTGATGTGCGGCTGATAGAGCGTGATGGTCGCGCCACTATCGGTCTTGTAGGCGCGCGGCCAACCGAGCCCCTTGGGATCGGCATCGTTCAGGTACTTGCCGCTCACGAAGCCGTTCTGGCCATTGAAGCTTACCGCGCACCAGGTGCCCGCATCGTCGCATTCCTTGACATCGACCTCGGTTCCCTCGGCGATCGTCCCCAGACTGTTGGAGGCGGTTCCCGGTCCTTCCCGGAAATTGACTGAGGCGCTCGTCGTTGCCGGCCCGGCCCGCGCCGGAACCGCGGCAATCGCGAGGAGGGTGAAGGCGAGTGTCAGTCTGCGCATTACGGTTCTCCGAGATCCCGGGCGGCCGACCCGCGCCCGCAACGACTGAAGCCGAAGCTGGCACCGGAACTGGTTGAGCCATAGACATCTTTGCCCATCGCCAAAGCGCAAGTACGTAACAGTAACGGCGACCGTAACGGGTCGCCGAGAAGTTAGACGCAACGGAGCGGAGCGTGCCGCAGCAAACGCCGGATACCGGAACGATTCGGAGCGCCGCAGGGGCGCATGTCGTTTCACCACCCCTCCCCGGTCCTTCAGGTTGCCCGCTTCTGTCCCGATCGCGACGGTCGCTATCCCGTCTCCCCGGGTAAAATCATTAAAGCGTCGCAAATCTTTGTGTTTTAGCCCGTAGTGATTGCATAGAGTCATTTATTCAAGCAAACTCATATGTATGATTTGACCACTCCTACGTGCGGAGGAAATACAAGTGAACACGAAAGCCCCCAGCCAGATCGATGTCTTTGTCGGTTCCCGCGTCAGGATGCGTCGGTTGATGGCCGGACTGAGCCAGGAGAAGCTGGCCGACGGTCTCGGGATCACATTCCAGCAGGTACAGAAGTACGAAAAAGGCACCAACCGCATCGGCGCGAGCCGTCTGCAGGCGATCGCCGATATCCTCGGCGTGCACCCGAGCTTCTTCTTCCAGGAGGGTGAAGACCCTGCCGGCGCACGCAACGGCGACACAACGCGCGAGCCGAGCGAAATCTCGTCCTTCGTTTCGTCGAAGGAAGGCATCGCGCTCAACCGCGCTTTCCTGAAGATCACGGACCCGGTGCTGCGCAAGAAGATCATCTCGCTGGTCGCCGCCGTTGCCCAGACGCCGGAGACCGAGACCGCCCGCTCAAGCACGAGCCACGCTCAGGACCTGCACGGCTAAGCACCCGCGCCCGACAGGAATGACCGGATGACATTCAGACTGCAGACCCTCGGGCGCTTGCGGCTCGTCGATAACGGCGGGCGTGAGGTAGCGTTTCCCGAAAAGGGTCTGCTGATCCTGTGTCATCTGATCGTCGGCGGCCACAGCGAGCAGTCAAGAAACGATGTCGCCAAGCTCCTTTGGGACGAGATCGTCCCGAGCCAGGCCTTCGTCAATCTGCGCAAGACGGTCTCCCGCATCAGCGCGCGCCAGGAAGAACTCGGCTGTCACTTCCTGAGTTTCTCGCCGTCGGCCGTGCGCTTCGACGCCAGCCGGCTCAAGAGCGACCTCGATACCATCGGGCGTGAGGCGGGCGATCCACTTTCCCGTCTCCAGTGGGCCGTCGAAACCTTCCAGGAAGACTTCCTCAAGGACTTGAAGTCCCAGGGCCAGGCGCTGCATGGCTGGATCGAGCGGCAGCGTGGCGAGCATATGGCGCTGCTGCGCGAAAGCCTGCTTCTTGCGGCAGCGGAGGCGACGAACAATCATCGCAAGCTGGTCAAGGCGGCAGCGACCCGGCTGCTCGAGCGCAACCCGCTCGACGAGGACGTGCGCAAGATCCTGACCCAGGCGTTTCAGCTTGAGGGCAACCATCTGGAGGCACGGGCTGTCTCGAATGGCGGCGGCGCGATCGCGATCAACAGGCCGGAATTGCGATCGGTCTCGACGATAATCGCGCCGACGTCGGAGCCGGCAGCCGACTCGCGCCCGCCGCGCGTCGTGCTTCTGCCGCCGAACAACGGCGCGAACGACAGTCCGGCAACACAATTTGCAAGCGCATTGATCGAGGACGTGACGATCGGGCTTTGCGCGCTTCGCTCGGTTTCGGTGATCGCGCCCTACACGGCCGCACAGATCAGCCTGCAGGCAGACAAGGCCAGCACCTACCAGAAGCACGCCATCAGCTACATTCTCGACACGCGCCTGACCGACGAAGGCAGCCGGCTGACGCTCTTCACGCAACTGATCTTCTTTGCCAATGACGAAGTGATCTGGGCCGACCGTTTCAATCTCGATGGCGACGGGCTGATGGCCTCACGGCGGGAAATCGCCCGCCAGATCGCGCTGGCGATCGCCAACCAGGTGGAGCGCAACGAGACCCATCGCCAGACCTACGAGACCAATGTCGGCTCGTACCGCAGCTTCCTCCTCGGGCAGCGCTATCTCAAGCAGCTCAACCTTCCGGAGCTGCGGCGCGCGCGCAAGAGTTTCCGCCAGTCGCTCTATGAGAACTCCGGCTTTGCGCCGGCGATGAGCGGGCTCGCCCGCAGCTATTTTTTCGAGTGGCTGCTGACAGCCCGCGGCGACGCAGAGCTGCTGGCGCTTGCGGAACGGCATGCGCGCGATGCGGTGGTGGCCGACGACACGCTGGCAACGGGCTATCGCGAGCTTGGCGTCGTCAAGCTCTACTTGAGACAGTTCGACGAGAGCATGGAATACCATGACAAGGCGGAGGCGCTGAGCCCTCAGCACGCCAACGTGATTGCGAGCTACGCCGACACGCTGGTGCAAGCTTCGCGCCCCGAGGGTGGCCTGCGCAAGATCCAGGCAGCAATCGATCTCAACCCGATTGCGCCGGACGAATATTTCTGGACCGCGGCCGGCGCCAGCTACTCGCTTGGCCAGTATGAGCAGGCGATCGCCTATATCGAGCGCATGCGCGATCCGACCCCTGCCGACCGGCTGTCGGCGGCAAGTTGGGGCATGCTCGGCAACCGGAAAAAAGCGCGCCAGTTCGTCCGTAAGACTTTCGACGTGCATCCGGACTTTGATCTCGACAAGTGGATGACCATCGTTCCCTTTAGGGAAGAATGGCAGCGCGTTCATTATTGCGAGGGCCTGCGCAAGGCGGGCTTCTAATTTCTCACATCAGCAACGGCCAGGAGGGGAAAATGGCAAAAGTAGTGGTGATCGGTTTGGCGGGTGACAACCGGCTTTGGGTTGCGGATCTGGATGCGGGCACGGTCTCGCAGATCGCAACGCCGACGCAGGGGCCGCTGGCTGCGGCCAACGACCTGCGTAACAACAGCGGGGCAATGGTGCACAAGGGCGTCAATCTCGCCGTGGTTGCGGCCTCGTCCGGCTCCGTTTCCGGCGGGTTCATGGACGGCTAGTCCACGCGTGGCACAAGCCGCTGAAACTGGCCGGCCGTCGGACGAGCATTCCAGCCGTCCGGCGGCCGAGCCGCTTTCCTACAGCGATCGCGCCTGCCCGCCAGAAGAAACGTTCCGGCGGATCGAGGCATTCCTGCCGGCGCTCGGCGTCACCCGGCTCGCGCGGCTGACCGGCCTCGACCGGCTCGGCATTCCCGTGTGGAGCGCCGTGTCGCCCAACGCCCGATCGATCGTCATCAACCAGGGAAAAGGCATCACCGACGTTGACGCCAAGGTTTCGGCGGCCATGGAGGCGATCGAGCGGGCAGTGGCCTGCGCGCCGTCGGCCGCGACAAGAACGGCCACCAGCCGGGCTCTTTCCGAAACGGGCGATCGAACGCTGCATCTGCCGGGGCTCATCTCGGCGGGGCAAGCGGACCTTCAGAACGACGAAACGATCGACTGGCTCCGTGGCTTCGACCTCTTTGACGGCGCAACCACCTGGGTCCCGCGCGAAGCGACAATCCTCGACCGGACGATCGTCGATTGTCGTTACTGGCAGTCCTCCGATGGCCTGGCCTCGGGCAACACCGAGACCGAGGCGACCCTGCACGGCTTGCTCGAGCGCATCGAGCGCGACGCCGAAACGCTGTGGCGAATGCTGCCGCTGAACGGCAAGCACCGAGGCTGCATCGATCCGGGAAGTTTGGAGGATCCTGTCCTCGATGCCCTTACGGAACGGATCGCCTCTTCAGGTCTGGAGTTGCGCCTGTTCGACATGACCAGCGACATCGGCATCCCCTGCTATGCCGCAACCCTCGCCGAAGCGGGCATTCTCTCGGCCAGGCAGCCGCGTTATCACGACGTCACGATCGGCCACGGTGCCCACCCCGTGGCGCGGCGCGCCGCCATCCGTGCCGTGACCGAGGCCGCCCAGTCGCGGCTTACCTATATCAGCGGCGCCCGCGACGATGTGTTCCCGGAAACCTTCACCCGCGACCTTCCCGAGGAAACGCGAGGCCTGTTTGCCGCCGTGCCGCTCCGGACAAGCGTGGCGGCCCCCGATGTCCCGGCCGGGCCTCAGGCGCAGCTCGATTACGTACTGCGGCGGCTTGAAGTGGCTGGCGTCCGGACGGTTGTCGTCGTTCCGCTGATGGAAGGCGTTGCACCTTTCTCGGTGGTCAAGGTCATCGTTCCGGCCCTCGAAAATCCCGACGGCCTGCGCAAGCGTCGCTTCGGAGAACGCGCGCTCGCCCGTGCTCTGGAGGCCGGATGAACGTTGTCTTTGTTGGCCCGACGCTGCCGGACGCACGAAACGCGGCGGACAAGAGCGTCCTAATCCTCCCGCCTGCCGTTCAGGGCGACGTCCTGCGCGAAGTTGAGGGCGGTGCAACCGCGATCGGGCTTATCGACGGCAACTTCGAAAATGCTGCGCCCGTC
Source organism: Ensifer sp. Root423 (assembly GCF_001426275.1). NCBI lineage: Bacteria > Pseudomonadati > Pseudomonadota > Alphaproteobacteria > Hyphomicrobiales > Rhizobiaceae > Ensifer > Ensifer sp. Root423. The sequence continues at coordinate 39,838 of NZ_LMEG01000023.1, read as the reverse complement.
TGGCACAAGGAAATCCTTTATGCGCTGTCGCTGGGCGTGCAGGTCTTCGGCGCGGCCAGCATGGGCGCGCTGCGCGCGGCGGAATGCGCGCCCTTCGGCATGGTCGGCATTGGCGAGATCTACCGGCAATACGCCGAAGGAGCCCGCGTGGACGACGCCGATGTTGCGCTGATCCACGGCCCGGCCGAACTCGGCTATCTGCCGCTGACACTCCCGCTGGTCAACGTCGATGCGACGCTCAAGCGCCTCTCGCAGACCCAAGCCCTTGCCCCAGCGCTCATCGCATTGATGGGCGCGACGGCGTCCGCCATGTTCTACAAGGAGCGCAACTGGGCGGGCATCGTCGCGCGCGTTGCACTGCCGGCGGGGACGAACCCCGCCCGTCTCACCGCGCTGCTCGCGAGCGAATATGTCGACCAGAAGGGCATCGACGCGCGACATTTACTGGACGCACTGCGACACACGCCAACCCAACGGACGGTTGCAACGCAAGGCTGGAAATTCAATTCTACCAGCATGTGGAAGAGGTTGTTCGGTCAACCTGACGCTTCATCTTAAGGATGTGGTTTTCACATACAACGTGTGTCACGCTCATGTCACGCGCAATGCCGCGAAGTCACGCTATGATTGGCCACGGTGGGCTGGATCTGCGGATCCAAAGGAAGCTGGGGAAAATCATGCTATCTTCATTTGCTGTGCCAGTAGAACCGGAAGACAAGGAAAAGGAGCTCTTGGCACTGGCTCGTCTTGTCACCTATGCGCGCGACTCCGCCAAGACCCTCAACGTCGAAGGCGTGCAATACTGTCTCGAACTCGCGCTCGCATCGCTGCTCAAGGAGGCCGAGGACTGCGGCAGCCAGAGAGCGCATCTGACCAACGAGTTGCTGACGCGCCCGAGCCTCGGCCGCTGCTGAGTTCCACGCCGCTTTTGGGATTGCGGTCATCCCGCGATTGGTCCGCCTGCGCGGACCGGTGGCTTTGCGATTGAGCGATGACACGAAGATAGCCCCGTTTGGCCGAAGGCGAAGCGGGGTTTTGGTCGTTGTTAGGCATAGCGTCTGCCGCTCCCCGCGTTTCGCCGCAAGCGGATTTCGTCGCCGAACGATCGTTGCTCTCGCACCGCATGAGACAGCTCAGGGAATCCGTAAAACAGACGGCCGGGACGGATATTCCCCGCAAACCAGTTCCGTTCGAAAGCCCGCTTCGCGCTTTCGTTGAAATTTAGTCCATAATTTCCATAGACAATATTGAGTGAGCGAGCCACCTCCGGTTAGGCTTCTCCCATCATGTGCGAACCGGCGCAGGGCCCTTATCGACTGGCCCACCGCCTGAACGACAAAGGGAGACCAGCTTGAGCCAGACAAATCCAACCCTGCCCGTCCTTGACCTTTCGCGCTTTGCGGCGGGCCACCCCGAGCGGGCCGCAGCGCTCGACGAGTTGCGCAGCGTTGCCCGCTCGGTGGGCTTCTTTTATCTCGAGGGCCACGGGATCCCGCAGGACGAAATCGACGGCATTCTCTCGCTTTCGCGCCGCTTCTTCGCGCTGCCGGAGGACGACAAGCTGGCGATCGAGATGCGCAAGTCGCCGCACTTCCGCGGCTACAATCGCGCCGGCCTCGAATACACGCGCGGCACGCAGGACTGGCGCGAACAGGTCGACTTTGGTCCCGAGCGCCAGAGCCTCAATATCGCGTCCGGCGATGCGCCGTGGAAGCGGCTTGTCGGCCCGAACCAGTTTCCGGACGCCTTGCCGGAACTGAAGCCTGCGATCCTTGGCTATATCGAAGCCGTCACCGGGCTCGGTATCCGGCTGATCGAGATTTTCTCCGAAGCGCTCGGGCAGAAGCCCGATGTCTTCGGGCCGATCTATCGCGATGGCCCCAACCAGTTGCTGAAGATCATCCGCTATCCCGGCCGCGACAAGACCGAAAGCGATCAGGGCGTCGGCGCCCACAAGGACGGCGGCTTCGTCACCATCCTGTTGCAGGACGTGGTCGGCGGACTGCAGGTCGACGACGGCAAGGGCGGCTGGATCGACGCACCGCCGAAGCGCGGCACCTTCGTCATCAATGTCGGCGAACTCCTGGAACTGGCATCGAACGGCTATCTGCTCGCCAACATCCACCGGGTGGTAACGCCGCCAGCTGGCGGCGATCGGCTCTCGGTCGCCTTCTTCCTCGGCGCCAATCTCGCCTCGACCATCCCGGTGCTCGATCTCCCGCCACAGCTTGCAGCCGAGGTCCGCGGCGTCACCCAGGATCCGCAGAACCCGCTCTTCCACGAGGTCGGCCGCAACGTGCTGAAATCCCGGCTGCGCTCGCACCCCGATGTCGCCGCCGCGCACCACGCAGACCTGCTGGAACAGCCAAAGGCGGCTGTGCCCGCCTGATCAACCGGACAGCGCCGATCAACCTGAGAGCCAAGGAGAAATGGCATGACGATCCATCAGAAGCCGGAAGAACCGGCAGTCGAGATCAAGACGCCGAACGGCCTGCGCGAAGCCGGCGGGCGGTTGCATCCCGAAACGCTGGCGCTCCACGGCGGCAGCTATCGCTTCGATCCGGCAAGCGGCGCCGTCGCCGTGCCGATCTACCAGACGACCTCCTATCAACTGCCCGGCACCGACGGCGCCGACAAGCTCTTTGCGCTGGAGGCGCCGGGGCATCTCTACACCCGCGTTTCCAACCCGACGCAAGACGCGTTTGAGCAGCGGCTGGCGGAGATCGAAGGGGGAGCAGCCGCGCTGGCACTTGGCTCCGGCCAGGCGGCATCAGCCTTCGCGCTCCTGAACCTTGCGCGCTCCGGCGACAACGTCGTCAGCGCCGCCGGCCTTTATGGCGGCACCTGGGCGCTGTTTGCCGCCACCCTGAAAAGTTTCGGCATCGAGGTTCGTTTCGTCGATGCGGCTGATCCCGAGGCGTTTGCCCGGGCGACGGACGACCGGACACGTGCCTATTATGCCGAGTCCCTGCCGAATCCGAAGCTCGAGGTCTTTCCGATCGCCGAGGTCGCCGAGATCGGCAAGCGCTTCGGCATTCCGCTGGTCGTCGACAACACGGCGGCCCCGCTGACGATCCGGCCCTTCGACCACGGCGCTGCGGTAGTCGTCTATTCGACGACAAAATACATCGGCGGGCACGGTACCTCGATCGGCGGCGCGATCATCGACAGCGGCCAGTTTCCCTGGCACGAGCATGAGGCGCGCCATCCGAACCTGCACGAGCCTGACCCGAGCTACCAGGGCAAGACTTGGCTCGAAAAAGCGGCCGCGATCGCGTTTCATCCCTATATCCTGCGCGCCCGCGCGGTGCTGTTGCGCGACCTCGGCGCCGCGATCAGCCCGCTAAACGCATTCCAGTTCATCCAGGGTCTGGAAACGCTGCCGCTCCGGATCCGGCAGCACAACGAGAATGCCATCAAGGTGGCCGAGTTCCTCCGCACCCACCCGAAGGTGGCGCGGGTGATCTTCCCGAAGTTCCAGGATGGCGAGGCAAAAGCGCGCGGCGGGAAATATCTGCTGAACGGCCACTATGGCGCGCTCGTGGGCTTCGAGCTGAAGGACGGTCGCGAGGCGGGACGGCGTTTCATCGACGGGCTGAAACTGCTCTACCATGTCGCCAATATCGGCGACGCCCGCTCACTGGCCATTCATCCCGCCACGACGACGCACTCGCAGCTGTCGGAGATCGACCAGCTAAAGACCGGGGTGACGCCCGGCTATGTCAGGCTTTCGATCGGCATCGAACATCCGGACGACATCATCGGCGATCTCAGACAAGCGATCGACGCCGCCTGAGCGTAAGACGCTTTCGCATTTTCCGCGGGCTCGTCCACAGGGGCGAGCCCGCGGAGCCGTTTGCGGCTCAAAACACGTCTGTAGGCCTTTGTTTCGTTTCATGCGAAAAGAGCTTCTCGTCGCGCGTCAGCCGTCGCGGGGCATCGGGACACGCACAGGAGGAAAAGACTATGAGCAAGAATACCCAGGTCCTGCTTGCCGCGCGGCCATCCGAAAAACCGGTGCCGAGCGATTTCCGCGTCGTCGAAACGGCTATCCCGGAGCCGGCGGAAGGCGAGGTTCTCCTGAAGATCCTCTACCTTTCGCTCGACCCCTATATGCGCGGCCGCATGAATGCCGGCCGCTCCTATGCCAAGCCGGTGGAGATCGGTGCTGTCATGGAGGGCGGCACGGTCGCCCGCGTCCTCCGCTCGCGTCACCCGGATTTCAGCGACGGCGATTTCGTTCTTTCCCACTCCGGCTGGCAAAGCTATGCGCTGTCGCGTGGTACTGACTTGCGCAAGCTCGATCCGGCGGCCGCACCTCTTTCGACGGCACTCGGCATTCTCGGCATGCCCGGTTTCACCGCCTATGCGGGGCTGCTGACGATCGGCAAACCGCTGCCGGGCGAAACGGTCGTCGTGGCGGCTGCAAGCGGCGCCGTCGGCTCGGCGGTCGGGCAGATTGCCCGCATCAAGGGTGCGCGCGCAGTCGGGATTGCCGGCGGGGCGGACAAATGCGCCTTCGTTCGCGACACGCTCGGCTTCGACGCGGTGATCGATCACCGCGCGCCTGATTTCGCCGAACAGCTCGCCGCCGCCTGCCCCAAAGGCATCGACGTCTATTTCGAGAATGTCGGCGGTCATGTCTGGGATGCGGTGTTCCCGCTGTTGAACGACTTCGCTCGCGTGCCCGTCTGCGGCCTGATTGCGCACTACAACCAGCCCGCAGGCGCGCAAGCCGGGAGCGACCGGTTGCCCGGCGTCATGCGCGAAGTGCTCAGCCGGAGCCTGCTCATCCGGGGTTTCATCCAGCGCGAGTTTGCCGATCAGAGGCCGCTCTTCTATCAGGAGATGGCCGGCTGGATCAAAAGCGGCGAAGTCCGCTACCGCGAAGACATCGTCGACGGGCTCGAGAATGCGCCGGAAGCCTTCATCGGTCTGCTGGACGGCCGCAATTTCGGCAAGCTGGTGATCCGGGTCGCCGCCGAAAACTAAAAGGGGCTCGGGCCCGGCGTTACTGCTGGGCGAAGCCGGCCTTGGCGAGACCGTCATCAAGCAACGCGATCAGGTCCGGCGCGTAGCCGCGAGCGACCAGTTCCGTATCGTACGGCTGCGACGCGCGCGTTTCGTTCAGGCGCAATCCGTCCAAGGCGCTGGTCGCTTCCCGCGTCAGGCCGAGTTGGCCTGCCGCTGCCACGCGCAGGAGATTGACCGCCATGTCCGCCGGATTGGCAAGCTCGCGTGCGCGCCTCAGCGCTTCGCGGTAGCGCCCGCTGCGGTAGTCTTCCAGCGCCAGGGTCAGCGCGGCATCGTGGTGAAGATACTCGCTGCCGGCATCCGCCACACGGGCCAGATTCACCCCTTGCGAATAGGCGCCGCTGACGAAAAGCAGCAGGCCTAGCCGTGCCGGAATGGCGTCGTCGAGCGGATTGAGTGCCGCCGCGCGCCGACCGGAAATGAACGCCGCTTCCCTGTCGCCGGCTGCAAAGCGCGCTTGCATCTGGGCGACGTAGCTCTGGCTCGATTGCGGTGCCAGCGCAACGGCCTTGTCGGCGAGCTTCAGCGCACGCTCAGCCACCGTCGGCGCGGCGCTCGCTTCACCGGTTGCCACCAACACCATCGCCAAGCTCGCCAAAACATCGGCGTCGGCGGCCTGGTAGGCGACGGATTTTTCAAGGCAGCCGTGGGCCGAAACCAGTCCCTCAGGGTCGATCCGCGCCAGTGCCACATCCGCCTGAAGCACGCAGCCGAAGCCGATCGACGGCGTCACCAGTTGCCGCGCAGCCTCCAGACTGACAATGACGCCCTCTTCGCCGGCAAGCGAAAGGGCCAGACGAGAAAGCAGCTTTTCCTGTATTTCCTGCGCATCGCCGCTATCGAGCGCCACCTTAGAGCTGCCGGACCTCAGCGCCTCGTTGCTTTGCACATCGATCACCTGCCAGGAGACCTCATGCCGGCGCTCGTCGGTGCTGTAGGCGATGGAAAGCCTGTACTCCTTGCTGCCCTGCAGCTTGACCGGCGGCGCGGACGAAACCCACCCGGTTATCGACGCCACGTCGACACCCGCGGGCGAGACCGGCGCAAGAGTGCGGACGGCGGAAAACTGCGAGAGTGCGTGGACCAGATAGTCTCCCGCCTTCTTCTGCACCTCGTCGTCAGCCCCGAGCCGCGTCGGCACGTCAACGACGATCGTCGGCTTGGCCGAGAAAACCGGCTGCCAGGGAAGGTGGTCGGCAACGGACACGTAGAAGGCCCCGGCCATGACCGCCACGCCGGCTCCAAGTGCCGCGAAGCCCGCAAGCGGGCGCCATTTGCGGGCAAGAACGGCAGGCGCAATCGCGAGCTCGATGGGCTGCTCGGCTGCCGCCTCAGCAACCGGCGTCGTGCTCTCGAGCACCCCTCTCAAAGGCTCACCGCTGATCACGAATTGCGGAACGTAATTGCCTTTCGGCAGCTCGATGCGAAGCTCCGCTCTTTCGCCGAGCGCCTCGTAATACTGCGCCAGGGCCGCGCGCAGGCGCGACGCTTCCACACGCACGATCGGATCGGTCGCAGGATCGAAGGAGGCGGGCCGTCCGAAGACGTCAATGGCGATCGTGTAGGCTTTCACCTGGCCCGAACGGCCAGCGAAAAACTCGTCAACCAGGTACCGCAACAGCTTGCGATGACGCTCGGTCGCGTGAAACTGGCTGTCGGCAAGAATGCGCTCAAGGGCGGCTCGCGCCTCGCATTCTGCAACGGCAATGCAGTTCGTATGACCCGCATTTCTGCTGGCTTCCATGATGCGCTCCCAACTGCCACAACCCCAAAGAGAGTGCAACGCGAGGCGAACTCTAGACGAGAGCTTCCGTGGCGGAAAGAAGAATATCGCAGCGTCACAAAATATTTTCATCGAAGAATTGAATCATTTTAAGTTGGAACAGGAACGCTCGATCATTCCCATAGAATTCTTGTGGGGTTTTCGTCGCTCTGACAAGCTCAAGCGAGCTATTTGTTAATCACAACGGACTACGCTCACGTCCCCGTATCGGCGATACAGACGGAAATGACCTCTTCTTCGATCTCGCGACAGATCAATTCATACTCCGAGATCATCGGATGATCCAGAGGGGCGAGACGCCTTTGCCGGTCAAGCATAGAGCTCGCTTCCTCATAGGCTTCGCAGAGGCTTGCCAGGGACTGGTTCTTGGCACAGAGCAATTGCAACTGGCCGCGCAGAGCCGGCAGCCTGAGCATAAGCTTCAGTAGTCCCCGTTGAGAGGCTGCGCTGGGCATGGGTTACCATCCGTTTGAACGACAATCGATGCTCATGCCTTTGCATTCCCCAAGGTGTCAGCGACGACCAGACACCGTTGCGGGCGGGGGCCGGCTCGCCGGTCGGTGCTTGTGGCCAATCCGGCCCTCGCTTACCTCTCCCCTGAGCGAAAAGTGGCACGAACGCCGATTTTCGGAAGTACGTAACAGTAACATTGGCCCGGATTGCCGGCGCCTTGGCAATCTTCGCCTGGAATCCCATGATTCCGGCCGTCAGCAGCCGCACAGGCGGCACACGCGATATCGCGATCGATGTTGAGAGATGTTCCGCGGCGGGAAAGACGAGCAAGAGCACCATCGTCCGCGCGACGATAGTCGACCACGGCCCCGCGCTAAAGTCGCACTTGGCACTCGGCCCTCGCCCCGACATCGATAGCTGAGGCGCACGGCGCCAGCCGTGCAGCCACCTATTTTTCGAAGGCGTAGATCTTGCGCCAGTCGTTCTTCATATCGACCAGAAGCCAGTTTCGCTGCTCGGCCTCGGTCATCGCCTTGTCCAGCTTGCCGACAGGGGATTGCCGATCATAGGCCCATTCGCGCTCCCCGTCCGTATGGTGCACGATCATGCCGAAACGCGGGCCGGAGCCCGCCGTTACCCAACGCAGCATCTCATAGTCGCCATCGGAATTACCGGCGGCGAAGATCGGGCGGCGACCGATAAAGGTGTTGATCCCGACCGGCTTGCCGGCACCGTCGTCGATGAAGTCGATCTTGGGCTCCCGCATCAGCACCGGCGCGTCGCCGTCGAGTTCGTACTTCGTCGTGATGCTGCTGCCGACCACCTGCTCGGGTGGGATCCCATACATCTGTTCGGTCATCGGCCGCATGAATTCGATGCCGCCGCCCGAGACGATATAGGTCTTGAAGCCGTTTGCCCTGAGATAATCGAGCAACTCGCGCATCGGCAGAAAGGTGACCTCGTTATAGGGGCGATCGAAGCGCGGATGCCGGGCGGTTGCAAACCAATCCGTGACCGTTTTCGTGAACGCGTCCGTCGTCATGCCGGCATGGGTCGCCATGACCAACTCGACGATGCCTTTTTCGCCGGCGGCGGCAACGCCTGCCATGTCCCCCTTCAGCAGCGATGCGAAAGGCTCCTTGTCCTTCCATTCGGGGTGCTCGGGCGCCATCGCCTTGACGCGGTCGATGGCGAACATGCCCTGGAAATAGTTCGGCTGCTCGGTCCACAGCGTGCCGTCATTGTCGAAGACGGCGATCCGCTCTGCCGGCGACACGAAATCGGCGCTGCCCTCGCTGGTGACCCGTGTGACGAAATCGACGATCTCGGTTTTCGCCTCGCCATCGTTCCACGAAGGCAGAATGTCGGCCGGCGCATCGGCCGCCACAAGGGCAACAGGTGAGGCGAAGGCCGCAACGAACGCGAGCAGCAGGCCAGCGAGCCTTGCGCGACGCCGCGGTTTGCAAGCCCTTTCGTCCATCACGAACCCCAGACGCATCGCTGTTGCCGTCATCATCCATCCTCCTGGCGGAACGGTTTTCAAGTCCTCCGGCCGGATCAGGGCCGCCGAATGCAACGGAACCCAATATGGGTCGTCGCCGCGTTTTCCTCGTGCGCGTGACGCGCCGCCGGACGATACCGACGGCAATAGTTAGGCGCGCAGAGATGGGATCCGCCTTTCACGACGCGACGGGCGATATGGATCGTCGGCTGCCGCGGATCGAAACTCGCTTCCCGGTCCCCGCCCCGCGGATTGGCGGGTATGCAGCAGCTCTTTTGCGCCGGCGCAGGGTGGCGGGTGGACCAGTAGTCGCTGGTCCATTCCCAGGTATTGCCGATCATGTCGTAGAGGCCGTAGCCATTGGCGGGAAAGCTCGCGACCGGCGAGGTCCGCTCGAAGCCGTCGGGCTTCAGGTTTTCCGTCGGAAATATGCCGTGCCAGGTGTTTGCCATGAAACGTCCCTCGGGCACCAGTTCGTCCCCCCAGGCAAATTCCGCGCCTTCGAGCCCGCCTTTCGCGGCGAACTCCCATTCGGCCTCCGTCGGCAGGTCCTTTCCCGCCCAGGCGGCATAGGCCTTGGCGTCGAGGTAGGAGACCTGCACCACCGGATGGTCGAGTTTGCCGCGGATGTTGCTCTGCCGCCCATAGGGCCGCCGCCAGTCGGCGCCGAACTTGAAGTTCCACCATTGCGACGGACTGTTGCTGGTCACCCGCTTCGGCGGGTCGAAGATCACTGAACCCGCCCGCATCATTTCCGGAAGCGCGCCCGGATAGTCCTTCGGATCGGGCGTCTTCTCCGCCTCGGTCACGTAGCCGGTCGCCTCGACGAAGGCGGCGAACTGCCGGTTGGTAACGGGCGTGACGTCGATCCAGAAGCCGTCAACTTTCACCGGATGGGCCGGCGCTTCCTCCGGATAGTGCTTGTCCGAACCCATGAGAAAGGTCCCGCCCTCGATCCAGATTTGCTCGCGGGCGCTGATCGCCGCCGGCGTTTCGTCGACAAGGGGCATTTTCGGGGACATTTGCATGTGGCTCTGATCTCCCTTGGCACCGTCGGCTAGCACGCGCGCGGACGGTCTGCACACGTTAGCGCCAAATGACCGCTGCCCAAAGTACGTAACCGTTACGCAATCGCCCAAAGCCCTCGGGGCGCAGGCCGCGTGCCACAAGAGGTATCCGCCATCGCCGCTCAGGCCTTCGTTACTGTTACGTTCTTTCCAATTGGCCTGATTTAACAATAAGCTCTCGCGAAAGTTCATGACGACTGATGTTGCCGGCGGGGCAAGGGAGCAGGACTTCATGGGTGCACGCGACGATATCCAACAACTCGGCAAGCGCATCGGCGAAGCGATCATCGGCCAGGAGGGCATGATCGAGCGCTTGCTGCTGGGGCTGCTCAGCAACGGCCATCTGCTGGTCGAGGGCCTGCCCGGACTTGCGAAAACCCGAGCGATCAAGAGCATGGCCAAAAACCTCGATGCGGAGCTTTCGCGCATCCAGTTCACACCCGACCTCTTGCCCGCCGACATCACGGGGTCCGAGATCTATTTTTCCGAGGGCGGCAAGGGCGCGTTCCAGTTCCAGGAAGGGCCGATCTTCGCCAATCTCATCCTCGCCGACGAGGTGAACCGGGCGCCGGCCAAGGTGCAATCGGCGCTGCTCGAGGCGATGGAGGAACGCCAGGTCACGATCGGCGGCAAGAGCCATGTGCTGCCCGATCTCTTTTTGGTCATGGCGACCCAGAACCCGATCGAGCAGGAAGGCACCTATCCGCTTCCCGAAGCGCAACTGGATCGCTTCCTCATGCACATCCAGGTGGATTATCCGGACGCAGCCTCAGAGGCAGACATCATGCGGCTCGTGCGCTCGGAGGAAACCAACGCCAAGTCCAACAATCATGCGACGGAGAAGCTTGCCCAGGACGCGGTCTTTGCCGCACGCAAGGAAATATCGGCGATCACCGTTTCCGAAGCGATCGAGAACTACATCGTCGCGCTGGTGATGGCGACACGTTATCCCGACAAGGTCGACAAGGATCTGGCCAAGTGGCTTCAGGTCGGCGTGAGCCCGCGCGGCGTCATCGGCCTCGATAAGGTTTCGCGGGCGCACGCCTGGTTGAACGGCCGCGATTTCGTCACGCCCGACGATGTGCAGGCGACCGTGCACGATGTCTTTCGCCATCGCCTGGTGCTCTCTTACGAAGCGCATGCCGGCGGCACCACCGCCAACCAGGTGATCGACCGCATCGTCGAGCTCGTCGCGGTCGCCTGAGGATGGAGGTTCGCCGATGGCCATATCCCTGCCGGCCCTCGCCCGCTCACGCGGCATCATAAAGCCCCGCACCGCCGACACCACCGGCGTCTACACCTCGGTGGACGCACTTGTCGGCCTCGAAGCCATGGCCCGCGACCTGACGTTCCTGCGCAAGGCGCCGGTGCGCCGCCTGCTTGCCGGCCGTCACGAATCACGCATGCGCGGCCGCGGACTTTCCTTCGAGGAACTACGCAACTACCTGCCCGGCGACGACATCCGCGCCATCGACTGGCGCGTGACGGCGCGCACCGGCAAGCCGGTCGTCCGCGTTTATGACGAAGAGAAGGACCGGCCGGCCCTCATCCTCGTCGACCAGCGCATCAACATGTTCTTCGGCAGCCGCCGCGCGATGAAGTCGGTCGCCGCGGCGGAAGTGGCAGCGCTCTCCGCCTGGCGCGTGCTGGCCCTTGGCGACCGTGTCGGCGGCTTCGTCTTCGGCGACGAGGAGGTGACCGAAACGCGCCCATACCGCAGCCGCGAAGCGGTGATCCGGCTCGCCGACAGCATCGTTCGCCACAATACCGCACTGCAGGCCGGTTCGCAGGCGCCGCATGGAGCCGAGCAGCTCGACGTCGTGCTGACGACCGTCGCCAACATCGCCCGGCACGATCACCTGATCATCGTCGTCAGCGACTTCGACGGCTACAGCCTCGAAACCCGCGACATGCTTTTGAAGCTTTCGGCCCACAACGATGTGATCTGCGTTCTGATCTACGATCCCTTCCTGCTCGAACTGCCGCGCAAGGGCGATATCGTCTTTAGCGGCGGGCTGCTTCAGGCCGAAGTGCAGTTCGGCCACGGCAATGTGCGCGAGGCGATCGACAGCTTTGCCCGCAAGCGCGGGCGAGCGCTGCGCGCCTGGCAGGAGGAGCTCGGCCTGCCCATGCTGCCGATCTCTGCGGCGGAAGAGGTGGCGCCGCAGCTGCGCACCATGCTCGGCCAGCTCGCCAGCCGGCAGCGGAGGCGATGATGGCGACAGCGGCACCTGCGAAAGATCCGATACTCGACGCCGCCCTTCGGCAGCTCGCGGATATCGCCTTGCCGCAGCCTGTCTCGATGATGCCCCAGACCCCGGCATGGGTGGTGCTCGGCTGCATTGTCCTCCTCATGGCGGCCTTTGCCTGCTGGCGCTGGTACCGGCGCTGGGAGGCCAACAGCTACCGCCGCGAGGCGCTCGCCGACCTCAGAAAGATAGAAGCCGGATTGACCGCCACCGGATCGCGTGGCGAGGCGCTCGCGGCCCTGCCTGTCCTTTTGAAGCGGACCGCGCTCTCGGTCTGGCCACGCGAAGCCATTGCCGGCCTGCACGGCACCGGCTGGACCAAATATCTCGACGCTCATTCCGGCGGCCCCGTCTTTCCGATCGCCTCTGCGCGTTTTTTCGAGGAAGCCGAGTATCGTGGCAGCCAGGCGCTCGCCGCGGTTCCGGAGGCTGAGGCAAAGGCCTACATCGCGGCAGCGCGGCACTGGATCGAGGCGCATCATGTACGTGCTTGACCACGCCTGGGCACTGATCCTTCTGCCGTTGCCCTTCCTTGTCTGGTGGCTGCTTCCGCCATACCGCGAGCAGTCGGCCGCCGTCAGGGTGCCGTTCTTCAAGGACATCACCGCGGCGGCCAATCTCGGTCCGACCGAAGGCTCCGTCGTTCCGAGAACCAATCTCGGCCAGAAGGTGATCGCACCCATCTGCTGGACGCTGATCGTGCTGGCGCTGGCGCGGCCGCAATATGTCGAGCCGCCGATCGAAAAGGTCGAACCGCAGCGCGACCTGATGTTGGCGATCGATCTGTCACAGTCGATGGACACGCGCGACTTTCGCGATCCCGCCGGCAACCTGCAGACCCGCGCCGAAGCGGTGCACGCGGTGGTCGCCGACTTCATCGACCGGCGGCCCAATGACCGGTTGGGCCTGATCGCCTTTGGCGATGCGCCCTATCCGCTGGTACCGTTCACGCTCGACCACAAGACCGTCAAGCTGATGCTGGCCGACAGCCTGCCGGGCATGGCCGGTCCCCGCACCGCCGTCGGCGATGCGATCGGGCTGGCGATCAAAATGTTCGACGCCAGCACCGCGCCGGACAAGGTGATGATCCTCTTGACCGACGGCAACGACACCGCCAGCAAGATGCCGCCCGACAAGGCCGCCGGCATCGCCGCCGAGCGAAAGGTGGTGATCCACACGGTCGGCATCGGCGATCCCAATGCCCAAGGAGAGCAAAAGCTCGACACCGCGGCACTCCAGCAGATCGCCGAAGCGACGAAGGGGCGCTACTTCTTCGGCCAGGATCAGGCCGGTCTGCAGAACATCTACCAATTGCTCGACCAGTTGACGCCGGCAAACCAGAAGACGCTCTCCTGGCGGCCGCGCATCGAGCTGTTCTACTATCCGCTGGGTGCGGCACTCCTGCTGGTGCTCGCCTATCACGCCGTCATGTGGCTCCTATCCTCGCTCGGTGACCGGCGTCAGCGCCGGGAGGCAGCGCCATGATCGCCGATTTTCACTTTCTGCGGCCGCTGTGGCTGCTGGCGCTCGCCGCCGTCCCGCTGCTGATCTACCTCGTCACCCGGCGCGGCGATGTCCGCTCGCAGTGGCAGGACATGATCGCACCGCATCTGCTCGATCACCTGCTGATCGACAAGGGCGGGAAACGGCGCTTCCAGCCGGTGCACGTCACCGCCGCACTGATCGCCGTTGCGGCGATCGCAGCCGCTGGCCCGACCTGGCAGCGTGAACGGCCGCCCTTCGTCGAGGACACCGCACCTCTGGCAATCGCCATCGACCTCAACCCGACGATGAACGCGACCGATGTTTCGCCGACGCGGCTCGAACGCGCCAAATTGAAGGTCCAGGACATTCTCGACAGGAGGAAAGGCTCGCGCACCGCCTTGTTCGCCTATGCCGGCTCCGCCCACATGGTGCTGCCGCTCAGCGACGATGCCGCGCTGGTCAAATCCTACCTCGCCGCGCTGTCGCCGCAGATCATGCCCGTCGAGGGTAAGGACACAGCCAAGGCCCTCCAGGAGGTCGAAAAAGCGCTCGCCAACGAAACGGTGCCTGGCACCATCCTGTTCATGACCGACGGCGTCGAGCGTTCCGCCTTCCCGGCCTTCGGTGGGTATCAGGGGCGCAACTCGCTGATGGTGCTCGGCATCGGCACGGCAGAAGGCGGTCCGGTCAAGACGGCGGACGGCGGGTTCCTGACCGACGCCACCGGCGCGCATGTCAGGGCGAAGCTCGATGTCGACGGCCTCAAGGCGCTGCAGTCCGCATCCAAGGCCGAGGTGGCGTCGGTCACATCCGACGACGCCGACGTCAGCTGGATCATCAGGCGCATCCAGACGAATTTTGCAGCGAAGACGGCCGAAGGGCTGACGCGCTGGTACGATCTCGGCTGGTGGCTGACGATTCCGATCGCCGTCTTCGGCCTCTTCTGGTTCCGACGCGGCTGGACCATACGCTGGGCGGTCTATCTGCTCGCGGCCACTTCGCTCATGGGCAGCGAACGGGTGGAGGCGGCGGACAATCGCTTTATCGACCTCTGGCTCACTCCGGACCAGCAGGGCCGTCGCGCCTTCGAACAGGGCGATTTCCAGGGGGCCTCTGAAACGTTCGCGGATCCCGCCTGGCGCGGCGCAGCGCTCTACCGCGCCGGCCGTTTCCAGGATGCGATCGACACCTTTGCCGAGAGCGATACGGCGGAAAGCTACTACAATCAGGGCAATGCCCTCCTGCACCTCGACAAGGCCGAGGAGGCGATCGCCGCCTACGAGCAGGCGCTAAAGCGCCGCCCCGACTGGACCGACGCCCAAAAGAACCTCGAGATCGCCAAAAAGCGCAAGGCCGACAAGGACAAGCAGGAACAGGACGCACAGCAGGAACAGGCGGGCATTGACCCGGACCAGGTCCAGTTCGACGACAAGGGCAAGAAGGGAACGGAAGCGACCGTTCAGGGCGGACCGCAGACGGCCGACATGTGGATGCGCAACATCCAGGTGTCGCCGGCCGAACTGCTGGCACGAAAATTTGCGATCGAAGCAAAGGAGGCGGCCCCGTGACAGCCCTCGCCGCCCTGCCGCGGCTGATCATCTGGCTCCTCGGCCTGTCGCTTTGGCTTGCAGGCACGGCCTTCGCCGCCGATCCCTTTGCCCGCGCGACGCTCACGACCAAGGCGCCGATTTATGCCGGCCAGCAGATCGAGGTCGACGTCGACGTCTTCGTGCCGAACTACTTCCTTTCGCCGCCGCAGTTTCCTCTGTTCGATCTTCCCGGCACTGTCGTCACCATGCCCGACGAACGCGGCATGAACCTCAACGAGACCGTCAACGGCGAGGCCTTCTCAGGCATCCGCAAAACCTACGCGATCAACCCACAGGCGGCAGGCGACTACGTGCTGCCGCCCGCCATCATTCCGTTCGGCTATGCCGCCGTACCCGGCCAGATGAGCAAGGGTCAGGTGACGTTGCCTTCGCTCAAGTTCACGGTCGAAGCCGTTCCGCAAGGCGCAGGTGGAGAGGCCGGCGTCACCGCCGGAGAAATCACCCTCACCCAGTCTTTCGACCGGGATCCCGCGGGGCTAAAGGCAGGCGATGCCCTGGTGCGGACCATCACCATCCGCGCCGCCGGCCTGGCGCCGATGATGATCCCCGAACCGACCTTCGACGCCCCCGCGGACGTGCAGCTTTACCGGCACGATCCGGTGCTTTCGGAGGAGCGCACGTCACGCGGGGATATCACGGCGGGACTGCGCAAGGACGTGGCAACCTACGTCTTTGCAAAGCCCGGCACCTACGCGCTTCCAGCGATCAGCCTGCCCTGGTTCGACCCGGCGAGCGGATCGATGCAGACGGCCGAGGCGGCCAGAGTGACCGTCAGCGTCAACGCTGCCCCAGCGGCTGCGCCCGCACTCGCCCCGCCTGCGCCGCCGCCCGCTGAGGAACCTTTCGACTGGTTGTGGTGGCTCGGCATCGCGACATCGATCGCCGCTCTCGCGGCGCTTATCCAGCTGGCCGCCAATCTGTTCGGCCGCCTCGAAACCTGGCTGGAAACCGCGCTCGAGCAGAGGGCGCAATCCGAGGCCACGGCATTTCGCCACGTGCTCGACGCCTGTCGGGATCACGACCCCACGCGGCTGGAGACGGCGGTCGACCATTGGTCACGCCGGACTGGCAACACGCCGGTCTCGCGCTGGCTCGACAGCTTCGCCGACCCGGCGACGGCAAACGCTTTTGCCGATTATCGCCGCAGCCGCTATGGCAGCAGCAGCTCCCATCAGGGCGGGCCAGATCTCCTGCGGTTACGCAGCGGTCTGAACGTGGCGAGACAGCGCTGGCTGGCCGAAACCTCCGCTGATAGCGGCGGCCCGACATCGGACTTGCCCGATCTTAATCCCGGTCTGGAGGCCGCGCCGCCAAGGCGCTTCGGAGCCGTCAGCCGGACTTGATTTACCCGCCGTCGCCGGTCTTCGTAACTGTTACGTACTTACCCGCGGACGCCCGCCGGTAGAAGTTGCATCGGTAAATCCGAAACTTTGGCTGCATTCCGAGAGTGTTTGCTTGCTGCCTCAGGGAGACATGAGATGAGTATCGATCTGAAGAACAGGCTTGGCCGGCTCGCCGCGTGTACCATCGGGCATGCCGCGAAACCGAAAGCGCTGGCGCTCGCCGGCGCCGTGCTAATGTCGTCGATTTCCGCCTCCGTGCTGCCGGCCTTCGCGCAGGATGCCGCCAGGCCCAACATCCTCGTCATCTTTGGCGACGATATCGGCCAGACCAATATCAGCGCCTACTCCTTCGGCGTTGTCGGATACAAGACCCCGAACATCGACCGGCTCGCAAGAGAAGGCGTGATGTTCACGGATTACTATGCGGAGAATAGCTGTACAGCCGGTCGCTCGACCTTCATCACCGGGCAGTCAGTGCTGCGCACAGGCATGTCCAAGGTCGGCGTGCCCGGCGCTCCGGTCGGACTCCAGGACCGCGACGTGACCATTGCGCAGGCGCTGAAGCCTCTCGGCTACGCCACCGGCCAGTTCGGCAAGAACCACCTTGGCGACCAGGACCGCTTCCTGCCGACGGCACACGGCTTCGATGAGTTTTTCGGCAATCTCTATCACCTCAATGCCGAAGAAGAACCGGAGCGCCCATACTGGCCGAAGGATCCCAATGATCCCTTCGTCAAGGCGGCCACACCTCGCGGCGTGCTGCACTCTTTTGCCGATGGCAAGATTGAGGATACAGGCGCACTGAACTCCAAGCGCATGGAAACGATCGACGACGAGACGACGTCGGCAGCCATCGGCTTCATGGAAAAGCAGGTCAAGGAAGGTAAACCGTTCTTCACCTGGATGAACACCACGCGCATGCACCTCTTCACCCACGTGCGCGATCAGTACAAGGGCCAGAGTGGGATGCCGGGCAACGACTATGCCGACGGCATGGTCGAGCATGACAATGACGTGGGCAAGCTCCTGAAGGCGATCGACGACCTGAAGATCGCCGACAACACCATCGTCATCTACGCGACCGACAATGGTCCCAACCAGTTCTCCTGGCCGGACGCGGCAACCACACCGTTCCGCAGCGAAAAGGACTCGAACTGGGAAGGCGCCTTCCGTGTTCCCGCCATCATTCGCTGGCCGGGCAAGATCAAGCCGGGTGTTTCCAACGAAATGGTCTCCGGCCTCGACTGGTTCCCGACGCTGCTTGCCGCAGCCGGCGACAACGACATCAAGGATCGGCTGTTGAAGGGTACCAAGCTCGGAGACAAGGACTTCAAGGTGCACCTCGACGGCTACAACCAACTTCCCTACCTGCTTGGCGAGCAGCCGAAGGGCGCACGCAACGAGTTCTACTATTTCAACGACGATGCCAAGCTCGTCGGCATGCGCTTTGACAACTGGAAGGCGGTCTTCTGCGAGATGCGCAAGCCCGGTGGCTTCGACGTCTGGCAGGACCCCTTTGTCTGCTTGCGCGTGCCGAAGATGTTCAACCTGCGCATGGACCCCTATGAGAGGGCCGATATCGTCTCCGATCAGTACAACGACTGGAGAACGAAGAATGTCTATCTTGTCGGGATTGCTACCATGAAGGCCGCAACCTTCCTGGAGACCTTCATCGAGTATCCGCCAAGCCAGAAGCCCGCCAGCTTCTCGGTCGACCAGGTGGAAGAAGGCGTGCATGCCAAGATCAATGCTATCCTGGCGAAGACCCCGGCTGCCCAGTAATGCGCGAAGGCGGCGCTGAAGCGCCGCCTTTTCTATCTTGCCTTTCCTAACAATGGCATGACGCGATGACGACGAAGAACAGCCCGCCCATGCGACCGATCGCTCTTGGCGAGACGACTGGAGGCCCGATGACCGGGCAACGGATTCAGGCCTTCCGGCCGGCAATCGCCGCCTTCATGCTCTTCCTCTCCGGCACCGCCGCCCTGGTCTTTCAGGTTCTCTGGATCAAGCAGCTTTCGCTGGTCACCGGCGTCGATGTCTATGCGGTCAGCACCGGGGTCAGCGCCTTCTTCCTCGGCCTTGCGCTCGGCAGTTTTGTCCTTGGCCGTGCCGGCGACCGTTCCCGCCAGCCGCTCCGCCTCTATGCCCTGCTTGAAACCGGGGTCGCCATGCTCGGCGCCGGCGTCACCTTCATCCTTTCCAGAATCGCGCCGGTCTTCGTCGCGATTGAGGGCACCAGCCCGATGGCCGCCTGGGCCCTGCTGGTCCTGATCGTGGCAACGCCAGCCTTCCTGATGGGCGGCACCCTGCCGGTCCTGCTGCGGGCGCTAAACGCCGCAGCAGGCAGCGTCGCCGCAAAGGGCGGCAGGCTCTATGCCGCCAATACGCTCGGCGCGATCGCCGGGTGCCTGGCGGTCTCTTTCGTCCTTATTCCCACCCTCGGCGTTCAGGCGACAGGGCTTGCGGCAGCAGGGCTCGGCCTTGTCGCCGCAGCGATCGCGCTTTCCCTGAATGTGCCTATCGCCCGGGAACCTGTTCAAGGGACACTCCCTGGGGAAACGCGTAGCGCTAACGGTTCGCGGCTGGCGCTTGTCCTCTATGCCATCGCCGGCGGTATCGCCCTTGGCTATGAAGTGGCCTGGTCGCAGGCGATCGTGCAGTTCATCTCCACCCGCTCCTTCGCCTTTTCCGTGGTGCTTGCCACCTATCTTTCTGGCCTTGCCCTCGGCGCCGCCCTTTTTGCGCGCCGGAGCGAGCGCCTGTCCGACCCCTGGGGCGCCTTCGGCTTGTTGATCACGCTCGCCGGCCTGGTCGCGCTGGCCGAGCTTGCGCTGCTTGGCCCCTGGCTGACGGCGCTGCAGACCAGCGCTGAGGCCGCCGTCGCCGACGTCACCGGTAGCATCTTTGCCGGCATGTGCGCGCGCTTCCTGGTTGCCGCGCTGACGATCGTCTTTATCCCGACGCTGATCCTCGGCGCCGCCTTCCCGGTCGCCCTCAGGCTCGCCGTCGACCCTGAACACGCCGGCCGCGACACCGGCCGGGTTCTTGCCTTGAACACGCTCGGCGGCATTTTCGGCACGCTTCTGACCGGCTTTGTGCTGATCCCGTCTCTCGGTATCGTCAGAAGTTTTTCCGTCCTCGCCATTGCCGCAGCAGCAATCGGGCTCGTCGCCGTCAGTCGCGGACAGGGCGGCTGGATGGGCCGGCGGCTACTCGCACCGGCTCTCGGCACCCTCACCGTGTTGATCGCCGTCATCGTGCCGTCGGATCGGCTGGCGAGCCTGCTCAACCTTTCGCGCGGCAATGGCACGATCGTTTATATGAAGAGGGTCTCGGCGCCACCGTCGCCGTCATCGAACAGGGGCAGCCCGACCGCCGTTTCCGCCGCCTTTACATCCAGGGCGTTTCCAACACCGGCGATGCCATGCCGTCGCTGCGCTACATGCGGCTGCAGGCGCTGCTGCCGCTCGTCATCCACAAGGGCGAACCGAAATCGGCTCTGGTCATCGGTCTCGGTACCGGCATCACCGCCGGGTCGCTTCTCGCCTATCCCGGCCTCGACCGGCGCGTTGCCGCCGAACTCCTGCCCTCGGTCGCCCGCGCCTCGGCGCTCTTTGCCGGCAACTTCAATGCGGCTGGCGATAGCCGTCTCGACGTGCGCGTAGCCGACGGCCGGCGCGAACTGATGCGGAGCCAATCCCGCTACGATCTGATCACGCTCGAACCGCCGCCGCCCTCGGCCGCCAGCGTGGTCAACCTCTACTCGTCCGACTTCTATCGCCTGGCGCGTGAGCGCCTCGCGCCGAACGGGCTTGTCGCCCAATGGCTGCCGATCGCCACTCAGAACGACGAGGACACCCGCGCGCTCGTGCGCAGCTTCCTCGACAGTTTCCCGCATGCGACACTCTGGTCGACCGAACTGCACGAGATGCTGCTCATTGGCTCCGTCGAGCCGCAGGAGCTTGACGCTTCCCGCATTGCCGCCCGGCTCGCCGACCCGACGCTTGCAGCAGCGCTTCGCGACGTCGGCATTTCCGGACCGGCCGACCTGCTCGCGACCTGGATGTCCGATCGCACCGGGTTGGAGCGCTATGCCGGTTCGGCCCTGCCGGTCACCGACGACCAACCGCGGATCGAATATGCAAGCTGGGTTCGCCCCGACGAGTTGCAGCGCACGCTGCCGGCCCTGGTTGCCCTCCGCAGCAAGGCTCCGCTTCTCGGCGCGGACCCGGCGTTCGACAAATCCGTGACGGATGCCCACAACCGGCTGATGCTGTTCTACCAGGCCTCGCTGAATGCCTATGCCGGCTACCGCGACGAGTGGGCGCGCGACATGGAATTGCTGATGCGCGTAGAGCCGACCAATCCCTATTACCGCTGGTTCGTTTCAAGCAGCGAGCGCTGACGGCACAGCGCCGATTCCGGGCGCTACACCACGCGGCTATGCATATTCCCCAAAAAGCGGGAATGATTCCTGCGCGGTCGGAGATTGGCGCAAAATATTTGCACAGCATTCGATCGTTCCGGTACGGATTTGCAACACGGAAGCATCGACAGCGTAGTAAACTGCCCCTGTTCTTCTGCCCTTAGGCAGACAGGGAGGCATTGCATGGAAAAGACGGACAATCAAAACGCCGACTCGCGCGTCGCGATGGATGGCGAGATCGGAATTCTCGCGCGCCGCCGCATCGAGGCCGGCATCATCGCGCCAATCTATGAGGCGATGCGCGAGGAGATCGGCGAGGAGCGCGCCCAGGCGATCCTCGACAAGGCGATCACCAAGGCCGCGATCGAGGCGGGCCGGACCTTTGCCGCCAAGACACCCGGCGGCACCAACCTGCGCACCTTCCAGGAACTTCAGGATCTCTGGACCCAGGACGACGCGCTGGTCATCGAGGTCACCAAGGCGACGGACGAGGAATTCCACTACAACGTCAAGCGCTGTCGCTACGCCGAGACCTATCGCGAGATGGGCCTCGGCCATATCGGACACCTGCTGTCCTGCAACCGCGACGGCGTCTTCTGCACCGGCTACGACCCGCGCATCACGCTGGAGCGCACCCAGACTGTAATGCAGGGCGCCTCCCATTGCGATTTCCGCTATCGGCTCAACAAGGACGCGCCGGAGCAGCAGAAATGAGCGCCGAAGCCATGCGCAGCGAAACCAGCCGCATCAACACGCCGGCGACAAGCGGCGACCGGCTGTGGGCCGACATCGTCTCGACCGCGCGCTTCGGTGCTGCGGACAAGGGCGGGGTCACGCGGCTGACATTGACCGAGGAGGATCGTGAAGTCCGCGACTGGTATGTCGCGGAATGCCGCGCGCTCGGCTGCACGGTCGAGATTGACCCCATCGGCAACATCTTTGCGACCTATGCCGGCGAGGACATGTCGCTGCCGGCGATCGCCGTCGGCAGCCATCTCGATACCCAGCCGCAGGGCGGCCGCTTCGACGGCATCCTCGGCGTGCTCGCCGGTGTCGAAATCCTGCGCACCCTCAAGGAAGGCGCCACCCGGCTTCGCCATCCGCTCGTGGTCGTCAACTGGACGAACGAGGAAGGCTCCCGCTTCTCGCCGGCAATGCTGGGCTCCGGCGTCTTTGCCGGCGCGCTGGCGCTCGATGACGCCCAGGCGCGCACCGACCGCGAAGGTATCACGGTCGGTGCGGCGCTCGATGCGATCGGCTATCGCGGCGAGGCCAAGATCGATCCAGCTTCCTTTGCCGCCTATGTCGAGCTCCATATCGAGCAGGGGCCGCTGCTCGAAGCGTCGGCGACCGAGGTCGGTGTCGTCACGGGCATCCAAGGGCTGCGCTGGTTCGATGTCACTATCACGGGCACGGAGGCGCATGCGGGCAGCACGCCGATGGCGCAGCGCGACGATGCACTTGTTGCGGCGGCCGAGATCGTCCTTGCCGTCCGCGACATCGCCCGTCAAAACCCGCCGGGTGTGGGCACCGTCGGCTTCGTCGAGGTGGGGCCGAATTCGCGCAATGTCGTGCCCGGTTCCGTTCGGCTCCAGATCGACATGCGCCATCCTTCCGAGACGGGGCTCAATCAGATGCAAGCGGCCCTTGAAGAGGCTGTCCGCAAGACTGGGCCAGGTGTCGCCTTGAACCACATCTGGTCGAAGGCGCCTGTCGTTTTCGATCCCGTAATCATCGACGCCGTGCGCGCCAGCACGGAAGCGCTCGGCTATTCGGCGACCGACATGGTCTCCGGCGCCGGGCATGATGCCGCCCATATCGCGACAATCACCCCGACTGCCATGATCTTTGTGCCATCCAAGGACGGGCTCTCGCACAACGAGGCGGAATATACCGCGCCCGAGGAATGCGCCCGCGGCGCAGAAGTGCTGTTCCAGACCATTCTGGAAATCGACCGCCGCTAATCATCAAGACAAAACACCCACGGCAGGATATCTGCCGTGGGTGTTTCATTCTCTTGCCCGACGCGGGCCTTAGCCGCGCTGCGAGTCGAGCTGTTCCTGATCCTTCTCGACCTGCTGGGCCTTGAGGTAGCTTTCGATCAGCAGCTGATATTCCGGGAAAATCTTGGTGTAGATCTCGGCCCACTGCTGGGCGTCGTCGCGGTGCCATGTGCGCTGCAGTTCGGAGGCGACCGCTGCCGTATCCATCGGCACCACGCCGGCCTGAACGACACGGGCAAGGGTGATCTCCTCAGCCATCTTCGAATAGGTGCCCGAAGCGTCGACGACCACGAAGACCTTGTAGCCGTCATGCACGGCGCTGATCGCCGGGAAGGCCATGCAGACGCTGGTGATCGTGCCGGCGATGATCAGGGTCTTGCGGCCGGTTTCCTTGACGGCGGCGACGAAGTCCGGATTGTCCCAGGCGTTGATCTCGCCGCGGCGGGCGACATACTTGGCATGCGGGGCATTGGCATGGATTTCCGGGATCAACGGGCCGTTCGGGCCCTGCGGCACGGAGGCCGTGGTGATGACCGGCATTTTCGTCAGCGTCGCCATGCTGGCAAGCGCTGCCGCATGGGCCCGAAGCTTCGGCATCGGCATGTCGTTGACGGTCTGGAACAGGCCGCTCTGGTGGTCGATCAAAAGCATCACCGCATCATCGGGATCGATAACCGGGCGCTGTCCGTTGAAGTTTGCAGGTGTCATGGTCTTGCTCCTTGCTGGCTTGATTGCATGGCTGCATTCGGGAAGCAGGCATGCGTTCGGGTTCCCCGAAGCGCATGCGCTTCGGCGTTGGGATTGAGGGGCGGTACCGCCCGGTCTCCTGTTCAGTCGTGGTTCATTCCGTGTTCGCGATGCGGTCTCGCGCGGCTAAACGCTCGCGATCTTGCCGAATCGACCGGACTGGAAGTCCGTCATCGCCTGCCTGATTTCCTGTTCGGTGTTCATGACGAAGGGGCCGTACATGGCGACCGGTTCGTCGATCGGCTCGCCGGTCAAGATGAGCGCCGTCGCATCCGAATTGGCGTCCAGCGTAATGCCGCCACCGTCGCGGCCGAAGAGAACGAATTGCGCCTCTCCGACAAGATCGCTACCGTTGACGAGCACATTACCGCGCAGGACCGCCAGTCCGAGCGAATGGCCCTCGGGCAGATCGAGGCTGAGCGAGCCTCGCTGCTTCAGGCGCAGGTCCCAGAGGTTGACGGGCGTGAAGGTGCGCGCCGGCCCTTGCGTTCCGGCGTAGCTTCCGGCGATCACCCTGAGCGATCCCGCACCATCCGGCAGGCTGACCGTCGGAATGTCGCGGTCGAGCAGCGTCTGGTAGCCGGGATCGACACTCTTGTGGGCGGCCGGCAGGTTGACCCAGAGCTGCACCATTTCGAGCGTGCCGCCTTCGCGTGTGAAGCGCTCCGAATGGAACTCCTCATGCAGGATACCACCCGCAGCCGTCATCCATTGCACGTCACCCGGACCGATATGGCCGCCATTGCCGGCGGAGTCGCGATGGTCGACCTCGCCCTGGTAGACGATCGTCACCGTCTCGAAGCCGCGGTGCGGATGCACACCGACGCCGCGCGGCGTGACACCAGGGGCAAAATTCATCGGCCCAGCATAGTCGAGCAGAAGGAACGGGCTCACATGATCGCCGGCGCGGTCACGCGCCAGCAGCGAACGGACCGGGAAGCCATCGCCAACCCAATGCGGATGCGCATTCCCGAAGATGCCGAGTATCTTTCTCATGGCTGTTTCTCCTTGGTCTCGCCATGTCAGCGAGAGCGTTGGAGGGAAGATATGCCTGCACCAAATCTGGCGCTAGACAGCCCTATCGGTCTACAGTGTCCTGAAAACAGGACAAACGCCCATGCAGGATTTGAACGATCTCAAGCTGTTCGTCGACGTCGTCGAACAGAACGGCTTTGCTGCCGCGGCCCGGAAACTGAACATGCCGCGCTCGCGCCTGAGCCGTCGCATCGGCCTTCTCGAAGAGCGCCTCGGGGTGCGGCTGGTGCAGCGCTCGACGCGCCACTTCGTCATCACCGAGATCGGACGGGAATATTACCGCCACTGCGTCGCCATGCTGGTGGAGGCCGAGGCGGCGCAGGAAATGATCGACCGCACCCGTTCCGAACCGCAGGGCGTGGTTCATGTCAGCTGCCCGTCGTCGGTCGTCTATTTCCAGGTGGGCGAGATGATCGCGCGCTTCATGGCCGAATGCCCGAAGGTCGAGGTGGTGCTCGAAAGCACCAATCGCCGCGTCGACGTTCTGCGTGAAGGCATCGATGTCGCCATCCGCGTGCGCTTCCCGCCGCTCGAGGAAAGCGATCTCGTCGTCAAGCGGTTCGCCGAGAGCAAACAAAGGCTGGTCGCCAGCCCCAGGCTGCTTGCCGGTTTGAGCAACCCGCCGGCACCGGCGGATCTCGGCGGCCTGCCGAGCCTTGCCTGGAACCCCGACCGCCAAAGCCACGACTGGCGGCTCGACGGTCCCAACGGCGCGACCGCGATCGTCCGACATCGGCCACGCCTCGTAACCGAAGACATGGTGGCCCTGCGGCTGGCCGCGCTCAACGGCGTCGGCATCTGCCAGCTGCCGACCATGGTCGTGCGGCAGGACCTGAAAGACGGCACGCTTGTCGACGTGCTGCCCGATTGGGCGCCGAAGGCCGGCATCATTCATGCTGCCTTCCCGTCGCGGCGCGGCCTGCTTCCCTCCGTCCGCGCCCTGCTCGATTTTCTCGGCACCGAGTTTGCGGAACTCGCCCGTCTGGACGAACCCCGGACCTGATCGTCTAAAGCCGGCGGTCAGATGGCGGCGCCAGCCCGGGTCTTGAGGATCGCGGAAAAGCGCGGATCGAAGGTCCGGCTGATCGGCTCGGCGGCAGCGCCGATCGCCACCGCCCAAGGATCGGTGAAGCCGACCTGCAGCCGAGGAAGTGTACGGTCTCGCCGGTCGGCTATCGACGGAAGCAGCGGCATCATCGCGTCGGTCAACAGGCGCGCAAGGCCCGGCGGAAGGCCACCGCAGAGGATCACCGTCTGCGGGTCGAAGATCGTTTCCAGCGCCTGAACAGCCGCGCGCATTTCAAAGGCAGCGGCATCGATCCACCGCAGCAGCCTTTGGTCCGGGCTCTCTGCCACAGCATCGATGCGTGCATAGAGGTCCGGATCGGCGGGGTCGAGGTCCAGAAGCTTGCACAGCGAAGCGATCGAGGCGCGGTGTTCGAGCGGCATGCGCTCGTCGGAACTGGCCCCGCGCGGCAAGCTGAGGATCATGCCGATCTCGCCGGCATTGCCGTTCGCGCCGCGATAGAGTTCGCCGTTGAGGATCAGGCCTGCGCCGAGGCCATAGCCGAAGTAAATGCAGATCGCATGATCGACGCCATGCGCCGCCCCGACCATACGCTCGGCGGTGGCGGCTGCAGCGGCGTCGTTCTGCAGGCCGACATCGAGCCCGGTGCCCGCCGCAAGCGTTTCGAGCAACGGAAAGTTCTGCCAGGCGGCCATCATCCAGGGGTCGTCGGCATCGGCCTCCACGCCGAAGGGACCCGGCATGGCAGCGCCAAGCCCGACCAGGCGATCCTCCGAATGCGGCGCAAGCGCCGTCAGGTCACGGCGGGTCTTTTCGATCAGCTCCAGGATGGTCCTGACCCCGGTCGCCGGCCCGCCGGCCGGCAGGTTGGCCTCGCCGCGGGCGAGCACCCGGCCGACGAGATCGACCGCGATCGTACGCGTCACGTGCCGGTCGATCTGCAGCCCGATTGCGAACGCGCCTTCCGGCACCAGCCGGTAGGGCGTCGAAGGCTGCCCGCGGCCATTACGCACTGCTTGCAGTGACTCGACCAGCCCGTCGCGCTCCAGATCTTCGATGATGTTGGAAACGGTCTGCTTCGTCAGCGCCGTCGCGCGGGCAAGTTCCGCGCGGGACAATTGGCCGTTCAGTCGCAACGCGTCGATCATGACGCGGCGGTTATGCGCGCTCGTCCCCTCCTGATTGGTGCCGCTCTTCGCCCGGATCAGGCGCATATCGTTCATCCAAAAACCCCTCTTGACACTGTTAGAATATTGAACAAAAAATAAGTCAAGACAATTGACTTAATAGAAGCCGAAAAGAGCTTCGGGGGAACGACAGCGGCGGCAGGACCGACCGCGAGCGCTCCAATTGTTATGTCGACAGCCGCTTTGTGAAGAGCGGACTTCTCGCATGCGGCGTGCCGCATAAGGCATGCCGGGAAATCTGAAACGCTTATGTCATTGGGAGGTAGGAATGTTGAAATCCATAAGAACGACGCTGCTTTGCGCGACCCTTGCCGGCGTCTCATTCGCTGGCCACGCGCATGCTGAAACGACGCTCAACGCACTGTTCATGGCGCAGGCCGCCTATAGCGAGGCGGATGTACGCGCCATGACCGAGGCCTTCACCAAGGCCAACCCGGATGTGAAGGTCAATCTCGAATTCGTTCCCTATGAAGGCCTGCACGACAAGACCGTGCTGGCACAGGGCTCCGGCGGCGGCTACGACGTCGTGCTCTTCGACGTGATCTGGCCGGCCGAATATGCCGCCAACAAGGTGCTCGTCGACGTCACCGACCGCATCACCGACGAGATGAAGTCCGGCGTGCTGCCCGGCGCCTGGACGACGGTCGAATATGACGGCAAGCGCTACGGCATGCCCTGGATCCTCGACACCAAGTACCTGTTCTACAACAAGGAAATCCTGGAGAAGGCCGGCATCAAGGCACCGCCGAAGACCTGGGACGAGCTTGCCGAACAGGCCAAGGTCATCAAGGACAAGGGTCTGCTCGCAACCCCGATCGCCTGGAGCTGGTCGCAGGCCGAAGCCGCGATCTGCGACTACACCACGCTTGTCAGCGCCTATGGCGGCAAGTTCATCGATGGCGGCAAGCCGGCCTTCACCTCTGGCGGCGGTCTCGACGCGCTCAACTACATGGTGACGAGCTACACCTCGGGCCTGACCAACCCGAACTCCAAGGAATTCCTGGAGGAGGACGTGCGCAAGGTGTTCCAGAACGGCGAAGCCGCCTTCGCTCTCAACTGGACCTACATGTACAACCTCGCCAACGATCCGAAGGAAAGCAAGGTCGCGGGCAAGGTCGGCGTCGTGCCGGCACCGGGCGTGGCCGGCAAGAGCGAAGTCTCGGCCGTCAACGGCTCGATGGGCCTCGGCGTCACCTCGACCAGCAAGAACCCGGACGATGCCTGGAAGTACATCGTCTACATGACCTCGCAGCAGACGCAGAACGCCTACGCCAAGCTCAGCCTGCCGATCTGGGCCTCCTCCTATGAGGACGCCAGCGTCACCAAGGGCCAGGAAGAGCTGATCGGTGCTGCCAAGCTTGGCCTCGCTGCCATGTATCCGCGCCCGACGACCCCCAAGTACCAGGAACTTTCGACCGCCCTTCAACAGGCGATCCAGGAAGCGCTTCTCGGCCAGGCCTCGGCCGAAGACGCCCTGAAGACGGCGGCCGAAAACAGCGGCCTTTGAGCCGCCCTCCCAAGCCCCGGGCGGGAAACCGCCCGGGGACCGCGGGAATTGGCGGCGCCGCCGCAACGCTTTAACACTTTGATTTGGCGCATCATTCGCTTGGGTCGATTACGGTCCGGGGCAATAAACGATAGCATGACGGGGCTCCCTAGGCCCGAGAAGGTTTCCATCCTATGTCCGGCACCTGGATAACAACGCGCGCATGGCTGCTCATGCTGCCACTGCTGGCGGTGATGATCGCCGTCATCGGCTGGCCGTTGATCGACACGATCAGGCTTTCCTTCACCGACGCCAAGCTCGTCGGCACCGAAGGCACGTTCGTCGGCGTCGACAATTATGCCAAGATGCTTGGCGGCTCGAATTTCCAGCGTGCGTTCATCACGACGACCTGGTTCGCGGTCGTCTCCGTTACCGCGGAAATGGTGCTGGGCGTGCTCGCAGCCCTACTGCTCAACCAGCAATTCCGCGGCCGCACGGCGCTCAGAGCCCTGATGATCCTGCCCTGGGCGCTGCCGACCGTGGTCAATGCCACGCTGTGGCGGCTGATCTACAACCCGGAATACGGCGCGCTCAACGCCGCCCTGTTGCAGTTCGGAGTGATCGACAGCTACCGCTCCTGGCTCGGCGAACCCGGCTCGGCGCTGGCGGCATTGATCGTCGCCGATTGCTGGAAGAACTTTCCGCTGGTCGCGCTGATCGCGCTTGCCGCCCTCCAGGCCGTGCCGCGAGATATCACCGCCGCCTCGCTCGTCGATGGCGCGGGCCCCTTCAACCGTTTCCGCTACGTGATCATGCCCTATCTCGCAGGCCCGCTGCTGGTTGCGCTGGTGCTGCGCACCATCGAGGCGTTCAAGGTCTTCGACCTCATCTGGGTGATGACGCGCGGTGGTCCGGCCAACAGCACCCGCACCCTGTCGATCCTGGTCTATCAGGAAGCCTTCTCCTTCCAGCGGGCGGGATCCGGCGCGTCGCTGGCGCTGATCGTCACCCTGCTCGTAACCGTGCTCGCCGTTGCCTACGCGGCCATGGTGCGCAAAGCCGCGGGAGCCTCGTGATGGAACGCCAAAGCCCACTCTTTACCGTTTTCGTCTATGCGGCAGCGCTGCTCTTGGCGGCAATCATTCTCGCCCCCATCCTCTGGCTCTTCGTCATGAGCATCTCGTCGGCCGCCGACCTCTCGGCGAAGCCGCTCAACTGGTGGCCGGAGGAAATCGACCTCTCGCGCTACCGGCTGCTTCTGTCGACGATCGAGAACAGCGCGGGTGCGGCCTTTACCGCTTCGCTGTTCAACAGCCTGAAGGTCGCCGGCATGGCGACGCTGGCAGCGATCGCGGTCGCCATTCCGGCCGCCTGGGCGGTGTCGCGCACGTCAAATGTCTCCTGGTCGCTCTATGCGGTGATCGCCACCTACATGCTGCCGCCGGTGGCGCTCGCAGTGCCGCTCTACATGGGGCTTGCCTATCTCGGGCTTCTGAATTCTGTGTTCGGCCTGGCCCTTGTCTACCTCACCATTCTGGCGCCCTTCACCACCTGGCTGCTGAAATCCGGCTTTGATTCCATCCCCAAGGAGATCGAGAGTGCCGCGATGATCGACGGCGCCCGCCTCGACCAGATCCTGAGGCTCATCACCCTGCCGCTCGCAGCACCCGTCATGGCGACATCGGCACTCTTTGCCTTCCTGCTTGCCTGGGATGAATTCTTCTACGCGCTGCTCTTCACGTCGGACCTGCGCGCCAAGACGCTTACGGTTGCCATTTCCGATCTCGCCGGCGGCCGTGTCTCCGATTACGGGCTGATCGCCACAGCCGGGGTGCTGGCCGCCCTGCCCCCGGTACTGATCGGCCTCGTCATGCAACGTGCCCTGATCTCCGGGCTTACCAGCGGCGGTGTGAAGGGATGACGGCCATGACCACTTCGGAACGCCCCGCAGGGCTCGCCGCAATCGATCGTGAAATGGCGTGGCAGGCCGCCGATGCGGTCGCCTCCGTCCGCGGCGCAGCGCCGCGCGCCGCAGAGATCGCCCGCTCGCTGAAAGCGACCGGCAAACTCTTGCTGCTCGGCATGGGCGGCTCGCATGCGGTCGGCCGCGCTGTCGAACCGCTCTACCGCGCTCATGGCATCGACGCCGTCGCCCTGCCGCTTTCAGAGCAGCTCGGCCAGCCGCTGTCGATCGAGGACAAGACGATCCTCATCACTTCGCAGTCCGGCGAAAGCGCCGAAGTGCTGCGCTGGTTCGCCGAGACCGATGGCGGAACGCCGCACACGTTCGGGTTGACGCTGGAAGGTGGCTCCTTCCTCGCAAGCAACGCGCCTTCGCTGGTCGGCGTCGGCGGCACCGAAAAGGCCTTTGCTGCTACCCGCAGCCTGACAATCAGCTTCGCCCTGCACCTCTCCGTCCTCGCAGCCCTCGGCGATGACACCGGCGAAGCGCTTTCCGCGTTGGAAAACCCGCAATCGCCGGATACGTCCGCAGCGCTTGCGGCCCTGAGCAACGTCCGCTCCGTCGTCACCTCAGGCCGTCGCCTGCAGGGCCTCGCAGAGGCGATCGGTCTCGGCTTGACCGAACTCTCGCGCCTGCCCTGTTTCTCGCTCGAAGGCGGTCAGCTCCGGCATGGGCCTATGGAAATGCTCGGCCCTTCGGTTGGCGTCGTTCTCTTCCGTGGAGCGGATGCAACCGCCGGGCTCGTTCGCGCTATGGCGATCTCGGCCGCCGAAGCCGGTTCGCCGGTCATCGTCTTCGACGCTTCCGGCGAGGCGGCGAGCGATGGTGTCACCACCATTCCCTTTGCGCCGGCCACTGGCCTCGCGGCAATCTTCGCCATGCTGCCGGTCGCGCAGTCCTTCATGATCGCCTTTGCGGCGGCCCGCGTCGAGAATGCCGGCACTCCGGTGCGCTCGACCAAGATTACCCGGAGCGAATAACGATGCGTCCTCTTGCCGTGGTCGGCAACGCCAATGTCGACCTCATCCTCGGGCCGGCGGCCCCCTGGCCGAAAGCCGGAACCGAAATCATCGTCGACCATGACGAGTTGCGCGTCGGCGGCTGCGCCGGCAACAGCGCGCTCGCCTGGGATTCGCTCGGCGTCGACTACGCAATCGCAGCCAATGTCGGCAACGACCAGTTCGGCACCTGGCTGAGGCAGGCCTTTCCCGAGCGGTCCGTGTCCTGGCCGGTCGAAAGCGTCGGCACCACGCTCTCCGTCGGCATCACCCATCCGGACGGCGAGCGCACCTTCTTCACCACGCGCGGACATCTGCCGCTCCTCACCTTCGAGGAAGTCTGGGCGATGCTCGACGGCAAGAAGCTGCGCGGCGGCTACGCGCTTCTGACCGGCTCGTTCCTGACGGACGCATTGACGGCCGAATACGATCGTTTCTTCGACTGGGCCGATGCGCACGACATTGCGGTGGCACTCGACACTGGCTGGCCGCTCGACGGCTGGACGGAGGCGAACTGCGCCGCGACCATCGGCTGGATGAAGCGCTGCCGGCTCGCGCTGTTCAACGAGGTCGAAACGACGACGCTGACAGGTGTCACCGACCCGGCCGAGGCGGCACGCGAACTCCGAAAACATATGCCCGAAGGCGCGATCGTCGTCGTCAAGCGCGGACCACACGGCGCGATCGCCATTGACGCGGAAGGCCGCCTTTCATCGTCGCCAGCACCCGTCGTCACCGTGGTCGATACGATCGGCGCCGGCGACGTCTTCAATGCAGGCTTCCTCGCGGCACTTGCCGCCGAGATGCCGCTCGAAGCCTGTCTGCGCACCGGCGTCGCCATCGCTTCCGAGGCGATCTCCACCCTGCCGCGCAGCTACGGCCAACCGCTTTCGTCCTACCTTCAGGAGACCGGCGCATGAGCGCACTTGCGATTGAGAACATTCACAAGCGCTATGGCGAAGTCGAGACGCTGAAGGGCATCGACATCGCGCTCGAAAGCGGCGAGTTCCTGGTCCTTCTCGGCTCATCCGGCTGCGGCAAGTCCACGCTTCTCAACATCATCGCCGGACTGGCGGAGCCAAGCGGCGGCGACATCCGCATCGGCGAGCGCTCAATTCTTGGCGCGCATCCGAAGGATCGCGACATCGCCATGGTGTTCCAGTCCTATGCGCTCTACCCGAACATGAGCGTTGCGCGGAACATCGGCTTCGGCCTGGAGATGCGCAAGGTTCCGGTCGCCGAACGCGAGAAGGCGGTAAAAGAAACCGCCAAGCTGTTGCAAATCGAGAACCTGCTCGAGCGCAAGCCAAGCCAGCTCTCCGGCGGCCAGCGCCAACGCGTCGCGATCGGCCGCGCACTGGTGCGCAATCCGCAGGTCTTCCTCTTCGACGAGCCGCTCTCCAACCTCGACGCCAAGCTGCGCATGGAAATGCGCACCGAGCTCAAGCGCCTGCACCAGATGCTGAAGACGACTGTCGTCTACGTCACCCACGACCAGATCGAGGCGATGACGCTTGCGACCCGTATCGCCGTCATGCGCGACGGGAGGATCGAGCAACTGGGCACGCCGGAACAGATCTACGACCGGCCCGCCACGCTCTATGTCGCCGGCTTCGTCGGCTCGCCGCCGATGAACATCTTGGATGCGACTGTTGCTCAGGGTCAGGTGACGATCGCCGGCGGTGATCAGGCAATCGCCCTGCCGTCCCATTTTCGCGGTGTGGTCTCCGATGGTCAGCGCGTCAAGATCGGCATCCGCCCAGAAGCGCTGCGGCTGGCCTCCAGCGACGAGACTGGGCCGCAATTCAAGGCGCGCGTCGAAGTGGTCGAACTGACAGGCCCAGAACTTGTCACCACGGCACGGATCGGTGAGCAGCGCATCACCGCCTGCCTGCCACCGCGCAGCTCGCTTCTGGCCGGTGACGAGCGCGCCTTTAGCATCGAGGCGGATGCGCTGCATCTCTTTGATCCGCAAAGCGGCCGGTCGCTGGCGAAAGGCTGAGCCTTTCGCGACGAACAAGAGCCGACCGTCGCTGCCGCGGCGGCCGGCCCGATCATAGCCCCCACATCAATTGAACGACGAGCTTTTCAGGAACTCCGCCAGGCGCTCGGTCTGCGGCTTCACGAACATTTGCTTCGGGTTGCCCTCTTCGCCGATGCGGCCCTGGTTCATGAAGATCACGCGCGTCGAGACCTCATAGGCAAAGCGCATTTCGTGGGTGACGAGCAGCATGCTCATGCCGTCTTCGGCAAGCCCCTTGATC
The DNA here is from genome assembly GCF_001426275.1 of Ensifer sp. Root423. Taxonomy (NCBI): domain Bacteria; kingdom Pseudomonadati; phylum Pseudomonadota; class Alphaproteobacteria; order Hyphomicrobiales; family Rhizobiaceae; genus Ensifer; species Ensifer sp. Root423. The sequence goes on along the minus strand of NZ_LMEG01000023.1, from coordinate 6,174 downwards.
ACCTGCAGCACCTCGTTGACGAGTTCCGGATCGAGCGCCGAGGTCACTTCATCGAACAGCATCAGCTTCGGGTTCATTGCGATCGCCCGGGCGATCGCCACGCGCTGCTGCTGGCCGCCGGAGAGCTGGCCGGGATAGTGATCCATGCGTGAGAGCAGCCCGACACGGTCCAGCCATTTCTCGGCAACCGCCCGCGCCTCATCGCGTCCCATACCGCGGACCTTCATCAGGCCGAGCATGATGTTTCTGGCCGCGGTCATATGCGGGAAGAGGTTGAACTGCTGGAAGGCCATGCCGGTCATCGCCCGCTGGCGGGCGATTTCCTTTTCCTTCTTGCGGCGGCGTTGGCCGCCCACGGTCTCGTAGCCGATCTCCTGGCCGTCGATGCGGATCGAGCCGCCCTGGAACTCCTCCAGCATGTTGATACAGCGCAGCATCGTCGTCTTGCCCGAGCCGCTGGAGCCGATGATGGAGATGACCTCCCCTTGTGCCATGGTGCAGTCGACGCCCTTCAGCACTTCGACGGCGCCGTAGCGTTTGTGGAGGTCACGGATTTCAAGCAGTGTCTGGGTCATCGGAGCCGAAGCCTCAGGATGGGACAGCGGTCTTGCGTTCGACGTAACGGCCGAAACGCTCGATGCTGTAGTTGATGACGAAATAGAGGAAGCCGGCGAAGAAATAGAACTCCAGGCTCATGAAGCTGCGGGAGATCTGCTCCTGGGTGCGAAGCAGAAGCTCGGCGACGCCGATGATCGACAGAAGCGTCGAGGCCTTGACCATCTCGGCCGCCGTATTGACCCAGGCCGGCAGCGCCTGCCGCAACGCCTGCGGCCCGAGCACGTAGACGAAGGTCTGCGAGAATGTCAGGCCGATTGCTTTCGCCGCCTCCGTCTGCCCCTTCGGGATCGCCTGCAGGGCGCCGCGGACGAGCTCGCCGACATGCGAACTGCAGAAGACCGAGAGCGCCAGGATGCCGGCCTGGAAGGGCCCGAGATCGATACCGACGGTGCTAAGCACATAGTAGCTCGCCAGAACGAGCACCAGCACCGGCGTGCCACGGATGAAATCCGTATAGCCGCGCACGACCCATTGCACCGGGCGATAGCCATAGGTGAGCGCCAGGCCGACGAAGACGCCGAGCACCGTTCCGACGACGATCGACAGGAAGGAGATCGAGATCGAGACACCAAGCCCCTTCAGCAAGGGAATGCGGGCGAGCCAGAGCTGGTCGAGAAATGCTGGAAAATCCATGGCGATCACCTCGGCACGGAGAGACGGCTCTCGACCGCGCGCATCAAGGCGGCCAATACCGAGCAGGTGGCGACATAGAGGCAGCTCGCAACGATCCAAGTTTCGATCACCCGAAAGGTCTCGACATTGATCTTGCGCGCCTCGAAGGTCAGTTCGGGTACTGCGATCGCGGCTGCAAGCGAAGTGTCCTTGAACAGCGAGATCATCGTGCTGCTCAAGGATGGCAGGACGTTGCGCAGCATCAAGGGAAGGATGATCGAGGTGCGTATCTGCATTTCCGTGAGCCCGATCGCCAGCCCCGCCTCGCGCTGCCCCGGCGGAACTGAAAGCAGCCCACCGCGGAAGACTTCGGCGAGATAGGCGCCGGAATAGATCGCCAGCGTCAGCACGAAGCTCTCGATCTTGCCGAGCCTGACGCCGAGCTGCGGCAAGGCGAAGTAGCTGAACAGTACCAGCACCAGGATCGGCGTGTTGCGGATGACGGTCACATAGAGACCGGCCGGCTTGCGCAGGAACAGGTTTTTCGACACCAGCCCGAAAGCGGTGACGAGACCGATCAGGCAACCCGCAAGGATTGCCGCGAAGGCGAGGCCGAGACTGAGCGCCAGCCCTTCGAGCAGAAGATCGAAAGAGCGCCAGACGGCGGCAAAATTCAGAGTATAGCCCATGTTTCAGCCACCCATGCCGAAGGACGCAGGACGACCCCGCAGGCGGCGGGATCGCCCCGGAGAGGCTTACTTGTACTCGACCGGGAATCCGATCTGCGGCGGAGCAAGGTCCTTGCCGAACCAGGTCTTGAACGACTTCGCATAGAAATCGAACTCGACGCCGGTCATCGCCTCGTGCAGTGCGGTGTTGACGAAGTTCAGCCAGTCCTGGTCGCCGCGCTTGACGCCGCAGGCATAGGTCTGCGGGTTCCAGCCGTAGCCGGCATCCTTATAGCGGTTGGGGTTCTGCGTCATGTACCAGGCGAGCGACGACTGGTCGGTGGCGACCGTGTCGGCACGACCGGATTCCAGCGCCTGATAGATAAGGTCGACGGACTCGTACTGGTCGACCGTCGCTTCCGGCAAGGCGGCATGCACCATGGCCTCGGCATAGACGTTTTGCAGGACGGATACGGTGACGGACGAGCCGCCGGCCTTGAGCGCAGCGTAGTCAGCATATTTGCCGTCGGCCTTCAGCATCAGGCCCACGCCCTCGCGATAGTAGGGAATGGTGAAGGCGATCTGCTGCGCGCGCTCACCGGTCACCGTCATGAACTGGCAGGTGATGTCCACCTTGTTCGTGGTGATGTTCGGAATGCGGGCGTCGGACGACTGGTTGACGAACTCGATCTTCTCCGGATCGCCGAAGAGGGCCTTGGCGATGATGCGCCCCATGTCGACATCGAAGCCCTGCAGCTTGTCGTCGGCGCTCTTGAAATGCCACGGCGCATTGGTGCTGCCGGTGCCCATGACCAGATGGCCGCGGGCGATAACTTCGTCCAGCTTGCTCGCCGGCTCCTGGGCCAAGGCCGAGCCGGCCATAGCCATGACTGCGACGGCAGCCGCTGCAAAAACGGTCTTGCTCATTTCATTCCTCCCTTTTTTAGCCTCCCCACCATTATTCTATTACTATGCATCATAATCTTGAATAATGGATTGACGTATCAAAGGCCCGCGGTCATATCTTGTCAAGGGCAGTTGAGGTAGTTTCGCCCCGATCCTGCGCCGCCCAAGAGGAGTTGAGTCGCGATGCCCCTGCCGATCGAAACCCCGGCCGTTCTCGTCGATCTTGAAATTGCCAAGCGCAACATCGAGCGCTTTCAGGCCTATGCGGATGAGCACGGCATTCGCGTGCGCCCCCACATCAAGACGCACAAGCTGCCGCAGATGGCCGAGCTTCAACTTCAAGCCGGCGCCATCGGCATCACCTGCCAGAAGGTCACCGAGGCGGAGGCAATGGTTGCGGGCAGCGACCGGATCAAGGACGTGCTGATCACCTACAACATTCTCGGCGACGCCAAGATGGCGCGGCTGGAGCGGCTCAATGACCGCGTTTCGCTCTCGGTCGTCGCCGACAGCGAAACGGTCATCGACGGGCTCGCCGGCTATTTCGCCGACAAGGACAGGCCGCTGCACGTGCTTGTCGAATGCAACACCGGCGCCGATCGCTGCGGTGTCGGCTCCCCGGCAGAGGCCGCCAAGCTCGCCCGCCGGATCGAAGAGGCAAAGGGGCTCGTGTTCGGCGGCCTGATGACCTATCCGCCCGTCAACGGCCAGGCGAAGGTCCAGGCCTTCATGAGCGAGGCGAAGCAGTTGATCGAGGCCGACGGCATCACTGTCCCCGCCATCACCTCAGGCGGCACGCCGAGCATGATGCATGCCGACGGCGCGCCTGTTGCCAGCGAATACCGCCCCGGAACCTATATCTACAACGACCGCTCGCTGGTTTCGCGCGGCGTCGCCGGCTGGGACGAGTGCGCGCTGACGGTGCTTGCGACCGTCGTCTCGGTCCCCTCCGAGAACCGCGCCATCATCGATGCCGGCAGCAAGGTGCTGACCTCGGATCTACTCGGCCTCACCGGCTACGGCCACGTGCTCGGCCGCGACGACATCCGCATCGACCAGCTCTCTGAGGAACACGGCCGCCTCGTCACCGACGGGCCAATCGGGCTCAAGGTCGGCGAGCAGCTGAGGATCGTGCCGAACCACGCCTGCGTCGTGACCAACATGTTCGACGCCGTCCATATCGTCGAAGGCGACAGGCTGAAGGATATCTGGCCGGTAGTGGCGCGCGGCCACGTGCTTTAGCCGGTCGCCATAGTTGAGCGGCGCGTTTGCCGCGCCGCCACTCTTGACGCTCCGCGCTCAGCGGACCCGGTCATAAACGAGCGCGATCTTGCCCCGCTCACCCGTCTCCTGGTGCGCAACGCGCCACGTCGTGCCCGGCAGGCCGTCCTCGAAGAGCCGCGCGCCACCTCCTGCAATCTCCAGGCAGATCAGCAGATAGGGCCTGTCGATCATGTCGGCCGAAAGGAGCGACTTGATGAGGCTGGCGCTGCTGTTGACGAGAATGTCACCTTCGCCGGACGCCTTGAGGTCTGAAACGACGTCCATCACCGATCCATTCGCGATCCGCGTGCGCTCCCAGGGAGCTTCGGTCAGCATCCTCGAAAACACCACCTTTTCCGCCACGACCAGCCCGTCCGCATAGCCGCGGTCGCGAGAGCAGGCCGCTTCGTCCCCGGCAACCGCCGACCAGTAACCGAGGAAGTCTTCGGCGTTCAGCCGGCCGAGCACGGCCGTCGTCGCCTCCTCGCAGATGCGCGCCAAATATTTCCGCCGCCGCGCATTTTTTCTGGACAGCCGCTTCGCGCTCTCCATGTATTCTGTCGTTGGTTTGGCGCGGTCGCGGAGGCGGTTGCAGGCAAACCGTTCCCGAAAAGCCCGACAAAACGATAGGACATTTCCCCATAGCTGCTTCTGGCGTCATCGGTTTACGTTGTAGCAGTCGACAAAATTGATAGTTTTATCTGGTAACCAATGGAGGTCGAAATGGTCTTTGGACGAATTACCGGAATGGTGGGACTGGCAATCGTGCTCGGAGGCCTGCAGCTGGGAGCTGCAAGTGTTGCGTTTGCCGACACGACGATCCTGAACGTGTCTTATGATCCGACACGAGAACTCTACAAGGACTTCAATGCTGCCTTTGCCGAGAAGTGGAAGGCGGACACCGGTGAGACCGTGACGATCCAGACGTCGCACGGCGGTTCGGGCAAGCAGGCCCGCTCGGTCATCGACGGCCTGCAGGCCGACGTCGTGACGCTGGCGCTCGAAGCGGACATCGACGCGATCGCCAAGGAAACCGGCAAGATCCCGGCAGACTGGAAGACGAAGTTCGAAAACAACAGCGCGCCCTACACGTCGACGATCGTGTTCCTGGTGCGCAAGGGCAACCCCAAGGGCATCAAGGACTGGGGCGATCTGGTCAAGCCCGATATCCAGGTGATCACGCCAAACCCGAAGACCTCGGGCGGCGCGCGCTGGAACTTCCTCGCTGCCTGGGCCTATGGCCGCTCCGCCAATGGCGGTGACGACGCCAAGGCGCAGGAATATGTGACCGAGCTCTTCAAGCACGTGCCGGTGCTCGATACCGGCGCGCGTGGCGCTACGACGACCTTCGTGCAGCGCGGCCTCGGCGACGTGCTGCTCGCCTGGGAAAACGAAGCCTACCTGTCGCTCGAGGAACTCGGCCCCGACAAGTTCGAGATCGTCACGCCGTCGATCTCGATCAAGGCGGAGCCGCCCGTAGCGCTCGTCGACGGCAACGTCGACACCAAGGGTACACGCAAGGTGGCGGAAGCCTATCTCGGCTACCTCTACAGCGATGCCGGCCAGAAGATCGCGGCCAAGCACTACTACCGGCCGTTCAAGCCGGCAGCGGCAGACCCGGCCGATATCAAGCGGTTCGGCGAACTGAAGCTCGTCACCATCGAAGACTTCGGCGGCTGGAAAGAAGCCCAGCCGAAATTCTTCGGCGACGGCGGTGTCTTCGACACGCTCTACAAGCCGGGCCAATAAAACCTGAACAGCGCGCGCAGCCGGCGAGCCCGGCTGCGCGCGCTGCTTCGCGTCGCGCCGGGCCGAGCCCTCGAGCGAAGCGCGTTTCATCGTGCCGCGTAAAGACTGCAAAGGTAGTGCCATTGACGGATGCGACGAAGACTGCACCCTGGCGATTTCGCCAGCCGAGTGTTTTGCCTGGATTTGGATTGTCGCTCGGGATCACGCTGAGCTGGCTGGTTCTGATCGTGTTGATCCCGCTGTCGGGTCTGGTGTTTCGCGCCAGCGGGCTCGGCTGGGCGCAGTTCGTGGCGCTGGCGCTTGATCCGCGCACGCTCAATGCCTTGAAGATCTCCTTCGGCACGGCCTTTATCGCCGC